>NZ_ATVS01000041.1 GCF_000420845.1 Butyrivibrio sp. AE3009 | reverse complement strand
GTCAAAAGTCAAAAATGCGTACATGCTTGCATGTTAAGCATTTTGACTTTATGACCCGAACAAATATGAGGAATAAGCAATTTACGCAGTAAATTAGCGGTTTCCGAATATTTGCAGAATTGCGAAAATGACTTTAGTCATGGAGCAATTCGTATATCATATAATGAGGGCTCAACAAATCAATTGAATTGATTTGTTTCAGGGTTGTAGGTGTATCCTAGGCTGTTTAGGCGGTCTAGGATTTCTTTTTGTTCATTGGGTGAGACATCAAGGTCATCGAAGAGTGCTTCTAACGATGAGTAGTTGTCTCGAAGTTTCATATTCATATAGCTTAGTAGCATGACCGGATCTTTTGGAATCATAATTACCTCCATATCAGCGGGCGTTTATTTTATCAGTTTTCTTCCTGCGAAGATTATGATGCAGGCTCCGATAACTGCAACAATAAGGTTACCGATGAGTCCTGATCCGTGAATGCCCACAAAGCCAAGGACGAGATTACCTACAAAACCTCCCACAAGTCCAAGGATAATGTTAGTAAGAAGACTTCCGTCATTGTCCATGAATTTTCCGGCAATCCAACCGGCAAGTGCACCAATGATAAGGCCTGTTATTAAACCCATTCCATTAATCATATCTTTTTCCCCTTTCAATAACTTTTTTAATATGTAGTATAGCACAAATTCCGGATATATGAGGTTTGTCAAAAGACCGAGGAGTATCTGTCCACGGCTCGTTGTCTGACGCCCGGCCATAACCTTCCGGGTAATCATAATAACATACTCCGGGCGGAGTTTAGAGCCGTAGATACGATGCGGGATTTTGGGAAAGCCATAAATCCAAGCGAAAGAGCGGTGAGCATTTCAGTTATCCTTCTGCGCCCCCTTACTCCACTCCCCTTGAGACCGCCAACAAATATTCCTAAGACCTTCGTCCGAGGAACCCAAAAAAGTCATAAAAAATTAAAAAAAGTGTCATTCGTCCGATTTCGATGTCGTTTCGTCAGAAAATGACCATTTGCTTAAAAAAGTATGATAGTATGCTCAGTAGAAAAAAACAGATAGGCGTTGTGCATAAGAACGCCTCATACGAAAGGTAATATGACATGAGTACATTTAGAGTTAAACCAGACACTCTCAAATCACAGGCAACAGTTTATCAGAATGTTTCAGTAGAGCTTGATAATTTATCATCACAGACACAAGAAATAGCCGACAGTCTTGATATGTCTCTTGCAATGGTTAAGCCGGCAGTTGAACAACTTGTTGAGCAGATAAAGATTAGATCTGTTAAGGCAGAGGAGTTTGGTGCAGCACTTACTCAGATAGCTAATGAATATACGAATACCGAGGACGAGATCAAGGGAAATATCAAGGCTCCCGGAAATTATAATGTTGATCCGTCAGACCCCGGCAACGGTGGCGGAAACGGCAACGGCGGCGGAAACAGCAACGGCGGTGGAAATGGCAACGGCGGCGGAAACGGCAACGGCGGTGGAAATGGCAACGGCGGCGGAAACGGTAACGGCGGTGGAAATGGAAACGGTAGCGGCAACGGAAGCGGAAATGGTAACGGCAGTGGAAATGGCAATGGAGGAAGCGGCAACGGCGGAAGTGGAAGCGGCACCGGCAAGCAGAATACAGTTCCTCCTGTAGTACCTGTTGTTCCCCCTGTCGGCAACGAAGGCGAAGAAGGCGGCTCCGGTTCAGGAAATGGCAACGGTAACGGAAATGGTAACGAAAACGGTAGCGGCCAGAAGGAAGAAAAAGGTGGAAGCGGCAGCGGTAACGGCGGCGGTGCATCACAGGGTGGACAGTCCGGTGAGACAGGCCCTGCTACCAGATTCGGAACAATGAGAAATGTTCCGATCAATGATAACTACGTAACATCAGGTGATAGAGCTGCAGCTGATAAGATTTATCAGGCACTTATCGACGCAGGATATTCACCTGAGGCAGCAGCTGCTATCCTTGGTAACCTTGAGGCAGAGCACGGCTTCCTTACATCCTTGGTAGGAGATCAGGGATCTGTTGGTCTTGCTCAGTGGAGAGGAGACAGAAAGCAGGCGCTTCTTGAGTTTGCACAGTCTCTTGGCAAGGATCCCACAGACCTGGATGTTCAGATTCAGTTCCTTATCCAGAAGGATATGTACACAAGACTTGGCGCTGATGGCGTAGAGAAGCTTAAGGGTATGACAGACTTTGTTGATGCAACTGACTATATTTGTCACAATTATGAGTCACCTGCAAGATACGCCAGCAAGGCAGCTTACGAAGCAAGTAAGTATGGTCAGCCCGGCAAGAACCACATCAAGTGGGAGAGATTTGTATGGTCAGAGGAGACCGGCAACTATGAGCTTGATCTTCAGAAGAGAAGAGATGCAGCCAACTACTGGTATAAAGAGCACATGTTTGGCATGAAGCTTGATTAATTTGAGGAAGGTATTATGAGAAAATTTATTAGATTTAAAAAGATTGTTGGTATTACTTTATTATCAACCCTGCTGCTGGCAGGTTGTGGCAAAAAGAACACTGTAGCCGTTCAGGAACAGGATGTCCAGACTGTGTCATCCGATTACACTCTGGATGAGAGCAACTCCGGCGCATCGGTTTCAAGCGAGTATGGTGAACTGATCGGTACAGCAGAAGGCGGCGAAACAGGTGTTACTTTAACAGCTGCCAATCCCACCGAGTTTCTTAATGCACTTATCGGTGTCTACAAGTATGAAAAATGCAGCCTTGACGGTCAGGACGGCTTCATCGTTATCGAGAACGATCCTGAAGCAGGCGGAATCGCCATCGGCGACTATTTCGATGCCGAAAAGCAGTCCTATCGTTTTGTAGGATATGATTTCTATTGCACCAAAATGGAAGGCAACCGCATCTACATGGAATACCCCGAGACTGTTTATGACGATGACACAGCGGTTTATTCCTACTATATCTTTGAGGTAACCAACGAAGGTATTTCCGTATACTTCAGCTATGATTCCTTTGATGCAGCACAACTGATCTATACAGCCAGAAAAGCTAACTAATCCTTCATTATTCGTTTAGTATATTCTTTAGGATGTGTCGGGAATTTATTCCCGGCCATTCCCACAACCTGTGTGATGGCGGGGGCAGATGGGATTATCGACGACTCTCTCTCCTGTTCGAACAACAATATCTGTTTCTTGTCCACACTCAGGCTGTAGGAATGGCCAGGAACCTTCCGATGCAGGCGAATGGTGATTATAATCCTGATAATGAGCCGCTTCTCCAATCTGTACCGATTGAGAGGCGGTATTTTACTGCATTGGATAAACGCTTTTCGGTACTCAGGTACCTCAGGGCAAAGATATACATTCGTATCTATAAGCTGTATAATCTTTAAGGCATGTCTGTTAAATGACATGATCTGATCAAAGTGAGGTACAAATGAAGTTATTTAAGAAAATAAGAGAAATCAAGCTGTCTCCGGTTCAGATCATACCGGCAAGCTTCCTGCTAACCATAATTGTGGGAACACTTATACTTATGCTGCCGATCTGCTCTGCAAAGGGAGAAACCACAGCGCTTCTGACAGCCCTTTTTACGGCGACGACGTCGGTGTGTGTTACAGGGCTGGTGGTTGTGGATACCTACATGCACTGGAGTTTTGCGGGGCAGCTTGTTATTTTGATACTGGTGCAGATAGGTGGTCTTGGAATGATTGCTGTGGCTTCAATGCTGATGAGGCTTACCGGCAGAAAGTTTTCCCTGACTGACAGAATGCTCCTTAGAGATGCTTTTAACCTTAATACGGATTCCAAGCTTTTGTCATTTCTTGGAGAGGTGCTGAAGGGGACGTTTATTGTAGAGGGAATCGGAGCTATTCTGTATGCGACGGTATTTATTCCGGAATTCGGAGTGAGGAAGGGGCTGTGGAGAGCGATATTTAATTCAGTGTCAGCCTTTTGCAATGCCGGAATGGATGTGATCGGCCCTAACAGTATGGGAGATTACAAAGATAACCCGATTGTCATGACAGTTACGATGCTCCTTATAATCCTTGGCGGTATCGGATTTGTTGTATGGTTTGATGTGATTGACAAGGCCGGGGAGGGAATAAGAAAAAGATTTACTCCCAAAATGGTGATTGGAAGGCTGTCGGAGCATACCAAGCTGGTGCTTAGTTTTTCAATGGCACTTATATTTGGCGGAATGCTGTTGTTTCTTGGGCTTGAGTACAACAATCCGGAAACCATCGGAAATATGAGCATCGGCGGCAAGCTGGTCAACAGCCTTTTTGAATCTGTGACATTAAGGACTGCAGGATTTACTACCTTTTCCCAGTCGGGGTTATCACCTGCGTCATGTCTTGCAGCCTATGTTCTTATGTTCATTGGAGGATCACCCATCGGAACCGCAGGCGGTGTCAAGACAGTTACAATGTTCCTTCTTATCATGAATGTCAGGACCTACGTTGCGCATCAGGACGAAAAGGTTATCTTTAAACGAAGAGTATCGGAGGAGTCCATGAGAAAGGCTTCTGCGGTGGTATTCGTGGGAGTCGGGGCAGTTTTTGTTTTGACTATCGCTTTGTCGGTGGTTAATCCCGTGCCCATGGAGGATGCATTATTTGAGGTTGTAAGTGCCTGCGGAACGGTGGGACTATCCAGAGGACTGACACCTTCGCTTGGAAGAGCGGGAAAAATTGTAGTAATAATCGCAATGTACCTTGGAAGAATCGGCCCTATTTCGTTGGTGGCACTTTTTTCGAGGAACAGATCGGGAAATAACAGAATCAACTACTCTGAAGGAAACTTCTATGTAGGATAACAGAATCAAATTGGAGTACGGATAATATGACTAAGAAATCAATAGCTGTTTTAGGCTTGGGAAAATACGGAAGGAGTCTTGCGGAGGCTCTGTACAGCATGGGAGAGGACGTTCTTGTGGCGGATATGAACGAGACGGTCATCAGAGATATTTCCTCCAAGGTGACTTCGGCGGTCTGCGTCAATCTGGACAATGAGGATGAGGTATCGGCCCTTGGACTTCAGAACATGGACATAGTTATAACCTGTATGGGAAGCAATCTCTCAGCAAGCATTCTCTGCGTTTCCATTGCCAAAGAGCAGGGCGTTCCTGTCGTGATAGCCAAATCATCATCGGATAGAATGCGTAAGATCTTAAAAAGAGTAGGAGTTGATAAGATCATCTGCCCTGAGGAAGAGGGAGGAATGCGCTCCGCAAGGATTCTTACATCCCAGTATATTCGCGACTACTTTGAGATTGACGACAATCTGTGCATGATAGAGCTGCCGCCCAAGAAGTCATGGCTTGGTAAGGACCTGATAGAACTTAATCTCAGAAGGAAATACAATATGAACGTAGCTGCCATCAAGAATGTAGGCGGCAAATGGACTTATGTGGATCCAAACCACAAGCTTAATAATGACGATCTGCTGATGGTTATTATAGAAAAAGACAGCATCAATAAATGGAGATAAATATATTCAAAGGAAAAGGGCACGAGCCCCTGTTAGTCAGGGGATATCGTGCCCTACGTTATGGTCGTTATTTTCATCCCACTCATCGAAGATATCGATACGGGGATTCTTTTTTAATTCTCTGTAAAGATCACTGTTGTAAAAAGCGCTGATGGCTTCATCGTCACGGCCCGGCCCATTTGGAATACTGGTGTAGATACTTAAGTTGATCCTTTTAAAGTGCTCAAGGCCGATCTCAATATCTTTTTGCAGCTGCTCAAAGCTCTGACAATCCATTCCGTACATAATGTTGATCCAGTCGAAATACTTTGCCAGCTCCGTTGGAGTTACGCCGGGAAGACCCTTGCGAAGAAGCCCTTCTCTAATGTTCTCATCAAAGGTCTCAACACCGCATCTGAAGATGACATTGATGTCATGACTTCCAAAGAAGTCGGTAAAATAGCGATTACTGTCTCTGTAGATGTAGTGGCCCTCAAGAATTACAGTCCCTATTCCCTTGGCGATGCAGGTCTCTCTGATGTAATTCATTGTCGTGAAGGGAAGCTCTGTATAGGAGGCTGAGCAGGTGACATCCAGGCAGGAAGCTCCTGTTTCTGTTCCGCGGACCTGTGATAAGACTTTTTTGTTAACTGTATCGCAGGCAAGAACAGAGGAGGATTTGTCATCCTGATAGTCACAGAAAGCACATTTTCCCCAGGAGCAGCCAAGTGAAACAAGGAGCACATTTTCCCTTGGAAGAGAGCTCTTATTGTCGAACTGATATCTTACAAGATCGTGGATCATGCGATGACCTCTGCGTTTTCTTCGGCTTTGTCATCGCTGCCTTTTTCCAGAAGGATGCCGGACTTTTTGTTAAGAGCCTTGGCGAGATACAGGAAAGGGGTGTCGCAGAGAGCTATAAGCATCTCGATAAGTGAACCTGCAACTGAAACTGTGAGGCAGTATACAACGGGATAGGTTCCTGCAAAAGCAAGGATGGCAAAAGCAAAGTTCTCAAGGCAGTTGCAGATGATGGTTGAAAGGTTGTTTCTAAACCACATGTACTTGCCACCGGTCTTTAGCTTGAGCTTCTGATAGATGATAACGTCGCACCAGTTAGCCAGGATGAACATAAGACCTGAAGCTGTGGTGATCCTGACTGACATTGCAAAAAGAGTCTTCATGCTTCCGTCAACTGCGTCGAAGGAATTGGGAATGAAGGCCAGTGAGAACTGGGCAAAAACGATATAGGCGATAAGAGCGCCGGCTGCGATCTTAACAGCATTTTTACTGGACTTGTCGCCATATTTTTCGTTGAGGATATCTGTAGCAAGATAGGTGGATGCAAACATTACATTACCAAGAGCGGTGGAGATACCTGCGATATCAACCTGCTTGGCAACCTGGATATTTGCAAAGATAACGGCAAGGGCCATCCATGTGTAAAGGCCGTACTTGCCAAAGAGCTTGTCCATCACAAGGACACCTGAGAAACATACTACAAGTTCAAGAATACCTAAAAACAAATTCATCATTACTTCTAACCTCTTTTTTCTATAATACTTAAAAACGAGAGCAGGTCAGAAATAGTGAACACACAAAATAAAAAAGCTCTACGAAAGGATCGCAGAGCAGTCAAAATGCATAGTACATCTGATCAGCCCTGGTTTTATTTAACGACAGGATGGTGCAAACGAACTGTCGGCGTCAATGGTTTCATTGATTAAGCTTGTACATATTACTACGTAAATTCTTATGTGTCAACGCATAAATTACTATAGTAAATGTGACTTTAGTGTGAATTCTGCTGCAGATCAGGAAAAATCTATATCTTGATTAAAAATCTATAAAGTCCTACACAATGTTGAAAGGCGTCAAAAACAGGGTGTATAATTAATATGATATATCATATATATTTGTGCGCCTTTACAAAGATGTGGTGGCGACAAACTCAGTAAAAATCGTGTTTTCAAAAATTACAATAGGAGTAAGTAATGCTTGAATCCATTGATATTCACTGTCATATCATGCCGGGGGTGGATGACGGTTCCCCGGACATCGATACCAGTCTTCAGATGCTGAAGATTGCCGAGAAAAACGGCATAACCCGGGTGATACTTACACCTCACCATAAACCTATGCATCATAACGTCAGCCCGCAGCACAACGTAGTATACAGGGACAGACTCCAGAAAATGGCTGACGATAACGGAATAAATATAAAGCTATATTCAGGAAATGAAATATATTACAGCGATGAGACCCAGGCAGATCTTGAAAACGGCAGGATCTGCTCACTTGCAGACTCTGATTATGTCCTGGTTGAGTTTCATCCGACGAACCCGTACAAAGCTATACACAATGCCCTTTATCAGGTTCAGGGCGCCGGCTTCATACCGATAGTTGCCCATGTGGAGCGCTACAGTGATGTGGTATCGCACCCTGCATATGTGGATGATCTGATAGACATGGGATGCCTCATTCAGGTCAATGCAAACAGTGTGATGGGCAAATACGGATTTGGAATAAGCCATTTTACCAAGAAACTGATCAAGAACGGCCTGGTGCATTTTGTGGCCACCGATGCCCACGACACCGGAAGACGAGCTCCGGAGCTTCTTGAGTGCAGAAAGTATATGGAGCGCAAGTTCGGCAAAGGCTGCGCCGACAGGCTTTTTTATGACAATCCGATGTCAGTAATCAGCAATGAAATAGTATAGACGCATAATTTAACTCAGTGTAGACAAAAGCAGGGGTAGTTAATGGGGAAAAAAGACGACATCATTGAAATCAATCTTGGAGAACTGTTTGCGGTACTGCTTGCAAGGGCTTTTCTTATCATCAGTTCGGGCATCTTCTTTGCTCTTGCGGGACTATTCCTAAGTAAGTTCGTGATTCATCCGGTGTATGAATCTACCACCAAGATCTATATTCTGAACAAAGAGGAGAATCAGACCGTTACATATTCCGACGTGCAGATATCCACTCAGCTGACTCAGGACTATGCGGAGCTGATCAAGAGCAGGTACGTTCTGGAGGAGGTAATCCAGAGGCTTAATCTGATAGATACCACCTATGACGACCTGTCTGAGGTGCTGAGGGTTGATACCCCTTCGGACACCAGAATTGTGGCGATAACTGCCAAGGATGAGGATCCGCTCATGGCAATGAAGATCGCCAACTGTATCAGGGAAGTTGCCAGTGAGCATATCACCAACGTTATGGATATCGATGCCATCAACGTGGCAGAAACAGCCAATGTGCCCATGGAGAAATCAAGTCCAAGCGTTGGCAGATGGACGGTGATCGCAGGATTCCTTGGGGCGGTGCTGGTGGCGTTTTTCGTTGTACTGGAGTATCTGCTGGATGATACGATCAAGAGTAACGACGATGTGGAGAGATATCTTGGAATGAGCACTCTGGCGCTGATTCCGCTGACCACAGAGGAAATGGACAAAAAGAAATCAAAGAAGAGTAAACATAAGTAACGGGGGAAAATATGCAAAGTGCCAAGCTTCATTTCAGCCAGTCCGAGAATAATTATCAGATAAAAGAGGCTTACAAGACTCTGCGAAGCAATGTTGAGTTCTCAGGTCAGAATGTGAGAGTTATATCGGTGACCAGCTGCACTCCCGGCGAAGGTAAGACAACAGTGGCCATGGCTCTTGCAAGAGCCTTTGCAGAGGCTGGCAAAAAGACCGTTCTGGTGGACGCCGACATGAGAAAATCCGTACTTGTGGGCAGATATAAAACGGGAAGTGTCCGCCTGGGTCTTACCCATTGCCTTGTTGGAAGAGAGAGACTTTCAAGCGTTATCTGTGAGACGGATACTCCCAATCTCTATGTTATTTTCAGCGGCCCTGTGCCTCCGAATCCCAGTGAGCTTCTGGGCGGAAGGATATTTGGCAAGGCCCTGGAAAATATGAAACAGGTTTTTGATTACATTATTATAGATACACCTCCTCTGGGAAGCGTTATCGACGCAGCGGTTGTGGCCAAGCAGTGCGACGGAACCATAATGGTGGTTGAGAGTAATTCCATCAGCTACAGGTTTGCCCAGAGAGTTAAAGACCAGCTTGACAAGGCAGGAGCCAAGATGCTGGGCGTAGTCCTTAATAAGGTGGATATTACAGGCAAAGGTTATTATGGCCACTATGGCAATTATTACGGCAAATACTACGGCAAGTACTATGGCAAGTATTACGGCAGGTATGGAGAGGACAATCAGAATGTAGCTACAACGCCAAGGACCAGATCTGCGCCTGAACCTGCACCGGATGAGGATGACCTTGATGAGCTTAATTATCTGGCAGGTGTAACCCGTAAAGATTAAGGCTGGAGGAAAAAGTGAGAAGCAATATACTGGGGGTATTTTTTACAATTTTAAGCGGAGTGCTGATCGCACTTATTGTCATTGCCTACGGAAGAAGTGACAGGATAGCTCCTGAGTTCAGATTCTCAGCAGTGGATCTTATCTATGATTCCGAAACAAAGGATGATGACCTTAAGATTGGTATAAACGCCTATGATGCCAAGGACGGAGATCTTACTTCAAGAATAGTTGTGGAGAAGGTGGTCCTTAACAAAGAGGCAGAGACGGCGGTGGTTTACTATGCTGTTGCCGATCACAGCGGAAATGTGACCAAACAGTCAAGAGTATTTCCGGCTGATATCGAGGATATCGAAGATAACGGCGACTCTTCCGACATTATTGAGGATGAAGAATACCCTGCGCTTACTTTCGGAAATGATGTGGCACAGGAGGCATCTACGGAGGCTTCATCGGAGGAAGAGACCGGGGAAGACTAAGCTTTTTGTGAGGTGCCTATGGGCGGAAAAGGCAGAGCTTTCCTCATTGTATGGGCAGTCCTTATGACCTTCGTGGCAGGAGCCCTTGTTGGAATTGAGGCAATGAGGTATCTGGGAAAATCGAATCTTGATGCCAAGTCTGCTACGACTGCGCCGATAATGGTTCAGTCGGAGGCCGCTGATGCTGCGCCCGAAGGAGCCAGCTGGGAATCTGATTGGATCAGGTACAATGGCGAGGTATACGATTACAACGAAGATATCAAGACTTTTTTGATAATGGGAATCGACAAAAATGACGAGACTGTCACCGAGGTTGCCGAGGGAACAGACGGCGGACAGGCTGACGGACTTTTTTTACTGGTTCTTAATCCCCATGACAAATCCATCAAAATTATCGGGATAAACAGAAACAGCATGACGGACGTGGATGTGTATGACGAGTACGGAAGGTATCGAACCACCGTTATAGCCCAGATCGCGACCCAGCACGGCTTTGGAAACGGTATGGAGGAATCCTGCGAATACCAGGTGAAGGCTGTGTCCAACATGTTTTACCAGCTCCCGATACATGGATATGCCGCCATCAACATGAGTGCTATCCCTATAATCAATGACCAGGTAGGGGGCGTTGATGTGACGGTCCTGGAGGATCTTACAAAGTGGGACAAGTCCCTGAAAAAGGGAGAACAGGTCCATCTTGAAGGCATGACAGCCTTTCATTATGTGAAATCCAGGGATCTAAATAAGTTTGGTTCAAATGACAGGCGACTGGAGAGACAGCGCCAGTATCTGAACGGCTTTATAAAGGCAGCAAGAGCCGCCACTGAAGAAAACAATAATGCGGCAGTGGAGCTTTTTACTGCTATTTCAAACAAGATGGTGACCAATATTTCCATCGATGAGATCGGTTATCTGGCGCCGGAGATCAGGGATTACAATTTTGATGCAACGGATTTTATGATGATAGACGGCAAAACCGAGAAGACCGGCGAATTTGAGGAGTTCCATGTGGATCAGGATGACCTCTATAGGACCATAATCGAAGTATTTTATGAAAAAGTTGAAAATATGGACTAAATAAATGGAGATTAAGTGCCGATATAAATACATAGATAGGATAACTGTCAGATATATTCTTGTAACTGTGCTGGTGGCAGCGCTTTTATCGGGATGTGGGGGAATAGGATTTTTGCAAAAGGTAGATGCAAATGAGGCTGAGAATGCGGTTCTCACTGAGTCTGCTGCGGATTCCTATGTGAGTTTCCCAAAGCTGACAGAAGAAAACAGTGATATCTTCGGCTGGATATATGTGCCGGGGACAGGGATAGATTATCCTGTTCTGCAAAACAGTGACGGGGATGATTCTTTTTATAAAACACATAATGCTCTTAAGGGCGAGGACCCTGCCGGAGCGATATACATAGAGGCCGCCAACCGAAAGGATATGTGCGATTTTAATGAGGTTCTTCACGGCAAGACACTTTCGGACGGGACCATGTTTTCGGATCTGAATCAGTTTTTGGACAGGACTTTTTTTGAGGATCATCAGTATATATATATTTACACTGAGGATACGGTGCTGGTGTATGTGGTTATGGCAGCGTTCCAAAGACGAAACACGAGGCTTATTGAGGAATATGATTTTTCCTATGCTTCGGGATGCCGGGAGTTTATCGATGAGATCTATTCCGGCAGGAGCATGGGCAAGAATATAAGGCAGGGCTGGGAAGAAGGCCTTGAGCCGGAGAATTTCATCATTACTTTATCCACCATTGATGAGGTGGGAACAGGGAAGCAGACAGTCGTTATCGGATGTCTTGCGGCGGATATGAACGGCACGGTGGACAGAGTCGTTGATTATTCGGATCCCGAGTAAGCAGGGACATGGGGTCAAAAGAAAGGCTGTAAGAACTTTTGACCATGGAACATAGATAGCTGAGATAGAATGAAAAAGTATGGAGGCAAAAGAAATGAAGAGAATTCTTGCGTTACTGATTGCTTGTGTGATGTTCGCTTCGACAACACTATGTACTTATGCGGCCGGCTCTGATCAGCAGGAAGGATCAAAGAGTGTAACGGCAGAGGATATAAAGAAGATGGAGGAAGAGATCGCGAGACTTACCAAGCAGATCAAGAGCCTCCAGAATACCATTAAGGCAAGCCAGCAGTCCGGCAAGCCCGCTGCAAAGAGCAGCGGCGGTGGCGGCGGAGCTTATCAGCAGCCTGATGTTTATACCAAGAATAATGCCGTAAACTATGGCGGGAATGTTATAGCCCAGGGCGGACATGTTGAGATCAACGGCGGAAGAAGCAATGTGACCTTCAAGATTGCCGGCGCCAATCCGGGGCTGTTAACCCAGGCCAATTCTCTTGCAGCTTCTCTTGGAGGAAGCCTCATTAACTGTGTGACAACAAGTTCACCGGGAGCAAGCTTCTCCAATGCGAAGGTTAATTTCTATTGCAGCGGCGTACAAGCCGGCGACAATATCGCAGTTTATCAGATTCAGGGCAAGAACTGGGTTCAGCTTCCAACAGCTGAGATCCGTAAGGACCATGTTGTTGTAAATATGACAAAGCATGGCACAATCGCATTTATTCGAGTTCCCGTACTTGCATCAGTTACAGGATGACATCACAACCATACTTCTGAATATATGAATGAAAATCCGGCGGAGACGCCGGATTTTTTTATGGAGGGAGGACGCTCAGGGTGGTGGGGAGGTTTGAACTCCCCGAAGTCTGTGCCGTTTTCCACATCAGAACGATAGAAATATTCGCCCCTCGTTCGCTTAGATTCATGGTCCTCTCCAAAGGTCCCTCTTGATCTATGGCTCAAAACTCCGCCCGGGATAAATTATTATGGTTCCCCGGAAAAGTCTTGGCCGGGCGTCAGACATTGAGCCATGAACAGTGTGTAAATTAAGCCTTGAGATGTGCAGTAGTGAGCTACAATAGTATGCTTGATTTTATGGCATTAGATTTATATAATTAAGGAGATTTTGCTTGGAAACGTTGATTTTATTCTAAGGAGAGAAAAATGAGCTGGGAAGAGAATGTCAGGAAAGTTGTACCTTATACACCCGGTGAGCAGCCTAAGATTAAGAATATCATTAAGCTGAATACCAATGAGAATCCATATCCGCCGGCGCCTTCGGTTTACAAAGCCTATGAGGAGACGGAGCTGGATGATTACAGGAAATATCCGGATCCTACCTGCAGCATTTTGGTGGATTCCATTGCTTCTTTTTATGGTGTGAAAAAAGAGAATGTATTCGTCGGAGTTGGTTCTGACGATGTTCTTTCCATGGCATTTCTTACTTTCTTTAATTCGGATAAACCGATTTTGTTCCCGGATATAACTTATTCATTTTATGATGTTTGGGCTGATCTGTATCGAATTCCGTACAAGCAGATTCCTTTGAATGAGGACTTTACTATTGATCCTGCGGATTATCATGCGGAAAACGGCGGTGTCGTTATAGCCAATCCCAATGCGCCCACAGGTGTTAAGCTTGGTCTTGAGGCGATTGAGGACATTATTAAGAGTAATCCCGATGTGGTGGTGATCGTTGACGAGGCGTATGTTGATTTCGGAGCAGAGACGGCGCTTCCTCTTATAGATAAGTACGACAATCTTCTTGTTGTAAGAACTTATTCCAAGTCAAGGTCTCTGGCGGGACTTCGTATAGGCTATGCCTTTGGCTGTGAGAAGCTGATAAAATATCTGTCTGATGCAAAGTTTTCTTTTAACTCCTATACCATGAACATGCCGTCTCTTACTCTTGGAGCAGCAGCGATGAAGGACAAGGAGTATTTCGAGGAGACAACTGCCAAGGTTGTGGCCACAAGGGAGAGAGTCAAGATTCAGCTTAAGGAACTGGGCTTTGAATTTGGAGATTCTGCGACCAACTTCATTTTTGCCCGTCATCCCAAGATGGCCGGCAAAGAGATATTTGATTATCTTCGTGCACATGATATAATAGTGCGTCGTTTTAATAAGCCTGAAAGAATAAGTGAGTATCTTAGAATTTCCATCGGAACCGATGAGGAGATGGATACGCTTATCAGCGTTTTGAAGGAGATTGTTTAATGTTAAAGGAATATCTTATAGTATTTTTTATTTCCATGGTTCCGCTTGTTGAGCTTCGTGGAGCGGTACCCTATGCGGTGGCTCATAACCTTCCGCTGCTTCAGAGCTATATCATTGCCATCATAGGAAATATGCTTCCTATGCCCTTTATCTTTTTCTTTGCAAGAAAGGTTCTTGAGTGGGGCAAGGATAAGCCTGTTATCGGTAAGTTTTTTACCTTCTGTCTTGAAAAGGGACACAAGGGCGGAGAAAAGCTTAAGGAGAAGGCAGGAAAAGGCCTCTACTGGGCACTGTTTTTGTTTGTAGGAATACCACTTCCCGGAACAGGAGCCTGGACCGGAACTCTGGCTGCATCAATCCTTGATATGGATTTTAAAAAGAGTGTAAGAGCTGTTGTTTGCGGTGTTATTCTCGCCGGTATTATAATGGGAACAGGTACCAAACTGATAATGATCATTGCAGGATTATTCGGTTAAGTTTTCAAAAAAGAGGTAGGAATGGAAGCATACAGCGATTTTGCAAGTGTATATGATACCTTCATGGATGAAACCCCATACGATGTATGGGGTGATTTTGTTGCGGGATTAATTGAGAAATACGGCGTGTCAAAGCCCTATGCAGAGGGCGAAAAGCCCGGAGCGAATGGTGATGGCATCGAGGCAGAGGATTCCGGAGCAGAGGATGCGGCCGAAGAGAACACAGAGGAAGCCCTTAATGAGGAACGCAATCTCATAGTAGAGCTGGGCTGTGGTACCGGCAGTTTTACAGAGATTCTTGCTAAAAAAGGGTATGACATAATCGGAACTGACATCTCTTCCGATATGCTCAATATTGCTAGAAACAAGGCCATGGAGCAGGGACTTAACATAATGTACCTGGAGCAGGACATGAGAGAGCTGGATCTGTACTGCACCGCCGGAACAATTGTCAGTGTCTGCGACAGTGTGAACTATGTGCTGGAGGATGAGGAGCTTATCGAGACCTTCAAGCTGGTGAACAATTTCCTTTTCCCTAAGGGAGTGTTTATCTTTGACTTTAATACCCTTCACAAGTACAGGGATGTTATAGGCGATGCTACTATTGCAGAGAACAGAGAGGATTGCAGCTTCATTTGGGAGAACTACTACCATGAGGAAGAGCATGTCAACGAGTATGACCTGACTATATTTGTGAAGTTATCCAAGGATGAAGAGATCTTCAGGAAATTTACTGAGACTCATTACCAGAGGGGATATACTCTGGAAGAGATGAAGGGCTTCGTTGCGGCAGCTGGACTGGAATTTGTGATTGCGATCGATGCTGATAACCACAAGGAGCCGGATGAAGAGAGTGAGAGAATATATATTGTTGCCAGAGAGCAGGGAAAGTGAGAGAACTATGGAGCTTAGTAATTTACTGGAACAAAATATAAAAAAAGTAATTAAGGCAGTTTTGCTTTTGACACTATGCTTTGAAGCATTTGCATATATTAAGATTAATTTTTTTCCTAATACAGCTTTTATAGATTATGATTACGCCAAAATCATAACGCATCTTGTTGAAATGGGTGATAAAAAAAGTATTTTTCTGCCTCAGTGGGATTATATTACAACCGGAGAATTTGATTGTGCTACGCTATTTGCATTGCCAATCTATATGCTTACCGGAAATGTTCGCATTGCTTTTGGTGTTGCCAATGTGATTAACATAGCTCTTTGGGCAGTGGTTATCTGGAAGCTTTTAGACAGAGTAGGCGCCAGAAAAGAGACACGACTATTGGCTATGGTCGCGATTTTTACGTTATACGACTTCGGGATGCTTGCATATACAAATATGATGTTCATATTTGGCGGACAGTATGTTTATAAGGCACTGCTTCCAATTTTGTTTGTATATGTTTTGCTTGGGAAAAAAGAGAAAAAGGCATCAGTACTAGAAAAAGCTCTTTTGCTTATTTACTTTGTACTTCTTTTTATCAATAGTATTTCTAGTGGAATCTATGTTTTCCTAAGCGGTATTATCCCGGTTGTTATCTGCGAGATAATGTACAGATTAAGAAAGGGCACGGATGATGCGCTGAAATATCGCACTGTTATGATAATTGCCACAGTAGCAGTAGCTTTTATAGGAAATGTAATATGCCTTATTGTTGGTATCAGACCTAATACCGGTAATATGACATATACTACAGAATACCTCGAGCACTTTATTGCAGTATTTAATGATCTGATAAAGCTTTATAACCCTTTTGCTTACAAAGGCGGAAGAACGGTTTCTCCTGCGGGAATTGCGATATGTTGCAGATGGGCGATTGTATTCATATCGTTTATCGGCATGATTAAGATTCCCAGAGCCTTTGGTATATCTTGGAACAAGTCGGAAAAGAGCAAGGAAATAGATGATGCTGACAGATTTGAAGTGATGCTTATATCAATATTTACCTGGAACTTCCTTTTGCTGTTTGTGACTAACAGTACTGCAAGATATCATCTCATCGGTGCGATTCCGCTTATGCTTGTGAGCATGACTGTTCTTGAAAAGTGGAGTGATAAGTACAATCAATTTGTGAAAAATGGCGTGTATGCGTTGGTTGCAGTATTTATCTTGGTTGTGAATGTTGTCAGCTTCACAAAGAGCCTTCCTGAGTACTTCGCAAGGTATAAAGACTTTTATGAGTTTGATATGGACTATTGTGGTGATCTCATAGAAGTACTTGATGAGTATGAAGCAAACAACTTGTTTGTTCTGAATGGAAGTCAGTTATGTGAACTCATGAAGGTGATGGATAAGGATCATATTTATGAGGTTTACAATACAGATCTTAATACAATTGTAAACTATGATTATTATATAACTGAGAGAGACAGATCGGCATTTTCAGATAAGAATATATTTGCCATTCATGAAAAAGATATAGATAAAATGCCGACTTTCATTCATGAGAATTATGTTGCTATAGGAAAAGTTGATACATATTCTTTATACTATTCGGACAGCAATGCTTTTGACGGCATAAGTCTTATAGCTAATGGATTTGAGACTATCGATCTGGCAATTACGCCGGGATATGTCACTGAAGGAATTGTGGATGAAAAGGGCTATCTTCACTGTGATAGTTCTGGAATTAAGTTGACAAGTGCCATAATAAAAGCACCGTGTAGCTTTGAGTATGAATTAAAGTATGAAGCGGAGGATAACCATAATACTCTTGAAGTATATTGCAATGGTGAATTGGTATCCACAAATCAGCTTGAAGCAGGAAGTACAAATTGTGTACTTTCCTTTGATAAGAAGGGCAAATATAAGTTTGTAGTGACTAAGGAAAGCGAGGGTAATCTCGTTATAAAAGAAATGGTGTTCCGAGGATAAAACTATTAAGCTAAGGGGCCAGTCTCAATCGATAGGCCCCTTTAATCGTTATTCAACTTCTATCGTTCCCTCAAATACCGTCGTAGCCGGGCCTTCCATTATAACCGGAGAATCTTTTTCTCCATCCCAGCTGCATGTAATGTCACCTCCAAGTACATGGACGGTGACTTTTTTGTCTGTAAGGCCGTTTAAAATGCAGGCTGTAACCGTAGCACAGCACCCTGTTCCGCAGGCTAGGGTCTCACCGGTTCCACGCTCCCAGACTCTCATATGGACATTGTTTCTGTTATCAATCTTAACGAACTCGGTATTTATACGTCTTGGGAAATACTCATGGTTTTCAAACAGGGGACCGAAATGCTCAATGTCAAAGGTCTCCAGATCCATATCTTCAGGCAGGAAGACAACTGCGTGGGGATTACCCATTGACACACATGTCATGTTCCAGGTTATTCCCGCAACTTCAATTGGAGCATCAATGACGTGACTGCCATAAATATCCGAGGCTGTTATACAGGAATCCGGAACTGCCACGGGGACTTCCGCAGCTTCCAGGATCGGAGCACCCATATCAACCTTTACTGAGGATACCAGGTTGTTTTCATCAACTGTAAGATCGATGTATTTATTTTTGCCTGCACTTACTATGGTAAGCTTTTTCTTATCTGTAAGACCTTTGTCGTATACGAATTTGGCTACGCATCTGATGCCGTTACCGCACATCTCAGAGCGGGAACCGTCTGCGTTATACATCTCCATTTCAAAATCAACATCAGGATCTTCTACGGGATTTATGAAAATAAGTCCGTCGGAGCCGATACCGAAGTGCCTGTCGGATACTCTAATTGCCAACTCGGATTTTTGATCCTGAGAAATTTTCTCACTACCACCGTCTATATAAACATAATCATTGCCACAGCCCTGCATCTTGGTAAAGTTGATCTTCATGCTTTTCCCTCCGTTTATGCATCAAACAATTTAATTTTGAACTATCATAACATATTCAGAATAAAAACGTATAGCTTCTTGAATAAAGACTCAAGAACCCATGCAAAAATAGGATATTCGTATCATATTCTCACAAAACCTGCAGTAAATGCGTGTTTCTGAAATTTTATCCAATGATGTATACATTTATACAAACATGATGTAAAATCTTTTTAACTGTCGTTCACAATGGGGTGAACGTCAAAGGACTTTTTCCGGCTGTATGATGCGGAAAGAGCTTTTTGACGTTCGCCTTTTTTGTTATTAGTTACCACAAGAAGGAGAAGAAAATGTTCAAACCAAATGAAGATTATTTGAAACTTCCCGGAAGCTATCTCTTTAGCACCATAGCCAAGAAGGTCAATGCCTTTCAGCAGGCCAACCCCGAGAAGAACATCATAAGACTTGGAATAGGCGATGTGACACAGCCCCTTCCGCCAGCAGTAATCAAGGCTCTTCACAAGGCTGTGGATGAGCAGGCTGATCCCGCTACCTTCAGAGGATATGCCCCGGACCTTGGCTATGAGTTCCTAAGACATGCCATGGCAGAGAATGATTTCAGAAAAAGAGGCTGTGATATAGCTGATGATGAGATATTCATCTCGGACGGTGCCAAATCCGATTCCGGCAACATTCAGGAAATCTTTTCAAGGGATTCCAAGATTGCGGTATGCGACCCGGTTTATCCTGTGTATGTGGATTCCAACGTTATGTCGGGAAGATGCGGTGACTACGACAAGGAGACCGGCATCTGGAGCAACGTAATATACATGCCAAGCACAGCTGAGAACAACTTCTCACCGGAGCTTCCCAAGGAAGTTCCTGACATAATCTATCTGTGTTTCCCCAATAATCCTACAGGTACTGCCATCACCAAGGACAGACTTCAGGATTGGGTTGACTACGCTAACAAAAACGGGTCCGTCATCATATTTGATGCTGCTTACGAAGCATATATTTCGGAAGATAATGTTCCTCACTCAATCTTTGAGTGTGAAGGTGCCAGAACTTGTGCTATAGAACTTAGGTCCTTCTCCAAGAATGCCGGCTTTACAGGACTGCGTCTGGCTGCCACAATAATTCCTCACGATCTCAAGGTTAAGTATCAGGGCAGTGAAGTGGAAATGCACAGTCTCTGGGCAAGACGCCACGGAACCAAATATAATGGAGCTCCCTATATTGTGCAGAGAGCAGGAGAAGCCTGCTACAGCAGCGAAGGGCAAGCTCAGATAAAGGAAATGGTTGCCGGATATATGAAAAACGCATCATATATCCTGGAGGGTCTTAAAGAAGCGGGGTATACTGTTTACGGCGGTGTTAATTCACCCTACGTTTGGCTTAAAACCAAAGACAACATGACAAGCTGGGAATTCTTTGATTATCTTCTTGAAAATGCAGGGGTTGTAGGTACTCCGGGATCGGGCTTTGGCCCCAGCGGAGAACACTACTTCAGACTCACCGCATTCGGAAGTTATGAAAGCAGCGTGGAAGCTCTTAACAGGATCAAAAAACTTTAAGATTATCTTAATAAAGCAGCCAGTAACCATGCGGGTTCTGGCTGCTTTTTACTATTGTTGTAACAATCAAGAAAATGGTCGAATTTGCATAGAAAATGCAAACAATTTATCGAATTTAAAAACTTTTTTACTCCTCTTCAAAATTTCTAACAAATATGATAGATTTTATGATTAGCGAGAGTGTAAATTATTATGTGTTAACATTTCGCGAAAGTTGGGGAAAAGGGGAAAAGTTTATGGGGAAGAATAAAAAGGTCGCATTTGTCGCATCTTCAGGCGGTCATCTTGAGGAAATCTCAAGGCTCAAGGGGATTGAGGAAAAATATGACTCGTTTCTTGTCACTGAAAAAAGTGATTTCGAGATCAAGAATTTCTGCTCAGATAAGAGATATTACCTGCCACAGATGAATCGAAGACAGATCACATTCATGCCTAAATTCATTTGGCTGTTCTTTAGAACACTCATTATTCTTCTTAAGGAAAAACCCGATTTTATAATAACGACAGGCGCACTTATAGCTTATCCTTTCTGCGTGGTAGGTAAGCTTCTGGGGATAAAAGTGGTTTATGTCGAGTCCTTTGCGAGGGTAACAGAACCTTCCATGACCGGCAAGCTTGTCTATAATATGTCAGATCTTTTCATGGTGCAGTGGGAGGATATGCTGGAGCAGTATCCCAAATCCATGCTGGGCGGTGGAATATTCTAATCTGACAAACAAGCCGTAATGTGGGATTACGGCCTAAGATGGGAGGAATTTTCGTGATTTTCGTCACGCTGGGAACGCAGAAATTTCAAATGAACAGACTTATCAAGGCTGTTGATGAAATGGCGCCGGGGTATAGCGAGGAGTTCTTTGTGCAGACCGGGAGTTCTAATTACACACCGAGGAACTGCAGTTACAAGGACTTCATGGATGCAGAAACGTATAATAAAAAAATAGCAGAGTGCAGCTGCTGTGACCACTTCTATTATGTATGTCTATAATCCTCATCAGAGTATAAGAGAATTCCACATAATGTTTTTGGTGCTGTCCTATGTGGCTATCTGCGTCAACATGGTTATCAGCAGATTTTTGCAGATGACTTTCACGACTTACAGGGCACCGAGAGCAGCATTCGTTGGAAACTTTGATGAGTATGAAAAATTCAACTACTTTTTGAACAAAACCAGTGTGAAGGTGGAAGAAATCGGCTATATCCTTGAAGGTGACATGCCGGCAAACAGGATATTCAACGTTCTGGGTACCTTGGCAGGTCTTGAGGATATCATTAAGAAATATGAGATTGATCAGGTGTTCTTCATAATCCACAGTGATGACAATATAGAACGGATTCAGGAATACATTGATATCTGCCTGGAGATGGGAGTTACAGTCAAGGTTGTTATGGATGTTGCCTATTCCAGAAGGATGAACAGGTCCGACAGTTATGTCAGTTCCGTTGGAACGTATCCGCTTATAACTTATCACACCATCGCACTTAACAGCTATGAGCAGGTACTGAAAAGAGGTATGGACCTGATGGTAAGCATAACAGCGGCCATAGTGCTTCTGCCTTTAATGCTGATAACCTGCCTGGCTATTAAACTTGATTCTCCGGGACCTGTGATATTCAAGCAAAAGAGAGTCGGTCAGAACGGAAGAATGTTTGAGATATTCAAATTCAGATCCATGTGCGAGGATGCAGAGAGTCTGAAACATGAGCTGGAATCCCAAAATGAAATGGAGGGACTCATGTTTAAGATAAAGGACGACCCGAGAATCACCAGGGTCGGGAAATTCATCAGGAAAACCAGTATTGATGAGCTTCCACAGCTGTTTAACGTAATTCGAGGCGAGATGAGCCTTGTAGGAACAAGGCCGCCTACAACCGAGGAGGTTTCCGGATACAAGCGAAGCCAGTGGCGAAGGATCAGCATCAAGCCCGGCATCACCGGCCTGTGGCAGATAAGCGGAAGAAATGACATCAAGAGCTTCGATGAAGTCGTAGAGCTTGACCTTAAGTATATCGATAACTGGACGATATGGTCAGACTTGGAAATACTGTTTAAGACAGTAGGTGTTTTAATTAAAAGAAAGGGCGCATACTAAGGCGCATTTTGGAGGTAATGAAGGTGAACGTAAGTGAAAAGATTAAGCTTAAAAAGAATTTGAATGTGACAGATCTTTCCGGGGAAAAAGTAATGATAGACTTTGAATCCGGCAAGTACTTTATGATCAAGGGAAGCGGTAACGACATCTGGGATCTTATACAGGAGGAAATTACCTTTGGAGAGATAGTTGATAAGCTTCTTTCTGAATATGATGTTTCCAGAGAAGAGTGCGAGGCATCTGTAGAGGAGTTTTTGGGGAAACTTAAGGAACTTGATTTTATCTAATACATAATAAGGGGAACAGAAGTGTTAAAGACAATTATAAACAACTTTCATTTAGAAAAACTTATCTGGATTATAAAAACCAAGCTCAAGTACATGATCCTCATCGGAATCATATTTGGAGCATTGGCAGGAGGGTTTGCCTTTATTACGAGGAGCGATCTCTATGCTGCAACAATTTCGTTCTATGTTTATTCAAATCCGGATTATATCAACGACAACGGAATCAACCTTTCTACAGGTGAGATTAGTCAGGCCAGCGGATTGCTTAGCAGTTATTCACAGATTCTTAAAAGTGATGGATTCCTGAAATCCGTTATTGAGGAAGCAGAACTTAATCCTATGTATTACACAGTTTCTAGGCTGAGGAGCTATGTTTCAACTCAGGCAGTTGGGGGAACTGCCGTATTCAAGGTTACTGTTCGAGATCCCGATCCATATATGGCAATGACCATAGCCAACACTATTGGAGCACTGGCACCGGAGAAAATCGTAAGTATAGTTAAGTCCGGAGGTATTGAGATTCTTGATGAAGCAGTGCTTCCCACAGCTCCATACAAATCAACCAGTATATTTATGATGATTGCCTTAGGCGTTGCGGCCGGCGGAGTTCTTTCAGCCCTTTTCTTCATCTACAAGGGACTTATGAACACCACCTACAGAAGAACTTATGAGGTTGAGGATATGTTCAATATTCCAATCCTTGGTATGGTTCCTCTTATCAGGGACAAAAAGGAAAATGGTGAGCCCAATGTCCTTCTTGATGAGAATAGCGAGTTCATATTGAGAGAGGCCTATAACGATATCAGGACTAATCTTCTTTTTCTTGGTAAAGGAGAGAGATGCCCTGTATTTGCAATAACAGGTGCTGACTACGATGAGGGTAAGACCACCAATTCCATTAACGTTGCCAGGAGCTTTGCTCTTATGGGCAAGAAGACACTGCTGGTGGATGCTGACCTTCGTAACGGCAATATCGCCGAAGAGTTTGGAATGGAAGCAGGACAGGGACTTAGTGAATATCTTGCCGGTATCTGTTCAGAAGTGGTTATTCATGAAAACATCGCTGAGAACCTTGATTTCATTTCGACAGGCGCATTTCCGCCAAACCCTACAGACCTTCTTATCAGTGAGAAGTGGAAGGAACTGATCTCAGATAAAAAAGAGGATTATGATTATATAATTATCGATACTCCTTCAATCGGTGTAGTAGCCGATGGCGTGGAGGTTGTAAATGTAGCCACCGCCTTTGTTGTTGTTATCAGGGAAGCAGTAACAAGGTTTGAGAGAGAAGAGCTGATAATCAGAAGACTTGAAGCGGTTGATGCCAACATCTGCGGATTTATTTACAACGGCATTTCCGTTATGTCCGAGGACTACAATCACAAGGAATACATAAACGGTGGGGAGTATGGTAAGCGTAGTAATTCCCGTGTATAACACGGAAAAGTATTTAAGAAGATGCATGGATGCGCTGCTGGCCCAGACTTTGGACAAGAGTAAGATGGAACTTATCATTGTCAATGACGGCTCCACGGATTCATCGCCTCAGATAATTGAGGAATACAGGCAGCGTTACCCTGATCTTATCAAGGTCTATAACAAGACCAACGGTGGGCAGGCCACTGCAAGAAACCTTGGTATATCCAAGGCAACAGGAGATTATATAGGCTTTGCCGATTCCGATGACTATGTGGATCCCGAGCTTTTTAAGAAGTTATATGACAGGGCTGTTAAAGAGAACGCAGACCTCTGTGAATGTCATTATCACAGCATGTTGGAACTTGGTGAGACAGGTCCGGATGGACTTCCTCTTTATAAGGAAATAGGAACACGAGGAACTATCTGTGCTCATGAGAATGTTAAGGAACTGTTCCTCAATCCCCAGGTTTCTCCCTGGAACAAGTTGTATAGGAGAGAGATTCTTATAGAGAATAATATAACCTTCCCGGAAGGAATGATCTACGAGGATACGGCCTTTTATATCAAGACCCTTCCCTTTGTCAGGAAACATGCCTATGTGGATGAGAAGCTGGTTTATTACTGTGTCAGGGGTAACTCAACCATGACAGGTAACCTGGGGAGGAGAGTCGGAGACATATTCAACGTCTTTGATGACATAATCGAGTTCTTCCAAAGAAACGGTATTTATGGAAAGTACAAGGATGAGCTCGAATATTTTTGTGTTAAGACGGCTTTTTGCAGCAATATCAGCAGAATAGGCCGTGTGGATTCGGATTTTATGCGAAGAGAGCTATACAACAAGACCTTTGGTTTTGTGATCAAGCATTTTCCGGATTATAGGAAAAACAAGTATTTCAAGGGAAAAATCGGTATGTACATAAAAACCGTAAACAGGGTAACCTGTCCTATCTACGGCAAAGTACTTGCCAGGGTAATGGTTGGATGAGCGGAAAGATCTCGGTGGCGATGGCTGCCTATAACGGTGAAAAGTTCATAGAAGAGCAGCTTGAGTCAATTCTTGATCAGACTCTGCCGGTGGATGAAGTTATCATCTGCGATGACAGATCTTCTGACAGAACAGCTGAGGTGGTAAGGAATTTTATTGAGAAGCATGACCTTCAGGATAGGTTTTTCTTTTCTGTAAATGAGAAGAATCTGGGATACGCCTCCAATTTTGTTAATGCTCTCAGGAAGACCACAGGGGATTACATTCTATTTTGTGATCAGGATGATATCTGGGTTTCTGACAGAGTTGAGAAGATGGTAGGTGTCCTTAGAGATAATCCGGCAGCAGAACTTATCGGCTCCGAATTCGAGCCCTTCAAGTGCTCTGAGGATGCGCCGGATCCACAGAAGTGGGAGCTGGCGACCTTCAGAAACGATGAGTCTCTTCAAAAGATGGAGTTTAATTCCGCCAATATCTTCATAGGCTGTCAGGGCTGTACCATGGCCATGAGAAGAAGCTTTCTCGATGAAGTTGACAGCTTTTGGTATGAGGGATGGGCCCATGATGAGTTCGTATGGAAGCTTGCTCTTGCAAGAGAGAGCCTCTATTTTTACCACAAGGTTACTTTAAAGAGGCGCCTTCATTCCTCCAATGTTACTCTTCACAAGGAACATCAGAACGATAAGAGACTTAAGTACCTTAAGGACCTTAAAAAGAGCCATGAGCAGACAAGACAGTACTGCCTTATGCATGGCACGGAAATCGATAAGATAAGACTTCTGGATAAGCATATCAGAGCTACCCAGAAGAGAATTGACCTTATAGAGAGCAGAAAGCTTATGAACTTCTTCAAGCTTTTTGCATATACGGACTGTTATCATAAAAGGCGTTCCATTCCGGTGGAACTGATGATGGCTCTCAGAGCCTGAGGCAAAGAGATTGTAAACTATGGAAAATACTGCGGTTTTTGTTCCGGGAGAAAAAAGTAAATATTTAAGAAACGACAAGGAACTAAATGCCTTTAAAAAGATTGCGGTAGGCTATGTTTTTGCATTATATGTGCTTCCTCAGTACTTTGGTCTTCCGAATCCGATATTTGACCTTACTGCTGTAAGAATTATGATCATTCTGGTTCTTGCAATGGTGATTGCAGATTACCAGCGAACTCAGGATTTTAAGAATATTCTTCTTACGGAGAAAGTATGGCTTGTACTTATTCCGTATATTATTGTTATTGGCTATACCATGGTCCTTCGAGCGGATCTTAATGCTTTCCTGAATCCATTTATCGAGTTTTTGGAGATGTATATTCTCATTTATCTTATCAAACATACTTTTGGCGTTGATGAGTTTGTTCAGCTTATATTGACTTTAGTATATGCCTTGACTTTTCTTGGATTACTAGAGATTGTTATGGGAACTTCTCCGTTTGCTTACCTTAAGACTATTGACGGTATATATACCGGAAGGTTTATAAGAGGTGGCCATTATAGAATTATGAGCTCCGCCAACCACTCACTTGGCTATGGTCTTATGCTTGTGACAATGTTGCCGGTTTCAGCATATGATGTAAAAACGAAGGAATTCAATGTGTTCAGAAGACCGGTTCTTTTAATACTTCTTATGGTCAATGTTTTTCAGACCGGATCAAGATCAACTCTTGGTGTGGCTTTTGCTGAAATTGCTCTTATGTTTGTATTGTCAGATTTGAAGTATTTCAAAGCTAATTGTATTTATCTTGCGACAGGCCTGATAGCATTCGGTTTAATTTTGGCAGCAACTTTTAAGACTTCATTCGGAAACTATATTATGTTACAGCTGACAAGTGTATATGACTCTGTTTTTGATACAACATATTCTGCAGCTTATGGTGCTGATGTAACGCAGCTACGTCAGAGTAAAGCATATAGAGATCTTTTGGAAGAAATATTTCATGTTGATTGGGTTAATCCAATTCTGGGACTGGGAAGAAAGAGAGGTTTTAGGTCACTGGTTAATGGAAGGAAAGTTGAATCCATTGATAATTTTTATATAGCTGAATTTGTTCGTTATGCTTATCCCGGAATGTATTCATTTATGCTTTACGTTTTTGGACTTACAGCTTCAATGGCGAAAGACATTATTAAGACCAGATCGGGTATAATTCGAATGTGTTTTGTCGGTGCTTCAATGTATCTACTTAATATCAAGGTTGTTGATTCACTTCAGACGCTAAAGTATTTATATGTGCTTTTTGCGATTTATATTTGTGCAGACAAGTCACCTTACGTGCCAAAAGAAAAAAAGAAGAGCAGATATTTAAAAAAGGAGAAGTTCTATTTTGCCAGAATCAAGTAAGCTGAAAAACAGAATTAAAGAGAGAATGCTTCTTGGAACCATCTATGATAAGGCAATGGAAAAGCTCCGCTACAACGACGAGAAGACCTCTTTCCTGTACAGTGTGATGGCAGGGCAGAAGCACAGAATGATCTTTTACAGAAGATACAAGAAAAGATATCTGGAACGATGCACCGCTGTTCGTCCATGGGAGGATAGGGAAAAGCATAGTAACTCTGATGTTATCTGGTCCATGTGGCTTCAGGGTATAGATCAAGCTCCTGAAATCGTAAAGAAGTGCTATGAGAGTCAGAAGAAATGCCTTCCCGATAAGGAGTTTGTGGTCTTGGATGAGCAGAATGTCTATGACTATATTGAACTACCTGATTTTATTAAAAGGAAAAGGCAGGAAGGTAAGATCGGAGATGCACATTTTTCAGATATTGTAAGGAATGCGCTTCTCATAAAATATGGCGGTTATTGGCTTGATTCAACGGTTTTTATGACTGATGGAAGTCTATTTGAAGATATTGATAAGACGCAGCTTTTCATGATCAGTTATTACTACTTTGGTTTTAACCCTGAGATCATGGAGCTTAACAACTGGTTTATTCACAGTACCACCAACAACAATATGCTATGCCTTCTCCAGGAGCTTCTGTTTGCTTATTGGAAGGATCATGATTATGCGGAGAACTACTTTTTGTATCACATTATGGAGAGCATAGTCAACGATTTTTATCAGGAAGACTTCAAGGCAATGCCTATTGTCAGCCAGGCTCAGGCTCATGTTCTGGCGACCTATATATACGATGACTATGATGCAAATAAATGGGAAATGTTAAAAAAGACAACGGGGATTCACAAGCTAAGCACCAGATTTGACAAGGAGCTGCTTGAAAAAAAGGGGAACTTCTACAATGTCGTTATTAAAGCAAACATCTGATCCGGAAGAATTAAAAACAATAAAGCCTGAAGCTGGGGACAGGATTCCCAAGATAATTCATTACTGCTGGTTCGGAGGAAAACCACTTCCGCCGGATCTTCAGAAATGTCTTGATTCCTGGGAGAAGCTTGAGGGATACACCGTTATGAGATGGGATGAATCCAACTGCAGCTTCGATGAAAATGATTTTGTCAGAAAGACTTATGCAGACAGGCAGCTTGGTTTTATCGGAGATTATTACAGACTCAAGGCTGTGTATGAATACGGCGGAATATATCTGGATACGGATGTAAAGATAAATAAAAGCTTCGATCCGCTGCTTAAGCATACTGCTTTTTTGAATTTCATTTTTGATTGTTCAGTGGGAACTGCCATTATCGGAAGTGAAAAGGGGAATTCCTATATTAAGGGGCTTCTTGATATGTATGACAGATCCGTGATCGTATCCAGGGAAAAGGCAAGAGGGGGAAAGGTTTTCACAGAAGGCGAAAACGGAGAACTCTTAGTCAGGGGATATGCCACCAGCAATTATTATCATACCTACTACATTCTGAAGCATTATCCGGAATTCAAACTTGGAAACAAGTATCAGGATATGGGAGATTTTGTTATCTACCCTAAGGAGTTTTTTGAGATTGGTAAGCTCCTTGGCAATCACTACGCAGTGCATCTGTGTGCAGGTGAATGGCAGATCAAGGTAGATAGATCCAAGACCCTGAAGGGCAGGATCAAGTCATTGCTCTCCGGAAATCAGTGGATCTTTGACAAGGTCCAGATTATGGTAAGGAAGAACAGATACAAGAAGTTAAATCAGGGTATTCCTTTTTACGGGTGTCTGATTGCACAACAGAGAGGGGAAAAGCTTCCTGAGCTGTAAAAATGAGTGTAAACGATTATTATAGCATGATGGTTAATTTAATATCCGAGCAGATTCGTGGAATCTATTTCAGCGATATCATCCTTTTGATCTTGGTGGCACTGTTGTGCCTTGTGATCGCCAAGGCAGTCCTTATGAAAACGGGACAGAAAGTGACTAAGAGTCAGATGATACTGACTTTTTGTACTATCTGCTATGCCGGTGTGATTCTGATGATAACTCTGTTTAGACGAGAGGGCGGATCAAGATCCGGAAATATATCCATTCATTTGAACCTGGGGTCTATAAGGGGCGGATGGTATATGGTGAAGCAGGCGGTATACAGTATCCTGAATGTGATTCTTTTTGTGCCCTGGGGATTTTTGCTGAGACTTAAAAGACCCGGTGATAAACAGATCAAAGCTTTTTTGATGGTTACCATCACCGGATTTCTTACAAGCTTTACAATTGAATTCTTTCAGCTTGTGACCAAAAGAGGAATATTTGAGATAACCGATTTAGTGACTAATGTTTCCGGTACGATGATCGGAGCGGTAATAGCTTCCATTGTTATGGCGATACTGGGCATAATAAGACGGGATAGAGAGAAATGAGTAAGAATAAGAAAAAATACGTAGCAAAAGCACAGAAAAATCAGGAACAGGCGAATAAGGTTCAAACTCCGGTTGCAGAGACTAAGGTAGAAGAACTCAAGGTAGAAGAACTCAAGGTAGAAGAACTCAAGGTAGAAGAACTCAAGGTAGAAGAACCCAAGGTAGAAGAACTCAAGGTAGAAGAACCCAAGGTAGAAGAATCCAAGGTAGAAGAATCCAAGGTAGAAGAACTCAAGGTAGAAGAATCCAAGGTAGAAGAATCCAAGGTAGAAGAACCCAAGGTAGAAGAATCCAGGAAGGAAGAGCCAAAGAAGGGAGAACCTAAGAAGGAAGCTACGGTTAAGACCGCAACCGCTAAGAGTGCCAAGGAACTCAAAGAAGAAAAAAAAGCAGC
>NZ_ATVS01000040.1 GCF_000420845.1 Butyrivibrio sp. AE3009 | reverse complement strand
ATAAGAGTCTTGGTCTCAGCTGTCTTCTTGTCTGACTCTTCCTTAACCTGAGCCAAAACAGCCTCTTTGGTCTTCTCGGAAGCAACAGCTGCTGCTTCATCAGCTGCCTTCTTGAGCATATCCTGGAGTTCATCATAGGTAAGAGTTATTGTACCCTCTGAACCTGTACTTCCTGTACTTTCTGTATTTCCTGTACCTTCAGTATTTCCTGTACCTTCAGTATTTCCTGTACTTTCAGTATTTCCTGTACCTTCAGTATTTCCTGTACTTCCGGTATCACCAGCGCCGCCATTGTCGCCGCCCTGAGTGTTATCACCGGCATTTGTGGTGTCACCCGTGCTTCCGCCATTTGTATTATCTCCGGCATTTCCGTTGTCACCGGAATATCCATTGTCTCCGGTACTTCCTGCATTAGCATTGTCGCCTGCAGGCTGTCCATCGCCATCTGTAGGCTGAGCGTCGCCTGTGGGCTGACCTTCACCTGTAGCGGGCTGAGCGTCGCCTTCTCCCTTATTACCGGACTCTTTGTCTGAACCATCGCCGCCTTCAGGTGCGCCTTCTTCAGTAAGTACTCCGTATTCTGCCTCTATTACGAGCTCATCGCCGTTCTCTTCCTGGCTTACGCCTGCAGTAGCGCTTCCCTGAAGTGCTGCAAGTCCTGTATCTCTGATATCAATAGCTGTTGCAGCATCTGCGATCTTACCGTCTGACAGGAAGTACAGAGCCTTAACAACTGTCTCGCTGCACTCTTCCCTTCCTTCAAGGAAAGCCTGTGCATGGCAGAATGCCTCATACTGGCCGCTGATCTCCTGTTTCTTGGTCATAAGGCCGCTAAGGGCAGTGAGCTTTTCAACAACCTCGCCTACACCTGTGCTTACCTGAGCTGAGCCGCTTGCAAGAGCAGCTGCACTGCTAACTATTTCAGCCTGGGTCATTTCATCTACAAGCTTCTCAGAACCTGCCTTTAACTGACCTGCACCGTCAGCAAGTTCTGCAGAGCCTTCCTGAATCTGCTTGGTAGCATTCAGATAATCAACAAGTCCGCCATATAATGTATCGCCGCCGGCTGCGAGAGTCTTACTTCCATCAGCAAGGTCCTTGGTTCCTCCGGCGAGCTCTTTTGCTCCGCCTGCCAGCTGGCTTGTTCCGTTTGCAAGTTCTTTACTTCCGCTTGCAAGCTGGGAAGTTCCGTTTGCCAGCTCTTTGCTGCCGCTTGCAAGCTGACCTGCGCCGTTTGCAAGTTCCTTGCTGCCGCTTGCCAGCTGACCGCTGCCGTTTGCAAGCTCTCCTGTACCACTGACAAGTGACTGTGTTCCGTCATACAATGATCCTGTGCCGTCTGCCAGCTGCTGTGAACCGTCATAGAGCTTGTCAGCGCCCTCTCTGAGTTCACCGGTTCCGTCCTTCAGGGTCTTGGTTCCGTCAACCAGCTGTGTTGAGCCATCCTTGAGCTCGCCCATGTCGGCCTTAAGATCGGTTATCTTATCTGAGCCTGTAAGCTCTGACATTCCGAAATCATTGAGGATATCGGAGCTTGCCATTGTAATGGTCATTCCAAGTTCGAAATTATTTACATCAGCTGTTACTTCGAAGTGATCAGATAACTTGTCCTCGATCTTGCCATCCTCATCCAGCTCTTCCCACTTCTCATCGCTGATATCAAGGCTCTCCTTAAGTCCGGGAACTGCAACGCCCATAACCACGATCTTGCCACCATCGGAGATAACCTTACCGTTTGATACCTCTACATTTGCGAATTTATCGGAATCAAGCATCATACCTGATACCATGGCAAAAGGTGTATATACCTCAATATCCTTGCCGTCTACGTTAACTGTCTTTTTATCCTTGTTCTCATAGTCAAAACGGATTGTAACCTTACCGCTCTTACCTGCAAGTTCCTCGGGAGAAATCTCTTTGCCGTTGAGAGTGTAGGTGATCTTCATATTAACGGGAAGCTCCTTTTCTGTGGTTCCCTGATAATAGATATCTGCTCCCTCAGCGTCCCATACAACGGTTCCGTCGGGGGACTCAGTGAAGGTCTCTGAACCTTTGACATTAACAATATCCTTGAGCTGTGTGGAGTCCTTGATCTCCTTGGAAGCGTCTGCATTCTTGAGCCATTCGCTGACGATTACATCTCCGACTTCACCGTTGGCATTGGCTGTGACATATACTGTCTCAACCTTGCCTGCATCTGTGGTAGCTCCGCCGGCTCTTGTTGCCATATCCACGATGGTGTTCTCAAGGGCCTTGTCCTCGGGTGCCTGCGTTTCAATTGCTGTTGTTGTATCCTTAGTTGTGGAAGCACCGCAGGCAACTGTCATAACTGCAAGCATTGCTGCCATAACAACTGTTAAAGTTTTCATTAGATTTTTTCTGATCATAATTTTCCTCTTTTCCTATGTACGTATGTACATATAAGTTTGTATGTATAATCAGGCAACTTTGTGTCTGTGAATAAATCCTGTGTGATGTGAATCCTTCTCGTCACTTACTGTCATGCCGAAGGTTGTTCTGATAATGAGTCCGTCGAAGATCATGTACATTGCGGGCAGTACCAGAAGTACGGTGAACATACTGATGATGGCGCCTCTTGCCATGAGGTTACAAAGTGAACCGATCATGTCGATACTGGAGATCATGCCAACACCGAAGGTTGCGGCAAAAAAGCTCAGCGCACTTACAATAACCGACTTCATGCTGGTGGAAAGTGCTATCAATGTAGCTTCCTTCTTGTTATGCCCTAAATTTCTCTCACTCAGGTATCTGGTAGTCATCAGGATCGCATAGTCAACGGTGGCTCCCAGCTGAATGGTTCCGATTACAACCGATGAGATGAAAGGAATGGTTGTATGTGTGTAATAAGGAAGTCCCATGTTAACAAAAATAGCAAACTCGATAACCGAAACCAGGATGAACGGAAGGCTCGCGGACTTAAGTACAAAAGCAATAATAAGGAATACAAGTCCGATGGAAACAAAGTTAACAACCTGGAAATCGTGGTTGGTTATGTTGATTAGATCCTTGGTGCAGGGAGCCTCGCCCACAACCATAGCCTTGGGGTCATAGCTCTTAACTATCCTGTCTACCTCTGTGATCTGATTGTTGATCTCATCGGAGGCGATCTTGTAATCCGTGGTCAAAAGAACCATCTTCCAATCGTCGCTCTCCAGCTTCTTAAGTGTATCCTCAGGAATGAACTCTCTTGGGAAAGCAGGTCCTACAATGGAGTCGGTTCCAAGGACTGAGAGGATACCGTCGGTGTCCTTCAGCTCCTTTATCATCTGATTCATAGAAGCTGTATCAAGGTTCTTGTCCACAAGGAGCATGTATGCGGAGTTCATTTCGAACTTCTCATCAACCTCATTGGCTCCCTGTACGCTCTCAAGGCTGTCCGGAAGAGTCTGGGTGAGATCGTAGTAAACACTGGTGTGGTTGTTTCCATAAACTGCAGGAGTAATAAGTGCAAGGAAGACCAGGAAAAATACCAGGTAGTGCTTAGCCACAAAATTCGGGATCTTAACAAATTCGGGCATCAGAGGTTTGTGCTTGGTCTTCTCTATAAGGTTGTCAAAAACAAGGATCATGCTGGGAAGGATGGTTACACATCCGATAACTCCGAATACAACACCCTTGGCCATTACAACGCCCAGGTCCAGGCCCAGTGTGAAGCTCATGAACATCAATGCGATAAATCCGGCAACAGTGGTTATTGAAGATCCGATTACCGACTGGAAGGTTGCGGTAATGGCATTTGCCATGGCATCGTTCTTGTCATCGTTTTGGCTAAGCTCTTCCTGATAGCTGTGCCAAAGGAAGATTGAGTAGTCCAGGGTAACACCAAGCTGAAGTACTGCGCTCAGGGACTGTGTAATAAAGGAAATCTCTCCTTTGAATACATTGGTTCCCATGTTGTACACGATGGCCATTCCTATACTAAGAAGGAAGAAAAAAGGTATCAGGTAGGAGTCCATTGTAAGTGAAAGAACTATTACCGCAAGAAGAACTGCGATTCCTACATAAATAGGTGTCTCCTTCATAGCCATGTTCTTGGTATCTGTAACTATGGCGCTCATTCCGCTCATGAAGCACTGCTTGTTGGAAATCTTCCTGATGTCCTCGATGGCCTTCATGGTTCCGTCTGAGGAAGTTCCCTCATCAAATATGACGAACATCATTGTGGCATCGCCGCTGTTAAAAGCTTCATATACATGGGATGGGAGCATCTCCATCGGAATGGAAAGATCAAGGACTGAATCGTACCAGAGTACATCGGATACATGATCAACCTCTTCGATCTTGGCCTTAAGGGCTGCCACATCCTTCTCTTCCATTCCCTCGGCCACGTACAGCACGAAGGCTCCGGTACCGAACTGATCAAGAAGAACATCCTGGCCCTTCATGGTCTCAATATCCTTAGGAAGATAAGTAAGAATATCGTAATTAACTCTTGTGTTGAAATAGCCCACAGCTGACGGAATCAGCAGTGCAAAGGCTACAATCAGTATGACAAATCTCAGTTTAACAATAACATGTGAAAGTTTGTTCATAACTTCACCTCCTCAAATATATCACCTTTCCGCACTATATGAGCACAAAAAAGCGTTTTGCCAACGAGAACTTTTTTCAATAAGATTCAGGATCTTTGAAATTTATTCTTGACCGTTGGTCATTTTCTATAGTATGGTATAACATGTTTATGACTGATGGTCAATATTTTTTTTGAAAAATTTTTATAAAGAAAACAATCGATTTCTGAAATATAGTTTTGTTTTATTGCATGAATATGCACTATCTGCCATAATAGAATAAATTGATGAGGACAAATATATGGGAAAAGCTGAACAGAACAAGAAACTGAAGATGGAGAGCCTTTTGAACACCTCCTTTGAGCTCTTTACCTCAAAGGGACTTAACAAGACCTCCATTTCCGACATAGTTGAGAAGGCCGGCGTGGCAAAGGGTACCTTTTATCTGTATTTCAAGGATAAATATGATATCAGGAACAGACTCATCGCCCACAAGTCCAGCCAGCTCTTCATGCAGGCATATCATGCGCTGGATGAGGCCGGAATAGAGGGCTTTGAAGACAGACTTATCTTTATTATGGATTATGTTCTGGATGAACTGGCCGCCAACAAGGGACTTCTTGCTTTCATCTACAAGGACCTTAGCTGGGCTGTATTCAAGAAGGCTCTCACCACTCCCGTCAGCAGTGATGACGTGGACTTTGGCGAAGTATATAGAAAAATGATCGCAGAATCAGGCCTTAACTTCAAGGAACCTGAGGTCATGCTCTTTCTTATCATCGAGCTTGTAGGCTCCACCGGCTACAGCTCCATAATGTATGACGATCCGGTATCCTTAAATGACCTGAAGCCCCATCTGGAAACTACGGTTCGGGGTATAATTAAACAATATACGATTCAGTAATACGACATAAAAAGGCAGGAGAACCGATAGCTCTCCTGCCTTTTCAATATGGTTATAAATATGCAATTGGTAATTTCTCATTTTGTTATCTTGTAGCTGTAATCACTAAAATCAGCCTCAAGAACTGCCTTGTGCTCACCGTTTGTCCACTCGAAGGTCATGACACTTCCGTCAACATTAACCTGGAGGTCAGCATCGAAGCCAAAGGCGGGATGAGTATTTCTGAAGGCAAGAAGCTCAAGCTGCTTCTTCACAACATCCTTCTTCATGGCCTCTTCTATGTCAGACAGGCTAAGATTGGTTCTGTTGATTTCCTTGTGTCCGCCGGCTCCCGCACGCTTAACTGCTTCGTGATCATTTTTGCCTGCGAAGAGATCAAGGTACCATACCTGGGGCTTACCGGGCATGAACATCTGAATCGCTCTCGCAAAGAGCATCTTCTTGTCGTCATCTCCAAGGGCGCTGTAGTAGGTAGCATTTACCTGATAATACATGTTCTTGGCGCCGTGAAGGTCTTTGACAAAGCCGCCTCTTCCGACGATGGTGTCGATCATGTTCTGAATGTCTTCTTCTGGAAGGATTCCCTTAAGATCAAGAAGCGGGATTCCGTCGTGGCAGCCCAGCATATTGACAACTCTGATCTTCTTTTCCTGAATCTCATCGGCCCATTTCTTCAGAAGTTCACCGGATCTGCTCTCAATGGCATAGATAAGGAGTCCGGGAAGGAAGAAATCATAGGTCATGTAGCCCTTGTTTGCCACAACTTCATAGATCTTCTCGCTGTAGCTTGCGTGAATCTCGGGAAGAAGTGCTACTCCGAACTCGTCGGCCAGCTTTTTAACCTTCTCAAGTACGTCCCAGGTGTCGGGCTCATTGAGGAAATTCTTCTTGCCGGGTTCCTTGGGTGCATAGGCGAAGGCATCAAGTCTTACAATCTTTGCGCCGTAGCCTGACAGGCTCTTCAAGGTGTTTCTGTAATGCTCCCAAACAAGGTCTGATTTGATATTAAGGTCCATCTGACCAAGATAGCGTCTCTTGGATTCCAGATAGTCCACTGTCTTATCATTGTATTTCTCATATCCTGTAAAATCAATCTCTGAGGGCTTCTTGCCCTCATCCAGAGCCTTGCAGACTCTTTCAGACAGTCTCTGAGCTGACAGATACTGAATATCCATAACCTCCATGAGATCCTGCGCATCGGGACGCTTGTACTGAACCTCCTGATAGAAGGTGTTCCAGTAAGGAATATCCTTGCCGTCAGGCATTCTCACCATGAGGATGGGAAGTCCCGGCTTTCTGAAAAACATGTCCTTGATGTACTCCTGCCTTGGCTGAATATAGCCTTCAGGAGTCATGTCTCCACAGCCTTCCCAGAACTTGTTCCAGTTGATGAAAAAGTCAGCGTATTTGGACTTCTCACCGTTCTTAACAAGATCCTGGAACTGAGGTGACAGGACAGATGCGTGATTTAAGATAAAATCAAGCTTAAGGTCGATATCAAGCTTACCCAGAGCATCGATATCTTCTTTGCTTCCAAGTTCCTCATTGATTCCATAATCAATTACAGAAAAACCTCTGTCCAGATCAGTGTTGAAGATACTGGGCAGAATGTAAAAAGACTGAAATACGTCTTCAAATTCTTTTTTGGAAAGGACAGAAACAATATCCTTCAGGGTGCCGCCCATGCTATCGGGATAGGCGTTGAGCATAGGTCCGTTATCCACATATTTTTTACTCATGAATTTCCTCCTAAACCATCTTAGTCCATTCCGTAGAGTTTCTTGAATCCGTCGTAGCTTATAAGTTCACCGGCCTTGGTGATGATGATCTTGGCCTTGTGAGCCTGATCAACGAGCTTTTGCTGCTCCAGCTCCAAAACCATCATGGTGAAGGGGCTGTCCAGCTTGCCATCTCTGTTTCTGGATCTTCTGTGCTCGAGAGTCTCCTGTGGTGTACTGTTCAAAAGAACCGGTATATCAACCTGACTCATGTAGTCACTGTTGCCGTGGGTCCACTCAACAATAAGCACCTGCTTGTCAGACATATCAACGCAGTCGTACCAAAGAGAAGCTTCGTCTCTTCCCATTCTTTTAAGGAAAAGGGACTTGGCACCATCCTTGAAAGCCTTCATAATGGTATCAACCTCTTCAAAGTCGGTTTCCTTGGGTGTACCCAGGTAATTATTAAGGGCCTTTCTGCCGCCGTCAAGGTAGTAACTGAACCATGTGTCAGTCTCTGCATGTGCCTTGTTTGCGTCATCTTCGGCTATCTGCCACTCTTTGACCTTGGCATAGTTTTCGGGATTCATGACACCAGCGTCAACCATTGCTCTGATGCCTGCAACCCTGTATGTATGAAGTCTTTCCGCATCATTGTACATGGGAATGCGGTGAGGATAATTATCGCCGGACATGGTATAACTGCCTATTCCTTCGCTGTTCAGAAGATATGACAGACATGACGCAATTTCTGATTTGCCCACGCCGGAACCTCCGCAAACGGCAACAACAGCTCTTCCGTAAGGGTTAGCGCCCATGGCCTTCTCCAACTCTTTTACCAGCTCGGGAAAAATGGTTCCTGCCTTGGCTCTGTGGCTGTCACCGATTTCAACCTTATCACCGGGCATATCGCCGTGAGGGATGTCATCGGGGATTGTGATGGAAGAAGCACACTCTGCGGCCTTTTTCAGGTTCTCCAGGATCTGATCTTTGTTTACTGAGATTTTTTCGTATTGGTTGTTCATAATTCTCCTCTTTTTTGACAACTAAAGTCACTCATGGTATTTTTGAAAGTAGAAAAGCTTTTGCGCATAAGCACAAAAAAATTTTCAAAAATGAAGTTTTATTTGAACACAAGATACAATAACTTTTTTTCTTTGTAAAGACCAAAAAAAAATTATGATTACGATTAAAGAGATTGCAAAGCAACTAAATATGAGCACTACGACGGTTTCAAATGTTATTCACGGAAAAACCGGAGAAGTGTCTCCGGAGACCCAGAAAAAAGTCCAGGACTTTTTGGATAAGGTTGACTATGTGCCGAATATCAGTGCACGTAACCTTGCTCAGAATCAGTCCAAGATAATCGGTCTTGCCCTGAAGGCCAGAGCAGACAAATATGAGAACCTGATCATGGACCCCTTCGTATCCGAACTTATCGGAGGCGTCGAGGAGACCATAAGAAATGCAGGTTACTTCATGATGCTCTATATTTCCAGCGACACCACCGAGATCATGAGACATGTGTCTACCTGGAATGTGGACGGTCTTATCCTTTTCGGAATGCTGGATGATGACGGAATCCGTGTCAGCGAGAAGTACAAGAAGCCCATCGTATGCCTTGATACCTACAGTATTGAAGGTCTCAAGCACTTCACCAACGTAGGACTTGATGACGAGCAGGGAACCTATGACATGGTCAACTACATGATAGTCAAGGGTCATAAGAGGATTGCCTTCCTCTCCGATAACCAGAGCGGCGTAGACCTGGCAAGACTCAACGGTTACAAAAAAGCCCTTGCAGATGGGGGACTGAAATTCAAGCAGAGCGACTTTTTAAAGATAAGACCCAAATCCGATGAGATTCAGGACAGTCTTGAGGAGATCTGCAGAAAAGCCAAGAATTTCGATGCCATCATGTGCGTATCGGATCTCTATGCGGTGACCCTTATCGCCGCTCTCACAGACAGAGGCATCAGAGTTCCCGAAGACATTTCCATTGCAGGCTTCGACGACAACATGCTGGGTCAGCTCCACCGTCCGGCTCTTACCACAGTTCATCAGGATGTTAAGAAAAAGGGAATCGTTGCCGCAGATACTCTGCTCAAACAGCTAAACGGCCAGAAGACGCCGAACCAGATCAAGCTTCCTACTCATCTTGTTATTCGTGACACAGTAAGAGCTTAATCGTTAAAGTCAGCACATGTAAAAATTGCCTAAATTAACTTTTGCGCATAAGTTACAGCATTTATCGATTTAACGAATATTTTTGATATATTTAATAAAATTTTATGATTTAGAGCAAACACCGCAAAGCCAGTAAACAAGCGTTTTGCGGTGTTTTTGATTTTTAGAGCGCGAGAAAACATGCGAAATATGCTTGCCTTTTGTGCATAATTGTGATATTTTGAATTTAGCGTACAACTTATGCGCAAAAGTAACACAAGAATTTTAGATTCAATATTGCACAATGCACAAAAGGAGGGTAACAAATGAAAAAGAAACTTATGTCAGTACTTCTTGCAGGCACCATGGTCGCAACACTTGCTGCATGCGGTACTACAGGCACAACCAGCACAACTACATCTGACACTGCTGCTCAGCCTGAGGCACAGACAGAGACACAGACAGAGACACAGACAGAGACACAGACAGACACTACAGCAACTACTGAAGCAGCTCCCGCTGCTACAGAGACAGCTGAAGCAGGAGCTGTTCGTCTTCTTAACGGTAAGCCTGAGATCAACGATCAGATGCAGGCGCTCGCTGCTAAGTACAACGAAGAGACAGGTAACACTCTCGTAGTTGAGACAATCGGTGGCGATACCAACGCATCCGATGAGCTTAAGAAAATGTACCAGGCAGACAATATGCCTGATATCTTCGTAATCGAAGCTAACCAGGCAGCTAACTGGGATGGAATGCTTGCGGATCTTGCAGGTGAGGAGTGGACAAACAAGACAGGTTTTGAACTTACAGATGCTTCTATGGGAACAATCGGCTTCCCTTACACAGTTGAGGCTACAGCCCTTGGTTACAACGCTGATATCCTTGCTGCTGCAGGTGTTGATCCTGCTTCTCTTACAAGCCCTGACGCTTGGAAGGCAGCTTGCGAGACTCTTGATTCCAAGAAGGATGAGCTTGGAATCACAGCAGTATTCGGTTGGTGCGCAGAGCCTACAAACCTTGGCTGGTCTTCAGGTACTCACGTATTCGGACAGTACCTTGATGCAGGTCTTAAGGCTGACGATACAACCTATATCGATCTTCTTAACGACGGTGGTAAGATCGATGAGGCAAGAATGAAGAACTTCGCTGAGTTCATCGGCATGATGAACCAGTATTCAGATCCTGCTCTTCTTATTGACGGAACCTATGACAATCAGGTTGCAGGCTTCAAGGAAGGCAAGTATGTATTTATCACACAGGGTAACTGGTGCGTAACATCTCCTTCAGATGTAAGCTTTGAGTGCGGATTTGCTCCTTATGCATTTGAGGATGGAATCAACACCATCATCGCAGGTCCCCCTTCATATTGGGTAGCTTACAAGGACGGCAACGTTGACGGAGCTAAGGCATTCTTCAACTGGTGCGCAGGCGATTCAGCTCAGAACATCCTTGTTAACGACGCAGGTCTCGTATCTCCTTTCGATGACTGCCAGTATGAGGCTGTTAATCCTTTCTACAAGAGCATGAAGAGCTACATCGATGCAGGCAACTACTCCGGATGGCACACAATGCTCAAGAAGGACGGCCTTCAGAACCAGACATGTAACGTATTTGCAGATTATGCTAAGGGCAAGCTTGATGCAGACGGCTTTGTATCAACAATGGCTCAGGTAATCTCCAGCTACTACGCTCAGTAATAAATAACATGCAGGCAGGGCATGCATGCCCTGCCTGTTTTTTCACAAGATTAACTGTTTCCATCGCTTATAATCTGAAAGGGGGATTACAGATGGGTAACTTTTCTACAGGCCGGAAAATAGCATCCTTTGGCAGCTTAATACTCGGACTGGTACTTCTTATTGCAGGACTTGCACTTTCCATAACAGGGGCAGGGGACCTCATCCTGTTTACAATGAACATTGGCGGCAAGGCCACACCTATAATTTTCGGCAGAGGCATCATGTGTGTAATCGGTGTAATTCTTCTGATCGTTGGTCTCTATCTTTTCCCGACGCTTAAACACCACCGCGCCATTATCAATTTTATTTTCCTTTTCCCATTATTATTCGCATTTCTGGTAACTGTTATCATTCCTCTTTTCCTTGGTATCGGCTATTCCTTTACCGACTGGAACGGTATCAAAATGACAGAAACCGTAGGTTTTTACAACTACACCAGAATGTTCAAACAGCCGGCATTCCTTTGGTCAATTCTTTTGACCTTCCTGTTTGTAGTATTTAATATGATTCTGGTCAACCTTGTTGCTTTCCTCTTAGCCCTTCTTTGCACTTCTAAGATCAAGGGCCTTGGATTCTTCAGAGCAGCGTACTTCCTCCCCAACCTTATCGGAGGAATCGTTTTGGGTTATATCTGGCAGTTCATTTTCAGCCAGGTTGTTACTAAGTTTTCCGGTACATATTCAATGCTTTCGGACACAAAGACAGCCTTTGTAGCTATCATTATCGTATATATTTGGCAGTACGCAGGTTATATCATGCTCATCTACATCACGGGTCTTAACACTATCCCCGGAGATGTTCTTGAAGCATCCTCCATCGACGGAGCCAACGCGATCCAGACTCTTTTCAACATCAAGATTCCCATGATCGCACCTACAATCACGATCTGTACTTTCCTTACACTTACATCAGCCTTCAAACAGTTCGATGTAAACCTTGCTCTGACAGGTGGTAAGGGTTCCGTACAGTTCCTTGGCTCTTACATCGCCAACGGTACAGAGATGCTTGCCCTTAATATCTACACCACTGCGGTTATCAACAACGATTACGCACTGGGCCAGGCAAAAGCGGTTCTGTTCTTCATCATCCTTGCAGTCGTATCCATTATTCAGGTTCGCATATCCAATAAGAAGGAGGTGGAATTATAATGCATAGAAAAGAAAGTACTTCCAGCGTTGTAATACGATTCATCATTGCTATCATTATCGCAGTATATGTACTGTTCCCATTCTTCCTTCTGCTTATCAACTCCGGCAAGGTGACAGCTGATATCACTTCCAATCCTGTAAGCCTTGCAGGTGCCAGCTTTGGGCAGCTCTTCACCAACATCAAGGCGGTTGTAAATGACCCGAACTTCAAGTTCTTCTCATCATTTGCTTCCTCCGCTGTCATCACCATTTTGTCACTGGTTCTGCTCTCTCTTTTCGGAGCCATGGCAGCATGGGTTATCTGCAGAAACAAGACCATCTGGTCCACAGTTATTTACTTTACATTTATCGCATCCATGATCATTCCCTTCCAGGTAGTTATGCTGCCTCTTATCTCTACTTTCAGAGATGTGGGAAAATTCATTGGAATTCCGATGCTTCAGTCCGTTCCCGGTATCGTTTTTGCATATCTTGGATTTGGCGGAGCCATGACAGTATTCATTCTTACAGGTTTCATCAAGGGCGTGCCCTTTGACCTTGAGGAAGCTGCCTCCATCGACGGTTGCACACCGGAGCAGACCTTCTTCCAGATCATCTTCCCGCTCCTTACACCTGTAATCACTACAGTTACCATCCTTAACGGAATGTGGATCTGGAACGACTACCTTCTTCCTTCAATGATGCTGGGACAGAACGGTAAGGTTATGACGATTCCAATCGCCATTCAGAAGTTCGTTGGATCCTACGTAAAGAGCTGGGACAGAATCCTTCCCGCAGCTCTACTTGCAATCATTCCTATGATCGTTATCTTCCTTATCGCACAGAAGCAAATCATGGAAGGCATGATAGAAGGAGCTGTTAAGGGATAACCACTTAACTAATTTACATAAAAACCCACTAAAAAGACGCATGCCGATACACGACATGCGTCTTCTATTTTACATATTATTACAGTTCAAACTTCTTCTTATCCTGAACATTGATCGACTCGCCCAGCTGTACCTCAATGAGCTTGAGCTCAGTTTCAGCAAAAATGGTGTGCTTGCAGCCGGCCTTCATGGTGATCACATCTCCGGGCTTAACAGGGTTCTCCACGCCGTCAACCACGGTTCTTCCGGTTCCGGAAATAATTACCCATACTTCATCGCGGTATTCATGGTTGTGATAATTCATGGAATGGCCCGCATTAAGGGTTACCTTGATGGTCATGCTGGCATTCTCAACGTCTATAACCTTGAAATTACCCCAGGACTTCTCTGCAAACATGATCTGCTGCTCGAAGGAATCAACGAAGGGCTTGATGTAGGAGCTCTGCTCCTTATCTGATACAAGGATTCCCTCGGGAGATGCTGAGATCACCACATCCGTAAGTCCCATGGCAAGAACAGGCACATCCATCTCATTGACGATGTGTACACCCTTGCACTTATCATTAAGGATACCCTTGCCAATAACGTTCTCTTCCATTGCTTCCGTAAGGGTATTCCAGGTTCCGAGATCCTTCCACTCTCCGTTGAAACGCATAACCTGAATCTTCTTCTCTTTCTCAACAACTGCATAGTCAAAAGAGATCTTGGTGAGAGTGTCATATTTAGCAAAAAGATCGTTGTAATCCGTAAAATCAATAAGCTCGTGAGCCTTGTTAAGGACGTAGGACAGCTTGTACGCAAACACGCCTCCGTTCCAGAGAGCTCCCTGGCTGATATACTGAGCGGCCACATCTGCTGTGGGCTTCTCTTTGAAAGTATCTACAATACTGACATCCTCTGCATCCTTGGGAATAATGTATCCATACTTCTCGGAAGGATAGGTAGGCTCTATTCCCATGAGCACCAGATTGGCTTCACCTCTGTCAGCCTGCTCCGAAAGAGCCTTGATGGCCTCAAAATAGTCATCATTAACATAAGGATCCACAGGGCAAACAACAACAGACTCGTTAGGATCAACACCCTTGACATCTACAAGATAAGCTGTAGCCAGCGCAATGGCAGGGAAAGTATCTCTTCTGCAGGGCTCGATTGAAATGCCCACATCCTCTCCCAGCTGATTGTGGATTGATGAAACCTGCGCCTTACTGGTGGCTATGGTAACAGTGGCGTCCTTATCAACCTTTTTGATCTGACGATAGACCCTCTGAACCATGGACTCGTAGGAGCCGTCCTCTTTTTTGAATATCTTGATAAACTGCTTGGATCTGATGTCATTGGAAAGGGGCCAGAGGCGCTTGCCTGAGCCGCCGGATAATAAAACTATGTTCATGTGATTTCTCTTTTCTTCTATAATAATGTGGTTTAAATAATAAAATTATTTCCCATAAAAAACCCCCATATATAATTGCGTCAGACAATTACTATACAGGGTAATTGTGTATTCATATTCAGCCGATAACCGACATGTAATAGGAATAAAGGCTTCTGTAGGTAGCTGCGTTGTAGTGAAGTCCATCGGCAGTTGTAAAGCCTGCCTGCTTAAGATATGTATAGCCGTCGATCCACTGCACTCTGGAGTCAAGTCCCGCCTGAAGCTGGGCATTGAAGCTCTCAATCTGGGCATTGGATACGCTGGCGCCGTCTCCTACCGGTGTAACAGCCGCATAATATACTGTGATCCCTGCATTGGACCAGGTATCGATATAGCTGTTGACAAGGCTGACATACTTGCCGGCATTGGCCAGATCGTTGACACCGAAATTGATGATCATCTTGGTGCCCTTTCCTGCGTATACAGGAATAAGTGAAAGTGCCGATCCCTTGAACCAGCTGTAGCCCTCACCTATCTTGGCAATATAGGCCTTGTCTGAGGATCCAACAGCCATCTGAAGCTGTACTGTTCTGGAATCACCAACAAATACGTAAGGAGTTCCGGGAAGCTCGTCCACCATGTATTCTCCCTTGATATAAGCAGTCGAATCCTTGAATGAAACCTCATACCACTCATTGTCGGTCTCTCCGGTGACCTCCACGGCGCTGCCCCAGGAGAGCTTGCCCACCTTGTCATAATCGGTGCCTGCACCGGCTCTTACATTGACGGTGTCACTGGTATATTTGGTCTTCGGAGCCTCATACTCGGTAACAGTAAAAACAGTTCTGGTGAGTTCCACCGTAGCTTCTTCCTGAGATACGCTGACGGTGCTGACCATCTCTTCTACTTCCGATTCCGTTTCTTCCACAGCCATGGTGATGTCCTCTGCTATGGCTGTTGCCACGGCGCTGCTGGACAATTCTGAGGATGAGGTAGTCTCAACCTTGTTGGCTGCCATCATTCCCACTGCAAGGAGCACGCTGAAGAAAGCGGCAAATGCTATGAGTATCATTAAATTTCTGTTTTTGAAGGTAATAATATTCATATCCTAAAAATTTTACATTAGCGTCAAAAATATGTCAAATCACCGAATTTGACTATCGCCTTCCTTATTATTATAATGACTAAGTATTAGCAAACAGAAAACGACATTATGACGGAGATAATATGTGCGGAATAATAGGTTACATAGGTAAAAAAACTACTATAGATATTCTACTTGATTCACTGGAGCTTCTGGAGTACAGAGGCTATGACAGTGCAGGTGTAGCTCTTTTTGCAGATCCTGATAAGGGTCCTGTTGTCAAAAAGGTCGCAGGCAGGGTTTCAGCCTTAAGAGCCATCTGTCAGGATCTTCCAGAGGACCCTTGCGCAGGTATCGGTCACACCCGTTGGGCTACCCACGGCGGTGTCAGCGATGCAAATGCTCATCCTCATCAGCAGGGAAGAGTTACCCTGGTTCACAACGGAATCATCGAGAACTACAAGGAGCTTATCAAGGAGTACAATCTTAAGGACAGGCTGGTTTCAGAGACCGACACCGAGGTTGCAGCCGCAGTTCTTGATTCACTCTACGACGGCGATCCCGAGAAGGCCCTTAGAGACCTGGTAAGTGTTCTGAAAGGAACCTTCGCCTTCGCTGTACTTTTTTCCGATAAGCCCGGTAATATATATGCAATCAGAAACGTCAGCCCCATCGTTGTTGCAATGACTGAGCACGGAGCTCTTCTTGCTTCTGATGTAGCAGCCCTTGGTGTTCATGCAAGAGAATATGCATTCCTTCCCGAATATCAGGTGGCTTGTCTCTCCTCCAAGGGCATCATCGTTCACGACGAGAAGAGACGTGAGGTTCCTCTCCAGCTTATGGAGATCGACTGGGATACCAGCCGCGGCGGCAAGGACGGATATCCTTTTTATATGGAAAAAGAGATCCACGAACAGCCCGATGCCATCCGCAACACCATAGAGCCTCATATCATAAACGGCACCACTTCCTTTGCAGATGAGCAGATTCCCGATTCACTCTTTAGAGAGAATCAGAACATCATAGTTATCGCCTGCGGTACAGCCATGCACGCCGGCCTTATCGGTCAGCAGCTGTTCCACACACTTGCAAATATTCATACGGACGTGGCCATGGCTTCAGAGTTTACTTACACCAACCCTGTTATCAAGCCAGGCACACTGGTTATCGCCGTTTCACAGTCAGGAGAGACAATCGATACCCTCGAAGCTATCAAATACGCCAAGAAGCGCGGTGCCAAGGTTCTGTCCATAGTTAATGTCAAGGGTTCAACCATTGCAGATAACAGTGACTATTGTATCTATACACACGCAGGTCCGGAGATCGCGGTTGCAAGTACCAAGGCCTTTACCAGCCAGGCTTCCGTATTCTATCTCCTGGCAATTCATGCAGCAAGACTTAACGGACTCCTCACACAGGCTGAGGTAGCAGCATATCTTGAGGGACTTAACAGTATTCCCGAAGTTATTGGCAGGATCCTTGATCAGAAGGACTTTATCAAGAACATGACCAGGAGCCTTCTCTCCTCAGACCAGTGTTTCATGATCGGCAGAGGCCTGGATTACTCCCTGCTTCTTGAAGGATCACTCAAGCTCAAGGAGATTTCCTATATCCACTCCGAAGCCTACGCTTCCGGAGAGCTCAAACACGGTACCATCGCACTTATAACAGACGGTATACCTGTGGTTGCACTGGTAACTCAGAAGGCACTGGCTTCCAAGGAGTATTCCAACATCCGTGAGGTTCAGTCCCGCGGCGGAAATGTACTTCTTATTACCAAGCAGTCCCTCTATAAGGATATGAACATCGCTGAGGAGGATACCTTCCTCCTTCCCGAAATCGATGACATGTTCATGCCCTTCCCCGCTGCAGTTGTTATGCAGCTGATCGCTTACTTCACCTCAGCAGCCAAGGGCTATGATGTGGACAAGCCACGTAACCTTGCCAAGGTTGTTACAGTAGAATAAAGATGTAAAAAAATTACGCCTGACACTGGGACGATATGTGTCAGGCGTTTTTATATGAAAAAGTGTGTGTGAAAGCTGTGTAACATATGGAGAACATCCTATTATGCCGAAATAGTGGTTGCAGCGCTAACGCCGTCCTCTATTTCGCTCTTTTTCTCCAAAACAAAATTGATATAGTCAGCGGAAAAGCCGCTGAGACTAAGACCTATTGCTTCATGGCCGCTTATCTTGAACACTCTCGCAACAGATCCCACAACATCGATTCGTTTGCTGTTCTTGCTCTTATGGAACATCAACCTTACGGTGTCTCCAACCTTGTATTTGGCAAGACCGTCGGCCAAAAATGCCATGCCTCGAAGTGATACGTCATGAACAACAATGTTGTAGGGCGTAAAGCCATTTACATACGCAGTGCCGGGAATATTGACATAGTAGCGCTTGGCTCTTCTTCTGTTGTTCTCACCTGTGATTTCTTTCCCTTTGACAATGTGAAAAGCAGAACCGCCAAAATCTACCCTCTGAAGTGAGTCCACCTTAAACAGATGCTTTTCATCTGTATAATCGTCCTCATATATGAGGCTTGCGCTGCTACAGCTGTTAACAATAGTTCCGTTGCTATAAACCGGTGTAATAAGAGCTCCTCCTTCGTAGTGTATCAGCACCGTAGCTTCTGCCTTAACCATCAAACCGTTATGAATCATACTGATCATGATTTTTTTGCCTTGTTTCATATCCTGTATCTTCATACGCTCAGTATAAAAATGACCGGTGAACAGTTTGTGTTATATATGTGAAAAAATTGTGTTCTTGACGAAATACTGTATAAAAATTTCAAAAAAAGCCACGAAAACCTTTTCGTATAATTTCAGTTTCCGTGGCTTTTTACGATTATATATAATTGTTATTACGTTCTATTGGACAATCAGCCCACCTCAAGGCCCTCGATCTGAGCTGTATACAGGTGATAGTAATCGCCCTTCTTGGCCATGAGTTCCTCATGGCTTCCGCACTCTGTTATTCCGCCGTCGTTGATATACATGATCTTGTCACACTTGGTGATGGTGGAAAGTCTGTGGGCTATGATAAAGCTGGTTCTGCCTGCCAGCATGGCATCAAGTCCCTGCTGCAGCGCTTTCTCAGTCTGGACATCTATACTTGAGGTAGCTTCGTCAAGGACCAGTATAGAAGGATCTGACAAAAGCGTTCTGGCGAATGATATAAGCTGCTTCTGGCCCTGGGACAAAAGTGCGCCCCTCTCCTTAACCTCAGTCCTGTAGCCTCCGGACATGCCCTTGATAAAGTTATGGGCGCATACGGTCTTGCTGGCACGTCTTATCTCAGCCTCTGTGGCATCCAGTTTGCCGTATCTGATGTTGTCCTCAATTGTTCCCGAGAAAATGAAACTATCTTGCAACATTATACCCATTTGGGACCTAAGACTCTGCAAAGTAACCTTGGAGATGTCCTGACCGTCTATGAGGATACGACCGCTGTCTACGTTGTAGAACCTGGAAATAAGGCTTACGATGGTGCTCTTTCCGGCTCCTGTGGGACCTACCAGGGCTACACTCTCACCGGGCTTAACCGTGAAGGATACATCGTGCAGAACTTCTTTGCCCTTCTCATAGGAGAATGAAACGTGATCAAAGGTTACCTCTCCCACCATCTTCTTCATCTCAACGGCATCCGGCGCATCGTCAACAGTTACGGGCTCGTCCATTGCTTCAAAGATTCTCTCAAGATAAGCCATGTTGTTGATAAAGCCGTTGAAGATATTTCCCAGGTTCATAATGGGCTGCCAGAATCTTGCGGCGTAGCTGGAGATTGCCACGATGGTACCCAGGGTCTCGTTGCCGCCTGCAAAGATGAGAAGACCGAAGATGTAGATCGCTGCCCTTACAAGAACCGAGATAATATCTATTCCGGGCCATACCATGGTGGAGTAGCTTACGGCTGTCATCCAGGTCTTACGGCAGTTATTTGACAGAGTCCTGAAGATATCAGCATTCTCGTCTTCTCTTGCAAATATCTGAGTTATCCTTGCACCTACTATGTTCTCCTGAAGGTAAGCATTAAGGTTGGAGTTCTTGTTGGATACGGCCTGCCAGGCTCTTCTTTGCTTGTTCTTGATCCAGAACATGAATACCATAAGGAAAGGCACTCCCGCCAGAACCACAAGGCTAAGCTTCACATCAACTGCGAACATGAAAATCACGATAAATACAAGGTTGATGATCTCAAGGATGACATTAATCAGTCCGTTACTTAACATGTCCGAAACGGAATTGACGTAGTTAACCACCCTTACCAGGATCTTGCCGTGGGGCCTGTCGTCATAGTACTGGAAGGGGAGCTTCTGCAGGTGCTTAAACAGGTCCGTCCTTATCTGATAGATAATGTCCTGGCTGACATTAACCATGACCCTTGATCTGATGGTGGTAAAAAGCACACTTATAATGTAGAAAACCGATGCAAATACCACCAGTCGATACAGCATATTTACATCCTTCTGCGGAATTGCTATATCAAGAGCTCTCTGTACGATAATAGGGCTGACAAGGGCCGCAGCTCCGCCAATTGCAGACAGGATAAGTGCCAGCGCCATTTTGCCTGCTTGCTTTTTGATATATACCCATGCCCTTAGGAGGTGTCGTATGTCAAAAGGCTCTTCTAAGATTTCATCTTCTTTGTAGGTATTTCGTCTTGCCATCTTACTTCCTCCTTTCACGCACCGGCCTGGAGCTTAACAAGCTCTGCGTAGTAGCCGCCTTTTTTGATAAGTTCTTCGTGGGTTCCCCGCTCTGTTATCTCGCCGTGCTGCATGATGAGGATCTGGTCCGCATCCTTGGTGGTGGATATACGCTGGGCGATGATGATCTTGGTGCAGGGGAAATCCAGGTTACGAAGGCTCTCCTGGATCTCTTTTTCCGTCTCAAGGTCCACGGCGGAGGTGGTATCGTCAAGGATAAGGATGGAAGGTCTTACGGCCAGCGCCCTTGCAAGGGATATTCTCTGCTTCTGTCCGCCGGATAAGCCAACGCCTCTCTCTCCGACTATTGTGTCATAACCCTCGGGCATCTTGGCGATAAAGTCTGAGGCAGCCGAGTACTTGGCAAATCTCACTACCTGCTCTTTACTCAGCTCACTGTCACCATAGGCGATGTTGCCGTCAATGGTATCGGAGTAAAGTAGTACATCCTGAGTTGCGAGACCTATGTTTTTGCGAAGCTGTGTGAGCTTGAGTTTATTGACGTTAACGCCGTCCACCAGCACTTCTCCCTCAATGGGCTCATAGAACCTGGGAATCAGGTGGATCAGGGAAGTCTTGCCGCAGCCGGTCTCGCCCATGATTGCAATGGTCTGGCCGGGCTCTGCCTTAAAGGATATATGTTCAAGGACCGGGAGCTTACCGTCGGAATACATGAAGGATACATTCTTAAACTCAACTTCTCCTCTGAAGCGCTCGGGCTTGTCTACCGCATCGGGTGCGTCCTTGATCTCAGGCTCCGAGTAGTAGATCTCCATAACCTTGGCAGAAGCCGCCGAGAATCTCTGGAACTCGTTCATTACGTTACCGAGCTGTCTCATGGGGTTGGCAATGGCCCAGATAAGTCCTGAGAAAGCCACGTATTCACCCATAGATAGCTTACCGTCTATAAGGAAGAGACCGCCTACCAGAATAAGGATGACTGATAAGAGGTTAGCCAGAGTTTCTATAAAAGGATAGAATCTAAGCCACACTAATGCAGTCTTTTTGTTGGTATCCCTAAAGTCTGTGTTGCAGTCATCGAACTTTTTAATCTCATAGTCTTCTCTGGCAAAAGCCTTAACCACGCGGTTGCCGGCGATATTCTCCTGGGCAACGGTGTTCATGTAGGCCAGCTTCTCACGAAGGAGGGCGTGCATTGGTGCCACCAGGAGCTTGAATACATATATGATAAAAAAGATAAGGGGTGCCACGATAAGAAGGCTGAAGGCCAGCTGCCAGTTCATAGCTATGAAGTAGACAGCGGTTGCGGTTATAAGCGCAAAAGCCTCCACTACCATTCTGACAACCCAGGCCACCATATGCCTAACAGCGTCCAGGTCACCGGTCACTCTGGTCATGAGGTCACCGGTTCTGTAGGTGGAATAAAACTTCATATCCTGCCTCTGGATCTTGTCGTAGAGGAAGTTCCTGACCCTGAACAGAACAGTCTGGGACACCTTCTCATAGGCCATACAGTCCAGATAGACTATAGCGCACCTTAGAATTGTCAGACCTATCATCAGCAGCAGACGCCTTATAAACTCATCCGTATGAGCCTCAAGATACTGCCTTGCACCTTCTCCTGACAGGAATCTGTCTATGATCCGGCCGGAAAAAAAGGGCACCGTTAGCTGCATCATATTGTAGATAACCGTGCCCAGGATCGCGAATACATAAAGGAGCCTTGCCCCCTCCATGTTGTCCCACAGCCACTGTAATCTGGTTCTGGGATACTTCCATTTTGAGTTCTTAGCTTTCATTTCACATCTCCCGATTTATGATTTGTGATATTGTTTTTTGGAGCATTCTTTAATTGTAAGCTGAAAGAATTCTTAAAACCATTCAGTTTCCGACATGGGAGCTTCTCATTTTTTGCACTGGAGTCACAAAAATAACGATATACCCCAGATTTTTTAACTCGATTCAATTGATGAAGGCCTGGCAAAGCTGTAAAATTATATTAGTTGGGTTTATATGTAATCTGTTGGGGGAAAACATATGGAACTGTACTACAACATGATCGTCAACATTGGCCTTCTTGTTCTGATTGCCAATGTTCTGGTAAGAATTCCTGTAGTTACACAGATCATCTGCGAGGAGAACAAGCACACGCTCCTGGCTAAGCTTGTGCTTGGTGGGATTTTCGGAGGATTCTGTATTTTTTCAACCTGCACCGGCGCTCAGGTTCAGGGGGCTATTCCTAACACCCGCGTTCTCGGCGCCCTGGCGGGAGGTCTTTTGTGCGGCCCCACTGTGGGCATTCTGGCCGGTCTTATCGGCGCCATTCACCGATTCTTTTTTGATATCCACGGAGTTACAACCTTCGCCTGCGCACTTTCCACGTTCCTGGAGGGCGTTCTGGGAGCAGTTCTTTACCAGGTATTTCGTAAAAGAAATATCGACTTCGAGTGGAAGTATCTGGTTTTTATCACCGCTGCTGCCGAATGCATGCACATGGCAAATCTCCTTATCTTTGTGCGTCCCATCAACATTGCAGTTCCCATTGTTAAGATAATCGCCCTTCCGATGATCATCTTTAATTCCATCGGCATGGTGCTGTTTTTCTCTGTGTTTAAGGATATATATACCAGGCAGAACCTGATAGCCGCTGACAAGATGCAACTGGCCCTTAACATAGCCGACGCCTGTGTCCAGAATATCAGAAAGCATCACATCACCGACGAGGATTACAAAGAAATGGAAAAGACCATCAGCGGATTTTCAAGATGCCGTGATGTCTTTTTCCTGCCTTCAAGCCGCAAAGAGGAGCTCCGAAACTGCGGTTATGCGCTGTCTGAGGAGTTCTTAAAGGATATTGATGAAAAGTGTGTCACAGAGCTGGTCTACAGAAAAGAGCGAAGGGCCCTGCCCTTTAAGACCACACTTGTGGCCTCCGGATCTAAGGTCACAGTAGGAAGTGAAACCTGGGGTTATCTCGTGCTGGTTTTTGACAGGCGCTATTCATCCCCCGAAGCAGCCAAATGCCTGGTGCTGGCCCTTGCCAAGTTTTTTACCACCAACTACGAGGCACATCAGGTTGAATATCAGAAAAAGATGAGAGAAAGGGCTGAGTTCCGCGTTCTGCAATCCCAGATCAATCCGCATTTTCTTTTTAACTGTTTAAATACCATATCCTGCTTCTGCCGTGAAAAGCCGGCTTATGCAAGGGAGCTTCTCCAGGCTCTGTCGGTGTATTTCAGGCATAACCTGAACTCCAGCGATGCCTACATGATAGATATCGAGGCGGAGTTTGAACAGGTAGATGCGTATCTGATGCTGGAGAAGGCCCGCTTTGAGGACCGGCTTTCTATCAAAAAGAACATCGAAAGAGATCTTCATGTGCAGGTGCCCACACTTATCCTGCAGCCCATAGTTGAAAATGCCATAAAGCACGGCGCCATGAAAAGAGATATCGGAAAGGTAGAAATTGAAGCGGGAATGGATGGCCAGGAACTCTTTATCCGTATCTCAGACAATGGATATGGGATTCCGGACCAGGTTCTCAGAGCATTTAATGACAAAACCACAAAGGGCCGGTACGGACTTCTTAACGTGGACGGAAGGCTTCGCAGCATATACGGCGAAAAGCATGGTCTTCAGATAGAGACATCTGATAGTGGCACCACAGTATCCATGAGGATACCGCCAAGAGCTTTGTTGGAGGGATGATACATGACAAGAATACTTATTGCGGATGACGAGAGGCCGGCAAGAAGCGAACTTCGTTTTTTACTGGAGAAGATTTTAAAAGAAATGGGCCGAAGGGAGGTTGAGATCCTGGAGGCTTCAAATGGAGCCGCGGCTCTGGAGCTTATTGAGCAAAACTCCTTTGATGCCTGCTTTTTTGACATTGAGATGGGAGATCTGAAGGGAACGGAGCTCGCCGCCAGGATGCGGGAAAAAGAGCTGTATACCGCCGTGATCTTTGTGACCGCCTATGCAAACTATGCGGTAAATGCCTTTGAAGTGGAGGCGGTGGACTATGTCCTGAAGCCCTTTGATGAGGGTCGCATAAGAAAGTCAATTCAGAGGCTTTTAGACAGAGAAATGATTCCCTCCAAAAAGCCGGGGCCCTTTGCGCTGCCTGCCGGAGATCACATGGAGGTTGTAAATGCCGGCAACATCAGCTATATCGAGGCTATCCACAAGGGTGCCAAGGTCCATTGTCACCACAACACCTACTATTCCGGAGATCCTCTTATCGAGTGGGAAAAGAAGCTGAGTCCTGCTGGGAATCAGTTCCTTCGGATCCACAAGAGCTTTATTGTAAACCTGGATGCCTGTGAAGCCCTTGTCCCCGACTACAACAACGGCTACGCATGCAAGCTTAAGGACTGCGAAAACACTGTTATCCCAATCAGCCGAAATATGATCCATGAAGTTAAAATGCATTTCAGTACCTGATTTTCGCATTTTAATACTTCTTCATTGTTCGGTATCCCGCATAATATTATACTGATCATAGGGAAACTTTTTTCCACTAAAGTATAGGAGGGGATTCATATGATCAGCTTTATTGTATGTTTAGCAGTATTGATTGCAGGTTATTTCATCTATGGTGCTATTGTTGACAGGGTATTTGGGCCGGATGACAGAGAAACTCCGGCAGTCAGGATCAATGACGGCGTTGACTTCGTTACGATGCCCAGGTGGAAGCTGTTCCTGATCCAGCTCCTGAACATCGCAGGACTTGGACCAATTTACGGAGCTCTTGCAGGAGCTCAGTGGGGCACCTCCGTATTTCTCTGGATCACTCTTGGAACCATCCTGGCAGGTGGTGTTCATGATTTTTCTGTTGGTTTTATGAGCATGCGTCATGACGGCGCCAGTGTTTCCGAGCTGACAGGTATGTATCTTGGAAATATCATGAAGACGATCATGCGTGTATTCTCCGTAGTTCTTCTTGTTATGGTAGGTACCGTTTTTGCAGTAGGACCTGCCGGACTTATTTCACTTCTTATCGGCAACCAGGGCGGCTCAGGACTTCTTACCAACAGCACCTTCTGGCTTGCACTTATTCTTATCTATTATTTCATAGCTACTTTTGTTCCGATCGACAAGATCATCGGCAAGCTCTATCCGGTATTCGGAATCTGCCTTATCGTCATGGCGGTCGGAGTTGGAATCGGTATCTTCACACATGGTTACAGGATTCCTGAGATCCAGCTTTCAAACCTTCATCCGTCAAATACACCTATCTGGCCCATGATGTTCGTATCTGTTGCCTGCGGTGCCATTTCAGGCTTCCATGCAACACAGTCTCCTCTTATGGCACGCTGCTGTAAGTCGGAAAAAGAAAGCCACATGGTCTTCTACGGTGCTATGGTATGTGAAGGCATCATCGCTCTTATCTGGGCAGCAGCAGGCAGCGCAGTTTATGAAAAGACCGGCGGCCTTACATCAGGTCTTACAGATATGCTTGCAAACGGACAGGCTGCATGTGTATATGATATCTGCACAAAGACAATGGGCGGCTTTGGTATTGTTCTTGCAATGCTGGGCGTTATAGCCTGCCCTATCACATCAGGCGACACAGCTTTTCGTTCCGCAAGGCTTGTGGTTGCAGACTGGTTCAAGGTTGATCAGAAGCCCTATTTAAAGAGACTTTACCTCTGCGTTCCGCTTCTTCTTGCAGGCGCGTTTATCAGTCAGCTTAACTACGGCATCGTTTGGAGATACTTTAGCTGGTCTAACCAGACCCTGGCTATGATAGCTCTCTGGACAGCATCAATGTATCTGTTCAAGAATGGCCGCTTATACATAATCACAGTAATTCCGGCAACCTTCATGTCAGCAGTATCGGTAACCTATTTCTTCTGTGCACCTGAGTGCCTGCATCTGTCAGTGCTGATCGCATACCCTGTGGGAATAGTTGCAGCCATCGTATTCCTTGTGCTCTTTATACTGGCAACCAAAAGGACTTCAGTGACTGAGAAAAAAAAAGATGATGGCCACCACCACAAACTCCATACTGCGTGAAAAAAAGCATTAAAAAAATATTATTTCTGTTGACAAAATTCGAGGGGCTTTGCTATAATAATTTTTGCGACTGATTTAAAAAAGTCCAAGCTGTTGTAGCACAGTCGGTAGTGCGTCGCATTGGTAGTGCGGAGGTCACGAGTTCGATTCTCGTCAGCAGCTTAGCCGTAACCCTTTTGGGTTGCGGCTTTTTTGTTTTTTGGAGAGAGGACGGAAAATTTGAAAAGTCGCACCCTGGTTACTAACTTCAATCCTTTTTAATACGTGCTAGCTATGTCGAGGCTTTTGGAACTGTGCTATCGAGTAAGCAGACAAGAATTTGGTCCAGTTATTTAAGTAACGATGTACTAGTCTAGTTCTTACTGCCTGTCGTATTTTTTATTGTTTGCAGTAGGAAAACAGCATTGATATAGTGCCTCTTTTTACAAAACTGACTTGGTTTATACCTAAGGCATATGAACGCATGCATAATAGAATATTTCATATGCATATTTGTCATTGATCCCACTGAAATAACTTCGGATATACAGATTAACATCTCAGATTTTTTCGTTTTAATATGCACTTTTACTGTAAAATAGCCATTCCTAGCTCAATATTGATTCTAAAAGGCATATTAACAAAAGGACTAATTGCATTTTCATATGATTATCAGGATAATGATTCCTTATAGGCACAGATAACACGCGGATTACAAATAAATAGCAGCAGGAGTGTATGAATTAGCTTTTGTAACACTTCAGAATAGGCATTTTTCTTCTAGGAGTGCCTTGATATCCAAATTTCGTCAATTATTGGCTCCAACAGGCACTCGAAGTGAAAGTCAGTATAAATCTGAGTGTTCGCCCACAACTTGCCTTACACTCATATACAGGTTTTATGTTGTTCCGCGTGTTTTTGTTGTGTACAAAGAAATTCCGCCAGATTGTTCCAAGATTCTGAGCCCGAGGTACTGAAAACAGCCACCGCGTAAGCGGCTTGCCCTTGATAGCGCAAAGAATAATTGCTACAATGCTGTCTTCGACGGAGAAAAAATAGATTGTTCCTGAGTTCCTCGCCGTCGGTGGGGACGACGCAGCAATTATTCTTTGTGCTGTCAAGGGTGTGCGTACGGATTCCTTAACATAAATTACCACTATATAATTTTATGTCTCACATAATTTCAGCGGTTTTGAATCTACAGGGTATCTCAACTACATATTTATTCGCTTTGTTCATAACTCTTCATTTTTACAATCTATAGTGCTGTATAAAAAATGGACTCCGGCATCTAGTACATCGTTCGCAAAATAACTGGCCTAATTCGAATTATAAGAGTATTTTCGGTAAAATGTATCGGAAGACCAAAGTGTGCAAAGCGCTCCAGGACTTCTTCCAGCTTCTCCTTTCCCCAATAGCCCTGATGCTGATGGGACTGGATACCTATGGCGCTTATAGGAACCCCCGCGTTAAGGCAACCATCTATCAGAATCTCGTAGTTTGTTGAAATGTTGAAGTCATTGAGCAGCAGAACTGCATCAGGGTTGTCTGCATGGCCCTGTCAAAGACTTCTTTTATCAGTCCTACCCTGCCCTTTTCCTTGCAGATCCTGGTTATGGCATTATCTTACTTGGCAAATATTCATTTAGTTGTATTGGTGTTTTTTTTCGTCGCTTAGTTCGTTCTGGAGCATGGTGAAAAATTCGGAGTATCTGAGGGTTGTGCCGCCTTCGTAGTGGACTGCTCTGGCGTATAGGGAGAGGGGGATTTCTTTGCCCTCCCAGGATATGGATTCTTCATTATGGCTTAGGATTTCTGTGCATAGGGTTCTTGCGTAGTTTTCGTCTGATGAACCTGTCAGAATCACGAATTCATCTCCGCCGATGCGGAATACCACGTCGTCAGTTCCTGCTGCCTGCTCATGCGTCTTCGGATTATGTAATCCCTGATACTGATGTTGTTAATGTACCTGAAAAGCTTTTCAATAGTGGACATTGAGCAGTGCAAATGATCAGCAATGGTCTCTGTTTTGATGGCCTCAGTGAGGTTGTCTTCGATGTATTCCAAAGCCTCAATAAGGAGCTGAATATTTTCCATGCCCTTTGTCCTTTCTACTACGATATCGTGATTCTATTATACGAATGCATATGAAACTATTCTTGATAAAATGAGTAATGTTTTACATCATATTTTCCTGTTTCTGCTGATACTTTAAAAGGTCCTCGGTCATATCCTTAGCGGTCTTAAGATCCAGCCACCAGATGATCAGATTCACCAATATGAAAATGATAACTATGCTCACTGACACGCCAATTGCTGCAACGATCAGTTCGGAGGTGATCTCTCTTCCGCCAAACATGAATGCCAGCATAAGGACTATGAGAAGCAGCATCCTTACTATGTTGCGTATAAGCTCCTGCTTTACCGATAATTCTTTTTTATCTCTGATGAGCAGCGTGGGGATTGTTCCGATAAGTCCATAGATAAGCGGGTACAAAAATACTTCATAGCCAAAGACCTGGGTTGGCGCAAGTATCTTGCCCAGAATAAGCATTGCCACATTTATCAGTGTCACCGATATGAAAAAACTGTTTAAAATATCTCTGATACGTTCCTTCATGTTAATCACCTCGCTGCCGGTTATCCCCGGAGCCTTTCCTTGATCTCAGAAACATATTTCCTGGAAATTATCACATTCTCATTGTTCTTAAGCTGACATAAGAACCTGCCGTTCAGTGCCGGTTTTATGGATGATATCTTCATCAGATTCACCACCACTGACTTCGAGATCCTGGCAAAGCTTCTGTCGGATAAGAGCTCTTCGAATTCATATAGGCGCTTACGGGATTCATAACAGTTTTTTCCAAGATAAATAAAGGTCTTATCATCCACAGCCTCGATGTAATAGATCTCAGAAAGGGGTATCTGATACTGCTTTTCCTCTCTTGTGGCTTCAATACTTCCCTGGTGGAGCTTAACAAAACGGATGATCTCTTCTACTTTTGAATCGCGCTTATGGCACCCGATCTCTATATATTCAGTTTGGTCGTTCTGGATCTCTTTTACCTTAATTTCCATTAAATAATCAGTAACTCTCTTCTACAGAGAATTCTCCTTCACCTTTCAGATAACAGTCATAGAACCTTAAGATAATGCTGTTCATGGTATCAATACATTCTCCCGGATCTACGTCGCCGGTGCCGAGCATATTTGCCAGGGCGGGGGATATAAGCGGAAGATCAGTAAAATTCATATGTCCCGCGTTCTTAAAATAGGTTTCATATCCGCAGGTTGCATTCTGAAGAACGACATTGTTGGCATAAGCATAGGAATTTCTAACTGCGTCGACTTCTTGTCTATGGTGCTCCTCGTTGGCTATGGCAAGAAGGGGGGTTTCATAGGGGTCTTCATTGATCTGAACAACGCCATCCTCTACGCCGGTCTCTTCACCCAGCATAGTTCCGTCGATATCTATTACCGCTGAGATGTCTGCTCTTCTTCCCACTGTTACTGCAGTCGCTCCGCCCATGGAATGTCCCATCAATCCTATTTTATCAAAATCAGTGACCTTTAGAACAGATACGAGAATGTCCTTGTCCTTATCGTCATAAAACCATGCTGCGGAAAGCGTATCGTCACTGCCGGCCTTTTTAAGTTCATCTACTACAAAATTCATATCAGCAATGCGAAGCTGCATCCACTCAGAAGTAATGTCATAGATCTCGGCTTCAGGAACGTCGCTGCCGCCTACTGACAGAGCGGTCTGGAAAAACTCGGAATCAACAGTGACTGTTTTACCAGAAGAGTCTTTTGTGAAAAAAGAATGATATGGGTGATCTAAGCTGACCACTACATAGCCGTGGCTTGCAAGCTCCATATAGGTTGAGGTGTTGCTCTGATAATAGCCAAAGGCACCGTGGCTGAAGATTACAAGAGGCAGGGTGTCCTCAGAGAAATCGTCTATGTTCTCAGGAAAATAAAAATGTACGGGAACTTCACGTTTTGAACCATCCTGCTCGAAGGTTTCAAGCCTGCTGTCATCGATCAGGATTGCTGATGTTTCTGCAAGTGCATAGTCTCCTGTTGTTTCTCTGCCGTTATAATCTGTTATAACATATGTGCGGAACAGTACCGCGCCAAGGATAATAACTCCTATTATGCAAAATATAACTAACTTAGTGTTTTTCTTTTTCTTTTGAATTGTCATCTTATTTACCGCCTTTCTGATGAGACTATATCGCCGATAGAGTCTGTATTCAATGCTTAGGTGGGTAAGATGCACAAATTGGCGGCAAGATGCAAGTATCAGATTCTTTCGTCTGTTACGATATGCTCTACGCCGCTATGTTCATTCTGAAGATAATCCTTCATGAAGGTGGGAAATGCTTTGTACTTATCGAGTTCAGCGATGGGGAGCCAGTACATGTTTTCCTTAACGCCCTGGGTGTAGCTGTCGCTGTGAAGCTCTCTGGTTCCTCTTGACTTCATTAAGAAGTAAAAGGCTATTTCGTGGCAGTCAAGGCCCTTTAAGCCGCCCTGATTATCAGCAAAAAAGTTCTCGTGGATCACGGCGAGGCGGTCAATCTCATAAGGAACGCCGGTTTCCTCGAGAACTTCTCTTTTGACGGCAGCTTCGGCAGTTTCGCCCATGTGAACGGCGCCGCCAATGGAGTAGTAGTAATCATCAATCTCATTTCCGGCAAAAAGTACATATCCATCCTCAACGATTATCGCTGCCGCACGATATCTGAACCACTTATTTTCATTAGTAAATCCGCAATTGTATTCCATATCTGTAATTCCTCCCTGAATGTAGTTTGTTGGTTTACCGGGGGTATTGGTTTCCCGAGGGTGTTGGTTTTCCTGGGGTTATTGGTTTCCCGGACGCACTTGGAAAGCGAAGAGATACCCTGCAGCAGAGGCATAGAAATATTCGCCCCTCTTTCGCTATGATTCATGGTTCTCCCAAAAGAACCCCAATAATCTACGGCTCTAAACTCCGCCCGGATAGTTCTGACATAGTTTCCCGGGTGGTTATGGCCGGGCGTCAAACAACGAGCCGTGGACAGATTCTTTAGGTCCTTTTGAGAGAACTCATGAATCTATGCGCTCCTTCACAGGCGAATATTTCTATGCCTCTGCTGCAGGATATCTCTTCGCTTTCCAAGTGCTGTGTACTGAAGATTCCTTCAATGCAGAACAACATCTGTTTTACTCCAAATTGTTTTTCACATAAAACAGATATAAATATTAAATTCCGATAGAACTGACGATGTGCATTTATATTTATTTCGCATTTTTAAATAAATACTAATTTTGCGAATCTGTATAAACTTGTGGGAAGGTTGTGTTGGTTAAACAAGAAAGCCCTGCAGACACGCAAAATGCAAGCTCTATTTGATTCAAGTGTCTTACTATTGGAGTCCGACACGCGAATAGCAAACTATGACTGATACAAGTGTTTGACTACTCCACAAATCCCCGCACATAACACTCATATAAAGATTGCTTCATCCCACAAGTGTCTTTTTCAGGTCTTTTTCAGGTAAATACAGCAATATCTACACTCATATGGCAATTCCATTGATTTGCAAGTGTTCA
>NZ_ATVS01000039.1 GCF_000420845.1 Butyrivibrio sp. AE3009 | reverse complement strand
CTTGAAGATTACCAGGTCTGATCTCCATGGTTTGACAATCGCTTTAGAAATGTGCACAGCACACCGCCACTCCACAGCCCTCACTCCTACCGGGACGAATCGATTTTGGACATTCAAGGTGGTAGTGCGGATTCCGTATATCATTCATACAGTAGAGGAATTATATGAGTAGTGAGACAAATAAGAAGGCTGGCGAGGTCAGCCTTTTTTCTAAGATTAACTATATATTCGACAAGAAGCAGAAGGGGCAGCTTGTTATACTGGGAATTCTGATTCTGATCGGCGGTGTATTTGAGACGCTTAGTGTATCGATGATGCTGCCGGTGGTGTCGACTATAATTGACCCGGAGTCGCTCCATAAGGCAATCGATAAGAGCGAGAAATTGCAGTGGGTAGTGAATTTCTTCGGGCTGTATGATGATGTGAAGATTGCAATAGCGCTGCTGGTTCTGTTGATGGTTATGTTTGTGGTTAAGAATGCATATCTTCTTTTCCTTATTCACAGGCAGAATACGTTTGTTGCAAGAGCACGTAATGACATGATCAGCAGGGTAATGAGAGAGTTTCTGAACAGGCCCTACGAGGACTATCTTGGAGCTGATATACCCACTGTTTTCAGAATAACGGATTCGGATATTCCAAGAGTCTTTTCACTGGTTCTTGCTATGCTGTCCTTATCCACAGAGCTGGTGGTGTCGACCTGTCTGGGAATCGTGCTGCTGTTTGTTAACTGGCAGATGACGGTGCTTATGGTGTTTGTACTTCTGGTAATGACCTTTATCAGTACCAAGATACTTAAGCCAAGGCTCAATAACATCGGAAGAAAGAATCAGGAGACCCAGTCAAGGATAGCTAAGTGGAGAATTCAGGCTATCTATGGTCTTAAGGATGTTAAGGTACTTAACAGGCAGGATTTCTTTATCAGGAACTACTATGAATCAGGTAAGACAGGAGCAAATATTGCAAGGGACTATGCGGTTCTTAATTCTGTTCCAAGGCTTATGATCGAGACCGTGTTTATGGTCACTGTGCTTATGTTTATCCTGGTTTATATTGTAAGGGGCGGAGACGTATCTCTGCTTATCCCTCAGTTGACAGCTTTTGGTGTTGCGGCGGTTCGTATCATGCCTTCCGCAAACCGTATAAATACCTATATTACAGAGATTGCTTATGAGCAGTACAGTCTTGATTTCGTATATGAGAATCTGACCGAGTCTATGAAGACTGACAAGGCTATGAGAGCTGAGAGAGCTGCGATTGCAGGTCCGGAGCTTCATCTTAAGGATAAGATCGAGCTTAAGAATATTACTTTTGCATATCCCGATGCGGATACGAACATTTTTACCGATGCCAATATGGTGGTGCCTAAGGGCAAATCCGTTGGTATCATGGGTCCTTCCGGCGCAGGTAAGTCCACTGTAGTAGATATTCTCCTTGGACTGTTGCATGTTAAGAGCGGCGAGATCCTGTGCGACGGCAGCAATATTTTCAGTAACTATGAGTCATGGCTTGCACAGATCGGATACATTCCTCAGTCTATTTATCTGGTGGATGAGTCGATCAGGGACAATATCGCCTTTGGTATTGATGCTAAGGAGATTGATGATAAGAGAATCTGGGAAGTATGCGAAGAGGCACAGCTTGCTGACTTTATCAGGACACTGCCTGAAGGACTTGATACAACAATCGGTGACAGAGGTGTAAGGCTCTCCGGTGGACAGAGACAGCGTATCGGTATCGCAAGAGCTCTGTATCACAATCCTGAGATTCTTGTATTTGACGAGGCTACATCTGCTCTTGATAACGAGACAGAGGCAGCAGTTATGGAGGCAATCAACGGCTTCCACGGCAAGAAGACAATGGTTATCATTGCCCACAGACTTAATACCATCGCAGACTGCGATATCATCTATGAAGTTAAGGATGAGAAGGTATTTGAGACTTCATTAGAGGGCAGAACGATTATACAATAAAAGATCAACCGATCAGTATTAGATTTATTGGTGCAAATATGATAGGAACCGAATTAATTAAAGGATATGGGCTTGGGAACCAACTCTTTTTCTATATAGTGACCAGATGTATCGCTGAGGAAAAGGGCGTGCCCTTTGGATTTGTGAATCCCGAGCAGATAGGCAATGTTTTTCATTCCAACAAGGGAATGTACTTCATGGATATCGACATGGGCACTGAGATTCCCAGGGAGGATATGGAGAAGTTCAAGATATATCATGAGCAGGATGACAGGCTGTTTATGGGTAACTCAGTTCATGATATGACCAACGGCTGTTACATCAGCGGCGCAGATCCACAGCTCATGGGAGTTGAGGATAACACCATTGTATACGGCAATATGCAGGATCAGTCCTATTTTGAGAAGTACAGGGACAAGATCCGTGAATGGCTCCATGTAAGGGAAGAGGCAGAATCCTACGAGTACACAGCAGATGACCTCTGCATTATCAATATGCGCGGCGGCGAGTATACGAGCTGTCCGGAGCTGTTTCTTGACAGGCGCTATTGGCTGAATGCCATAGGGAACATGAAGAAGATCAATCCCAATATGAGATTCATGATCATCACCGAGGATGAGGAGGCAGCCAAAAAGGTTCTTCCGGAGTATGAATGTCATCACTTCGACATGGGCAAGGATTATGTGACCATCAAGAACGCAAGATATCTTATCTTGTCCAATTCCTCTTTTTCACTGATGCCGGTTATGTCCAGCACGGAGCTTAAATATGCCATTGCTCCCAAGTACTGGGCAAGACACAACATTTCGGACGGTTTCTGGTCTTCGGAGCAGAATATATATACCTTCCTGACTTACCAGGACAAAAAAGGCAGACTCTTCTCAGCAGAGGAGTGCAGGAAGGAGCTTGAGGAGTACAAGAAGCGTTCGGCGCTGTATGCAAGACGAAATGTACGCCCGGGCAAGGTGAGAACTTTCTTCCAGCATATCAGAAGGAAGCTTATCTACGGTGTGTTCTATGGGAAAAAGATCTGGCGCAGCCTTCAGAGAAGAACAGGGATTATTAAGACTTATGCCGGCTGACAATTACACCTAAATCAATAACTCCCGCAGCCATCAAAGATATGCGAGCCAGGCTCTCCATGACACAGAAGGAATTCGCTGAATTCATCGGTGTTTCCAAACCTACGGTAGAGAGGTGGGAAATGGGAGATAAGGAAATAACGGGGCCGGTAACTCTTTTACAGCAGATGAGGAAATATAAGTATTTGTTTAAATAGGAATATATGGATAAAAAGAAGATACAACTTCCGAATGTGACTCTGGTGGCCATGACCAGTGTTGATATATATGAGACGGTTAAGGCCATGAAGTACAGTATGCGGGGCATTGAGTTTGGAGACGCAGTGCTGATAACTCATAAGAAGCCCTGGTACTTGCCTAAGAATATCAGATATTCACATACGGACAAGCTTGATAATATTGACAAATTTAATTACAAGATGACCTACGAACTGGGGGATCATATTAATACCGATTTTGCCCTGATAGTTCATGCGGACGGCTTCGTTATACATCCGGAGAACTGGAGAGATGAGTTCCTTGAGTACGACTATATCGGATCTCCCTGGCCGCTTCCCCGGAATGATTATGCTTACAGGGACAGCAATGGCAATATCTGCCGCGTCGGCAACTCAGTATCCATCAGGTCCAAGAGGCTTATGGAGTTTCCGAAAAAGTACGACCTGCCCTGGGTCAAGGTCTATGACGGCTTCTACAACGAGGATATTTTTATCTGCTGTCATTCCAAGAACCGCATGGAGGAGGAAGGCCTTAGGTGGGCGCCCTTCGAGCTGGCGGTTCAGTTCGGAAGAGAGCATCCCCTGCCGGAGAATAAGGGCGTGGAACCCTTTATCTTCCACAAGTGGTGGGGAGAAAATGAGGGCTATCCCAGATTCTACAGCCCGAAGAAACGCCTTAAGAGGATGATCAGACCCCTTCTTTTCTGGAGAAAGACCAGAAAGTGGAAAGAGGAGCACGGTATTACATGAGTGTGAAGTTTACGGTGATTGTGCCCGTTCACAACGGTGAGAAATACATAGACGATCTGATGGGCTCTGTTCTGTGTCAGGTGGACGAAGAGGAAGATAACCTCGAGGTCATCCTGGTGGAGAACGGCTCCGAGGATGTTACGCCCGCTATCTGCGACAGATATGCTGAGGAATATGAGTGTGTAAGAGCGCTTCACTTTGGTCCTATCGGTGCCTACAGAGCCCGCAGGGAGGGCATGAGAGCAGCGAGCGGCGATTACCTTGTTTTTGCAGATGTGGACGACATGGTGTCTGACAAGCTGATAGATGAGCTTACCCGCTACATTCTCTTTTTTAACGAGAGAGGGAAAAGACCGGATGTCATATTGTACAACGCAGCTACGGATGACAATAGGGATAAGCGGATGTTTGGCTTCGAATTTGAAGAGAACAAGCTCTACTCCGATAAGACGGCCTTTTACAAGCTGATGCAGTTAAACGATTCCCTGAATGCCCTGTGGAACAAGGCGATTTCATCGGGGCTGGCAGCAAGGATACTGGAAGAGGAGAGCGGTTCCCACGAGGAAAAGTCTTTTAACCACGGCGAAGACCTGCTTCAGACCGCAGAGATACTGGATAAGGCAGGTTCCATCGCATATCTTGACAGTATCCTGTATTATTACAGAGAGAATAACAGCGGACTTACAGGGGGATATCATCGCGATGCGCTGGAGAATCAGGTCAAGGCCTGGAGCGCTTTCGATGAGTATGCAGCCAAATGGTCCGGTGATACTTACCTGGGGCTTATAGATGAGAGGAAGACTCTCACCTGCTGCATTAGTGTGGCCAAGCTGATATATTCCGGGATTCCCGGCGGTGACAAGAAAAGAGACCTGGCCGCTATTTTGGAGGATCCTTTCTACAGGACCTATGCTGCGGGCAAGCTCCCTGACTGGGCTCCGGAGGAGAGCGTTTTTGTCCACAAGCTGATGATGGCGGATAAGCCAATGAAGGAACTTCTTGCTTCAGGCAGGAGCTTCCGCTTCAGACAGACCATCAAGGGTCTGATCAGGAGAAAGAAATGAATTTATGAATAAGAGCAGGTAACTATGGTTTACGATTGCATACCTTTTTTTAACGAAATAGACATACTTAAGATGAGGCTCAGGATACTGGATCCTTACGTTGATAAGTTCATCATTGAGGAGTCCACCATGACCTTCTCCGGAGAGGATAAGGAGCTGTGTTTTGAGAAGAACAAGCACCTCTTCAGGGAGTTCCTTCACAAGATAGAGTACGTGGTGGTGACGGATACTCCCAAGGTCGCCAAGACCCATGAGAGGGACTACTTCCAGAAGAACTATCTGCTGAAGGGCCTTAGGGCAGCGGGAGCTACGCAGTCGGATGTTATTATATTCGGTGATTGTGATGAGATCCCAAATCCCAGGGTACTTAAGGAGATTATCGATAACTTCGATGCGACCAAGGTCTATCACCTGGCGCAGCGTAACTTCTACGCATTCCTCAATATGGAGGAGAAGTCGGGCAAGCTCCTTTCAATAACGGGCGATTTTCCTAAGATCAAGGAAGAGGACAGGAAGTGGCTTGGAACCAAGGTCACATCCCTTCAGAACATTCCTAAGGAGGGGATCGTAAGACTTCGCGATCTGGTGTCGGTGTGCGACAAGAGGTCCGTCAGAGTTGCGGACGGAGGCTGGCACTTCGGTTACATGGGAGGAGATCATGAGACCAATCCGGTGGAGCGAATCGGAGTCAAGGTCAAGGCAGCAGCCCATCAGGAATACAACGACAGAGAGATACTGGCGGAGACCATGGACAGACTTATCCTTGGACAGGACATCTTCGGAAGGGACGCCAGATTTGAGAGGGTGGAGATAGATGAGTCCTACCCTGAATATATCAGGGAGAACAAGGATGAGCTGAGCTATCTTATAATGCCGCCTATTACTGCTTTTTCCAGATTTACACACAAGCTGGATATCACAGTGGGGAGGTTTCTTAGGAAGGCATATCATAAGATACTTAGAACAATAAGACGGGGAAAAGTTGCGAAATAGCCTATGGACGTTTTGATGAGATATTTCACGGAAACTAACAGAACCAAGATTGCCAGATTCTTCTTTGACCTGGCCCTTTTGGTGGAGCTGGTGGAGATGATAGCGGAGAAAAGTGAGCTGGTCTTCTCCATGGAGAGTCATATATTCAGGATAACTTTCCTGCTCACCTTCGCTGCGGTGCTGCTTAAGAAGCATAACCTCAAGGAATGGGCGATCATTCTGGCAGTGTGGGTGTTCACATTTATCTGCTACAGGATCACCGGCCGCAATGAGCTGCTGAGATTTGCGACCTTTGCCATGGCAGCCTGCGACATCGATCTTGAGAGGGCGATGAAATATACCTTCTACGTATGCATGGCGGGATTTACCGTGATAGTGCTGCTGGCGGTGTTTGGAATTCTGGGTAATGTCAGTATGGTTGCTGACTACGGAAGAGATAATGCGCAGGAGCTCAGGTACGTATTTGGCTTTGGCCATCCCAATACTCTGTATGGCTGTGCCTATGCACTGATCCTTTTGTGGATATGGATATATGGCAAAAAAGCGGGGCTGTGGCAGTTCATTGCGCTCTTTGCCGTGAATGTGGTGCTGTATTATGTGACTGTATCAAGAACCAGCCTTGCGATTGGAATGTTTACTCTTTTGATGGCAGTGATCGTGAGATTTGCAGAGCCTATAAGGAAATGGTGGATAACATATGTTATGGCCGGGCTGATCACTCCTATCGCCTGCGTTGTGTTCTCATGGTGGGCAGCAAGTGTCAGTGAACTTCCAAGATTTCATATGGACACCAAGAGAGAGCTCAGAATCAACAAGTTGGACGTAATTCTCAATAACAGGATTCAGGATCTGTACAGAGGAAGCACAAGACATGCCGGTTCCCTTGAGACCTGGAAGCTTTTTTCGGACAGACTCAGCGAAGAGTATTTCGATATGGGCTGGGTAAGACTCTTTTACTGGTACGGAATAATACCGACGGTGCTTATATGCCTGCTGATAGCCATGATGCTGTATGTCTGCTACAAAAAGAGGGATATGCAGACCGTGGTTGTGCTGGTGTCAATGTCGGTGTATACGGTGATCGAGGCAACCTTTGTTTCGGTTTACATCGGAAGAAATTTCATGCTCCCGGTGCTGGGAGTGTATATGTGGCAGCTTGTCCGTGGGCAGCTTAAGGCTACACAGCAGCCGCAATAAGTAAGTATTTGCTTAGTAAAGAACGGGGAATAATATGACACAGAATGTCAGAAAGACGCTTTTTTACATATTGATATTTGTGACCTTCATGGGGGTAATGATCTATGAGTTTCTGACGCCCTACATGTCCGACGATATAGTGTACGGAGATGCGGTGGCGGGAGCGGGGAACTTCTTTGATCTGTTTTCTCAGGAATATGCTCATTACATCGATCATACCGGTAGGAGCGTTGCTCATTTCATGCTGAGAGTTTTTCTCTTTACCGGTGCCAAGGCAGTGTTTAATGTGGGCGCAGCTGCAGCTTTTACCGGACTGGCCCTTCTTGTTTATTCCAATGTATCGGGCAAAAAAGAGAGCGATGTAAGGCTCTTTGCCCTGATAATCCTCATGTTCTGGCTGCTTGATCCCGCCATCAGCAACACGGTGTTCTGGGAGTCGGGAGCCTGCAACTATCTGTTCACAACAACGATAATAATGGGATATCTGACCCTGTACAGGAAGAAACCGGGCAGTAATATTCCCTGGACTATAGGGATGTTTGTACTGGGAGTTCTGGCGGGCTGGTGCAATGAGAACACCTCCGGCGGGCTTATCCTTTTTGAACTGATCCTTGTGGGCTATATGTATTTTCATGAGAAAAAGAGCCTGTCCTTCCTTACGGCGCCTATGGTCAGCGGATTCGTGGGAACTGTGGCGGGATTCGTAATGCTCCTTTTATCACCCGGTAACTACGGAAGGCTGGACATTCTTGAGGAGGAGCACACTGGGCTGATGGCTCTGGCGGCAAGATTCCTTAAGATAACACTCAATATCAAAAACAATTATCTGGTGCTTGTGATCGCGCTGATCCTGGGGCTGGTGGTTATTTTCTATTTATCCGAGGATGTCAAGGAATTTTGGGAAAAGAGTAAGAGCATCATCATGTTCGGCGTGTTGTTTGTAGCTACCTGTTATGCGCTTATCATGGTGCCTTCATCAGAGCTCAGGTCCTACTACGGAGCAAGCATCTTCCTGATGACGGGAGTTTGCCAGGCGGTTGTGACGACTATGGAACTGCTTATTAGTAAGAGCAGAGAGAGCGTTATCAAGAAGCTGTCGGAGTCGGCCTATACGGGACTTGTGATGTGCGGTCTTATTTTCCTGGTGCTGACCTATATTGAGGACGGAGCCAATCTTGCCAGGATCAAGAGAGAGTTCGACGAAAGAGATGCATACCTCCAGCAGATGGCTGATGCAGGCGAGGTTGACGTGTATGCGCCAAAGCTTCGCCCCGAGTGGGATAACAGGTTCTCAATGGCCTATGTATCGGATATTGAGGCGGACTACCACTACTGGATCAATACCTTCTATGCAAGCCACTTCCACTTAGACACAGTCTCGGGAGTTGAGAGAGAGGACTGGACAGAGTACTGATGGGAGATAAAAAAGAAGTTTTGTTTAGCATAATAATCCCTGTTTATCAGGCAAAAGGCACACTTAAGCGGTGTGTCTTATCTTGTTTAGACCAAAAGTATGTGGAAGACGGGGAGATGGAGATAATCCTTGTGGATGACGGCTCCACCGATGGCAGCGGAGAGCTCTGCGATGAGCTGGCCGGGGAGTACGGGCTTACGGTGGTGCATACCGGGAACTGCGGAGTGTCCCATGCAAGGAATATCGGAATTGAGCGGGCCACAGGAAGATTCGTGGTGTTCGTTGACTCGGATGATGAGCTTAAGGATGAGTTTCTGGATAACTGCCTTAAGTATGCGGATGAGGGCACGGTCCTGGTGGATGAGACCGATAGCTACAGAAGTACGTCCAAGATAAGCGGATACGGATATATAGAGAATTCAATCTTAAATGCCAATACCCATGTGTGGGGCAAACTCTTTAGCCTGGAGGCTCTGAACTCGGGGAAGGTGAGGTTCCCTGAGGGGCTGACTATTGGCGAGGATCTGATATTTTTGCTGGATTTTGCACTGGCGCAGGAGAAGAAGAGAAATATCAGGTGTATTTCTATGGAGCACTATGTGTACACGAATAATGCGGAAGGCGCCATGAACAGGGCCTTCAAGGAGAGCTATCTGGACCAGATAACCTGCTGGAAGATGGCGGAAGAGAGGATACTGCCGGCAGCGGAGTTCATATCGCCCTATACACTGGTGGCACTGGCGACCTGTCAGATAATGACTGCTATGCTGGTGGTAGAGAAACTGGCAATGGCAGGTCAGGGCAAGGTGGACAAGGATATTGCGGGGCTTGCCGTTACGCAGGTTAAGGAGCAGATAACACATGCTCTTAAAACGAGAGGAGCCTATGCGGCACTGCCTGCGGCTCACAAGCTTAAAGTTGCGGTGTTCAGAATAAGTCCGGAGCTGTATATGAAGCTCTACGGAAGACTTAAGGGAGTTAACTGATCTTGGAAAATATTAATCTTAACAGACCAATTATCATGTATATGCACGCAGGAAGCGGCAATCACGGGTGCGAGGCAATTGCTGACAGTACCTTAAGGCTTATCTACAGGCTCAGGAAGGAAAGCGAATTTCCCGGAGCCTGCACGGCTTATCCCGTCATTCTTGTGACCAACAGTGAGGCACAGGACAGGAAGTATTACCTCAAGGATCTGGAGGATATGGGACTCTGCGTCATTGTGGAGGAGAAGCATATCGACAGGAATTTTATCAATCATGTGCTGTACTACGGCTGGCGCAAGATAACGGGCGATAGGGAATCCTTCCAGAGATATAGGTTTGCGCCTGCTTTCAAGGAGTACAAGGCTTATAAGCAGGAGGGGGTTAAGCCTCTTGCAATCTCAATTGGAGGAGATAACTACTGTTATCCGGAGATGGTACAGGATCTGATTCTGGCGGACAATGTTTTTCGCAAGAGGGGATTTGAGACCATTCTCTGGGGCTGTTCTATTGAGCCGGATTCACTTAAGGACAAGGCTCTTTTGCAGGATCTGATGGGATTTGAGAAGATATTTGCGCGTGAGTCCATAACATATGATGCGCTATTGTCGGCAGGGTTATCTGCGGATAAGCTGGTGCTTAGAAAGGACCCTGCGTTTGAGCTTGAGACTCAGGCGCCGGAGAAGTATCCCGAGGGCTTTATACCGGGCAAGATGGTGGGCATTAACTTAAGTCCCATGGTGCAGGAGAGGGAGTCGCAACCGGGAATTACCATGGAGTGCTACAAGAATCTCATCCGTTATGTATTGGATAACACGGATAATAATATTGCTCTGGTGCCTCATGTGGTGTGGGCAGGAAGCGATGACAGGAAGCCCCTTGGGGAGCTGTACAAGGCTTTTGCAGATACGGGAAGAGTTGTGATGCTGGAGGATGCACCGGCGGAGGAGCTTAAGGGCTATATTGCTGCCTGCAACTTTTTTGTAGGAGCAAGGACTCATAGTACTATCGCAGCTTACAGTAGCGGGGTTAAGACGCTGGTCATCGGTTATTCTGTTAAGAGTAGGGGAATTGCCAAGGACCTCTTTGGAACCATTGACGGGTACGTACTTCCGGTGCAGGAACTGTCCAATCCGCAGGCACTGGTTGAGGCTTACGTTAACTATAAAAAGTGAGGGGATGAAGGATGCTTATTATTCAGATAGCAGGCGGTCTGGGCAATCAGATGCAGCAGTACGCCTTATACAGAAAGCTCCTTAAATATCACCCGGATGGGGTGAGGCTGGACCTGTCCTGGTTCGACAGCGAGGTTCAGAAGAATATGCTGGCCAAAAGAGAGTTTGAGCTGGCTCTTTTCAAGGGGCTTCCCTATATTGAGTGTAAGCCGGAGGAGAGGGCTGCTTTTCTTGATAGGAACGCTGCTCAGAAACTGTCGGGGAAGGTGCTTAAGAAGCTGGGACTCAGAGACAATGCCAATCCCAATGTCTTTGAAGAGAGCAGGATGTTCCATCCGGAGATCTTTGAACTTGATAATAAGTACATCATTGGCTATTTTGCATGCCAGAAGTACTACGACGATATAATGGGGGATCTGTGCAATCTTTTTGAATTCCCCGAGCATTTGGATCCGGAGCTGGAGAAAAAGAATCTGGAGCTTATTTCCAAAATGGAGAAGGAGAACAGCGTCAGCGTTCATATCAGGCGTGGTGACTATCTTGATCCGGAGAATTTCAAGATTTTGGGGAATATTGCGACGGATGAGTATTATGAGAGTGCGATGAAGTATTTTGAGGACAGATACGAGAAGGTGCACTTCTATATTTTTACCAGCGATCATGAGTACGCAAGGGAGCATTTTGCCGATGAGTCCAAATATACGATTGTGGATTGGAATACGGGAAAGGACAGCCTTCAGGACGTGAGGCTCATGAACCATTGTCTGGGGAATATCTGCGCCAATTCAACCTTCAGCTTCTGGGGAGCAAGGCTGAATCAGAGGCAGGACAAGGTCATGATAAGGACCTACAAGATGAGGAACAATCAGCCGGTGGATCCGGATACCATGCATGATTACTGGAAGGGCTGGATTCTGATCGACGAGACAGGCAGGGAAGTATAAATGGGAAGAACCAAGCAGGCGGCAAGGAATATAGCATTCGGATATGTGGGACAGATAGCGACAGCGCTGATGTCGTTTATTTTGCGTACCATTTTTATCCACCATCTGAATGAGGAGCTGCTGGGAATCAACAGTTTGTACACCAATGTGCTGTCTATTCTTAATATGGCGGAGCTGGGAATCGGAACGGCGCTTAATTTCTCGCTCTACGGGCCGGTGGCCAGGGGTGAGAAGGAGAAGATCAAGTCCTACATGCAGCTCTACAGGAAGGCCTATCATGTGATCGCTATGGTGGTAGCGGGTGTGGGCCTTGCGCTGGTGCCTTTTTTGGAGTACATGGTGAAAAAACCGGGGTGCATAACCAAGAGGGACATGGTGCTGTACTACCTGATCTTCCTGTTCAATACGGTCAGCAGCTATTTTGTGGCCTATAAGTACAGCCTGGTCAATGCGCAGCAAAAGAATTACATTCAGACGAATATCAATACGATAACTAAGATCGCAGTGGTTTTTTGCCAGATTATTGTGGTGCTGACGACGGGGAATTTCTATCTGTTCCTGATTGTTGATGCGGTGCTGCAGCTGATACAGAAGATATTTGTGTCGAGGTATCTGGATAAGCTCTATCCGTACCTGAGGGAGCGGAATATTGATCCGCTGACTAAGGAGGAGAGCGATACCGTATGGAGTAAGACCGGGGCGCTGGTGTTCCATAAGGTGGGGGATGTGGCGAGGCTTCAGACCGATGCGCTGATCATTTCCTCTTTTATCGAAGTTACGATGGCGGGAGTTGTGGACAACTATAACATGGTGGTCAGCACGGTTTCCAATTTCGTTAATATCATCTTTAATTCGGTTATTTCGGGATTTGGCAATCTTATTGCGACGGAGTCCAAGGAAAAGCAGTACGATATGTTCAGGGTTTACCGCTTTTTTGCTTCGTGGGTCTACGGCTTTTCGGCGGTGGGCTTTATGGTGCTATTGACGCCCCTTGTGAAGGTGTGGCTGGGAGATGGATGGATACTGGCTCCGGCGGCGGTGTACTGTTTTTTGACGGATTATTATTTTAAAGGGGACAGGATTGTCCTTAGCAACTACAAGACGGCGGCGGGAGTGTTCGAGCAGGACAAGTATCTGGCGCTGATCCAGGGCGCTGTGAATCTGGTGATCTCTATTGTGCTGGTGCAGACGCCGCTGGGAATCACGGGGGTGTATATTGGCACGGTGGTTTCGGGACTTATCGCCAATATTACCAAGCCGGTGATCATTTATAAGGCGTGCTTTGACAGGAGCGCCGGGGAGTATTTTGTGGATACAGTGAAGTACCTGGCGAGTATGGTGGCGGTGCTGGCAGTGTGCAATTATGTGAGCACTTTTGTGCTCAGGAGCATGAACTATGGCACTATCGTGCTGATGGCGCTTATCATCACCGTGATCTTTAACGGAACTTATTTTGTGCTGTACGGACGCACCCCTGAGTTCAAGTACCTCGTGGGGAAGGTGAAGGAGAGACTTCACTTTAGTTAAATAAAGTGCCTGTCACTTCAGTGGGGCATAGTGCCTGTCACTTTAGTGAATGAAAGGGAGTCGGGATGACGAGAGAGGATAGGGTTAAGAAAATAATACATGAAGCGGCGAGGCAGCTGCATGACATAATGAATGTTACGCCGGCGCAGGCGGCGAAGGATGTGGTGAAAAGGGCAATCGGGAGAAGTACGAGGACCAAGGATCCGCTGTTTTGGCCGGCGGGAATGCTGATGCTGGGGCTGGTGCAGGCGGCAAAGTGGTGCGAAGAAAAGGCTGTGGAAGGAAAGGCTGAGGCCGCAAGCGGGAACGAGAAGTTTATTCAGGTTCGTGATGCTATACTCCATGCACTTAACGCACATACGCAGCTGTGGCTTCAGAAGTATGACGGAAGGCTGGACTATGTGGATGATGCCCTGGCGGGAGTGGCTTTTGTCAGGCTCTATGAGATGACAGGGTATGACCAGTACAAGAAGGCTGCGGACAGGATTGCGGAATATCTGGACAAGGCTCCGGTGGATGCTGAGGGTGCGATATTATATAACGGAGGCAGGAGCAGGAATATTTTTGTGGACGGCATCGGGCAGGTCAGCATGTTCTATGCGGTGTATTCCGGGATGAGCCCTGAGAATGCAGGATATCTGGACAAGGCGGCTAAGCAGCTTCTTAGTTTCAGAAAATATGGAATGGATCAGAAGTCAGGACTTAACTATCATGGCTATGAACTGTTGGAAGAGAAAGCAGGGTCCGGTGAAGGAGATGGACTTCGATGTGAGAAAAAGGGTCTTCTTGGCTGGGGCAGGGCCTTTGGCTGGCTGATGATGGGACTGTCGGAGACGGCAGCTCTTATGTATGACAGAGTTGGTGACCGCGGGGAAATAATAGGCTGGTACAAAGAACTGGCTGAACTTGCGGCGGAGTATCAGCGTAGCGACGGTGGTTTCAGCTGGCAGCTGCAGGCGGTTGAGGGGCATATTGATATGTCGGCGACCGGAATGATCACCTATGGGCTGGAGAGGGGCTTGCAGGCTGGGATTTTGGGAGATACGGCTGTGGAAGGAAATGATGCTGAGGGAGATGCTGCGACAGGAAGTGGTTCTGAGGATTCTGTTCCGATTCGTGAAGTTGTTCTCAGAGCGCAGAAGTCTATGTATGCCAATTCTACAAATGGTATTGTAACGGAGGCTCTTAGTTCCTGCGATGATTTCGGAGTTCACTATCAGACCTATGGAACGTATCCCTGGGGGCAGGGTGCGGTGCTGCTTTCGCTGACTGCGGAAGCGTAAGGCGATAGTGATATCTGTATTAACATGAATACATAGAAAAGCCAGAGACCGGTCAACCTGGACGTCAGCCTCTGGCTTTATTTTTTTGTTTAGTTTGTGCTGTGTATCTATGCTGCTTGGTTCATGCTGTTTTGAATAAACTTGCAAACCCGATAACTATTAGAATCGGGAGTGCTATGTAGACCATTCCGCCCAGAACCATTCCCACCAGAATAAGGGGCAGGAACATGATGAAAAAGATCGCCTTCATCAGACTCCAGGACGCTCTGAAAGCAAAATCTATGAGCTTTCCGAAGATTATGAAAAAAAGAATGAAGAAAAGTATTTCCATAACTCTCACCTCCTTATTGTGTATAGAAACAACTATTTCTTTATCTGATGAAATGATTATAGGCGGAATGATGATATACAAAAATATCTGATATCGAGAATTACAGGACTGTATTTCCACTTTTTTGCCAATGAAAGTTATCGAAATATGGGGGATGTGGACAGAAGCGAAGCCGGACGACGGGACAGTCATCCGGCTTCTCATGTGTTGTGAAAGATTGACCTATGCATAGTCAATTGTAGCGATATTGCGAGTATCGCTAATACTATTATACGATATTATGAGTATATTACAATCGGGTAAGATATTCTGAGGAGGAAGTTTGTACATTTTTTGGTTTGCTATGTACTTTTTTTACATATAATTAATATGATATAGGTGCCAAAAGTCATAAATGCGTACATGCTGGCATGTTAAGCATTTTGACTTTATGACACGAATTAATATGTCGGGTTATGCAGAAAAAAGGAGATTCTATGCGAAGAATAATATCAGCGCTTGTTGCGGTTGCAGTTATATTGGGAAGTCTTGCGGGGGTAAGGCCGATACAGGTCAGGGCGGAGGAAGTCACGGCTTCTTCGGTGCATGCGGCGATCAAGACCGGGTGGAATCTGGGGAATTCGCTGGATGCGCATCACAAGAAGAGCATGAAGGTAGGGGAGCCCAATCTTGATCACGAGACCATCTGGGGGCAGCCCAAGGTGACTAAGGCGCAGATAGATTATGTGGCGTCACTTGGTTTTAACGCCATCAGGGTGCCGGTGACCTGGTACAACCACACCTACAGGGATGCTACGGGCACGTTGCACATCAGGCAGGAGTGGCTGGCGAGGGTCAGGGAGGTGATTGACTATTGCCTTGCGGACAATCTCTATGTGTTTATGGATACGCATCATGACAAGGAGCTGATCTATGCAGGGGTGTCCGAGGAAGAACTGGCGCAGGTTAAGAGCGATGCGGCGTCGCTGTGGAGGGAGATCGCGAGCTATTTTGCAGACGCTGATCACAAGTTGATCTTTGAGAGCTACAACGAGGTTGATAATCATGTGAAGTACTGGCAGTACGGCGAGAAGGCGGCCAGGCAGATGAATGAGCTGAATCAGGTTTTTGTGGATACGGTTCGCAGCACCGGTGGCAAGAATGCGGACAGGGTGCTGATGGTGCCGACGCTCCTTGATCATAACAGCGGAGAGTCGCTGAACAAATTTGTTCTTCCGAAGGATTCGGTTAAGGATAGAATTCTGGTGACGGTGCATTGCTATTCGCAGCAGTATGATCAGGCGGTGGAGGGGATTTTTTCCGGACTGGAGAGTTTTTCCAAGAGGATTGGCGCCAAGGTGATAATCGGTGAGTGGGGATCCACGACGAAATATGCGCCGGCGCAGTACAGAGGAATTCACGCTGCCAACTACGTGGCGAGGGCGGCGGCTCACGGTATCAAGTGCTTTTACTGGGACAACGGCAGTAATTATGCCATTGTGGATAGGACGGCACTGACCTGCAATCAGGATATGATTAATGCGATCATGAATCCGGTGGCGTATACTTCCAATGGTTCTGAGATCGTTTTTGACGGTTCGGATTACCTGTACAAGACTCTTGATCAGACTACGGGCGCCATCAAGGAGGACAAGAGCTGGGGAACGATTCTTCTCACCACCGACGGCTCCGGCAATATCCCGGTTGCCGAGGGGAGCAGCAATTTCTATGTGCAGCTTGTGCGCAGCGGGTCTATGGCGACTCAGGCGATTCATTATATATACATGTTTGATGCAGGGGGGAAGCTCCTGTCCAAGGTAAATGACTGGGGCGGCTTTACCGAGAAGACCGTGGAGATCCCGGCGGGCTGCGCCTACATCCGTATAGGCGTCAATTCCGCCCAGACGGCCACTTCCAAGGCCGCCTATGAGGCAGCCTTCGCCTCCGGCGAAATCGTTGGCTACCTTAAGTTCCGGTAAAAAATAAAAAAAATTGGGGTCAGACCCCAATCACAGAATGTTCACAATTTGAAAGGAGAGGGCGATGCGTAAAAGGTTACTGAGTGGAGTGTTGGCTGTGATAACGGCTGTGTCCATGTGTCCGATGACTTCTCATGCGGAGGAGGCAGGAAGTTTTGGAGAAGAAATCATGCTGGAGGAAGAGGTAGAGGCGCCAAAAGAGGACGAGCTTACAGAAGATATCGAGCTAACGGAAGATGCCGAAGCACCGGAGGATATTGAGGCGGCGGATGAGGAACTGACGGCGCATTCTGAAGAGGGACCGTCTGAAGCGGGACCTTCTGAGGTTACGGAATACTATGTGGCGCCTGGTTTTGAAGGCACTTATACCGTTGAGGAAGTAAAAGAGTATTTCGAAAACGAATATGACCTCTATGCGGGCACTGATGAAGACTCCGAAGAGGAAGCTGAATTTCTTGCCAGCGCTGAGGATATCAAGAAGGTCATGAAGCGCAGAGCTTCTTCCTATAAATACACGGATAGCAGCTTCAACGCCAAGTCGCTGATAGAGGGTGCCATGGTGGATTCCAATGAGACAGATCCCACCGGCGGCGATTATATCAAGGGTAATCTTATCGCCTACAGCGCATCGGGCTCAGGCAACAGCTCAGGCTGGACCATAGAGATCAAGTTCATGTGGGCTGCCTACGGCGACGCAGCATCTGAGGAAGCAGCGGTAACCGAGAAGGTTAAGGAGATCAAGGCTGAGCTTAACCTGACGTCATCTGCACTTTCCGATTATGAAAAGGTATGTGCGATCGATGACTATATGCAGAAGAACATTAAGTATCCTAATCCCTACGATGGTGCCTACGGTGCTCACGGAACATATGCAGCTCTTGTAAATGGTGTAGCTGTATGTCAGGGCTATTCAACAGCATTTTTACGCCTTGCCAGAGAAGCAGGAATCCCTGCCAAATACATTACCAGCAAGGAAATCAACCACGCCTGGAACATCGTCAAGGTAGAGGGCGGCACCGACCCCGAGAGGCCCTGGTACAACATCGACACCACCTGGGGGAGATTTTTGGAGAACGATGTTCAGTTCATGGACCACCCAAGGGACAAGGACTACAGAACTGACAGCTACAAGAAAAAACATCCCATATCACTGTACAACTGGGGCCTGACCACTGCAGGACTAAACATGCCAAATAAGGAATTCATCTTTAACTCCGTTGACGGCAGCGTTATGACTTCAACGGTGGATACTGAAACCAAGACACCTAAGATTATTGTTTTATACTACTATGGCGAGAGTAACCAATCAGCATTTCCTGCGCAGTTATTCAAGTCCCTAGAGTCCCACAAGATACTTAAGAGTAAAAAGATTGAAGTCTATGCCGTAGATGTTCACAATGACGTTGATTCGGTAAAAAAATACATGAAAGACAACGGGCTTGGTTCCGAGATCAAGTTCGCCGGTTGGAACCAGGGTTCCAACGATGCTGGAGATTATTATGGAGTTGATTACTCTCCTTTTGTGGTAATGATAGATGAGAACAACGTGGTTCAGTTCGCCAATGCCTATACCAGCGACTACATAACCAAGAACTTTGCCGCTTATGTCTGGGACACTTTCATGTATTACCTTGTGGAGGACTGGGATCACACAGCAGTACTTAAGTCCATAACCCTGGACAAGGCCACCATGAGTCTTACCAATGGCGAGTCCGATACCCTTGAAGTATCCTATAATCCGACAAAAACCTGTGATGACAAGACCGTAACCTGGACCAGCTCTGACGAAACGGTAGCGACTGTTACTTCCACCGGCATGAATACTGCAACGGTGACCGCAACAGGCTCCGGAGTTGCAACTATTACTGCAAAATGCATGAGCAAAACTGCAACCTGCCGTGTCACAACTTTTACTCCTATAACGGGTGTGACCTTAGAGCCGGAGCGCACCAGCGCCTTTGAAGGCGAGAAAATCCGCATATCTGCTGTGGTTTCACCAAAGAAGGGTGATGTAATCGGCGGATATAGCTGGGAAATCTCAGATCCAACAGTTGCTGCAATCACAGTATCCGATAACGGAGACTATGTGACTTTGACGGGTAAAAAAGCAGGTGATACCACCGTTACGGTAACAGCTGATGGCAAAACAGCCTCACAGGCGATATCCGTTATTTCGTCAAATGTGACCCTGGATTATCAGGGCGGAAGCGCAGCAGAGGGTGATCCTTTAGTTATTACCGGAGTTTATGGCGCAGCTCTTGGAGAGCTCCCGGTTCCTACTTATGAAGGACATGTTTTCCTTGGCTGGTATACAGGTAAGGACTGCACCGGAACCAAGGTTTCCGACAGCACCAGAATCACCAGATATGAGCTGGGCGAGAGCTTTGTCCTCTATGCGGGATACAAGGAAGCTCCGGAGGGAGCCATGACAATCCTTCCTGTTGCGGATCAGATGTATACAGGAGCAGCGCTCAAACCCGCAGTGATAGTCTATTACGGAGATGTGAAGCTAACTGCCGGCAAGGATTATACAGTTAAATATACCAACAACAAGAACGCCTATGCTCTTGCAAGCACGGATGCAGGCTTCTCTGAAAAGAGTGCGCCGACGGCTACGGTTACAGGTAAGGGAAACTTTGCGGGAACAGCGGCAGCTCCTTTCAGAATCCTTCCCAAGAACCTTGCGGACAACGATGTGACAGTTAACAGCAGTGCCCTTTATCTTACTGCAAACGGCAAGGTTCAGAAGTCAACGCCCGCCGTGAAATATGGTAAAACAGCACTTAAGGCAGGCAAGGACTACGACTACAGCTATCCCGACAGCGACGACGGCGACTATGTAAAAGCAGGACAGAACCGAGTTGTCATAACTGCAAAGGAAGGTGGAAACTACACCGGAACAAGAACTCTCATACAGACCATCGCAAGAGGAGACCTGATCAATATCTCCAAGTGCAAGGTAACAATCGGAAAGTCCTATGAGTATACAGGAAGTGCAATAACACCTGAAGTTACTGTAAAGAGCGGAAACACAACGCTTACCGAGGGCCGTGACTACAAGCTGATCCTGTCTGACAATATTGAAGTTGGCACAGCATCTGTTATTGTAAGCGGCATCGGCGGCTTTACCGGAGTTAAGAAGGGGGGCTTCAAGATAACAGGTGTCAGCATTGCAAAAGCAGACGTTACTTTAAACGAAGCAGTACATACCTACAACGGAGCAGCCCACGAACCTGCTGTTGCAGTCAAGTTAAAGAAGACAGATGCCGCATCCCTTGTAGAAGGAACGGATTATACAATTTCATATGCTTCCAATGTTAACAAGGGAAAAGCAAGCGTTATAATAACAGGATGCGGCAAATACACGGGTGTAGCCAAGAAGACTTTTACCATCGCAGCAGCGAAGCTTGATGTAGCAGATGTTACTTTTGCAAACGGTGATGCAGTGGGACTTGAGAGCTATGTGAAGGGCGGAAGTACGCCTGTGGTAACAGTTGTTTCTAATGAAAGAACTCTGAAGGCAGGCACAGACTACACTCTCAAGTACTCAGGAAACAATCAGATATATGAATACAAGGGAGAGGACAAGAAGGCTCCCACAGTGACCATCACCGGCAAAGGCAACTATGCAGGAACTAAGAAGGCATATTTTAGCATTGTACCTTCCAAGCTGCAGGATAGACTTGATGAAGGCGCCTATGCACTTGCGGGAGATGTGGTTTACAGCAGCAAGGCAGGTAAGTGGAAGGGTGCCGTGACTGTTTTTGACAGTAATGGTAAGAAACTGGTGGCGGGAACAGATTACCTTAAAGACATCAAGTACACCTACAAGGAGACAGGCCTCGAGATCGCAGCCACAGATGCCGCATCCCTTGTGGAAGGAACGGAGATCACTGCCACAATCACGGGAACCAAGGCCTACGAGGGAACAGTTCTCACAGCGGATTACCATATTATAAGTAGCGACAAGAACATCGCAAAGGGCATCACCTTTAAAGTGGCCGACAAAGAATACACCGGAAAGCCTGTTGTACTTAGCAAGAGCGACATCATATTCGAGGCCAAGGGCAAAGCTGATTTCACCGAGAGCTCTTTTGAAATCGTGGAAGGAAGTTATGTTGCCAATACAGTCAAGGGTACCGCTAAGGTGACAATAAAAGGTGTGTATCCATACGGTGGGACCAAGACAATATCCTTCAAGATTCTGCCAAAGCCTGTTAATTAGTACGATTTCCGAAAAAAGATATATTGGTGCCTGTCACTTTAGTATATTGAAGTGACAGGCACTTTATTATGCGAAAGTGACAGGCACTTTAATAAACTAAATTGTGATATAATATTAACCGTCAGCAACAAATCACAAGAAGGGGGTAGTGTAATGAGGAAAGTATTAGGTGGCGCCCTGGCAGGGCTACTTGCCATGACGCTGACTGTTTCCGGCGCGTTTTCTGCCGCGACAGTTAATGCAGCACAGCCTGAATTGGCTGAGTATGACAGTCTTGTGTCACTCGACACGCAAGAACTCACAGAAGTACAAGAACTCACAGAAGTACAAGAAATCACAGAAGTACAAGAACAAGAACTCACAGAAACAGAATTGGCTCAGGAAGGACTGACTGTGACCTACGAAGCCGAAGAGGCGGATGTCACAGGTATTCCTGTGGACACAAAACTGTACGAGATCGGTGACAGCGTAACTGTGTCCGAGGAAGTCCCTCATAGGGACGGCTACGACTTCATGGGATGGAGCCCTGTGGGAGACGGATCCAGAATCTACACAGGAGGGTATTCTTTTACCATTGAAGAAGACACCACTCTGACAGCGATATGGGAGAGCGACGAGGAGTCTTTTTACCCCATAGAGGAGGATGCGGAGGAAGCAGAACTTCTGGGTATATCTGCCAAGGAACAGCAGGTTATCAACGCTGTAGACAACTATGTCAATTCCCTGGATGGCGGATGGCTTCCCTATGACTACTATGCAAATGGTAAGTGGAAATCTAATACCTGCTGCGCCGTAGTTGACTACATCTGGGAGGCCGTCTACGGGCATAGCCGCAGGCAGAAGGATGATATGTTCAAAAGGATCAATTCCGCCGGTAAGCTGAAAGGTGCGGAAATTGCACAGTTCTTTAGCGACAACGGAGCAACCGCAGGTGATATCATCTGGTGCCACGATCCGAAGAAAACGGATGATGACTACACAATTACTCACTACATGATTCTTCTTGCTTACGACGAAAACGGCATCACCATCACCGACGGACACGCCGTAAACGACCACAACGAGATATGGTGCAATCATTCGACCATAGAATGGGATGACACCAAAAAGAATCATAACAAGTATTTTAACGGAAGCTGCTTCGTGTCTTTGTACCATGTAAATGAAGACGAAGAGGTAGTAGGCGACACTTCAGGCCCTGTAGGACCTACTCCTACACCTGCGCCCACACCCGGCGATTACTCGGGAAAATGCGGCGACAACCTTACCTGGAACATGAAGGCCACCGAGAAGGACCCATACAGCTACAAGCTTACCATCTCCGGTACAGGTCCCATGTATGACTATACCTACTATGACAAAGACGGTAACATAGCGATCCCTTGGGAAGCCAAGCTAAAGAGCCTTCGCGGTTCTAACTACCGTTTTGAGTCGGTGACATTTGAAGAGGGCATAACCAGGATCGGTAATTGCGCATTTAAGTTTTTTGCCCCCACGGTAAACAAAATCACGTTACCTGAGAGCCTCCAGGAGATCGGTGACAATGCCTTTGATACCTGTAAGATCAGTGGTCAGATCAAGTTTCCTGATAAGCTGTCTAAGATCGGAGAGGGAGCCTTTGCTTATTCAGAGTTTACAGGTGCGCTGGATCTGTCTCATGTAAAAAAACTTGGAGATGCAGCTTTTAAAGATACAAACTTCACAAGTGTCACCTTTGGCAGCGGGCTCACCGAGATTCCCGAAAACTGTTTCAGTTACTGCCAAAAACTCGGGGGAACAATCACCCTTCCCGAAGGATTATTAACGGTTGGATCAAGAGCTTTTTACTTCTATGAAAAAAACACAACCGAGAGAAAGTTACAGCTTCCAAGTACGATAGAAGTAATTGGCACAGAAGCATTTAATTGTAATAACCTGACGCAAATCAGCCCTATGTTCCCGGCTTCTCTTAAGAAAATCAAGAGCAGTGCTTTTGAGGACTGCGAGAACCTTGCGGGATCCATTACTTTCCCGGAGGAGATTGCCGTTAGTGATCGTGCATTCAGAAATTGTAAAAGTCTAACAGGTAAGCTGAACATTCCCGCCAAATTCTGGAGCGGCAGCGAGATGATTCACTATCATTCGGACGGCTCAGTGACCAGGAGACCGTACCGAGAGATTGCGGATTTCTGTTTTGCAGGATGCAGCGGCTTAACGGGCCTTACAATTGCTGACGGAATTGATGAGATCAGGAAATGTGCTTTCTACGGCTGCTCAGGCATGACCGGTGAGCTGGTGATTCCGAGTGCTATAGATATTGATCAGGAAGCATTTAAGGGCTGCAGTTCATTTACCAAGCTGACATTTAAGCATAGAAATGCCAAGAACGGGGAAGAGACAATCACAAGGACTCGTTTGGAAGAAGCCGTATTTGAAGGCTGCAGCGGCCTTACCGGCACTCTGACGATGTATGAGGACGACCTGCTCATCACAGGTGCAAGACTGTTCTATGGCACTAATTTCAAGGAAATCCATCTTGAAGGCCAGTGGTCCTACCAGCTGGATGATTCAAATAACTACTTATATGGCAAAGACAGAACCGGAACCTTCACCTCCAGAGCAGATTCCGAGTATCCCTGGGAGGATACGGTTTATGAGAACTATCCGCTCAGGTCTTTCCCCGAGGATGCGGTGATCTTCTATGATGATGCGCCTTATCGCAGATGGGGATATGACACTACTGCGGAGAGAATGAGGGAGACGCTGAAAAAATTCGGCTATCAGTACTGTTTTTATTCAGACTCTACATATACATCTCCTGCCAATCACATTGTGGATGCCAATGCACCGAGTACGGTTCTGGCATTGGATAAAATAGCCAACACGACTTATTCTTTGACACCGTTTTATCCCTACTATTCGGATCCCGAGGAGCTTAGCAGGATCACGATAACCGTTGCGGATGAGAGTATCGCTGAGGTTGTACGCTACGACAAGGATAACAGGAAGTACAAATTCGTACCTAAAAAAGAGGGTACCACCACCTACACCGTTTCCATAAACACCTACGGACACGGAGTGCAGACAGAGACAGGCACCATCAAAGTACTTAAGACAAAGGCGGATGAGAAAAAGATTGTCAAAGGCGTTTCTCTTAATTCAAGTGAATTAGAAATGGCCAAAGGCGAGACCTTCACCCTGAAGGCAACCGTTAGTCCCAGCACTGCAGCCAATAAGTCAGTGACCTTTAGTAGCACCAACGAAGCGGTCGCAACAGTAACCGCCAAGGGACTGGTCAAGGCCGTTGGAAAAGGAGAAGCCACCATCACCGTGGCAACAGTTGAGGGAGGTTTCAAGGCTTCCTGTAACGTTACTGTCACTGCCAACAGCTACAGGGTTATCCTGGACGGAAACGGCGCAGACAATGCACTGACAGCACAGGGCGCAGCTACAATGAATGCTCTGGACTGCGATTTTAACAAAAAATATACTTTGCCTCAGAACATTTATACAAAGGCAGGCTTCGTATTTGACTGCTGGAGCTCTGCGGATCCAAGTGACGATGAGGCTGTGGGAATAAGGCTTGCCGACAAGGCCTCTTTTACCGATCTGGTGAGTAAGCCCGACGGAGCCGATCCCGACACGGATTACAGCATCACGCTGTACGCGCAGTGGAGACCCGATAAGTCATATTCGGTAGTTTACGATGGCAATGGGAAAAAAGCATACGGCGCTACCGTTCTTGGTGTCATGAGGGATACAGAGGGCCTTGCCTACGAGGGTGAGTTCTATCCTGCGTCATGTCTTTTTACCGCAGAAGGCTGCAGCTTCGCAGGCTGGAATACCAAGGCGGACGGAAGCGGCATTGCTATTACAAATGAGATGATTCTGAGCGGAGAGGCGCTGTCACTTTCCAAGGATCTGGGAGTGGCACAGCTGACCAAGGCAGGAATCAGCAAGACTGTTTTGTACGCACAGTGGACGGCAAATAAGTACACCGTAGCCTTTGATCTTAACGATGAGGGTGAGGGAACGGCGAAATTTGCCGACAAGAGCTTCGGTGCAGGACAGCTGGGAACAGGGCAGCTTGGAACAGGCAAGAGTGCTGCTGAGAACGAGGGCGTTTATACCTTCGGTACTGCGGTTACTAAGCTTCCGGTAGCTGAGAGAGAAGGATATGTGTTTGGCGGATGGACGATGGTTTCCGGCGGGGCAGCAGTGCTTAAGTCAATTCCGGCTACACAGGCAGGAGACATTACGGTTTATGCGAAGTGGACGCCTTGGACATATTCGGTTAACTTCGATGCTAACAAGACCCAGGGCGGAAATAAGTTCGCGGTTAGCGGGAAGACTGCCAAGGCTACGGCGAAATATGGAGAAGAGCTGGATCTTGGCGCGAACTCTTTTATCAACAAAGGATACAGATTCATGGGCTGGTCCACAACTAAGGACGGCGCGGTGCCCGATGAGGGATTGTCGGCAGAGTCTCTGGCGGAGGGTGGAGTTCTCAGCTGGGAGGCAGTTGCGGCAAATGCGGCGCTGAGGCCCGATAAGAATAAAGACGTCGTTACGTTGTACGCAGTTTGGGAGCTGTCCGATTACACTTTGGAATATGAGCTGTGCGGCGGTGAGAGGAACGAAGGCGCAGACAATGTATATGCGGCGGCCTATACCTACGGAACGGGACTTGCGGGCGCGCTTCCGACACCGGTTCGAGAGAATTACGAGTTCGAAGGATGGTTTGCGGATGCGGGATTCAAGAAGGCGGTTAAGAAGATAGATGGTAAGACCTTCGGCGACATGGTGCTCTATGCTAAATGGAAGGCTCAGTACAGTGTAGTTCTGCACGAGGGACCGGATAGTTCGGCGGCGACTAAGACCTACGGTGGTTACGTATACAACAAGGCGAAGGCGCTTCCGGCAGTTCCTTATAAGAATGCGGATAAGGCATTTATGGGATGGTCGACATCGCCCGAGGCGGCAGCAGAGCTGGAAGTTGTGTATACGGACAAGGAGAAGATTACGGATCCTGAGCTGGTTAAGGAAGATGGCGGATTGACGCTGCATCTCTACGGCATATGGAGAGACAGTTTTACCATCTCGGCGGATTTTGACGGCGGAAGCTATGTGAAGGGGGAAAAGAATTATATCCCGGATTACTACACATACAGGGAGGTTGCGGCTAAGGCGATAACACTTCCTGCCAAGCTGGAGAAGAGCGGCTATAAGTTCGGCGGATGGTTTGATGCTGTGACAGGTAAGAAGGTCACTAAGATCAGTAAGACCGGCTGCGGCGACTATGATCTCTACGCTAGTTGGACGCCGCTTAGCTACGTGATCAGCTTCAAGGCTAACCAGCCTAAGGGAACAAAGGCTATCGGCAAGATGGCAGATCAGAAGATGGTTGTTGGCACCGAGGAAGACAATCCGCTTACAGAAGGCAAGTTCAAGGTCAGCGGCTACGTATTCATGGGATGGTCAACGAAGCCCGATTCGACAGGCGACCGGTATCAGGACGGAGATGTATTTGGTTTTGGCGCCGGTGGTTATCAGAAGAAAGTAACGCTGTACGGCGTGTGGGCTAAAGAGCAGTAATATGGTGACAGGCACTTTACTTTGGTGAAGTGCCTGTCACTTTGTTCTGCGAAAGTGCCTGTCACTTTAGTTAACTAAATTCTTTACAATATGCGAAAATAGTGCTACGCTAGCTTCATTGAAAGCAGAAGATCATTTCTACTCCTTTCGGAGTAATCACGAGTATAGGCGGTGGTTCGTGCCGTTTTCATCAGTCCGATGATCGTGATATCTTTCAACAAAATTTTTTTAACAGAAGAGGAAAAAGAGAATATGGCAACAGTAGTAAAGAGCATGGCTACTGCCGGAGTTGAGGGTTACATGGTGGAGATTGAAGCCGGAACCATCAAGTCGCCGCAGCAGATCATGTCGATCATCGGCCTACCCGACCAGGCCATCAAAGAGGCGGGAGAGCGCATACAGGCTGCGATTGAGTCCTGTGGATACGAGATGCCCAAGGAGAAGATTATCCTCAGCCTTGCGCCGGGAGATAAGAAGAAGCGGGGGGCCCATTTTGACCTGGGGATGATCATTGCGCTGCTGAGGCAGACGAGGCAGATACAGGCGGAGAGCCTTGGGGATTATGCTTTTATCGGCGAATTATCGCTGGATGGCAGGATCAGGCCCTGCACGGGGGTGCTGTCCATGGTGACGGAGGCGGCGAATTGCGGGGTAAAAGCGGTCGTGGTGCCCTTCGACAACAGGAAGGAAGCGGCGACGGTGCCGGGGATAAGGATTTGTCCGGTAAAAAGCCTCTCGGATACGGTGAAGGTGCTTGAGGGGAAGGGGGATGAGTTTTTTTGCGTAAAAGAGGATGAGGCTCCCGGCGGGAGTGATGAGGCGGGGGAGAAGGCAGTTTTTTTCTCAAATCTTGATTTCTCGGACGTGAAGGGGCAAAAAGAGCTGATTGACGCCATTGTGCTGGGTGCAGCAGGGGGGCACAATATTCTGATGATTGGGGAGCCGGGCTGCGGCAAGACGATGATAGCCCAGAGAATTCCCACGATTCTTCCCGAGATGACTGTAAAAGAATCGCTGGAAATCAGTAAGATTCACAGCATAGCGGGTCTTTTGGAGCCCGGGTCCGGGCTTATGAAAATGCGTCCGTTCAGGGCGCCTCACCATAATGTTTCACTGAATGCACTTATTGGAGGGGGAAGTTTTGCGCAGCCGGGGGAGGTGTCTTTGTCCCATAACGGGGTGCTGTTTCTGGATGAGCTGGCGGAGTTTAACAAGGCGACGCTGGATGCGCTGCGGCAGCCGATGGAGGATAAGAAGGTGACGATATCGAGAGTCAGCGGGAGTAACAGTTATCCGGCGAATTTCATGTTTGTGGCGGCGATGAATCCTTGTCCTTGTGGGTATTATCCATCAAAAAAATGTCGTTGCAGCGATTATGAGATTATGCAATATCGTGGAAAAATATCGGGCCCGATTCTGGAGAGGATTGATATTCAGAAGGCGGTGGCGCACGTGGACTTTTTTGACCTGGATAAGGCACAAGGGGGCGTGAGTTCGGCGGTTCTCCGGGAAAAAGTGGAGAAAGCGAGGAAGATTCAGCAGGAGAGGTTCAAGGATGCGCCGGGGATCAGCTGCAATGCGCAGATGACGTCAACGATGGTGGGGAATTATTGCAGGCTGGATGCGGAGTCGACGGCGCTGCTGAAGCGGGCGAGCGATAAGTTTGACTACAGTGCGAGGGTGATACATAAGCTGCTGAGGCTGGCGAGGACGAGTGCGGATCTGGACGGTGCGGAGAATATCAGGCTGCAGGATGTTGAGAGGGTGCTTGGGTGCAGGGATCTGGATGTGTCGAGTAGTGGGATGTATACGGTGAAGAGGTGATGAGGAGGGATGTGAAAGTGGTTGCGTGAGGCGAATGGCGGCGGTGAGAGTGGTTGTGATAGTCAATAGCGGCGATTGAGAGAAGAGGAGCGGCGGTGAGAAAAATAGATTTGAGGAGGTTGAGGGAGGTAAATGAGTATGAATTATGAGGATTATTCGGAAGAAGAATTGTATGTTTTTATGAGCTTTATTCCGGGATTTGGATGCGTGTCGCAGCATAAGCTGCTGGAGATGTGCCAGGGCGTGAGAGGAGCTTTTTTGGCGGATGGGGCGGATATTGGCGGAATGACGTATAGAGAGGCGAGGGAAATACCCGGTTTTGCCAAGGCGTTCAATGCATTTGTGAAGGGAAAAGAGGATGAGACTGTGATGGAGAAGGCTCTGGAAGTCCTGGGCAGGTGCAGGGAGCTGGGGATAAGCGTGGTGACGGCGGGTGATGAAGCGTATCCAAGGAGGTTCAAGGGGCGTTTGGAGATGCCGATTGTGCTGTATACAAAGGGGGAACTGCGGATAAATGAATTCGACAGGGCGATAGGCGTGATAGGAGCAAGGCGGTGCAGCAGAGAGGGGCGGGCCGCCGCCATAGAGATCTCGGAGGCGGCCGGAAGGAGCAAAGTTGCGGTTGTTAGCGGCATGGCGAAGGGGGTGGATTCCTACGCAAATACAGGGTGTATCAGGACCGGCGGGTACACCGCCGCGGTCCTTGGGAGCGGGCCGGATATCTGCTATCCCAAGGAGAATCTGCCGCTGTATGAGGCGATTATCGAGACGGGCTGCATTATCTCCGAGTATCCGCCGGGGACTGAGGTAAGGCCCTATGCTTTTCCTGCCAGGAACAGGATAATTGCGGCTCTGTCGGATGAACTCTATGCCATTGAAGTGGGCGAAAAGAGCGGGTCCATGACGACGGTGGAGTGGGGGAAGAGATACGGGGTGCCGGTTACTATGGTGGGGTAAAGTGCCTGTCACTATGGTGGATTAAAGTGCCTGGCACTTTAGTCCGCCATAGTGACAGGCACCAATAGAAAGGAGTTAGAGTATGTCAAGAGAACTAAAAGTTTGGTATCCCGGGGCAATATATCATGTGATGAGCCGGGGAAACCACAAAAACGATATTTATATTGATTCTGAGGATTATATCATGTTTTTAAAAATCTTGTCCTTTATGAAGAAAAGATACAATTTCAAGGTGCACAGTTTGTGCCTGATGACCAATCATTTTCATCTTCTCATAGAGACTACAGATGTATCGATAAGTCGTATAATGCAACAACTGCTGTCTAATTATTCGCATTATTACAATGATGCACATGATTTCGAAGGCCATGTTTTTCAGGGACGATATTATTCGAAAATCATAAATGACGACAACTATCTGCTTGAAGCAATCCGGTACATTCACATGAATCCGGTAAAAGCATCTATAGTTAGCAAGGCAGAGAAGTATCCATACACAAGCTACAGGGAATTTCTGAAAACGGAATATGAGCTTACGTTTCCCGGTTCTATACTGGAGCGGCTACTTAACGAAATCACAGATTTGAATCGTGTAAAAGAGTACTTTGGAGAGAACAAGGAGAAATATCGTAAATTTAATGAGGATCGTATTTCGCATCAGGATGCTGAGGCACAGATACAATTAGATATGAAAGAGGATGAGAGAGGTATACCGCTGTATTTGATGCGTCGGACTAAAGTGACAGGCACTTTGGAGGAGTGAAGTGACAGGCACTTTCGTAGGATGAAGTGACAGGCACTTTCGCAGAATAAAGTATTTACGGGAAAACGCATAATTCTTAAGAATTCTTAAGATTGTGACGGGTGTGTGAACAGCAGATGGGATGCGGGATGCAGCAGGGTTACAGACACTCTGGAGAAGCCTTCGTACGCAATACCGCAAAATACTTAAGATTCCTTAAGAATTGTTTACAAACCCGCATAAATACTGTATTGTATAGATATTGGATTTAGAAAAAATGCTAAAACGCAATCTACTCCATCGTGAGTAACTTATCATGCTGACGGCGTGTCCAATTCGCCGCATATTATTCCGGCATGATGAGTGTCTTTCAAACATAAGGCCCATGGGGATTGTCATTACCCACCACCACGCACGAGCCATGACGCACATTTGGCGGTTTTCTGTGCTTTCTTAAGTTTACCCTTTTTTAGGGGGCTGTCTTTCAAACCTGTGGGCTGAGTGTTTTGTCTTAATCAATGTCCAAGCCTGTGATTTTATATTCTTGCGGGCAAAAAAATTCAAACATATAATAAAGGAGAAAATATTGAGCGATAAAGATACCGTTTCACATGATTACATGTCGGACAACCAGCATTTTGCCGACGTGTGGAATTATTACTTACATGACGGAAGGCAGGTTATAAGGCCTGAAGATCTGGTCGATAAAGATCCTGTCGAAGAAGCTGTCGTGAAGAAGTATAAAAAGATTGTTACTACCAAAAGGCTTAGGGACATTCTTAAGGGCGTGACCATAAAAAGTGATGGACGAAGGATTTATGCGATCCTTGGAATTGAAAATCAGTCAGATGTCCATTATGCCATGCCGGTAAGAAACAACCTATATGATGCATTGAATTATGCTGGCCAGGTTGCAGATATAGCTAGGCAGAACCGAGAGAAGAAAAATGCGAAGGATTCATCGGAGTTCTTGTCAGGCTTTACTATGGAGGATAAAATCATACCGGTAATTACCCTGGTTATCAATTGGGGAGACAAGAAATGGGATGGTCCAACCAGATTGTCAGATATGATGGAGAATCTGGAGCCTGATTTAGAGCCATATGTTAATGATTACAGGATGAATCTTGTGGATCCGCATGTTATCGATGATTTCGATAAATTCAAAACAGAATTAGGAGATGTATTTGAATTCATTCGAAGACAGAACTCAGACGAAGATATACGGGCGATGCTGGACAAAAAGGGCCCCAATTGGAGCCTTGCAACGCAGTCAGTAAATGTGATCAATACCTTTACCGGAGCCAGTATTGCGGTAGATGAAGAGGAAGGAGGAAGAATCATTATGTGCAAAGGCATTGAAATGATGATTGAAAAGGGAAGAGAAGAAGGAAGAGAAGAAGGAAGAGAAGAAGGAAGAGAAGAAAGAACAGATATCATTAACACCCTTAATCAGAAATTGGCTGAAGCTGGCAGAACAGAAGATATTATTAAGGCTGCATATGACAAGGAATATCAGAAGCAGCTGATAATAGAGCTGGTGGATAAGGATTACGAATAATGGATGGTGATGTTGGAGCCTTCGGTGCGTGATGCGCCGGGGGCTTTTTTAGTGGGGTGAAGTGACAGGCACTTTAGGGGGATGAAGTGACAGGCACTTTAGCAGAGTAAAATGTGTCCTAAAATTCACAATCTTTCGCATTTCTTAAGAATTTTCGATGGTAAATCTTAAGAATTTGTTGCTAGAATAGGTATCAGCGGATTGATCCGCAGTCAAAATATCTGTAATATTCAAGGATTTCGAAGGCATATCGCCACATAATCCCAGAGGACAGACGAACAAAAACACAAAGAGGAGAACTATCGAATGGCAACAAAGTTAAGCTACAAGGAAGCAACAGGCGTGATAGAGTTCACATTAAAGGATGATGGAGTATTCCACTATTCATTGCAGCATTCCCCAAGAGCCCTGGCGGGATTGGTGAGTGCGCTGGAAGGAATCAAGCCGGAAGACATTAAGAGTATTGTGGTTGAGAACCCGATTGATCTTAGCAGTTTGGGAAAAGAGACAGTGATGGATCTTAAGCTGACCTTGAACTCCGGGAAAATAATGAACATAGAGCTGCAGACATATATGGACAGTTTCTGGAGACCAAGAGCGATACTGTATTTGTGCAGGGCCTATGACAGTTTAAAGGAAGGTGAGGACTACTCCAAACTAAAACAGACGATGCATTACTGCATAACGGATCAGAATCTTTTTCCCGAGAATCCGGAGTTCTATGCAAGGTACAGACTTCTTAATATCAAAAATCACAGATCCTACTCTGACATGTTGGGAATAAACGTGTTACAATTAAATCACGCAGAACTGGCAACTCAGGAAGACATAGACAATGGTCTGCTATACTGGACCAAGCTGTTTATGGCAAAGACTTGGGAAGAGATGCAGGCTCTTATGCTAGAGCATGAGGAAATTGAGGAGGTGGCGGATTTGATTCTGGAACTTAACACCGACAATCAGGCAAAAGAGATCTTGGAAGGACAGAGGCGCTATCGCGAGCAGCTGGCGACGGAGTATGCAGCGGGAGTCCTTGAGACGCAGGAGAAGTACGAGGCGATAATAGAGAAGAAGGACATGGAGTTTAATGCAATAATAGAGGATAAGGATGTAGAGATAGCAGATAAGGATGCAGAGATAGCAGATAAGAATGCTGAGATAGCTGACAAGGATGCAATGATAGCGAAACTGCTGGCGGAGAATGAAGAGCTTAAGAAAAAGAAATAATTGTTGTGGATAGAGGAGCCCTCGGTGCAGATGCGCCGGGGGCTTTTTTAGTGGGGTGAAGTGACAGGCACTGCGGTGGAGGAAAGTGACAGGCACTTTAGGGGGATGAAGTGACAGGCACTTTAGTAAGGTAAATTGTGTCCGAAAGTTCACAATCTTTCGCATTTCTTAAGAATTTTCGATGGTAAATCTTAAGAATTTGCTGCTAGAATTAATTCTGGGCTCGTTCAGAGCAGGTTGCCACAGTCTGTGGCAATGAGGCGTAATCGCCGCAATATTCCAGTATTTGAGCTACTTGAAAGGGATATACAGAAAAATTATAATAAAAGGAGATATTTAATGACA
>NZ_ATVS01000038.1 GCF_000420845.1 Butyrivibrio sp. AE3009 | reverse complement strand
CGAATTGCCATAGTTTCTGATGATATACGCATGACTCCGCAAAAAGCGCTCTCGTCATGCTACAAGGATTCGGAAATCGCGGGGCCCCTACCCCACTTTTTTCCTCATCCTTGTTCGGTCCTCAAGGTCATAATTTTTTCCTTGCAAGCAAGGAAAATTATGACTTTGAGTCCCTATATCATCAGATTTTGTAATCATCTGAAAGTTCCATCATGCCGTACTCCATGAGGATTTCTTCGAGGCGTTCCTGGGTCATGGGTGTTGGGATGACGAAATCTGTGTTCTCGATAACGGCCTGGGCCAGGTTTCTGTACTCCTGAGCCTGGTTAGAATCGGGCTTGTACTCGATAACTGTCTTCTTGTTGATCTCAGCGTGCTGAACTACGTTGTCACGTGGAACAAAGTAAAGAAGCTTAGTTCCAAGTTCCTTTGAGAAGGCTCTGAGAAGATCCAGCTCTCTGTCCACGTTTCTTGAGTTGCAGATGATACCGCCAAGTCTTACTCCGCCTGTTCTTGCGTATCTCTGGATACCCTTTGAGATATTGTTGGCAGCGTACAGAGCCATCATCTCACCTGATGCTACGATGTAGATCTCTTTTGCCTTGCCTTCACGAATGGGCATTGCGAAACCACCGCAGACAACGTCTCCAAGAACGTCATAGAATACATAATCAAGATCATCAGTGTATGCACCAAGGTTCTCAAGCATATTGATGGAGGTGATGATACCACGACCTGCGCAGCCTACACCTGGCTCAGGGCCGCCGGACTCAACGCACTTGGTGCCGCCGAAGCCTTCCTTCATGATCCTGTCCAGTGAGATGTCCTCACCCTCTTCTCTTATGGTGTCAAGAACCGTCTTCTGTGCAAGGCCTCCAAGAAGAAGTCTTGTGGAATCCGCCTTGGGATCACATCCAACTACCATTACTTTTTTACCGTGCTCAACAAGTCCTGCTGTCAGGTTCTGTGTTGTGGTGGACTTACCGATTCCACCTTTTCCATAGATCGCAATCTGCCTGAGTTCTGCCATTTTTTCATTCTCCTCTTCTAAATATTTTTCTTTTTTCTTATGGGGTGTAAATATTGTGATTAAAGGTTGTCATACAGATCTTCCGTGAGCGTAAGACTTCCTCTGTATCCTGCTATTGCCCTGTTAAAGATAAGTCTGTCCTTTAACGGGAAGGTCGCCGCTATGCACTGCACTCCCTTAAGGGATGCGGCTTCTCTCTCATTGCTGCTGCCTACTATAAGTGTCAGTTCCTCTTCCTCTAAGAGAGCCTTGTTTATCTCAAACTGGTCAGCGGTAAAAATGACCTTGGGTGGCCTTGCATATTCCAGCTGCGTAAGTTCTTTTATAATGCGGTTCTTGTTCTCCTCACCGAATATAGGCTCCGAGATGATGGCAAGCTTTGGTGTGAAGCTGTAATCGTTGGCCAGGTATCTGGTGATTCCGCAGACATTTGCCGCATCACCTACCACCGCATATCTCTTCCAGCTAAGTGTTCCAATGGCCTGCGCCAGATAGCTGTATACGTAGTCCTCTTCCTTGGCAAGGAAGGCATCCACAACGCTGCTGTCCAGATTAAGTGCCTCTGCCACCTGTCTTACAAACCTGCCTGTATCCGTGGCTCCTATGGGAGTTCCGGGATATCTGATGCTCTTTACGCCGAACTTTTCCTCGAACTTATTGGCAGGCTTACCAAAGAGCCAGGGGTTAACGATTATGTTAAGGGCTGCCCCGGAGCAGTTCTCCAGGGTCTCAATACCCTGATGCTCGGTAAAAAAGGTATTGACCTTGAGCCCCAGTCCTCTGAGGATTCTGGCGATCTCTTCAAGGTTGCCGCTCCAGAAAGGATCGTGGTAAGGAACGATTCCAAAGACATTTACCAATTTGTCGTCCTTTGGCACATCCTCTTTTATCACCTGATCGATGAAGTTGTTCCAGATAACCTCATATCCCAGATTGCTGTCACCGGCAAATCCGGGAGTGTCTATCGGATACACCTTAACGCCTTTTGCCCTGAACTCCTCTGTAACCGAAACAATGTCATCGCCGATGATTCCTGCGGTACAGCCAGTAAGAACAAAGAATGCATCCGCATCCATGATGTCCACTGCTCCCTGAATTGTTGTACGGAGCTTGTTAAGTCCTCCGAATACTACTTCTCTCTCCAGCATATTGGTGGAGGGAATGGATACGCTTGAAACGAAGGCTGAATTCTTGTTTCCTGACTGTCCCTGCTCGGCCGCGCAGGTCTGCATGCAGCAGCCCGGGCCTGAGTGAAGTATGGGACATACCCTGTTTATGGCTCCCAGAACCGAGTTGATTCCGGCAAGTACGCAACCACCTCGTGGGTTTTCCAATATTTCAGACATTTGCTCCACCTCCCACGATGTATTTGAATGCATCCTCCTCATACCAGCTGTCCTTGTAGGGAAGCCTGACATGAGCGGCTAATTTCTTGTTAAATCCGGGATTTTCCAGCTGATCCGCTATCTTGTTTCCAAGGTAGATCAGACCATCGTAGCCCATGGTAGGTCTCTTCATATCAAGAACATGGGTTGTTGGAAGTCCCAGTTTGGCAGCCCATTCGGGAACTCCGATGAACACGTCAGGCTTAAGCTTCTTGATAAGATTGACCTGTTCAAAGGGCTGCATGTTGGCTATATCAACCACGAAATCCTTGTGGATGCCGTTGAGATATTCGATGTCCACCTGGGCATCATCGTCATAGGTTGGTGTCTCAAGACCTACGAGTTCCATACCGAAGTCGTCGATAAGAGCTGCAGCTGCGAAACTGCGACCTGTGCCTCCGCATATAAATACTCGTTTTCCCTGAAGTCTTTCTCTAATTTTCTGAACCAAAGGAGTAATTCTCTCATGCTCTCTGTTAATGATCTCATCAGCTTCCTTCTCCTTTCCCATGACCTGTGCGATTCCACGAAACCACTTGTCGGTGTTACGAAGTCCTATGGGCATTACGGTATGTGAATAGGGAATACCGTATTCCTTTTCAAGACTGTTCATGAACTCATCGGCAAAAACCTTGCAGATTGAGGTTGATGCTGCAGCGCTCGGTATCTTTTTGATCTTCTCCAGTGAGCTGTAAAAAGGAATGTAGTTGGTCTCGATATCAAGAAGTCCCAACATTCTCTCCATTTCCTTCTGGTCTGCGTAGCTGATGGAAACGGGAGCGAACAGGTTAACAAGGTTGTCCTTTTTCTCTGCCTGTACCTTGGAAAGTATGTATTTCTGGATCGATATAAAGGCCGCGTCAAAACCTGAAGCGCAGATCTTGGACTTGAAGCCCTCGCAGTGGATAGGCACTATCACTGCATCAGCGCTCTTCTGAAGGTCTGCACAGATGGCATCTATGTCATCTCCGATAACGCCTGAAGCACAGGATGCAAAAACGAATATCATCTTTGGGTTGTATCTCTCGATGGCCTTCTGAACTGAATCTCTCAGCTTCTTCTCACCACCGAAGATAACGCTCTTCTGATCAAGATTAGTAACGATGATATGTGGGTTCTTGATGTGCTTAACGCCTCTGTGAGCCTGGCCTACACGGTACATGTCAACAGCAAGTGAGGTACATCCGATGCAGCCCTGTGGCGAATGAGCTATAAAGACCGCATCCTCCAGCGACATCAGCGCCGCCATGGAGTTGATCTGCTGGCACTGAAGGCCCTGGGCGAAGCTCCTATCGGCCCTTTTAAGGCACCCTTTTCTGAAGCTCTCCTCTGCGGCCTTGCTGCTTCCGCCATAGTCATTAACTCTTCCTGATTTACTTTCTCTTACTCCCGAATAAGTCTCTGCCATAAGTTCTTCCTACTTTTCTCTGTAAAAATATGTAAAAAAACAGAGGTCCACTTTTAAACTCACGAATGAGTGAGACTAAAGTGAACCTCCGGTTGTCCGGTCGGTTTAGCGGTACGGGGACACGCCAAGGCATGTCCCGCGAATTGAATAATTTAGATATATGAGTGATATACGCATGACTCCGCTTACACTCTCGTCATGCTACATCCATTCGGAAATCGCGGGGCCCTACCCACTTTTTTCCTCATGTATGTTCGGTCCTCAAGGTCATGTAAATTATCATGCGAGCATGAAATTCCCATGACTTTGAGTCCCTATATCACTCAATTAGCAAAGAGTGGTGTTGAAAGGTATCTGTCTCCGGAGTCGGGAAGAAGGACTACGATTGTCTTGCCCTTGTTCTCATCTCTCTCTGCAAGGATTGTTGCTGCTTTGAGGGCTGCTCCTGAAGAAATACCAACCAGGATTCCTTCGGATACTGCGAACTTCTTGCCTTCTGCAAATGCATCTTCATTTTCGATTGCGATTACTTCGTCGAATACCTTGGTGTTAAGAACATCCGGTACGAAGCCTGCGCCGATACCCTGGATCTTGTGAGGTCCTGCTGTTCCTTTTGAAAGAACAGGGCTTGTTGCGGGCTCAACTGCAACAACCTTAACGTCAGGATTCTGCTCCTTCAGGTACTCACCTACACCTGTAACAGTTCCGCCTGTACCAACACCTGCTACGAAGATGTCTACCTTGCCGCCTGTCTGCTCCCAGATCTCAGGACCTGTGGTAGCCTTGTGTACTGCAGGGTTAGCAGGGTTAACGAACTGTCCGAGGATAACTGCTCCGTCGATCTCTTTCTCAAGTTCCTCTGCCTTGGCGATGGCTCCCTTCATTCCCTTGGCGCCTTCTGTAAGAACGATCTCTGCGCCGTATGCTTTAAGGAGATTTCTTCTCTCTACGCTCATGGTATCGGGAAGAGTAAGGATTGCTCTGTAGCCCTTGGCTGCTGCAACTGCTGCAAGACCGATACCTGTGTTTCCTGATGTAGGCTCAATGATTGTTGCGCCGGGTTTGATCTTGCCGCTCTTCTCTGCATCCTCGATCATTGCAAGGGCAACTCTGTCCTTAACTGATCCGGCGGGATTTAAATACTCAAGCTTAGCAAGGATTGTAGCGTTTGCTACGCCAGCCTTCTTGCTGTAGCCGTTAAGCTGTAAAAGTGGTGTTCCCCCGATAAGTTCAAGTGCGCTCTGTTTGATGTCTGCCATAGTTTTTTTCCTCCGTTTTCTTAGTTGTCTTATTTTCTTTTTTCTTTAGTTTGCTAAATTGTAAAAAACCTATTACCTAGTTTGTTGATAGGAATTAAATGATTTAATGAAATTCTAACATAATGCCCCGCAAAGTCAACCACAGAGCGGCTTATAGCAGGATATAAGATTTACTTATCGGTGTAAAATTAACCATTCACTTCCTTCTCTGCAATAGCAAATACTCTTCCAAACTCACAGAGAAGATCATTTATTCCCTCTATTCCAACTGACAATCTCAAGGTCCTTTCGTTGATCCCGTTTTTCTCCAGAACTTCCTTCGGCACATCTGCGTGGGTCTGGGTTACGGGGTAAGTTATCAGTGTCTCCGTTCCTCCAAGACTCTCTGCAAAATAGATCAGCTGCACATTTCTAAGTATTGACTTGGCAAATTCCTCGCTGTCCACTTCAAAGGTCAGCATTGCGCCAAAGCCCCTGGCCTGCTTCTTCATGATTTCGTACCCGGGATGGTCCTCAAGACCGGGATAGATAACCTTAGTCACATGCTTGTTGAACTTAAGGAACCTTGCCAGCTTCAGGGCATTTTCCTGGGCTCTCTCAAGCCTTACCGCCAGGGTTCTGATTCCGCGAAGAATCAACCAGCTGTCAAAGGGGCTAAGGATTGCTCCGGTTGTCTTGTAGATGAAACGAAGTCTCTCATCGATCTCTTCATCCTTAACTACGATAAATCCGCCTATGGTGTCGTGGTGACCTCCCAGGAATTTGGTTCCCGAGTGGATGACCACGTCCGCACCAAGGTCTAAAGGGTTTTGGAAATAGGGTGATAAAAAGGTGTTGTCCACCACCAGGAGAATTCCTTTTTCCCTGGTCACCTTGGACAGTTCCTCGATATCCGTAACATTCATCATGGGGTTCGTGGGCGTCTCAAGATACACCATCTTAGTATTTTCCTGGATCAGAGGGCGTATGTCAGAAACGCTTAGATTGGCTGAAGTGTAGGTAAGACCGTTCTTTAAACTGATCTCGTTAAAAAGCCTGACGCTTCCGCCGTAGAGATCTGAATCTATGATGAAGTGATCACCGGGCTTTAAGAGCTCCATAAGAGTGGCAATTGCCGCCATTCCGCTGGAAAAAGCCAGTGCATCCCTTCCGTTCTCAAGATATCCCACAATTGATTCAAGCTGCTTCCTTGTGGGATTCTGAACTCTCGAATAATCGTATCCGGTACTCTCCCCAAGTCCCGGATGAGCAAAGGTGGCAGTCTGGTATATAGGAAAGCTGATGGCTCCGTACTGGTCCATCAGGCTCCTGTCCAGCTGCTGACACTTTGTATCTATGCTGCAATTTATTTCGGTACATCTGTTACAGCCGCTACAATCCATTTTTTCATATCTCCCGTGTTTTCTTCTTTTTTCTTTTTCTTTTTCTTTTTTCTAATTCAAAAAAAAAATTATCAGCGGTCCTTGAAGGCCTCATATAACCTGTTCATTGCTGTCTCCAGTGTTGCCCTTGGACACGCCACATTGATCCTCTCTAAAAGAGCTGACTCTCTGCCAAAGATCACTCCTCCGTCAAGCCAGAGCTTTGCCTCATCTTCGATAAGTCTCTTAAGCTCCCGATAGTCCCCTGTGACCTTGGAGAAATCAAGCCAGATAAGGTAGGTCCCCTCAGGCTCTATGAGCTCGATCTTCGGTAGCTTCTCCTTAAGGAAATCCCTGATATAGCTGATATTTCCCTGCAGATATTGCAGAAGCTCCTCCACCCACTGCTCGCCTTTGTTGTAGCAGGATATGGCCGCCACCATTCCAAGGGCTCCGCCCTGGCTGTAGCCTGCGGCGTCATTCTGGAGTTTGAACTTATCAAGAAGCTCCTTGTTCCTTGATATTACGTTGGCCACCTGAAGACCTGCGATGTTGAAGGTCTTGCTGGGGGAAATACCAAGGATTGTGATATCCGCGTACTTATCTCCCAGTGTAAGGAAGGATGTATGCTTGTTGTCACCGTAGACAAAATCGCTGTGGATCTCGTCTGCGAAGATCTTCACATCATGCTTAAGGCAAATATCTCCAAGCCTTGTGAGCTCCTGCCTTGTCCACACTCTTCCCACCGGATTGTGGGGACTGCAGAGGATAAAAAGCTTAACCTTGTTGTCTACGATCTTTTGCTCGAAATCCTCAAAATCTATGAAGTACTTGCCCTTCTCCCTGTCAAAAACAAGGTTACTTGACACGCATTTTCTCTTGTTCTGCTGAATGGTTGATCTGAAGGGATAGTAAACAGGCTCCTGAATGATGACGCTGTCGCCTTCCTCCGTACAGGCCCTTACCGCAAGGGCGATGGAATACACAATTCCCGGAGTTACAAAGGTGTCCTCAGCCTTAATCTCAAATCCCTGTCTTCTTCTGTACCAGCCGCTAAGGGCTTCGAAGTAGTCCTCTTTGGGATCCGTGTAACCAAAGATTCCGTGGTCAACTCTTTTATGAAGATCCTCTAAGATTTCCTCCGGAAGGGGAAAATCCATATCTGCCACCCATAATGGAAGCAGGTCATCTCTGTGCTTGCGCTCCTGCTGGAAATCATACTTGATACATGAGGTGCCACGTCTGTCTACTATTTTGTCAAAATCGTATTTACTCATAAGTTCATCTCCTGAAGAAGCTTCAGATATCCGTCAAGGCGCCTTAGTCCGTCGGGGACTGAGCCCGGCATCTCGAAGGCTGCTATCCCTTTTTCCCGAAGCTCGTATACTGCTCCGTCGCCGATTCTTGCGGCAAGGACAAAGTTACAGTCAAGGATTCCGTAGACTCCTCTCCTTAGCTGATTGACGTCGTGATGACCGCCAAGGCACACCGGATTCACAAATCTCTGTTCAATTTCTTCGTAGTTCCCCGCTTCATCCACATCCACGATCAGGAAGCTCTCTGCTCTTCCGAAGTGCTGATCCACGTTCCTGTTGTCGGTGGAAGCCAGGGCCACTCTGTAGGATGGATTATCCATAAGCGCTCCTTAGCCGTGAGAAAATGTATTTTTCACATTGAGTCTGTTCTGATATACCAGCTGGCTGTACTCGGATATGCCCGGCACTCCAACTGCGTCGGCTCTGCAGTGGGCGCAGTGCCTGAAGACCTTGATGTGCCTTTCGGCTGCTTCCCTTGCGGCCTCAATCTGCTCGCAGGTAGGACGTGGCACGTCAGCGAGCTTGTGCTGAGGAATAAGAGGGATGATGTTGTAGATAAGCGCCCCTGCTTCCTTCACAGTCCTTGCTATCGTCTCGATGTGATGGTCGTTGATGCCGGGAACCAGTACAGTATTTATCTTGAGGGTAACGCCTGCTGCCGCTACCTTCTTAATACCCTTAAGCTGGTTCTCGATAAGGATCCTGGCACCCTCTACGCCCTCGATCTTCTCACCGTGATAAATGATGTAGTCATTGAGCTGAGCCTCAATCTCCGGATCCACCGCATTGACGGTAACTGTCAGGGTATCCACACCGGATTCGATCAGTTCATCGGCTCTCTCATAGAGCATCAGACCGTTGGTGCTCATGCACTTAAGAAGCTCAGGATGTGTCTTGTCGATCTCTCTGAAGGTCTCAAAGGCATAATCCGTAAAAAGTGTATCTCCAGGGCCCGCGATTCCCGCAACCTTGATGCTGGGAACCAGCTCCACCGCTCTGTTTATAAATGTACCTGCTTCCTCAGGGGAAATAATCTTGGATGTTACTCCCGGACGCTGCTCCACATCGTTCACCGACCTGTCACAGAATCTGCAGGCGATGTTGCAGCCGGGGCTTACAGGAAGATGAATTCTTCCCGCATTGAATTTGCACCCCCCAAAGCAGGGGTGATTTCTCTCAAGTTCCTCGATAGATCTAGCCATAATACTCCTCCCATTCTCCTCGATATACCACGCAGCCCCTTAGAATCTCTGCTTGGTGCTGGTCTCCAGCTGTGTGACCTTCCCCGCATGTACTGTGATGGTCACTGTTCCATACTCGATGCCTTCAACCTTTTCTCTGATCTGCTGCCAGATCTGCTCCTCCGGATCAGGGAGTTTTACCACATTTTCCCTTGCCATGCCAATTCTCCTACCCTTTTCTTTTTTCTTTTTCTGCCGTTCTCACATCCCTTTTTCACTGTGTCGCTTTAATCCGACTAATATGATGGGATTTATAAGTAATTATGTAGATGATACAGTCCGCATAGGCTCTCTGTCAAGAAGTATTTTACTTATAGGGAAATATAAGGATTAGTTATCGGGGGAGGGGATAGAGTCAACGGAGATGGATGCCCGCAGGGACGAGGAGTCAGCGAAGGTAATGTAATTTCCTTCATGCTGCTTACTCTCATACATAGCTTTATCCGCTCTCTGCAGAATATCGGAAAAAGATTCGTGCTCGGGGTCGCTGCAAATTGCCGCCCCGGCGCTGACCTGAAGTTTCCAGTCAGTAATACCTTCTATGGACACCTTGTCCAGATTGGCAAAAAGTCTGTCCATCACTATTTTTCCCAGATCATTACTGTTAGCACCGGCTGCATAGGCCACAAATTCATCGCCGCCCATTCTGAACACAACATCGGAATCCCTGAAGTTATCCCTGAGGGTATGGGCAAGTGTTATGATCACCTTATCGCCCATGTCATGACCATAGGTGTCGTTGACATATTTAAAATGGTCTGCGTCAAACAGAAATACCATTCCGCAGATACCATCATGCATGAGCTCATATATACGGCTCTCTCCGCCGCTTCTGTTAAGGATGTTCGTGAGCTTATCGGTCTCGGACATGCGCTTGAACATCTCCTGTCTCTTTCTGTCCTCATCAATTGACTCAATAGCCCAGATTATCTTTTCCGGGTTATCGTTACTATCCCTGCTTACTACAATGAAATGCATTCGACCCCATTTGCCTTCCCGGTCCAGGAATTCATGGGATATGTTATTCAGGCCTCTGATCCTTTCAGGCAGAGTCTCAAGGTCCATGAACTGCTCAAGAAGAGGTTTGGAAACCTCAGCAGCAATAAGCTCTGCTATTTCTTCCTTGGTCGCTACGATTTTGTTATTACCCTCCGCAAAGACACCTTCTTTTATGAGCTTATTTCTTATGGACTTAACGCTTCCCTTCTTAAGATCCATTATCTCCATCGTGGAGTATACATCTGCAATGGCGCCAATCTCGCCGTGAAGCTCCCCGGCTTCCCTATGTTTTCTGAGATAAACACTGATAATAACGGTAAAAACAATTAGAAGCAGCGCAAGCACAACTGCCGATATGACAAATATATACTTGATATTTCCAAGCACCTCTTTTTCACTGAGAACCAGCACAGAATACCAGCTCTTGTTCAGCTGGCGGCAAAAAACAATCTCTCTTCCGTTTCTGCCGTTGATGGTAAACACCTCTTCCTCATGATTGAGAACTGAGGAAATAAGCCTTTTATCATATTCATCCGCTGCATTCAGAAAAACATTTTTACCAACCTTGGTTTCATTTGAATGAGACACGATCATGCCGCTCTTATCCACGATCATAGTGGCATCAACCTTGTTGGCCTCCTGTTGTGATGCCTGAAGTTCCTGAATTCCATCCAGGGATATATCCATGGAAATAACGCTCTGTCCGTCGTCAAGGAGCTTGCTGACAGACAGAACCATGTTATTCTGCTGTAGATTATGATAGGGCTTAACAAAAGTGATCTCGCCTCCCGCTGCCTTGGCCTCGGTATACCAGGGGCGCTTGGAAGGAGAAAAATCTGCAGGCGGATCCCAGTCAGCCCCATCCAGATATTCTCCTCTGATGTAGCCGTATACTCCCATGTTGTTGCTATCCACAACAGAGGTAAAAACCTCGGACTCTTCCTGAAGGAAAGCCTGAATCTCCTCATTGGATTGTCTGTTATCTATCATATGCTCCACCTGTTCGGAGGCAAAAATAACCGCATCCCTTGGAGTATCAAGATAGAACTCCACGTCCCGGAACATCTGAATGGCATTGTTGTTCCACAGGTTTATCATATTTTGTCTGGAAACGTTGTACAAAGAATAAAAGACCGCAATAATCACAGTTGTCACAAGTATTATCCCTGTGGCAAACGCAATTATCGGTCCTTTGTCCTTTGCCTGTTTAACCATAAGCAAAATCCTCACTTATGTTCCTATTTTAATATAACGTCATTACGTTAACAAATTAAAGGTTTATTAAGTTATTTTCGTTAATTTCTAAGATTTCCTTAATAAGGGATTTATAATTGACTGATAAAATATAGTTGAAAAAATATGTAGAGTTGTCACCCTTACGTTCACGGATGAAAGGAGAGGTGGAAATGAAGGCTCTGTCAAAGATAATGTATTTTATCATCGGACTGTTGGTCCTTATCTGCGTGATCATAGTCCTGTGCGGCAAGAACCCCGAGCTCAAGAACGGACTCAAGACAGTATCGGAGGAAATTGCAGCAAATATGGCAAGCAGCGAAGAAGCCATCGTCGCTACTGCTGCCGCTACTGAAGAAGCTACAGTGGAGGAAGTTCAGACCACATCACCTGAACCGGCCGTACCCCAGCAAGTTGCAGAAGTACCTGCCCCTGTTGCCGCTGAAGAAACACAACCGGCAGCTGCTACAGAAACTTCACAGGCACCAACGGAAGAATACGCGGCAGCCACTGCCAGCGAAACAGTTGAGAATTCCCAGGAGACATATCTGTCCCAGGAACCAAGAGGGGACAGTCCCCATTAACAAATTGTGGGTACTGTCCCCTTTTCGCTTATTCTTTAGTTATATCAGCTCCAAAGTATTTAATAGAAATCTCTGAGAGCTTGCCCTCCTGGCGAAGCTCTGCAATAGCCTTGTTGATGGCCTCTCGCAGGGTATCATTATCATTGCCCTTGGCAAGCGGAATCGCATAATTGGTAACTTCGGGATCGATGGCTGCAACCTTAAGCTCGGTTGTTCCGGTGGATTTGAAATAATCCTGAGCTGAAGTGTTGGCATTGATGGTTGCGTCCACGGTTCCGTTGAGAACCAGTGTCATGGTCTCGCCCAGGGTGTCCACGTTGGATACCGTAGCTCCATACTCCTTGCCCATAGCCTCATAGGTTGAACCTGCGGAGTTGGCGGTTGTAAGACCTGCAAGATCCTCAAAGGATGTGATCTTCTCGCTAGTTGCCAGTGTGATAACCACCGCATGATCATAGGCATAAGGATCGGTAAAATCATAAGTGCCCTTCCTATCCTCTGTAACATCAACGCCGTTGGCCATCATATCGAAGGTTCCTGTGGATACGCCTGTCAGTCCTCCGTCGAAGGGAACCTCCTTGAAGTCCGCCTCAACCCCGAGCTTTTCTGCGATGGCTGCTGCCACCTCAACATCAAAGCCCACCAGTTCATCGGTGTCAGGATCATGATATGTAAAGGGAGACCATACTCCCTCAGTTGCTATTGTTATCTTACCTGCAGCCTTGATCCTGGACAGGTGATCCTCTCCTGTAGCTGTGGCGGTATCATCACCTTCAACAACAGTGGTATCCGTCGTCCCCTTGTCCCCACATCCTGCAAGTAATGTGCCTGCCAGTGCCGCAATCAGAAATAAAGACATTTTCTTTTTCATAATCGTTACCCCTCTCTCCTGTAATATTTCGCCGGTTAAATTGTGCACAATCTTATTCTATATGCTTACTTAAGGTCGTGTCAACTCGATTTTTGTTATGTACCTGTCATTTTTTTGTAGCTGCCGCACTTATATGAACCCAAACAAGCCTCAGCCAACCACCTTCAGGAACTCTTTGGTCTTATCTTCTCTTGGATTCTCGAACAACTGTGAAGGGCTTCCTTCCTCAACCACCACGCCGTCAGCCATGAATACCACATGGCTCGAAACCTCTCTGGCAAAAGACAGCTCATGAGTCACCACGATCATCGTCATGCCCTCTGCTGCCAGCTGCCTCATGACCTGCAGCACCTCGCCCGTAAGCTGCGGATCCAGCGCCGAAGTTGGCTCATCGAAATAGATAACCTCAGGATCTGTGGCCAGCGCCCTTGCAATAGCCACTCTCTGCTGCTGTCCTCCCGAGAGCTGGCTTGGATAATACTCCTCATACTCGCTCATTCCAACCTTGGCGAGCACCTCCCGTGCCTTTTTCTCCGCCTCTTTCCTATGGATCTTTCTTCCTGCGGTAAGTCCCAGAGTCACGTTCTCAAGGACATTTTTGTTGGCAAAAAGGTTGTAATTCTGGAATACAAATCCTGTCTTTTTCCTGATAGCTGCGATATGAGCGCCGGACTCATCGTCAAGCTCGTAGTCTTTGCCGTCAAAGACCATATGCCCGATATCAGCATATTCAAGAAAATTTATGCAGCGAAGAAGCGTTGTCTTTCCCGAACCGGAAGCCCCGAGGATTGAGACCACGTCCCCTTTATTTACCGTAAGATTTACTCCCTTAAGGACCTGTCTGTCCCCAAAGGTCTTATGAACATCCGTTATTTCAAGTAATGCCATGCTCTCACCTCCTTACTTTCTGACGCCGTAGCTTCCAAGCACCTTCTCGCCCTTTTTCTGAATAAAGGTGAGAACCGTGCAGAAGATAAGGTAGATAAGTGCCACCTCGATGTACAGCGGAAAATAGTTGTAGGACTGGCCTGCGATCTGCTTGGTCCTGGTGAACATCTCAACAACCGTGATGCTGGAAGCCAGAGACGTATCCTTCACCATGCTGATAAGAGCATTAAAGAGCGATGGAAAAGCGGTCCTGAAGGCCTGGGGCAGAATGATATGCCACATGATCTGCATATAGCTAAGTCCCACGCAGTAGCCCGCCTCCAGCTGACCGATGGGCACCGCCTCCATGGCAGCACGCATAGTCTCAGCGCTGTAGGCACCCTCATTTATTGTAAAAACGATCACCGCCATCAGGAAGGGATTGGAATGGATCCCCAGAAGCGGCAGTCCGTAGAAGGCCACCATCAGCTGAACCAGCAGCGGCGTTCCTCTAATTATCCATATGTAGAATCTGCAGATTTCCTTGACCACAGGCACCTTTGCAAACTGCGCCATGGCCACAAACACCGCCAGGATCGTTGACAGTATGAATGCTATCATGGCAAGGGGCAGAGACACCTTAAGGCCATATTCCAGTATTTTGGGAAAAGAACTAATAAGCAGATCCCAGGTTTTCTCATTAAACATAGATTATCCTCATTATGATCAAAAAGCTTCACCGTCAGAACTTCTTTAATTCCGAATATGCCATCGGCACCGCAATAAACAGTGACAACACATCTGCCGTAGCCTGGGCCATCTCAACGCCCATAATTCCGAATAACTGCGGCAGTATCAGAATCATAGGGATGAAACAGAAGCCGTTTCTTGCCGACGCAGTGATCGATGCCTTGATACCCTTACCAATTGACTGCAGCATCATATTGCTGATAACAATTGCTCCTGACAGGGGCAGTGTCCCCGACATGAAGCGAAGAGCGGCAGTTCCTACCTCCACCGCAGCAGGATCCTTGGTAAAGAAAGCGATGATATTGCCTGCAAAACCAAAGCACACCGCTCCTATGATTATCAGAAAAACAGTCGAATACTTAACGCAGAAGCTAAAGCCCTCTTTTACCCTTGCTGTAAGCCCTGCGCCGTAGTTAAAGGAGCAAACCGGCTGATAGCCCTGACCGAAACCGATAAGGGCCGAAGCCATCATCATCATGATCCTGCCTGCAACAGACATTCCTGCGATCGCAGCATCTGCGCCGATTGCTCCCGCAGTCCTGTTAAGAAGAAGCGTTGATATTGCAGCCAGACCCTGACGAAACAGTGAGGGCGCACCGCCGTTGATGATCTCAACAATATAGTGCCCGTTGATATGCACATTTTTGATACTGAGCTTGATATTCTCGCCCTTGCTGGTTCCCACAAGGAGCACGATGAAGCTGGTGATCTGTCCCATAACCGTGGCAATGGCCGCACCCTTGACCTCCATATGAAACACAAGGATGAGAAGCGGATCCAGCGCCATGTTCATCACCGCGCCGCACATAAGGCCGATCATGGCATAGACAGCGCTTCCCTGGAACCTTAGCTGATTGTTTATAACGAACTGAGCCATCATAAAGGGTGCGCCTATCAGGATGATCCTCATGTAGTCCTTGGTAAACTGCATTGTTGTAGGCGTTGCCCCCAGGAAATTAACTATGGGTTCGATAAAAACATTTCCCACACTAGCGAAGAACACTCCCACGATAAGAGCCATTGCAAAGCCCGTGGAAGCCATCTCGTCCGCCTCCTTGTGATTGCCGGCGCCCAGCATTCTGGACAGGTAATTACCTGAGCCGTGGCCAAAGAAAAAGCCAAAGGCCTGAATAATCGCCATAACTGTGAAAACCAGTCCCACCGCCGCCGTAGCTGCAGTGTTTATCTCATATCTGTCCGATACCCTTGCCACGAAGAATGTGTCCGCCGTGTTGTAGATAGCCGTAACCATCATACTGATGATGGTCGGCACCGACAGGGACAGTATCAGCTTTGGCACCGGGGTTTTGGTCATATAATCTCTTCTTGAACTTGCCTTAGACATAAAAATACATTTTTTCCTTCCGAAACATTTATCTTCAATTGTCTATACTACTAGAAAAGCATATAATAGTGAAGATAAATTTATAACCTCAAGGAGGCGAATTATGGAAAAAATCGGTATTGTTTTCGGTTGTTTCATCCCCATGCATAAGGGACACGAATCCCTCATCAAAAGAGCACTGGATGAGAACGACAAAATGATCATAGGCGTATGCGGCTACAGAGCCGACAGAGGCAGAGATTTCCTGGATTTTGAATCCCGCTACGGACTTGTACAGGAGATGTTCGCTGAAAAAGACAACGTCATTGTAGTTCAGATAGATGACAAGAAGCTTGGACTTGACGGAACCTTCACTCATGACAACTGGGTTCTGTGGGGTAACGAGCTCTTTTCCCAGGCCAAAAGAAAGCCCGACGATGCAGAGTACACCTGGTACACCGGCGAGCAGTCCTATATCGACAAATTAAGTGTTATCTATCCTACTCACAAGTTTACCCTGGTAGACCGTGAGATCATCAAGGCTTCCGGCACAGAGATCAGAAAGAGTCCCGCCATCCACTCCGATGACATCAACGACTTTTTCAAGAGCTATCTTCGCAAAAACGGCAAACTCGACATCCCCGAGTCAGAATTCAATATGGACCTCATTATCTCCAGCCTCTTAGAGACTGATTTGTACAAGTTCTCAATGGGTCAGGCTATCTATCACCACTTCCCTGACTACACCACAACCTGGTCCTTCAAGTGCAGAAACAAGGACGTGCACTTCACTCCCGAGATGGTGGATGAGATCAAGCGTCAGATCTACGCTTACTGCGACCTTCATTTCAATGAGGACGAGCTGGCTTACCTTGCAAATATCAAATGGATCAAGAAATCCTACGTTGACTTCCTTCGCCTGTGGCACCCTCGCTACGAGGACTTCACCATCAGCACCGACGCTGAGTGCGGCCTTTCCATCGAGACCAACGGAACCTGGCTCAACACCTCAATGTACGAGATTCCCACACTGGCAATTGTAAACGAAGTTTACTTCAGAATGAATTATGATTACAAGGAGCTGTATGCTTCCTTCGAGGAGAAGCTGGATGAGAAGATTAAGCTCCTTACCGAAGGAACCTACAACATCGGAGCCTTCAGTGAGTTCGGCCTTCGCAGAAGACTCTCCGCTCAGGCTCAGGAGCTGGCGGTTATGAGACTTCGCGACTCCGACCTTGGCAGCTCCAAGTTCGTTGGAACCTCCAACGTATATCTTGCCAAAAAATGCGGCGTAACTCCCGTAGGAACCATGGCCCACGAGTGGATCATGTGCGTAGGTCAGGGTAACCACAAGCACAATCCCGCCTACTCCAACTGGTACGCTCTTGATGCATGGGTAAAAGAGTACGGAGTCCTGAACGGAACCGCTCTTACGGATGCCATCACAACAGACTGCTTCCTTAGAGACTTCCAGCTGACCTACTCAACTCTTTTCTCAGGTGTAAGACATGACTCAGGAGACCCGATCGAATGGGGCGAGAAGATGATAGGGCACTACGAGAGCCTTGGCATTGATCCTAAGACCAAGACACTGCTCTTTAGTGACAGCCTTGATTTCGAGAGAGCCAGCAAGATCTTTGCTCACTTTAGCGGCAAGGCAAGAGTTGCCTTCGGAATCGGAACCTACATTGCCAACGACACCAAGGTTCCTGCCCTCAACATCGTTATGAAGACCACAGCCTGCAACGGACAGGATGTTGCCAAGATCTCAGATGTTGCCGGCAAGGGAATGTGCAAGAACCCCGCATATGTAGAGTATCTTCAGAGATGTATCGACTGGCGTATGGAGCACGAAGCCTGATTGTGAGGTGAGAAAATGAGTGATATTCTTAAAGATTTTAATGCAGAAAAAGAAATAGAAAATATCGTAGCCTGGATCAGGGACTGGTTTGAAAACAACGGTCCAAAGGCCAGCGCCGTTATTGGCCTGTCGGGAGGCAAGGACTCAACCATAGTTGGTGCTCTCCTTGTTAAGGCCCTTGGCAAAGACAGAGTTGTGGGCGTTCTCATGCCCGACGGCGAGCAGAAGGACATCGCTGATTCCAAAAAAGTTGCTGAGATTCTCGGCATCAAGAGCTATGTGGTAAATATTTCCGCAGCTACCGAAGGGATGAAGAAATGCCTTGGAGATGCAGGCGTGGAGCTTGGTAAGGACGCTGTCATCAACACTCCGCCCCGTATCCGTATGACTACACTGTACGCAATTGCCCAGTCTCTTCCCATGGGAGGCCGTGTTGCCAATACCTGCAACGCCTCCGAGGATTATGTGGGCTATTCAACCAAGTACGGCGATGCAGCCGGGGACTTCAGCCCCTGTGCTAATTACTGCGTAACCGAGATGAGAGCCATCGGCGATGCCCTGGATCTCCCTACAGAGCTTATCCACAAGACTCCCTCCGACGGACTGTCGGGAATGTCTGATGAGGACAAGCTTGGATTTACCTATGACGCCCTTGATAAGTACATCAAGACCGGCGTCTGTGAAGACGAAGAATTAAAGAAACGTATTGACCATTTACACGACATCAATCTGCACAAGCTTAAGGTCATCCCTACATACGCAAGACAGTAAGGAGGATTTTACATGAAAACCATGCTGACACTAATACAGGAAGCCATGGACAAGGCTGTTGAGAATAAGGAAGTAGCCGGTGTTTCTGCTCTTGCCATCAAGGACGGCAAGGAACTTGTTTTTGCCAAGAGCGGCCACTGTGATATTGCGGCAGGTAAGGCAATGGAGCGCAGTACCATCTGCCATCTCTATTCCCAGACCAAGCCCATTACCGCTGCAGCTGCTATGATGCTGGTTCAGGACGGAATTATCGACATGGGACAGCCCGTTGGTGATTTTATAGACAGCTTCAGGAATCAGCTCTATGTGGAGAACGGCGTAGTTAAGCCTGTTCCCGCTGAGAATGCCATGAGGATCCACGATCTTTTGAACATGACCTCGGGCCTTACCTATCCTGGAAACCTCTCCCAGACTGAGGTTAAGACGGGTTATCTTTTCCACGATATGATTAAAAGGTTCAAGGACTGCGATACCACAGAGGATGCTAACGACTATCTGGATGCAGATAATCTGGGATTCTCACTGTCCAAGACTCCGGACCCTTCCAAGGGAATGATGAGCACCATGGAATTTGCCACAGAGCTTGGCAAGATTCCGCTTCTCTTTATTCCGGGAACCCACTTCAGATATGGAACCAGCGCTGATGTCCTTGGCGCTGTTATCGAGAAAGCATCTGGAATGAGCTTTGGAGAATTCCTGCAGGCAAGGCTTTTCAAGCCCCTGGAGATGAAGGATACCTTTTTCCAGGTGCCCGAGGACAAGCTCCCTCGAATGTCCAAGATCTACAAAAATGTTGACAGAGAGCTCCGTGAGTTCCACGGCAACCGCCTTGGTGTCAGAAGCGACGGCAAGGAAAATGCCTTTGAATCCGGCGGCGCAGGCCTCTACTCAACCCTTGACGACTACGCCAAGTTCGGTCAGATGCTCCTTAATGGCGGCACCTACAAGGGCCAGGAGATACTCAAGCCAAGAATGGTTCAGTATTTTACAAACGGCAAGCTGGAAGCCCATCAGCAGGCTGACATGGATATGTGGCAGGGCCTTGAAGGCTTCTCCTACGGCAACCTTATGCGTGTTATGAAGGATCCCGAGAGATCCGTGCTTGTGGGAAATAAGGGTGAATACGGCTGGGACGGCTGGCTGGGAGCATACTTTATGAATGATCCGAGCAATAACCTGACATTCATTATGATGACGCAGATGTTTGATTATGGAACAGGGACGCTGACGAGGAAACTTAGGAATATCATTATGAATAATATTTGATGATAACAATAATGAAATAAATTGCGCACGACTGCATGAAAGTTATGGCTTCGATGTAGATTATATCCAGCGAAGTCTTCATCATGCGGCCGGCGCAATTAATTTTTTTGCAAATAATGTGTCACCTATGATCACACCATCGTTATCATCAAAAAAATCAAACCAAAAGGCTTATCATATCTCTTATACGTAATAACTATAACAGCGGAATGGGATGCGCTCTCCAAGCAAAACCATAAATTGCGCCGGCCGTATGACGATAAACTATAACAGCCAATGCATAGAGATCTTAATTAAGTGCATTCTTGATATCTTCAATAAGATCTTCCTTATCTTCCAATCCACAAGAAATTCTCACAAGTCCTGCCGGGATTCCTGCTGCCTCCAGCTGCTCATCTGTGAGCTGTCTGTGGGTAGAAGTAGCAGGATTCAGGCAACAGCTTCTTGCATCTGCAACATGGGTCTCGATGGCAAATACCTTGAGCTTTTTCATGAAGCTCTCTGCAGCTGCTCTTCCGCCCTCAAGCTCGAAGGATACAACTCCACAGCCGCCGTTTGGAAGATACTTCTTTGCCAGCTCGTGATACTTGTCAGACTCAAGGCCGGGATAGTTAACCTTTTTAACCTGAGGCTGCTTTTCAAGGAACTGTGCTACAGCAAGGCCGTTCTCAACGTGCTTGGGCATACGAACATGGAGGGACTCAAGACCAAGGTTCAGAATAAATGCGTTCTGAGGTGACTGGATACAGCCAAAGTCTCTCATAAGCTGTGAGGTACACTTGGTGATGAAAGCGCCTTCTTTTCCGAACTTCTCAGCATAAACGATGCCGTGATAGGATTCATCGGGAGTTGTAAGTCCGGGGAACTTGTCTGCGTGTGCCATCCAGTCGAATTTACCGGAATCAACGATAGCACCGCCTACAGCTGCTCCGTGGCCGTCCATGTATTTTGTTGTTGAATGAGTTACGATATCTGCGCCCCACTCGATAGGTCTGCAGTTAACAGGTGTGGGGAAGGTGTTGTCTACTACAAGAGGAACGCCATGAGCATGTGCTACCTTGGCGAACTTCTCGATATCAAGAACTGTAAGGGCAGGGTTGGCGATTGTCTCACCGAACATTGCTCTTGTGTTGTCCTTGAATGCAGCGTTCAGCTCCTCTTCGCCGGCATCCGGAGATACGAAGGTTACCTCGATGCCCATCTTAGCCATGGTTACGGCGATGAGGTTGAAGGTTCCGCCGTAGATTGAGGAAGAAGCTACGATGTGGCTTCCGCACTCACAGATATTGAACAGGGCAAAAAAGTTAGCTGCCTGTCCTGATGAAGTGAGCATTGCTGCGCATCCCCCCTCAAGTGCTGCGATCTTGGCAGCTACATGGTCGTTGGTGGGGTTCTGAAGTCTTGTGTAGAAGTAGCCTGAAGCCTCCAGATCAAAGAGCTTGCCCATATCCTCGCTGGTATCATATTTAAAGGTTGTAGACTGTACAATGGGAACCTGTCTTGGTTCACCGTTGCCGGGACGATAGCCGGCCTGCACGCATTTTGTGCCAATCTTCTTGTTTTCCATTTTATGTTTCCTTTTTCTTTTTAGATTTTCTTTTTGCCGTATTATATGATCAGAGAAGGTGTGCTCTAAGTTCCTCACCGCTCTTGTCTGAAAGATATGCCGGAGGGATGTCGAGGATAGTCTTGCAGCCTGTCATGCCCTCTTTTTCCATTCTGAAAGCAGCTCTTGCAACTGCTACAAGAACACTGGTGGTGAACTCAGGGTTGGAATCAAGCTTAAGGCTGTACTCGATGATGTGATTGTGCTCCTTGTTAGCGCCGGTCTTGCCGCTTCTGAATACGAAGCCGCCGTGAGCCATTCCGCTGTGATTTGTAAGAAGTTCCTCTTCGCTGATAAAGTGAACGGTTGTGTCATAATCAGCAAAATAGTTGGGCATCTCCTTGATCTCTTTTTCCACTGCAGCTGCATCTGCGCCCTCTTCAAGGACTACGAAGCACTCTCTTGTGTGCTTGTCTCTTGTGGTGAGCTCAGGGTTCTTGCCGCTTCTTACTGCCTCAAGAGCGCTCTCTACGGGAACAGTGTACTGCTTGGCATTCTTGACACCCTTAACTCTTCTGATGGCATCTGAGTGTCCCTGGGATACGCCCTTGCCCCAGAAGGTGTAGTCATTTCCGTCAGGAAGGATAGCATTTGAGTAAACTCTTGCAAGAGAGAACATTCCCGGATCCCAACCGCAGGAGATAACTGCGATCTTGCCGGCCTCTTTTGCTGCTGCATCAACATTTGCAAAATGCTCAGGGATTCTTGCGTGGGTATCAAAGCTGTCTACTACGTTGAAGAGCTTAGCATACTCCGGGGTCTGAACCGGAAGATCTGTGGCACTTCCGCCGCACAGGATCATAACGTCGATCTTGTCCTTCCAATCTGCAACGTCGTTAACTGAAACAACGGGAACTCCTGCTGTCTGTATCTTAAGTGATGAGGGATCCCTTCTAGTGAAAACTGCTGCCAGTTCCATGTCGGGAGCTTCCTTGACTGCAAGCTCAACGCCTTTGCCAAGGTTACCGTAACCAAGTATTCCGATTCTTGTACTCATCTGATTTCCTCCTATGTAAATAAAACTTTTTGATTTACCACTTTAGCGCAATGCTCTGTCTATTATAGTTTACTAAACTGCTGATGACAAGGGGACGGTTGTGAGTCAATTACCAGATGCTGATTCTCTTCTCCGGCGCAATATACATCTCATCCTTTTCCGTTACTCCAAAGGCCTCATACCATTCAGGGAAGTTCCTTGGCTGCATATTGGCACGAAGCTCTGCGGGTGAGTGAACGTCGCTGGCAAGGCGAAGCTTAATGTACTCCTCGCTGGCCTTTCTGCGCCATACTCTTGCCCAGTTTTTGAAATACTCCCTGAAATCAGCATTTTCGATTGTGTGCATGATCGCAAGAGTTACACCTACGCCGCCGTTGTCTGCAATATTCTCGCTGACTGTAAGTTCACCGCTTACCTTGCCGCCGTGGAAAGGAATACCGTCAAACTGCTCTGTCATCGCTTTTGCCTGCTCTTTGAAAGCCGCAAAATCCTCTTCCTTCCACCAGTCGTTGAGGTTACCGAACTCATCAAAGTGCGATCCGTTGGTGTCGAAGGAATGGGATATCTCATGAGCTATAATTGCGCCGATACCGCCAAGGTTCGCGCTCATTCCCTGATCAAGGCTGTAGAAAGGCTTCTGAAGGATTGCTGCCGGGAAGGTAATGTCGTTGCAGCTGGGTCTGAAGCAGGCATTTACCTTATGTCCCGGCATTGGCCATTCTGTGCGATCCACAGGCTCATGGAGCTTTTCAAAAGAATCCTTTGCCTTAGCCACCATTATCTTGCGCACTGCCTCAAAGTAAGAATCTTCCTCATCGAAAACGAGCTTGGACCAGATCTCTTTTATCTCATCCGGATAGCCCATCTTTATCTCGATAACAGACAGTTTCTTGATTGCCTTCTCCTTGGTTTCCGGTGAAAGGAAGGTGTTCTCTTTCATTCTGACTTTGTAGGTCTCGATGATCCTTTTTACAATATCGACCACGTCCTTTTTGGCTTCTTCACCAAAATAGGTTCTGCCGTAGTATACGCCCACAGGCTCTGAGTACATTGTAGAAACTACCTGGTATGCTTCCTTCTCAAGAGCAGGTTCTGCGGCGATGCCCTGAAGAGCTCTGTTATAGGTATTTCCCAGAGCTTTCAGTTCGGGAGACAGACATGCTGTAGCCTTTACAAGTGTCTGAACATAAGCCCAGTGAACGTAACGCTCAAAATTCTCCTCATTAAAGTAGCCGTTCATTTCCTTTACAGCCTTGGGATCATAAGCGTTGATGATCTTAGGCGCTTTGTCGCCGAATATGTCTGCAACAACTTTCTTGATATCATAGGGAGCAACGCATCCTGCAACTTCCTCAATGTCCATGGGGTTGTTGTAGCCTGCTATATCTGACCACTCAAGGGCACTCTTAACCTTTTTTGCAATAAGAGCATCGTAAAAAAGTGTGTCATCAATATAGGCCTTCTGCTCCTCTTTTGTTAAAGGTGTGTACTCAAGGAGCTTCGCTGCCATATCGACATACACGGAAAGAAGCTCCTTAGCGGACTCATTGCCCTCCTTGTAGTACTCTGTGTCAGGAAGGATGATGGAAGGGCCAACCACGATAAGCTGATTCTTAGTAGCATCCTCAAGATCTGTTGTAACTGCGATCTCAACAGGAAGCGGAAGCTCCTCCATCACAAACTCCGCAGCGATATTATTGAGGTCTTCCACATTCTTAAGAGACTTGATCTTCTCAAGAGTAGGAAGAACAGGTGCTATTCCTTCCTTTGTTCTCCTGTCTGTGTCCAATATCTTTTTATAAAGAGAGATTGCATACTTCATCTCGGGGATATCACTTGTCTTCTTCCCCTCTGCGAAGGCTGCAAAATCCTCCATCATAACCTTCTCAACTCCCACTTCCAGATCAGCAAAACTTCCCGCAGTGGGCTTGTCCTCAGGAATAACCGCAGTCTCAAGCCATTCTCCGTTCACGGCCATGTAGAGGTCGTCCTGAATTCTTACTTCCTTATCACTCATATAGCTCTTTCCTTTCAACTTCATATCGATTTATCAAAAAAGAAAGCTTCCATACTCTTGCAAGCTTTCCTCACATAGCCACCATTATACTTTATCGCCGCAAAGTATTAAAGCGAAATTTAATCAATTCCGCTAAAGTTCGTAAAAAGTTCAAGCTTTCTGACAATACATCTTTTACGCAACTCATTTCACTACGCTTAGCACAATTTCTCCGTCCTATCTCACACTCCGGTTTCGATATCGATAGTACTTCCGGTGCGCGACTTGCTAACCTTGATCTGCTGCGGAATATTCTCCATAAGCTCCTCGCGGTGACTTATGATTCCCACAAGCTTATGACTGTTGGATAGCCCAAGCAGTATCTCCATGGCACTGTCGATAGATTTTTTATCCAGCGTTCCGAAGCCCTCATCGATAAACAGTGCATCCATCTGAACGCCGCCCATACTTGAGGACACTGTATCGGAAAGGCCAAGCGCAAGACTTAGTGATGCCTTGAAGCTCTCGCCGCCGGACAGGTTTCCGACAGGTCTTCTGCGTCCTGTGTAGTTATCCAGAACCTCAAGGTCGAGGAAGGTATTACTCTTTTTCCCAAGACTGTCCTCTCGGCGGTACAGCAGGTACTGATCCTCGCTCATAGGAAGGAGCCTTCTGTTGGCGGCGTGAATGATACGATCAAAGCCTGCTGCCTGAATATACTGCTCCAGCGTGATCTTGCCGTTGCCGGTGTTTCCTCTTACCAGGTCGTAGAGCCTTCTTGAGGTGTTGTACTTCTCCGTGGCCTCCAGAAGATCCTGCCTGCCGGCTTCAATATTCTTTTGTCTGACAAGGTTACTATCAATGCTAAAGGAGAGTTTGCTCCTTCTGTCTCTGAAGGCCTTGACCTCCTTCTCCCTGGCACGTACTCTTGCGGACTCCTCGGTGATATCCACATACTCCAGGTTTGCCGCATCCTTTCTGGCCTGGGCAAGTCTCGTCTCGTTGGTGGAAAAAGACTTCTCGTAGTCCGTAAGCTTCTTTTCCTCACTCTTTATGGTCCTGTCTGATACCGCATATTCCTGCAGTTCCTCAGTGTCTGCAAAGCCATATTTATTAAGCAGCTCCTCCAGCTCCTTTTGAAGCTTGCCTATGAGCTTTTCTTCCTTATCATAGGCCCCTTCTCTGGTCCTTATCTCCGCTGCGATTTCCGCAGCTGTCTTGTCCGCCTCACTCTTTTCCTTAAGAGCCTTGTCGATGGCTGACATAATATCCTCGTATTCAGAGAGCTTCTTATCCCTCTCCTTCTTTGCTTCCTTCCAGGTTTCAAAGCTCAGCTTCTTAAAGCCCTCCAGGGTTGCCCTGGCTGCCGCAAGGTCCGCAGTCTTTTTCTGCAAAAGAATCTGAGCCTCTTCCTTTTTCTTAGAAAGAGCCTGGGCATCACTTCCCTGGAGCCTGTCCAGTTTATCAAGTGCTTCCTTAAGAGCCTCGGCATCCCTTGAAAGCTCCGCTTCCTTCTTATTATTCTGAAGGATTGCATCTCCGATAGCCTTAGCTGCCTCCCTCACTTTTTCCAGCAGCTCATCCATGCTATTTTCTGCAAGCCCAGTAACTGCAAGGCTTTCACCCAGATTGGGGTCAGCCCCCACTTTTTCAATAAGATCAAGGATGCTGATCCGTAGCTGTTCTTGGTAGGTGTTAAGGCTTCCCTTTGCACTTTCAGCAAGAGTCATGGCACCGGTTCGTTTCTGAAGGAGCTTCTCCTCAGCCGCCTTGGCCTTTTCAAACTCCTCCTCGCTGACGGATTCACTGGGTAAAACAGCCGGCTCAGGGTGCACGGTGGAACCGCAGACAGGGCACTTTTCGCCCTCCTTAAGATCCTTTGCCAAAAGCCCGGCGCGGCAGTTTTCCAGGATCTTCTCAAGGGAATATCTGGTGGCTGCTGCGCTCTCATGCTCTTGTCTCGCCTCTACAAAGGCCTTCTGTTTATCCGACAGATTTTTTTCCAGGGCTTTAAACTTTGGTGCACAGACCTCCAGTATATCTGCAGTCTCTTCCTTAAATTCCTTAAGCTTATCTCCAAAAACCCTGGCCTTAAGCAGCTTCTCAGGGCTGTCCTTCAGTTCTTTTGCAGTCTCATTACAGGAAGCTATGCGCTTCTTATTCTCTTCCTCTTGCTTTGCTATATCCTCAAGCATTTTTCCAAGCTCAGCCTCTTCCTCCTTAAGAAGTTCAAGGCTCTTCCCAGTTTCATCCCTCTTAACGTAGCTCTCCTCTTCACCGCTTATCTTGTCAGCCTCGGTCTTGGCCTTCTGCCCAAGTGACTTACGCTCCTTGGCCTTGGCAAGCTTATCCGCTGTAGTCTCCACTTTCTTATTTGCCTGTGCAAGAGCCTCCTTGTTCTTCTCAATGGCTCTCTCCAGCTCCTCATGGCTCTTAACAGCCTTCTCCAGATTCTCAAGGACAGGCATTACCTTGTAGCTGGCATTCTTCTGCTGCAGGATAAGGCCTTTCAGTTCCTCCATCTCAGGTCCCAGTTCCTCAAGCTGCTGCTTCTCTGCTTCCAGCTTATCCAGCGTCTTCAGCGCATTATTATTAAGCTCAGCCTTAGCCAGCTCAGCCTTCCTTGCATCCAGCTCCTTCTCCGCCTTCTTAAGCTCCGCTGCCATCCTGTCATAGGTCTTCTTGTCCACAGCCACGATTCGCTCAATTATTCCAATTAGTTCATCTATATTCCAGGCGCTCTTACTGTCAGCAGCCTTCCTCTTTAATTCATAGAGCTCCTCAGTCAGCGCACTCACACTATCTTCAGCTGCTGCCTTCTCACTCCCTAGTATCTCATCATCTCCTTCGGTAGCATCTCCTTCACCAAGCACAGCACCGACCTCGCCAAGCTCATCCTCGCACTCCATCGGCGCCTCCACCTCCGCAAAGTACTGCAAGACACTGCGCTCCAGATTCTCCTTCTTTTTATACCCGTCGTTCATCCGCTCTCTGAGCCTGAACTCAATATTCTTATACCCATCGGTATTAAATATCGTCCTAAGTATCTCCGTCCTCTTATCCGTCTTGGCATTTAATAGCTCCCAGAACTCACCCTGGGCGATCATAGCGATCTGCTTGAACTGATCCTTGTCTATCCTAAGGAGCTCCTTAACCGCATTGTTAACCGGCGTGATTCCCTCAATCGGCGCCTTGTCGTCGATATACAGAACAGCCGTCTCCTTCACCGTCATAGTTCCGCTGCCGCGAAGCTTGGGTCTCTCATACTCAGGCTTTCTAAGAACGTGAACATTATGCCCCTGATGAGTAAAGTAAAAGTCCACATAGCTCTCCGTCTCCGGCGCCGCATACTCACTCCTTAGGTTCCCCGTTCCCCTGTAATGACCGCTGGTATCCCCGTAGAGTGCAAAGCAGATTGCATCAAAAAGAGTGGTCTTTCCCGCACCTGTATCTCCCGATATCAGAAAAAGCCCTTTTTCCTCAAACTGTCCAAACTCAATGTCCTTAATCTTGCCCGGATAGGGACCGAAGGCACTGATAACAAGCTTAATTGGTTTCATCTTCGTCCATCTCCTTTCCCTGTCCGAACTCCTCCTCGTACTGCAGATACTCAGACTCCTCAATGGCTCCCGCTTCCAGAGCAACCTCCATCATTACCTGCCTCTCGCTGTCCGTTATATCGCAGCCAAAGACCTGACTGTAGAAATCCGAGATAAGCTCCGAGAACTTCCTGTCGGGAGCGGCAGTCCCAAGGTCCACCTGCTCCATTTCCCTGGTGCGGCTGTTGTCGTAGTCCAGCTTGATGGTATTTGGATAAGTCGCACGGAAAATGCCGATGGCATCATTCACAATGTCCTCCTCAGTAAGAGTGACATAGATGAAGTCCTCAGTATCCGTCACATTTGCCCTGTCAAGGAGCTGCTTTCTCGTTCCTCTTATATGACGCAGATCGCGCATAGGCTTAAGAGGCACCAGTTCGATATCAATACTGCCTTTTTTGCCCAAAGTGATAACAGGAACCGACTTGTCATTATTAACTTCCGAAAGGGAATATTTAAGAGGGGATCCGCTGTACCTGATGTGGTCAGCGCCGATCCTCTGGGGAGAATGAATATGGCCAAGAGCTGCGTAGTCAAACTGCTCCATAACACTGTAGCCGATTTTCTCCACAAGACCCACGTTCTGAACGCCCACAGCTTCAGAGCCCGCAACCTGTGGATCCTCGTTACCTGCCACAAACTGATGGGCCACCAGCACATTTCTGGAAGAATAGTCCACCCCCGAATTATCTATGATAACCCTGACAGCATCCTCATAGGTCTCGATCTTCTCATCAGGGTAAAAATGCTTAACCTGCGACGCCTTAACGAAAGGAAGGAGGTAAATATTCACCTCTCCCATTTCATCTGATGTCACATATTTACGCATCTTCCCGTCAAAACGGGATGAGATATAAATGCCCTTATCTTCGAACAGACTGCTACCGAAATTAAGCCTGTCATCAGAGTCGTGATTGCCGCTGATGATGTAGGTCTGTACCTTAGCGTCCGAGAGCTTTTTAATAAATTCATCAAGCAGATTGACAGCTCCCTCCGAAGGAATTGCCTTGTCATAGACATCCCCCGCGATGAGCACAGCGTCAATCTCCCTGCTTCTAATAATATCCAGCACCTGATCCAGTATATATTCCTGATCCCGGATCAGATCAAATTCCCCCAGTGATCTTCCCAGATGAAGATCCCCCAAATGTAGTAATTTCATACCTTTCCCCGCTTTCTTAGTCTCCCGTTAATTATAGCATTTCAGAGGACTAACGACGAGATAATAACTCTCCTTAGGCCAAAAAAGAAAGCGCCGGACCATAAGTCTGACGCCTTCTGTTATTACAGATCAATTCCCAATCTTTCCATCTCCCTGTTTGCTGCTGCAGCATCCAGAAGTCCGGTGTCGGGATCAAAAGTATATTTGATCTTGAAATTCTTTACCCCATATCGCGTAGCCAGTGCCTTTGTAGATACTGATACGGAACCGGTGTAAGGATATCCTTTTTTAAGCTTCATATTGTAATTAACGCTTCTTGTATCTTTTCCGATATTAATTTCCTGAATAGTTACATAACCGCTTATTGCCTTGCCGGTACTTGTATCAACGATCTCGCTCATTTTGCCGTTATGATCCCAGGAAACTTTGGCGGTGCAGTACGAGATCTCTAATGTATTCGGATTGGATATAACCAGGTCAAGACTTGCCGTTCCGGCGCAGTCTACATCATTAACATACCAGTTCTTGCCCGATTTTCTGAAGGCGCACATATACTCCAGAGGAATGCCATAGCTATTAAGATGAAGAGTTCTGCCATAATAGTTGGTTGTCTTCGCTGATACAGAGCCGTCCGCACCTACATGAACAGGAATATACTTATAAGAGTTGTTCATAAACTCCTCACGGTATCTGTCCATTGCATATCTGTCAGCCTCCGGAAGTCTTGAATAATCAACAACTCTGTATTCTTTGGAATCATCTGTTACAATCTGACCCTCACTGATGACATAGATCTTTTTCCCATCCTTGATCATTGCAGCATCACTTCCGATGCTCGGAACCTGGAAGTCAGTCTTGCCGTCATTCTCCACATAGACAATTGTGGAATCTCCGTTTTTGAAATAAGCAAGCTCAATACGACCTGTTAAAAGAGTACCCTTGGAACCAATGAAGTAAGCAGAAGAATTAAATATAAAGTATACGTCTTTGATCTTGGCTCCATCTTTGTCAACGAAGTTCTTGATACTGCCATCTTTATTAAATACGGCAAAAGCTTTTCTTCCACTGCCCAGTGTCACCTGCAAAGAGCCACTGCTCTGCTTGCCATCAGCGCCGTAGTAGTACCATTTTTTCCCGGTCTTTCTAAAGACATTTGTCAGCATGTAGCCTGTGGCAGGATCATAATAGCAGCCATCAATTGCACCGGTTTTATAGCTACCGTCAGCCTTCTGGTATACGGTGCCCCCGTCCTTCTTAGCAGGACCTTCAGGCAGCTTATAGGCACAGCCTGCACCATCAAGCAAATATTTTCTCCCGCTAAGCACATAGCTTGCATTTCTGACAAGAGCGCCCTTCATATAGTTATCATCAGCCTTAGTTGCAAAAAGAAGTCTCTTCTTTTCACCTGAAACAATCACATTTCCGTCTTTATCAAGGGCGATATTTCCGCTCTCATCAAGAGTAGGCGCCGGAACGGCCTTAAAGCCTACTGCAGCCTTTCCGTCAGTTTCAGAGAAGTACATATAAAAATCTTCAGACATCTGCCAGGGCGATGTTCTGTCAAAAGGATATACAGGTATCTTCTCGGATTTTTTAATCCTGTGCCAGCCGGACATCTGATACCCCTCAGGTGCCATCAGATACAATTTACCATCTATATCCATTACATAAGGCTTGCCTTTTGTGGTTCTGTATATCGATCCGGCCTCTGCTTTATGTCCCTGATAGTAGTAATATTTTTGGCGCTTAATAGTCTTCCAACCGGTAAAATATGAGCCGTCGGAATTAAACTCAATGTCCGCTCCAATAAAACCAATATCAGCTTTTTGCTGCTCCTTGCATTCCTTGTAGCTACATACAAAATAGTCTTCAGGTCCCAAAGGATACTTTTCGTTATAATTTTTCTGATTGATGTGATATAACTTACCATTTACTTCAGCACGATAGTAATCCAGCTGCGCCACACGGTAACTACCCGCTTCTTGAAAATGGTATTTCTTTCCGGCAGGATATTTCTCTGTCTTAATGGTTTTAAAACCTGTTGCCAGCTCACCTGAGGTTCCGGTCACATAATAATATACAAATGAATCGATTTTGTAGAAACCGGGAGTTGTAACCACAATACCTTTAATTACGTAGTAGTACTTGCTTCCTTCCTTGTATACGCCGGTAACTGCGTTGATTCTTGCTGTATTCTTATCAAAAAGAATCGTTTCTTCGCCGGCTTTTACAATTCCGGTCGCCGCATTACCAAACCTATCAAGGTAATAAACTTTGCTTCCTCCGGCGCTGTACAACCAGGTGTTAGTAAGTACTTTCTTACATTCAGAATCCGTATAGTAGCTATATCCCGCTGCAGGATTCCTGGGTCCCCTGGCCCTTATATATGCCTGAGCTCTTACGTTATCAGCATTTATGTAGTAGTATCCCGATCTCATGCCGGTGGTTACAAGTCTTCCCTCGCTGTCAAAGTTGTAGAATTTGCCATCTATAAGATAGGTACCGTCTGTAAGGAGCTTACCATCTGCTCCTGCGCGGTATTTACTGCCTTCATAGGAAAAGAACTTATCTTTAACAATCGCTCCATCCTTATCAAGATAATAGTAATAGTAATTACTCTCTTCGCCGTATACGATCCTGTCAAACCTTATGATTCCGTAGCCCTTCTCATTTAAGAGTGCAAGATAGCTATTATCTCCTACTATGAAAAAGCCCTTCTGTATAGCGCCGGTGGTCTTGTCGCAGTACACTGCATAGTTTGCCTTGCTTTTGGATACAGCTCTTCCATAATGGTCAAAATACACGAAGCCAGTAGCCATGTAGCGGCCCTTGAAATAATAGTACTCATCACCGATATGAGCCACATTGTTATCAAGTGCTTTTCCATCATCATCTGCGGGACGGCCGTCAGCGTTTTCGTAGGTCCATTTTCCTTTTATATTGATCCACTTTCCCTTTTGTCCGGCAGTTACCTTAACGAATGCATCCGTACTATTCTCGGATACATCAGTAGCTTCTACAGATTCTCCAAAAGAAGCTTCATCTGTTTCCTCTAATATTACATCCTCTGCAGCTTCATCTTCTGTTTCATCTGCGGAGCTGCCCTCAACTGCAAAGATGCCTTCATCTACAGAACTTCCTTCATCTGCAGAGCTTCCCTCAGAAACCACCGGGTCATCTTCTGTGCCTGCAGCCTCACTGCTGTCACCGGCATCTTCACTGCTGTCGGCATCGGCATTATCTTCATTGTCTTCAATTTCTTCTGTGATAATATCCTGATTCGGATCTGATGCAGCCTCTCCCTCACTGTCCCCTTCAGCACTGCTGCCTTCTTCTGAATCTTCGATAGTGACCTCGATCTCGCAAGTCTCAGAGTTAAGTATCACATCCTGGGGCCCCTCGAAGTAGTCTGACTCAGCAGCATATCCTGTGCCCCCAACACCAATGCTGCTTCCGGCAATGGTGATTGCCGCAAGAATAGCTAAAATCCTTTTTTTCATACCTTTTCCCTTTACTTTTTTCATTTACCTTTCATTACAAAGTATTGATAAGCACAAGCATTATACTATCAATCGCAGTAAAAAGAAACATATATGACGCACATTTTTCAGCGAGATAATTTTCAGTTTATTGTCGAGTAATTGTGTATATATTCTGAATATTCTGTGAATTGTTTTAGAAAAAAGTTAAACCTAGGTTTGCTTATGATATCTTATTTAGTGTTTGCGCTATTTATTATATCATTTCGATATTTTTCGCTTCGTTTGCGATATTATTTATACATCTCGGTTCGAAATGATATCTAACGTATCTAGGAGGAGAAATGATGAAAGACACCCCATTAGCAAAATATTTAAGAATGCTCAGAGACAATCAGGGCCTCAAGCAGGACGAAGTTGCAAGGCAGCTTGGAATCACAAGAGGCACCTATTCACATTATGAGAACGGAAGACTGACACCGCCGGCGGATGCACTCTACAAGATGTCCTCCATCTTCCACGTATCTCTGGAGCGGCTCATAAGGCTGTCTATGGAAAAAGACGGCGAAGACTCCGTGAAGTTCAACTCAGCGGAAGTCGTGGAAAAGGACGAGGATATCCAGCAGGACTCCGATGCTATTTACAATAGCTTTTTGTCGGAGTGTGCCGACATGTCCAAGGACAGACTGGCCAAGTGGGTCACCATCGAAGACAGAGAGCTTATCTACTACTACCACCGCCTCTCAGGAAGAGACAAACGGATTGTAAAGTTCTTCCTCAAGGCTTTATCTCTTATGAAATGATCAGCCAGACTAAGAATGCAATCTAAATAGGCATCAAAAAAGCGCCGGGACCAAGCGAAAAACTTAAGTCCTGACGCTTTTTTATCCTCATAGAAACTGCAGAAACATTATAATGATATAGGTGCCAAAAGTCATAAATGCGTACATGCTGGCATGTTAAGCATTTTGACTTTATGGCCCAAACAAATATGAGGAATTAGCAATTTACGCAGTAAATTAGCGGTTTCCGAATATTTGTAGAATTGCGAGAATGACGATAGTCATGGAGCAATTCGTATATCATAT
>NZ_ATVS01000037.1 GCF_000420845.1 Butyrivibrio sp. AE3009 | reverse complement strand
GGGTTATTATCGGGGAAAGAGTAGTTTTCTGAATCAGATTTTTCTTTTCCATTGGCGTAAGCTGTAATGGTCTCATACATCTCTATTGGATAGGTGTTGTTGTAATCATATGAATCCAGGTAATAGGCTCCGGGCACAATATCATTTGAGGCTTTGTACCAGACGTCTTCTCCAGCTTGCATCTTTTCGTTGATATCCTCTGAATATAATTCTTCGGAGCTAAGCACGGTTCCATTAAGCGTTAGCTTCCAGCATTCTGCATATCCCATATGTCCCCAATAGCTGAGAATTCCGTTTTCACCAGGAACTGCATAGAATCCAGTGTGTCCCATTGAAAGATCATCTATGAATTTCGCTTCTCCATTAATATAGGAATATAGCTTTCCGTGATATGCAGCTTCGCAGTCGCCATATCTTATCAGAAGTTCAGGCACATTATCTTTGTCTATATCGTATAGCCAGTAACAGTCGATGCATTCTGCAAGTTCATCATATGAGGCTTCTTCTGTAAGGAATACTTTCTTTTCACAATCGGCCTCGATGATTTCTTTGTAAGCTTGTTTGTATCCTGCTTCAGAAGAAGGCTCCTCAGTACTTGCGTCGGTGGCTACTTCAGAACTTGTTTTTTGTTCTTCTGCAGTATTGTCTAATGTTGAATCTGTTTTTGTCTCTTCAGTGGATACAGACGCTACTGCTTCTGAATCAGTATTCTGATCTGTGGTGATGGCGTTGCCGGAGCATGCGCTCAAAGTAAGTGCAATAGCAATTGCCAAGAACAGTGCTTTATTTTTCATGTAATGACTCCGTTTGATCTTTAAATGTATTTGTTCTACTTTGATATCTTACTACATTTTTGGTACGGCGGAAGGACACAATCTTTTCATAACGTTTTAAGGCTCATTTAAGGGGCGAATTGTACTATGAGTACATCAAGAAGAACAAAACTTCTTGAACCCCACACAACACTTTTTCATAGAAACTTTCATAACACACAAAAAGGCTGATTCAAATAGTTGTCAGCCTTTCCTCCCTACAACAACCCTGATGCATTATGGGGAATAACCATAGATAGACTCTGACGACTCATATAGCGCCAGAGTCCTTTTTTCTATATAATTGAAAGAGTGATTATTTGGGAAAAAGAGGCATTTATGGAGACTTCCAGAAAGACAATAAATGTAGTTGCTGCGTTGATCAGAGACGGTAAAAGAGTCTTTGCCACGGCCAGAGGATATGGGAATTATAAAGGCTGGTGGGAATTCCCTGGAGGCAAGATCGAAGCAGGAGAGAGTCCTGAAGACGCTCTGGCAAGGGAAATCAGGGAAGAACTTGATTCCAAGATCAGCGTGGATGAGTATATCTACACTATTGAATATGATTATCCGGAGTTTCATCTGTCTATGCGCTGTTACTGGTGCAGCCTGATATCAGGAGATTTGGTGCTGAAAGAAGCTGAGGATGCCAAGTGGCTTGATGCAGAGACCATTGATTCGGTAAAATGGCTTCCTGCAGATATAACTTTAATAGATGAGATTAAGAAAAAGATGAGATAAGGAAAAGTGACATAATGATAGATTCATCAAAATTAAAATATAAAGCGTTTAAAGATCCAAGATCTGAGACAGTAGAAGGCTTTACAGAGGGATTTTCCGGGAAGCTGCTACTTGCAACAGCACCAGATGGAAAGAAGTATATAGTTAAACATGAGGAAATGACAGATGCGGGCAATGAATTTGTTGCCTGTTTTATTGGGAAAAGGATGGGAGTACCTGTCCCAGAGGCGCATATTCTTTTGCCGGATAGGAGGCTCAACAGTCCCTTTGCGGTGGCTATTGAATATCTCGATTGCCTGGAGTTGGTGGGGGCATATGAGAAGCTTTCCGAGCAGGAAAAGAAAGATGTTTGTTCCCAATATGCTTTATCTATACTTGTTGATAATACTGATGTTGTGCAGCTGTTCAGGCGAAAGGGCCGCATTGTGCAGGTGGATTTTGCAGATGCTTTAGCAATGTCGAGCATGATGCTGACTGTCGCATATGGGACCGGCAATATAGGGATGGCCAAGCAGTATATAAAGAATTATAGTAACTATTTTGCTGAAACTCTAGGATATATGGATTTTGAGTTCCCTGATCTGGCAAGAAGTCTTGGCATGGAGGCTGGAGCAGAGGAAAAGCTAATGCTTGAGACGGCCAGAAGAGTGCTTGATATTACTGAGGACGACATCAAAGGTGTCGGTAAGGAACTGGCAATAATTTACCCTGATGAGATGGTGGAGCATTACACTAATGCAATCAGGGTGATTCAGGAAAAGGTTGCGGATGCTTGATTGCGAATTATTGCCGAAGTATAATAAATATGTGATTGTTGCAAGGCATAATAAGTTTAAATTGAAGACAATGTATCTGTTTATTTATCGGTATTTATGCAAGTGGATACCGGTAAATACTTGGAAGCAAAGAATTTAATTTATTCTCATTAGGTCTGGCAGTTTTTGGCTTACAAAAACATATTGTCAGGCTATTATTATGCCTTCTTCTAGAAAAGGAGGTATCTATATGGATAGAGAAGATCTATCAAAAATCCAAAAAGTAATCGGCTATGATTTCAAAAACTGGGATCTACTGCAACAGGCGTTCATTCGAAGGTCGTATTCAAAAGAAAACGGTGGAGAGAATAATGAGGTGCTGGAGTTTATTGGTGACAAAGCGCTTGAACTTGTTGCAGTTAAGATTCTAACTGAAGAATTTGGATCCTTTGCGTCTGAGTGGGATGACTATAACTCCAATGAGGATTGCAATGAATTTGTCTCAGAATACCAGGAAAACAAGCTTTCAGAGATTAAGAAACGATTAGTTGAAAAAGACACACTTGCAAATTGCATCGACAATCTGGGATTAGCAGAGTATCTGATTATGGGTAAGGGAGATTGGAAGAATAATGTTCAAGACTCGCTTTCAGTAAAGGAAGACCTTTTTGAGGCAATTCTTGGGGCAATAGCTGTAGATTCAGACTTTGATATTAAAAAGCTTCAAGATTCAGTCGAGCTTATGCTTAATCCAAAGGCATTGATTTATGAAGATGAGGTGAATTATATTCAGGAAGTGCAGGACTGGGCGCTGAAGAGAACAGGTAAATTGCCAGAAAGAGAATTCTCGCATAGTCCAGGTTTTTACACCATGAATCCTTTTTTTTTGAATACGCATACACCAACTGGGAGTACAAACTATATGTGTACTGTAAAGATTGAAGGGGTAGGTACAGCAGTCGGTTATGGAGTCTCAAAGGTGATGGCACATGAGGATGCTGCTAAAGGTATATATGACTACTTAGAAGAGAAGGGAATGCTTCATTCTATCCAGGATGAGATTGACGAACCGTCTGTAGATATGGCAATCAATCAGTTGGAAATACTTGCAAGACGAGGATATTTTGAAATTCCGACTTATGAAGCGGAAGATTTTTATGATTCAGACGGAAATCCAGTCTGGATTGTAAGATGCACAATACCAGATCTTGGCTATCGCTGTGAGGCAGAAGCTACATCTAAGAAACAAGCCAAAAAAGAAGCAGCCTATAAGATGCTTATGTATGTTCTTGAAAACTATGAGGAGGATTGATAACTATGTCAAAATGGGCATTTAATTACGAATCAGGTGAATATGAAGATATAGATAGAGATGGCTATAGCTGGACGCGTGGTGAATATACCTACAACTGGGACGATAGTGAATATCGTCGCGAGGAAGAGGAAAGCAGGCGTGAGGAAGAACGCCGCAGGGATGACCTCTGGGGCGACAAGTCAGATGATTGGTTTTGATATCTGAATAGGACTATTTCTTGTGCTTATTAGATAAGAGCAGACCTGCAAGCAATGTAACTGGTACAGCAAGAACTGATATCAGCGCAGTTGCTCCTGTAGTAATGCTCTTATTATCTTTGTTGTTTTCCGATGAACTCATGGTAATAACCTTTCTTTAAGTCCTGAAAAAACTATTTCATAGTATAATTATGAGGTACAAAAGAACAAAACGCAAAGGGCTAGATAATGCTATATCTGAGCTCTACTATCATAGTATGTGGAGGAATATCATGAATTTTAAAGTGTTAAGAGGAAATATAGCAGATGCCAAAGTTGATGCTGTTGTTCTTCCAGCAAATTCTAAGTTGAAAGAAGGAAGTGGTGCATCGGAGGCTATTTTTGAGGCTGCGGGGAGAAAGCTCCTTACAAAAAAGTGTAAAGAAATAGGATCATGCGAGACTGGCTCTGCTGTACCCACACTTGGCTATAATCTTGATAGCAAGTATATAATCCATGCAGTTGTTCCAAAATGGAAAGATGGTGACCATGATGAATATAATCTCTTAAGTTCTGCATATGTATCTGCTTTAAAATTGGCAGATGTAATGGAGTGTAAAAGCATAGCATTTCCATTACTTGCATCAGGCAATAATGGATTTGACATAGAGTTGGCTTATGAGATTGCCAAAAAGAATATTGAATTGTTTGAAGCAGAGCATCTTGAAGATGTCATCCTAGTTGTTTATGGAAATCGCGTAGCAGATATGGTTAAAAAAGATGGATTTGACATAGGAATGCTGCCTCGTAATATGGAAAAGGACGAGCAGGAGTTTAAGGACCATGAGAGAAGAGCTAGATTGTTCGGTGGTGCCAAAGAGGTGGCTGTTGATTTTATTGATGAACAGTTAGAAAGGGGCATTGAGTACTTTAAGGATCCAGAAAACCGTGAAAAAGCTGTACAAGCAGGAACTAAGATAGTTAAGATGGCTATTTCATTACTTAATAAATAATCACATTTTTACAGGAGAAGTGGAATATGCCTTTTCAGATTATCAGAAATGATATTACAAAAGTAAAAGCAGATGCCATTGTTAATACAGCCAACCCAGAGGTTGCCATTGGTGGTGGCGTTGATTCTGCTATATATAAAGCAGCGGGTGAAGAGGAACTTCTTGCTGAACGAAAGAAAATTGGAAGGCTTGAGCCCGGAGAAGTAGGTATTACCCCTGCATTCAACCTGGATGCAAAGTACATCATTCATGCTAGTGGACCATGGTGGGAAGGCGGAGACAAGGGCGAGTTCGATGCGCTTAGAAGCTGCTATGAGAAATCGCTGAATCTGGCGATGGAGAATGGATGTGAGAGCATTGCTTTTCCGCTTATCGCTACCGGAGTATATGGATTTCCTAAGGATAAGGCCCTTCAGATAGCAACTTCCGTTATACAGCAGTTCCTATTTGAACATGAGATGTCCATTATCCTTGTTGTGTTCGATAGAAAGGCATTTGAACTGTCAGGTAAGATCTACTCTGATGTCCAAGGCTATATTGATGAGAACTATGTAAAACGCAGCTATCATCGAGAATACGGCGACAGGGGAGTAAGAAATGCAAGGCTGCGTGAAAAATATGATCTGGATGAGATAGGCAGTGTCGATGAATGTGAGACCTGCGCTGATACAGGAGCGTTAGAAGAATTCGAAGATGGCGCGCCTGAGATGAAACTGATGGCTATGGCCCCGGCTCCTGAAGGAATGAGTCTTGATGAACTTTTGGATGCTCCATCAGAGAGTTTCCAGGAAAAGCTGTTCCAGCTGATTGATAAGAGTGGACTGGATGACGTATCGGTCTACAAGAAAGCCAACATTACTAAGAAGGTCTTTTCCGATATCAAGACCAAGAAGAACTATAAGCCAAGCAAGAAGACGGCTGTAGCATTTGCTATCGCCCTCGAATTATCTATGGATGAGACAACAGATCTTTTGCAAAGAGCGGGCATTGCCCTATCGCCAAGCAGCAAGTTTGATCTGATTGTCGGATACTACATCAGCCATGGAATATATGACATGATGACCATAAACCTGACGCTTTTCAACAACAAGCAAGAGTGTTTGGGAGTCATAAAATAACGGATTTTAGAGAGAAGTGAAAAGTCACCTGCCAAGTGACCACTTCTCTTTTTCGTTTTTCTATACTTATCTCATAACAAGAGAGCAAACAAAGAGCGCAAGCGGATAGGAGGCAATTATGTACGGAGCGATTCTTGGAGATATGGTAGGAGCACCTTATGAATTTGACAGAGGAAACAAAAGCAAGGAATTTGAGATGTGGAACAGAAGAGTTCGCTTTACGGACGACACTGTTATGACTATAGCTGTTGCGGATGCAATCCTGACAGCCGGTAAAGATTCCGGAGAAAAAGAGATTAAAGAGGCCCTGGTTGAAAAGATGCAGGCCTGGGGAAGAAAGTATCCCAATTCCGGATACGGTGGAAGATTTGTTCACTGGCTTGGAAGCAGGAATCCAAAACCTTACGGAAGCTATGGTAATGGCTCTGCAATGAGAGTTTCTTCAGTGGGATGGCTTTATGACACTATTGAAAAGACAAGAGAAGTTTCGAGATGGACAGCTGAAGTTACGCATAATCATCCTGAAGGAATCAAGGGAGCGGAGGCTACAGCATCAGCCATATTCATGGCAAGGACTGGAGCTACAAAAGAAGAGATAAAACAGTATGTGATTCAGGAGTTTGGCTATAATCTTAACCGCACCTGCGATGAGATAAGACCAGGATACTTCCATGATGAGTCCTGCCAGAAGACAGTGCCTGAGGCAATTACAGCTTTTCTTGAGGGAAATGACTTTGAGGATGTGATTAGGACTGCGGTTTCCCTAGGTGGTGACTGCGATACGCTGACCTGCATCGCAGGAGGAATGGCTGAGGCGTTCTATGGAATACCGGTAAAGATGATGGTGGAGACCTGCAATCGGCTTGGAGATGACATGATTGATGTTTTACAGGTTTTTGACGCGATTCGAAACGGAGATTCATCTGATAATCCAGATATCGAAGGCAACGACGTTATCTTTTCATCAATAAAGGAGTTCAGGGCTGTAACAACACATGAAAACCTGTCAAAAGTGGTTCAGGCTTTTTGCCAGAGAATCAAGGATGGCGGAAGGTTCATAGTCCCTGCGATAGCACCGCAGGCTTTGACTGAGAAACTTGATTTGGACCATGTTGCTGTAGGCGATGAGTTTACTGCTGAAGAGGATCTGGCTTTCAAGTTCCAGCATATTGAGAATGATGACGGAACCATCTGGGCAGTGGCCTTCACATCAAAGGAAGAATATGAAAAAGGAGCCTGCTCAGACACACTGGTTATGGACATTGAGCAGCTGCTTGAAGGATTTGCAGGAGATACATACGAAGCAGGAATCATGATAAATCCCTGGAGCGAGAACTTATTACTTAGAAAAGATCTGATAAAAGCGATTGTTGAGATGACAAAGGAGGAAAAGTAATTATGGCAAACGAGAGAATGATAAAGGTAACCGGTAAAGGCAATCTGAAAGTTAAGCCTGATGTGACAAGGATCACAATTACACTTGAGGGACAGAATAAGGAATATGACAAGATTCTTGAGCAGTCTTCAAAAGATACTGAAGCTCTTAAGGACATCCTGGAAAAACAGGGATTTGATAGATCTGATGTGAAGACTCTTATGTTCAACGTGGATACAAGATATGAGAGCTATCAGACCAGGGACAAGAGCTGGAGAGAGCGTTTTGTGGGATATGAGTTCAAGCATGTGGTTAAAGTAGAGTTCGACTCAGATAATACAAGACTTGGAAAGATTCTTTTTGCCCTTGCTAATGCCAAGGCAATTCATCCCGATTTCAGGATCAGCTACACGGTAAAGGACAAGGAATCTTCAAAGAACGAGCTTCTTGGCAAGGCCATCGCCGATGCAAAGGCTAAAGCAGCTGTTCTTACAAATGCTGCAGGAGTCACATTAAAAGATATCAAGACTATTGATTATTCTTGGGGTGAGATTGAATTTGAGTACTCACCAATGCGTGGCGATATGCTATGTAAGGCAGCGATGGTTGATGAAAGCTGCGGATCTTTTGATATGGATATTGAGCCAGATGATATTGAGGTTTCAGATTCAGTTACTGTTGTGTGGGAGATTGCGTAATTTAAGAAAAAAGACACATATCAGCATAATGACCAGCAGCTGATATGTGTCAGAATGATATGCTATAGGTTCTCGTCAAATGTTTCAAAATACTGTTCCATTTTGGTTATATTTAAAGTACCTCTAGTGTAATATGTTTTTTCTAAGTAGTTTAAAAACGAGGGATGCGCATCGCTTGAGAAGGATTCCTCGATTCCATCGTGAGTGGTTGAGAAGAACCAATCATTCGCATCAATAAGTTTCAGAAGTGCTGTACGAACTATATTAAGCCAATCACATATTAGAATCTCATATTTTTTTTCTGTGGAAGCTTTTACAAGAGACTCGTCAAAAGATAAAAATGGGCTCATTAGAGTGGCAATTTTGTCTGTATTGTTTTTTATATCTGAAAGTTTATCAAGTGTGATATTTGCTACATCAAAGGGTTCAGATTGTGTTGATCGAGGAATAATATCGTCTATTACAGACTCAAATATCTCAAGATTCTGTTTGCTTGGAGCGGATAATTCTTCGAACTGTGTCTCCATTTGTTTGATGTTATCTTTTGTGACATTAACATGCAATAGAGCAGCAGTTTCATCATATGGTATAGCAAAAAGGACAATTAGGGCAGTCTCGAACAATACAAAGGAGGTTATCTTATCAACTGGTGAAAAATTCTCAATGCTCTCTATGAAGCTGATGTAATCAAGTTCCTCGTCTATATTAGATTCAAATATGGAAAAACCGTTTTCGGCTTCACTATTAAAAGCTCTAAAGAATTTAATCAATGCTTTAAAGAACTTAACGATACCAAAATTAGAGTAAGATTTAGAGAAGACTTTGCTATATGTCTTTGCTGTCTTCGCATCTTCGCAATTACTAAAATCTTCCTTTACCAACTCCCACTGTTCCAGAATGTAGTTTTGCTCTCGTTGACTCCAAATATTCATGTCATTGCGAATAACAGAAATAGCAACGGAAAGGATTGGTTTGACCAATTCTATTGCAAAGTCTTCAACTGAGGATGTGTCATACAGCTCGTGCCTAAGAGAATCTGTGAGATAACTGTCAATGTATCTTCGTATCACAATGTATTGGTAAAAGGGAAGAGCCTTTGTTCCACGTTCTATAAGACTGAGTGTTTGTATGGATATACCGGTATTTTTGGATATGTCGCCAAGGGTTAATCCGGTAAGTGTTCTGATGGTTTTCAGGTTTTCTTGAAACCAGTGCTCATTATTTTGCCTTTTCTCGTTTAGTGCCTTCTGATTATTGCGTCTCATGGAGATCTCCGTTTCTTTTTTATAGATATATTATACAGGAAAGGAATATAAAAATAAAGAAAAATAAAATATGATAATAAAATTTATCCAATATATTGAAAAAATATTGCATTAATAGAATTAACGTGCTATAAATATTTAAAGTAACCTAAGAGCATTGTATTAAAAGGAGATGGTAATTATGGCAAAAAGACCTAATGCAGCAAACTTTACTCATGGATTGGCTCAGCTGGGAGGCGGATCATTAAAGGAAGGTGGATCCGGAATGCTAGGTGGAATACAAACAGTATTTAAGGTTGGTGTAAGAATCGGAAATCAGTATGGTCTTGAAGGAAAAGACTTATCAAAGAGCCTTGATGAAGTAGCAACTTTGTTTTTAGAGAAGCATTGATAACGCAAAAAGGGGACATCAATAATATGAATGAAGACAAAGAGAAAAAGCCTTTTCGTGAAAGGGCCAAGGATAAAATAAAAAAATATGCACCATGGGTATTTGGAGCATTGGCTTTAGTTGGTGGAATAGGGTGGGCAATATGTTCCGCTGATAATAAAGATGAGACTGTGGAGTGTAGGACTGACGAGTCCGAGACCATTGATTTGATATGTGATCAACAATCCGTGGAACCTGATAGAGAGGTTCAAAGTGAAAAAACAGAAAGAGCAGCACATGATGTCTGTGAGCATGTTAGAAATTTACCTAACGGTTGGAATGCGTCACCAGAAAAGGCTGAAACTGCTGCTGATCATGGGTATGACCTAGGCCCGGGACAAACTTGGGTTGAGTCATATACTACCGGAAATAAAACTGCATGATGAGGTGACAGAAATATGAGTTTGGCTGCCAAGAGACTTTTAACTATGATAATGGCTACAGCAGTTTTTTCGATGATATATTTTTCACCTATGTCCTCTGTTGTATTTATCGTTATTTTGCTCGGAATCCTGGGTGAAACATAAAACGTTTATCTTAGAGATTCACATGTGCATTTTATGTGGGCAATTATAGTTTTCTCATAAAGAAGAAATATATAATTATCAAAGCTTGGAGGAAGAAAAAATGAAGTATACGGCTTTAATTGAAATTGATGATGATAGATGGGCAAAGCGTCCTTACTCGATAACTATATTTGATAAGAGTGGAAAGAGGGTTGACGGAAAAGGATATCTTACATCTAGAGAAGAATGCTACCGTGTTTCGGATAAATATGAGATCCCTCGCGGAGAGATTAAAGAGGAGTTTTACTAATTCTTATCTTGGTAAGATTATTTAGATAGCGATGTAGAGCTGAAAGACACATGCTTGGATGATGAAAAATATATATGAAAGAATTAAAATCTGAGAAAGCGTGAATGTTAACTCAGAGTAAATATCAGCGTTCTGAGCAGTCCTTTTTATGACCCTTCTGAATTGTTAGGATTGTATCATCAGGAAACATAAATCTTTGTGAGTGAAAGGTAGGAAACTGCTATGAAGTATGCTGTACTAGACCTCGAAATGTGCATGGTACCTAAGGGGTTAAGAAAATATGGTTATAAATATCGTCAGGAGACTATTCAGATTGGCGCAGTACTTCTTGATGATAACTATGAAGTCATAGATAAGTTCAATACCTATGTTAAGCCTGAATACGGCCGAGTTGATGACTTTATTGAGAATCTTACAGGAATATCTCAGCATGATGTTGCTAATGCACCTTCTTTTGAGGATGCTTTGAAAGCATTCTTGGATTGGTTGCCGGCTGATGATGCCAGATGTGTATCCTGGAGTGATTCTGATCCTAAGCAGATCATTCATGAGTCTTTTGCAAAGGGCATAGAGGATGACCGTCTGGAGATTATATTCGCAAACTGGATCGATTGTCAGAAAATCTTTGGACAGAAGATGGATAGAAAGAAATCTTATGGTCTTGAAGAAGCTCTTTTTATTTCAAACATTGCTCCTGAAGGCAGAGCGCACAATGGTCTTGTTGACGCGGCTAATACAGCGACTCTTTTCACAAAACTTGAGACAGAACCTGATTACAGACTTAACGAGTGGTACGAGACAGCAAGAAAAGAAGATGTTGATCACCTGAGCTTTTGTATGGGAGATTTGTTTGCTGGGATAGTGCTGGCATGATCAAATGTGAAGGCGAACAGCGATGATAAGAAATAGATATACTGACAGTAAAGTAGAGCGCGCGTAGGTAAATTGCAAACAATGATAGTTTTATAGATAGTACAAGATACAGTATGGAACCATGAACAATAGGTATTAAATAGTGATACAATCAAGATAGTTTTTGTACAAAAAGTAGTTCGTTAGAATCATTAGGGATAAAAGAAAGTTGAATTAGTAATATGGGTGAATATGTAAAAAAGAAGAAAGATATGAACTTTCAATCAGTGGATTCATTACAACAGGTAGTTAATGTTGTTAATGAGGCTGCGGCAGCGTTAAATGATAAGTCCAGAACTATAAAAGAAAGCTCGATACCAGAAGTTTTAGCAGGGGCTTTGGGAGCTGGAATTGGCGGAGTGGGTTCATTTGCTGCCTTATATGGGCTCGGAATGGTGGGATTGTCTGCGGCAGGCATCACATCTGGGCTTGCAGCTGCTGGAGCTGTAGTCGGAGGCGGAATGGTTGCGGGGGTATTTGTCCTTGCTGCGCCAGTAGCCTTATTGGCTGCTGGAGGAGTTGGAGTGGCATCACATTTGAAGAATAAGCAGCTGAGACAGGAAAAAGAGCGACTTTATCAGGAGGCTATAAAGAAACATGATGCTATAATTCGTGCTCTGAAAGAGGAGTCGGATGCTGACAAAGAAAGGCTTGATTATTTGCAAAGCTTGAATATTCTTTTGACACAGGCATTAAAGGAACTTAAGCAGGATTTAGGGATTGCATAAGGGGCTTTTATATGAATGAATTAAAGGATTGCAATGATAAAGATTCAAAGCAAGAAATAAACGATTCTGGTTCAAGTAATAATTCTAAACTGTATCTATTTATTATTGGGGTTCTGAGCAGTACTACTATTGCGTTGACAATTAAGAATCTGTGGACGAATCATCAATTGAAAAAAGAACGAGAGAAAAATGCGTTATATCAGGAAGCGATAAGGAAGCATCAGGCGGAGATTGATGCTCTCAAAAATGATAAAGAACGGGAAGAATACAAAAATCGTCTTTGGGAAGAGTTGATAAGACAATCAGAGGAATAACTTATGGGTAAATTCAAGTATTCTGAAGAAGAACAAAAAATGAATAATGTGCTTAAATATCAAGACGATCAATTGAATGAGCTGATGTTACGAGCAGAAAACCAGCGCAATAGAAGAGACGCAGAGATAGAATTAATGGAAGAGCAATTAAGGTCACTTGGTATTAACCCACAGGACGTTAAAAGGCAGAAGAATTCTGAGAACCATCTAAGACTTATGGTTATCCCATCGTGGGAAAAGCTTTGTGAAGAGGCTGAAGCTGTGGTCGGAAGTAATTGTGAACTTGAGTCTATTTTTAGTGAGGCTGAGTTGGCAAGCAATGAATCAGCTATACGACAGTTAAGAGATGATTTTAACCAAGTGCATAAGTTGGATAAGATTGATATAACAATTAGTGCCATAGCTGGTATTATTGGCGCTGCAGTGGATATTCTGCTTGTAGGTATACCTGAAAAAGGACCCGAAGGACTTGAGGCTGCACCACTATCTGATTTCATTAGAAAGAAGTTCGATGAGGCTTTTCCGGAAGCAGAAATGCAGAAGCTCGCAAACTCTAAAGAAAGCAAGGTTCCATTCGATGCGCAGGACAATAGAAATACATCAGAGTATGTTGAAGGGTTGTCAGCATATTATCATAGGTTGTTATCACTAGGACATGATCCACTTCTTGGATTTGTTGTTGGGGTGTTTGATATAATTACTGGAAGGATGACTACTATAGATAAGACCGGCAAAATCGTATCGCAAGTGATGGAAAACTATGCCGATAGAAAAGAAAGTGATATATTCGCAGCTTTGGCTAAACAGATATATCATTTCAAATCAGATATCACTACGTCTATGGGGTTACCAGCTCCTCTGATGGGGTTATTTAACTTGTTTCAATTTGGAAGCATAGGGGAATATGAGCAAACTGTTGCTGAAATAGTACAGGGAATGTATTTTGAAGGGTATGACTTTATACATTTCTGCTCAATGTCAATCCCTGTTATGATAACAGAGGTGATAGTTAGAATTTCTTATTCTGTAAAAAGAATTAAGGAAGGAAATAAGATAAAAGATTCTATTCCTTTCTCTTTAAATCGAGAGAAGCATCCAAAACTAGCAACAATGTTATTCATTGCTCATTCGGGAGCAACGGCAGTAAATGCAGGAAAAGTATATTTCACAAAGAATCCTATGGCAATAAACTATCCACAGTGGGTTGCTTTTGCCAAGTATTCATATAAGCAACTTAAATGGGCGATAATTGAAAAACCTGCAGCTAGAGAAGCTTATATAAGCGGCAAACTCGCTGAGGATTGGGGAAAAATTGAGGACGAAGTAAATAGTAGTTTCGAGGAGTTCTCAAAGGGGTATTACCTTGTAATGGAATGAATACGACTTAGACTACGCTAATACATTATCGTGCAAACGGGTTGCATTAAGGTAGTGGGTAATAAACAGAAGTAATAAGTAGGCGTCTCTAATAGAGGCGCTTTTTCTCTGCCTATAGGAGCCATGTTGGTTACAACACTATTGAGCATGCGGCCTTAAGCTGGGGCCTATATTGGACAGCTAAAATGTTTTAATTATATCAACGGAAATATACCATTTTCTGCATAGGGGACAGATACTTGGTAAAAGTGTACAAAAAATAGGACAGAACAACCGTTCGATTTTTACTTGTGACATATCATTAAGACTACTATAATTGGATTATAGCAACCGCGGTGCTATAACAGATCAGCTAACGGTTTTCTTTCCCTAATCCGTTAATTGTAACTATCAACAATTTAACTTTATTCGCTTGGGGGTGAAAAGTTTGAAAAGAGCGAATGTATCAACGGAGGAGAAACTCTGGGTGGTATGCCCAGTTTGCGGTAACAAGATCATGAGGGCCAGGAGTGCAGATGCTGACGAGCTTTGCACATGCGGCAAGACAATTACAGTATACGCAACAAAGTGGTTTGTTACTACAATTGTAAATGACGAGAAGAATGACAACGAGTCATTCACAGACAGGATGGACAGATACAAGAAGGCACTTGAGATGCTGACTAATTGATTCAATTTAATATGTATTGCGATATAGGATGGACTAGTGCAGAGCCATAGAGCCAGGAACAGCATCCATTATCAAAAGATTTGCCAAGAGCTTAAAGAGTCATGTAACTAACAACATGTAACATCGAAGGAGTCTGCAAAACGGAAGTATACCGAAAGGTTTTTTAACCTTAGGTCTATTAAAGTTTTGCAGGCTCTTTCTTTTATGCTCTTGGCGCGGATGCTTCCGTTTTAAAGACTTCCGGAACGGAGGAGAAATGGAAGCAATAACAAACACAAGAGAGATCGGAGAAAGAGTAAGGACCTTAAGAGTCCAGAAAGGCATGAGCCAGGAGGAACTGGCAAGGCGCCTTAATCTTGGAAGCAGGAGTATGGTTTCAGAGTATGAATCAGGGAAAAGAACTCTCTCATCAGCAAATGTCATCGACTACGCAACCCTGTTTGATGTATCTGCAGACTGGATCCTGTTTGGGGCAGGGGACAAGGAAAAGAGGGAGTATGCATCGGAAGTAGATGAGATGCTGCAGGCCTTTTATTCAATCAGAAATCCCAGAGCCAGGAAGATTGCCATTGAGCAGGTAAGGGCTCTTTCAGTTTTATGACTTTCATAACTTTTCATAACCTGTCGGTAATCTCGAACAGATGTCGCAGATGCCGACGTTTTAAGGCTTTCTGTGGAGATATCATTAAATTGTCTTAAGACAGATGTACAGAAGGAGGAGCGATGTTATCAGAGAAAAGTTTTGTAAGAGTTTATGCTGAAGCGGAGGATATGGAGAGAATCAACATCATCTTCAAGCATTTTGACAACTTTCAGAGACTGATAGAGATGTTTGAGGAAGACCTCCGTAACACAATAAAGGAAGAGAAACAGTACAACAAAAGAAGTGAGCGCGGTGATCTTGGCGTTAGGGTTCAGACCTCTTTTAACGGAGACCCGACAGGAAATAACGCGGTAAGGAATCTTGAACTGGTTCAGGACATAAGATCAGGAAACATAACAAAGGCTCTCAAGGGTGCTGACGAGGATATGGATCATCAGACTGAGATAGCAACTCTTAAGATGATGAGAAGTGATTACTCAGATATCGTTAAAGCAATTGAGACCCTGAAACCAAGACCCAGGGCAGAGCTCATGGATGCGCTTAATGGAATAAGAAATCTTAGCACGATAGCTGAGGACAGCAAGAGCGATTATGACGCAACGAAGCTAAGGCTCAACCGAAACCGCAACAAGGTAAGGAAAGCAGCTATCTGCTTAATGAATGAAAAGAGAAGAAGATGGGCATAGATGGGAGGATAAAGCAATGCCAAGAAGAATAAGTGCGTTAGAGAATATAGAACAGGCAGTTACATCAGGCCAGAAGAAGTTTGTATCTTATAAGGAAGGAAAGGATCTTTATTCAATGGGTCTTCACTCCTTCGAACAGCTGGCCAAGGATGCCGGAGCAGTTTATCACTTTAAGCGGAGAGTTCTGGTTAATACACAGAAGGTCGATGATTATCTTGAAAATTTTTGTGACACCAGAAACTAACCGTAGGAATACAATGTAATCCGTAGGAGTCCAAATAGCAGTATTTATGCGGATTGGCGGACTTTCAGACGGACAAAAATGGATTGAAACAGAGGAAGATCGCGGATTATAATGAACGTATGAACCGATTATTCCTCTTTTTTATTACTAAGAAGGAGGGTTAAATCATGTACAGAAAAGACTCAAAGGGCTACAGGCTCAACACCGGAGAAACTCAGAGAAAGGACGGAAGATACTGCTATTCCTATACAGATCGTATGGGAAAGAGAAACAGCATCTACAGGAAGACTCTTGTGGAGCTGCGCGAAGCTGAGAAAAAGCTTGCCAGGGATTATGACGATGGTCTTGATCCTGCAAAATCAAAGCACATCGAAGTGAACCACATGGTTGAGAACTATCTCGCTACCAAGCATAATCTGAAGGTGACAACCAAGGGTACCTACATGAATATGTACAAGCATTACATTAAGAATGACTTTGGTAAGCGTAAGATTGTTGATGTTAAGTACTCTGATGTTAAGAAGTATTACTACGGACTCATTGTTGAGAGAGGACTTAAGGCAACCACTGTTGATCACGTTCACACGGTTTTAAGACCTGCTTTTCAGATGGCAGTAAGAGACGGCCTTATCAGGACCAATCCAACAGATGATGTCATGGCTGAGATCAAGCGCAGCAAGTTCTGGGAAAAGCCCGCCAGGAAAGCGCTCACTGTAAATGAGCAGAAGGTATTCATGGATATCTTCAGGAACAGCCCTAATTACAAAGGCTGGCTTCCTTTGATCACGGTTCTTTTAGGGACTGGAGTCCGCATTGGAGAAGCGTGTGCCCTCTGCTGGAGCGATATCGATTTTGAGAACCGCATCATTCACATCAACAAGTCCTTTAGTGACAGACCCGATGAGTTTGGCGAAATCAAGAGACGTATCCAGTCCACCAAGACCACAGCCGGTACAAGGGACATCCCGATGTTCCAGGAAGTCTTTGACGCTTTCCTTATGGAGTATGAGTTCCAGAAGATCCTTGGCTTTAATGAGGAAGAGATCGATGGCTACAGCGGATTTGTTTTTACCACTTCAGCTCAGACCGTAGTTCTTCCGGGAGCAGTTAACAGAGCAATCCACGGGGCTATCGACGAGTACAACGAAGCTGAGACTTTAGCTGCAGAAGCTGAGGGCAGGCTGCCTTTTCTCTTGCCTGAGGAAGTGACCTGCCATATCCTTCGTCACACCTTCTGTACAAGGCTCTGCGAGAATGAATCAAACATCAAGATCATCCAGTCGATAATGGGACACGCTGATATCACTACTACGATGAACATCTATGCTGAGGCTACCAAGGAGAAGAAGCAGGAGGTGATGTCTCACCTGGAGGGCAAGATCATTTTTTGAAAAGTTGTTGCTAGTACAAAGACGGAGTATTATAATCTGATTATAAAACAACACTCACATACATTTTAGAGATGTAATGTTGAGAAATGTGTAGTCAAATATGTCCTGATTGGACGTGACTGCATACATTTGGTCTGATACGTACAGATACCGTACAAGCACGGATTAAATAGTGCTTGCCACGCGAAGGACGACAGTAATCTGGATTAACCTGGACTTCGGTGGTATCTCAAAATTAAGACCAAAAGTTCCAAACGGATGAGTACGGAGCTGTATGGATTATGGTGATAAGGATGAACATTATAATCCCTACACTTAAGTCCGTCTCTCACAAATAAGTCCGTATAAGGTTTATGTTGTTCATGAAAGTTGTGTCAAACAAGGAATTGCACCATTTTTACCGCAAAACCCGATGCCTCGGATGGACTGTTATGGACCAGGATGGAAATTACCACTAAAATCAAGCGGAACTCTATGGACATTTTTGTACCAGATATTTATTGGTGAGAAATGGCCGGTTCATAAATATGAGTAAAACACGACACTCACGTTTTCGTAGAAATGCGAAGATGTGGGTGTTTTTTATTCTTCACTTTCTAATTGCATCTCGCCCATGAAAGGAGGGCGGAATGCTCAAATCAAAATCCCCACCAATAAACTTAGATGAATACCTGGATGGTCAGCATAGACACTTCGTGACTTACTGGGAAGGAGCACGGGAAATAGGAATTGCCTATTGGAGTTTTGTCTCGCTGGCTAAGGAAGCAAATGCGACGATCAGAATGGGCAGATATGTGATTGTTGATATTGATGTTGTAAATGACTACATAGAAGAAACGTATGGTGATAACGAAGGAGATGATGGAGATATGCCTAAGGCTCGAAAAAAGATTGAGAACCTTGAAGGATTAGTCAAAACCGGTGGTAAAAAATATGTTCGTATTGCAGAAGGAGCTGAATTGTATTCTGTGAGCGAAAAAACATTTTCAGCGTGGGCTGATGATGCAAATGCAAAGAGACATGTAAAGGGCGTTGTGCTTGTTAATGTGGAAAAAGTTGAGGCGTTTATAGAATCATTTAATGAAGGGAGGTTTTACTGATGTGTAAAGTAATTGCAGTTGCTAACCAAAAAGGTGGTGTAGGAAAGACAGTGACATGTGTCAATTTAGGAACGGGATTAGCTATGAATGGAAAGAAAGTACTGATGATAGACGCTGATCCGCAGGGCTCTCTTTCAATAAGCTTGGGAATTACTGAGCCAGATCAGCTTGAGTATACCTTAGCAACCGCCATGCTCGGGATAATAAATGAAGATGAGATAGATGTTACAGCTGGAATAATCCATCATGATGAAGGCGTGGATATTCTTCCTGGTAACATAGAACTTTCAAGCCTTGAGGTTTCGCTATCTGGCGTTATAAGTCGAGAAACCATATTACGTGAATATGTAGATAAGGCAAGAGAAATCTATGATTACGTTATTATTGACTGCATGCCTTCACTGGGGATGATGACAATAAATGCTCTTTCATGTGCTGACTCAGTTCTAATCCCAGTACAGGCGGCATATCTTCCTGTAAAAGGATTGCAGCAGCTAATAAAGACAATCGGTAGGGTTAAGAAGCAACTAAATCCATCACTTAATATAGAAGGAATTCTTATAACGATGGTGGACAACAGAACTAATTATGCAAAAGATATAACATCACAGATTCATGATGCGTACTCCGCAAGTGTCAATGTGTTTCCGGTGGAGATTCCACTCTCTGTGAGAGCTGCTGAGATCAGCGCAGAAGGAAGCAGTTTATATGTATATGATCCTAAAGGTAAAGCTGCAAACGCATATAAGGAACTGATTAAGGAGGTTATGAATAATGGCTAACAGGGTTGGGAAAAAGATTAAGCTTGCAAGTATCGATGAGCTTCTGGGGGCTCCTAGCACAGAAGGAACTGTGGATATTGATGTAAGGGCGATTTATCCTTTTGAAAATCATCCCTTTAAGGTTTTGGATGATGACAGGATGGAAGATTTGGTTGAGAGTATCCTGGAAAATGGTGTTATAAACCCAGTACTTGTGAGGCCTGATGACGAAGGAACATATGAAATGATATCAGGACATAGAAGACTACATGCAGCTAAAAGAGCAGGGTTACAGAAAATACCGGCAATAGTAAAAGAGATGACTAACGATGATGCAGTTGTGGCAATGGTTGATTCGAATATGCAGCGAGAGGAGATCCTTCCAAGTGAGCGAGCATATTCTTTAAAAATGAAAATGGATGCCATGAATCATAGAGGGAGCCGAACAGATTTGTCTTTGTCTCCTGAAGAGACAAAGATACACTCAGCAGAAGCTGTTGGGGAAACAGTAGGGCTTAAGCGTGCGCAGGTGCATAGGTACATTAGGCTGACTTTTTTGATTCCAAGGCTATTGGAGCAAGTAGATGAGGGACTCATTTCTATAGGCATGGCCGTTGAATTATCTTACCTCAGTAAAACATACCAGGAATGGATTGCCGATTATATGTTTGAAAAAGGCATGGTAACTATGGAACAGGTAATGGAACTGAGAAATTACCGTGATGACAGCACGCTGACAAAAGATCAGCTTTTTGAGATTATTGCTTCATCTAAAGCAGTCCATGAAAAGAAGAAAACGCGAGTTATTCTCAATGATAAGGAACTAAGCAGATATTTTCCGCCGGAATATACAAATGCCATGATAGCAAAAGTGATAAACAGTCTTTTGGAGCAGTGGAAACGAGAACGTGATAGCAAGGAGAATGCAGAATGATGGAATACTTTTATAGAGAGCAGGCAGAACAATTTGATCATATATGTGTGCCGAAAGCCCTTATATATGATAAGGATTTTTCACATCTTTCTGATAGTGCCAAGATGCTGTATGGCATACTGCTTGAAAAGATGGGGGATGTTAGTAATAACGGCTGGTTTGACGAAATGAACAGGGCCTATCTGGAATATACTCTGACAGATATGGCAGATGACATTGGGTGCTCCCGGCATAAGATTATCAACTGTGTATCTGAGTTAGAAGGCATTGGCTTAATTGTCATAGACAGATCGCAAAAGGGACGAGCAAACCGTATTTATGTTAAGAACTTTGCAAAAAGACAAAGACTTTCTGTGATGAACTAGTGCATAAATTGCACCACTTGAGTCTATAGAGAGCTATTGAAGGGAGAAGAAGAAATGAGCGAAAAGATCATATTTGATTATTTTTATAATCATGAGACTGATATGGTCTGCTTTTACAGAATACCAAAGTTTCTTGTGACAAATGATCGCTTTTCTAAAATGAAAACAGAAGCTAAGATGCTATATGGATTACTGCTGGATAGGATGTCTCTGTCCCGGAAAAATGAATGGTTTGATAAGAAACAGAGAGCATTTATCTATTTTAGCCAGAATGAAGCCATGGAATTATTGAATTGTGGAGAAACCAAGACGAGAATGCTTTTTGGGGATTTAGAGAGGCATGGACTTATCGAGAGAAAAAAGCAGGGTCAGGGTAATCCGGATATTATCTATGTGAAGAATTTTGTGGAAAAAGATAGAGGGCAGACCGATGAAAATCACGGTTCAGGGAAGAAGGTCAGGAATTTTAATAAGGACAATCATTGTCAGACCAACGGGAAATACGGTTCTGAACCAACAAAAAATGATGGTCTAGAAACGCAGATTCCACGGGGTAATTATAATGATATTAATAATACTGAGTTAGTTATAAGTCCTATCGAATCGATGGAAAACGATGAAGATGACGAGTATGATGCGTATGCAGAACTTATCAGAGAAAATTTATCATTGGATCTTATGAAGCAAAGATATCCCATGGATAGTGAGGATATCGATGGAATCTACGATCTTGTTTTGGAAACAGTTCTGTGCAGAAATAAAACAATTGTTATTGCAAGCAATGAATACCCGACAAAACTTGTAAGGCAAAAATTCCTGAAGCTGAATCACATGCATATGGAGTATGTCCTTGGTTGCATGAAAGATAATACGACTAAGATCAGGAATATTAAAAAATATCTTTTAGCAGCACTGTTTAATGCGCCTACGACTATGAGTGGGTATTTTGCAGCTGAAGTAAGCCATGATATGGCAGAATATGCAGTTAAACAAATGGAGGGATAAAATGTTCGTGTTGAAGCTTTTTGTAAAAATATTATTGCTTCCGGTCTTTATTGCAGTTGGCTTTATAAGAACGTGGGTAGATGTTTTATCTAAGATCGGGTGTGTGATTTTGGGATTGTTCTATCTTGTCATGTTGGCAATCATAGTCATGTATGCATGTAAGCACATGTGGGGGTGCGTCGCAATATCAGTTGGCATGTCTTTTGCAGGATTCCTGATCAGTTTTGCAACAGTAGCCGTCGGAACCATGCTTGAAGGAATCGGAGCAAAATTGGGCGATATAATAGCATCATAAAGCTGCAATTATACAGAATGATTATAAAAAACACGACACTTATGCAACAAACGTGCTAGCATATTACTATTGGAGCATTTTTGTAATGACAAGGTGAGTAAAGGTCGGTAAAGCATGGATATCAAGGCAAAACTTCAGAGATTTGGGAAAAGGACTATAACACTTGAAGAACTGTCTTCTGTCACTAATACGGTTTCATCAGATGTTAGGAATTTATATACAAGGATACAGGAAGTATGCGAACTGGGGTATATTGAACCGGTTAAGAATTCCGGCAAAAACGGCAATATTAGCTATCCACTATACAAGAAATACAGGATCTTGGTAAAAGAGGAAGCTGATAATGAAACCATAGACGAAATAAGAAAGTTGCATCCACTACTGCTAAGGAGTGGGTATTTATCTGCAAATCCTTTGGAATTTCAAAAGAATAGGGCTGTTATTGAATGCCTTAGTGCATATTTGTTTGGTGATAAAGATGTGACTTTTATATCCAGAAAAGAGCGTTCCTTTGAGATATTTGGACATGAAAAAACTCTTGATGACAGTATAGTGAAAACGCTTTTGCGGAAGCTGCAGATTACTGAGTCAGAACTGGGATTCTATGACACGCCGGAATATTGTTTTCATGATTATATTCCAGTCAGGAAAGATCACATGGCACTTCTTATCTGCGAGAACAAGGATATATGGTTCAACATCCGAAGGCGTATGTTTGAGGATGGTGTAAGAAGTCTGTTTGGAGTAGCAATTGACGGAGTTGTTTATGGCGAAGGAAATAAGGTTTCTGACAGAACGGGAGCTCTTGAAGAGTATGTTAAATTCATGGGTGATCCTGATGTGAAGTTCCTGTACTGGGGAGATATTGACAGAGAAGGCTTTGACATATTCAGAAGAACAAAAGATGCCAACGACAGGCTTGATATATCTTTGTTTGTGCCCGGATATAGAAAAATGATAGAAAGAGCAAGGGATACAGAACTGGAGGATAGTCCGTCTTCCAAGAAACAGGGCATGTGTTTTGATGATCTTATCAATGAGTTCTCCGATGATGAACGGAACTTCCTAACGGACATATTTGATAATAATAAGCTTATTCCACAGGAGATAATATCATACAAGTATTTGAAAGAAGGTTGCTAGTCGACCACAGCGAGGCACGAGCTGATGAGAGACTGTATCCGTAATGAAATGGAGGTGAAGATTGATGCTTCGTTCTGACATAAAAGAGATGCTTTCGGATTTTCAGAACAGAATGAAGTTTATTGATATCGTCAGGAGTATCACTATTACAAGCTATCCGGATGATATAAAGAAGATGTTCGGTGGAGATTACGATTATATAAATAATCTTGTGGTTGCTGTTCTTTTGTATATCAAGGAGCGTACTTTGAGTGACAGACAGTCTTGCACACTTAAGGACATTGCCGGATTTCTTGACAGCATAATCCAGATTGTACCTGAAGAATATGAAATTGACACTTATAAACTTGCCAGTTTCATTGTAGTAAATGTTCTTCAGAATAACGGGAAGCTCATTGAATACAATACATTTTACGCGGATTCGGAAAGCTTTAAGAAGATGCCAATCCGCCTTGTCAATGAGGAAAAGGGTTCTTATCATCTGACAGATGATGTTTTTGACTTCCTTTACAGATCAAAAGAAATAGAGTCTGAACTGGATTATTCTGTAACCCGCTTTAAGATGCAGGAATACATGAAGCGTAAGAATTATTCCGAGGCACTTTCCCAGAGCAGGGAGCTGGTTGCAAGGCTCCGAAACATGAGTCACAGCATGGATGATTTCATAATGCGATGCCGGGAAAACATTGCAAAGATAACAGTTGATGAGTACGAGAGAATAGTGGGCCAGTTCAGAAACCTTATGTATGATGAGCAGAAGGAACTGGAAGAGATTCAGAAGAATGCCCGCAAGGAGGCAGAGGCCATAAGGAGCGCACTTGATAATGGTGCTGATACTGAAGAAGCCAGGAAAAATCTGAAATCTCTTAATGAAATCAATAAGAATCTGGATATTACCATATTGGAGCAGCGGTCCCTTATTAATGCCAAAAGCTCTGTTTCGGAAAGCTATAAGCAGATGCTGCGGGACAGCTTTGTTATAAAAAGCTTTGAACGTATGAACTTTGAGCAGGACATTATGGTGAAACTCCGAAAAATGGGAGATGGACTGGGGGATGCAGTATATACAATCATGGAGCCGCTACTCAGTCCGGAGTTTGATAAGAAATTCAGTATAGAAAACTTCTATGCAGCCTGCGGAACCATAAGTAATGAGGAAGAAGACAAGGGGCTCAGCATAGATGATGCTGACATAAAAGCTGAGGAACTGGGCAGGAAAAGAAACGAAATATACATGGAAATATGCACAGCGTTTTTTGCATTTCTTCAGAAAGAAAGCTCTTTTGAGATAAAGAAGTTCATAAGGACGCTTTCAATGGATGAACTTATGAAATGGAATAAGGAAAGTGCTCTTCCTAATACACTTATGACCATATATCAGAAAAGAGAGATTGATTTTGAGGCGCTCCATGGCGATGAGAGTTTGTTTGCTAAAGAACCACTTGGCGAGTTCGACCTTCTCTGGGTTCTTAGCAATATGCCACAGAATTATCTGAACATGAAGAAAATAACATTTTCTACATCTGATCAGAAATGCGAGTTTACTGTGGATGATGGGGAAACGCAGGTGACAATAGAAATGACTAATTTTACAGTTGAGGTAGAACGATGAATAAAAGTGCGCTTAAGCTCTATCATGAGCTTATGAAAAAAGGCTGGATAGATCGTGATGATAACAGCGTATTATGGGGATTTGTAGAGGATCCTGAAGCAAGAGACGAACTGGATCAGATGGGTGCTGAGCTTGGGTTTGAAATAATTCCTGCACAGAATCGGATTTACATGGTACCGACCCAGGATAATGATCTTTTTCTAAAAAACAATATTGATTACAGGTCTGATATCAAGGCCGGTAGTGATGTTAGGACAAGGGATCTGTATTTGCTCAATTATCTTGCTATTTTTGTGCTGTATACTTTTTTTAAGGGAGAAGATTCAGATGCTCTTGTCAGGGAATTTATCACAAAGGAAGACCTGATAAAGGATTTTACAGAACACTGTATCAACGTGACACAAAAGGGCGTAGATGGCGAGGATAAGACGGAAGATTTCAGTGATAGCTTTTTTATGCTGGCAGAAGACTGGCTTGGTAAAAAGGAAGGGGATCCTGCAAGCAGAAGGGTAGATGACCGTTATGGTGTTGTAAATAAAATCATTCTTAAGCTTCGGGCAGATGATCTTTTTGTAGAGGGCGATGATGGAAGAGTGACTCCTACAAAGAAAACAAAGGATCTTATGCCATATGTTCTCAGGAAAGAGCGTGTTCAGATGATAAACTCATGGATTGAGGGGGACAAACATGCCGCAGATAAATAAGATCAGGATTGTAAACTTTAACTATAATGATGGCAACCGTTTTATCCCTGATGAATTATATGATCTTTCATCAGATAAGGGGGAGGCGCTTAATTCGCTGTTTAACCTGAATAATGGTGGAGGAAAGACGGTTCTGGTACAGCTTATGATGCAGCCTGTGCATCCAAGAGCCATGGCAGGCGGAAGACATATTGAGGATTATTTTGGCCGCCCAGGAGATCATTCTTTTGTACTTATAGAATGGAATCTGGACGGAAGTGATGACAAACTTCTGACAGGTATTGCCATAGCCGGAAGTGCCAGCGAGAACACTGATGAGAGCCTGAGGGGAAATAGCATCAGGTACTATACCTTTAAGACTGTTTATGAAAACAGTTATTCTTCCTACAGTATAGCGGCTTTGGAGCTTTCCAAAAATGAGAACGGGAAGTATGTACCTGCATCTTTTGCCTATGTAAGGGAAAAGGCTAAGGCCAGCAGAGGTATTCTGGAAGTTTATTCATCCGATGAAAGTACTAAATGGACGAAAGAGCTTTCCGAATATGGTATTTACAGATCTGAGTGGGAAACGGTAATAGAGGCTCTCAACAAGGATGAAGGTGGACTGAACCAGTATTTTGATGACGCAAAAACTTCAGACAAACTGATCGCCAAATTCTTTATTCCGGCAATCGAGAATAAAATGAAAAGTGTGGCTTCAAGCGGGACGGATTCCTCTCTTGAAACCATGCTTATCAATTATGCAAAGAGAATCTCAGAAAAAGAAGCTGTCATCAGGGAAAGAGATACAAATAGAAGATTGATTGAAGAATTGTCGGATCTTGGTAAGGTGAGCGACGATCTTTATAATGCGGGGGAAGAATTATCGGATAGTATAGGTGAGGTCTGCGGTTTTAAGGCTTCCATTGGCAGGAAGATTGGAACCATAGATGAGAGTATATTTGGAACTGTAAATGAGATCCAGAGTTTAGATTCCAAGATCATGCATATAGAACATGAGGAAAAATCAAAAGAATACTACGATGCTAGTGGTGAATATGAGGTAGCTGCTAATGCTCTTTCGGATGCAAAAGAAGCCCTTGATCAGGCAAGGGAAGAAACTAAAGTAAAAAAGCATGATGAAGATATACTGCAATCAGCAAGGCTCTACAGGCAGATTTTAGAAGCCGACAGCCAGATAACAACATATAAGAAGCTTATTGAGGAAAAAGAGAACGATTCAGAGGATGCGGAAACTGTAGCAAGGCTGAAATACTCTTGCCAGCTGAAGGCCAAAAGTGAAAGTGAAGCCCTGTCACAGAGTATCGATCAGAAGGATAATCAGATTCGGAGTAAAAATGATGAGCTGTGTGATAGTAGGGCAGAAATGGCAAAGGCTGAAAAGCTAAGGAACGATGCGAAGGAGAAACATTCGCAGTTTACTGCCAATCTGAATGCTTCAAAAGATAATACTGATACCAAAGTTAAGACATTAAAAATTGAAGCGGTAAGAATGCTGGACGGATTCTACTCTGAAAAAGATATAGAAGATGTGCGGATTAAGCAGGATGCTAATCGTGAGCAAACTGCCGTCTCCATAGCAAAAATCCAAAATGAAATAAAGGCTATGGATGACAGGAAAAATGAAATCCCTGATGAACTGGCTGATGTAAAGCTTAAACTTGGCAGGTTGTCAGAAGAGAAGAAAGTTGCTGAGGATGCGCTTTCAGAATACAGAACACTATTGGATTCACTTATACATATCTGCAGCAAATATAGCCTTGAAAATAGCACTATTTTTTCCGGTCGTCTAAAAAGTGTACTGCAGGAAGAAATAGAAATGACCGGCGCAAAGATCAGAAAGCATGGGCAGGACAAGCAGTCTTTGGAAGAAAGGCTTAAGGCCGCGAAAGAAGGTCATGTTCATATTCTGCCGGATATCATGAAATATGTGATGTCCACAGGAGTGTGGTGTCAGACCGGTGAAGAATACATTACAGGTCTTATGGAAAATGGTGCCATTACGCAGGAAAAAGCCAGGGATATTATGGAGCGACACCCGGAATTTGCATTTTCACTTCTTTTCAATAATGAAAAAGATATGGAAAAGCTTCTGGCTGCGGGGAATGTGGAGTGGCTTCCTGCCTCTGTTCCGCTTTTTACTATGGAACAGGTGAATTCTCTTATGTCAGGGGACATGGAAAGTGCTTCTCACCTAGCTGCTTATGACAAAGAATATTTTGCTGACAGATCAGGTTATTATGGCAGATTGGAAGATGAAATAAGAGTCAAAGAGGAAAATTTGCAGCGTCTTAACGAAAGGCTGCGGGACAGTGAGGAAGAGAAGAAGCTCGTAGAAAAGTTTGATTATTCTGAGGACTGGAGCTCTTTACAGGAAAAAGCTATTGCCGAGCTACAGGAGAAAATATTTTCTTTGGAGGGTAGAAGGAAAGAACTGGAAGAAGAACAGGAAAGGATAAAGGAAAAGATTGATGCCCTTAAGGATGACCTGAATCATGAAGAAAAGCGTTTGAGGGAGCTCACCATGTGGATTGAGTCATTTGCTGAACTGAGCATAATGCTTACCAAGGAAAATGAATGGTATACAAAAATGCAGGAAGCATCTGTCATCCTGAAAAATTCAGAAAGCTCATATAAAAAAGCATGTGATGAGGTGGCTAAGTGCCAGGATGAGCTGACATCATTTGAAAATGAACGTAAGCAGCAGGCTGATCACTTGGATCGCGTCCGCACAGTTTTAGAGAATACGGGTAGTGCAAAGGAAGCAGAAATCGTTGAAGGATCATTGGAAGAACTATACTCTCAGTACCAGACTCTTCTGGGGAGTCTCAGTGAAAGCCTGGATAATCTCAGAGTCAGCCTTAATAAATCACAGCAGGACAAAGCTGAATATGAAAAAGAACTTGGTGATTATGAGTGTGAAAAGGCTGAATATGAAGCGGTCCATTTTTCACCTGAAGCCCTCAAAAATGCCAAGGATGCAGTGAGAGCAGCTTCAGAGAAAATGGAGAATGCCAGGTCCATATTTGGAGAATGTAATGTGAAAGAGGCATCTGCCAAGCAGAGATATGATGCAGCAGGGAAAGCACTTGAAGATTTTGACGGTGTAGCTCTTCCACAAAATGAGATAGGAGAGGATTTCAAAGCCAGAGTAAAGGCCGCCAAACAGGAGATACGGCAGTTAAACGAAAGGAAGGATTCATTTGAGCAGGAAAAACGTTCACTGGAGAGAATCTTTGATCGTGTAGGAGATGTCTTAAAGCCTATTCAGTTTGGAGACATAATAAAGACTGTTACACTTTCCGAAAAACCGGATGCTCAGTGGGAGTCTATACATAATAATCTAATCTATGTAGAGAAAACCTTCCTATATCAGAAAGAAAAGCTTAAGAGCAGCATAAGAACAACAGTAGCAGAGTTTAAGGACATAGCTCTTTCTGAAATAGTGAATAAGCTCGGTGCCATCGGCGAGATGCTTGATGATTCTGAGATGAAGGGCGACCGGCTCTATACGGTCAGCGAGAGCATCAGCACAATGACAGCTTCCATAGAGAAGATTAATAGCAGGATTGAGACTGATCTAAGGGAGATTGAAAATGACTTTAATGACATTGTAGACCAGTGTATGAATCAGGGGAAGAGGATGTATCTTGACCTTCGCATGATAGCAGCCAGTTCAAAGGCTCGTATTTTTGCGGGCAAGCCTCAGACCCAGATGGTAAAGATGGATCTTCCTGAGGAAAAAGAGATATCTGAGGAAGCATCAAAGGTTTCGATAAAGACTGAGATTGAGCAGGGGGCTAATGAGATAAAAGAGCTCCTTCGAAGCGGCGCTGATGAAAAGCAGATCCAGAAGCGCGCCAGAGCTTTAGTCTCAAGTGAAAGGCTTCTTCATAAGTACATACGCCAGGAATCCATAAAGATCAGGGTCTATAAGATTGATATGAACAGTGTAAACTCTGTATACAAGGGCTGGGAGGAGACACTGACACAGAGTTCCGGTGCCGAGAAATTTGTGGTATTTTTCTCAGTGGTATTGACACTCATGAATTATACTAGGTCATCAGCAGGGCTTGTCAGCAAAAACGTCAAGAGTGTGCTAATCCTTGATAATCCTTTTGGAAAAATAACCTCAGCGCATCTTTTGAAGCCAATGTTTGATATAGCAAAACACTTCAATGTACAGCTAATTTGCCTGTCAGATATCAATAAGAGTGATGTTGTCGGCTGCTTTGATTGCGTTATCAAGCTTGTTATAAAGGCACAAAACCTTTCAAACTTCGAAATAATGACGCATGAGGGTAATGAGAGGATAGAGCATGGCTACTATAAGATCATGAACGGACAGATGAGTCTTTTCTAATCTGATATTAGAATGATGCCAAAATGTTAATAAAAAGTAGGTTGAACTATTTGTTCATGTAGTTTTTTTTAACGGTGGAATAGTTAATACCAAAGAGCTTTGTTATGATGAAAGTCCTGCGGAAATGTGGGACTTTTGTTATTTTGGCAATATGTTACAAATAACATATTATCGCTAAATATGTCATTTGTAGCATATTTTAATATTGCACATTGATATGTCATTAAAAACAAGTATTTGCTGTTATCAACAAAAATATGTTATACTTAACATATTGGAGGACGAAATAGTGAGCAAAAACGAAATGGATGCGATATTTGAACAGATAAATAAACTGAATAAGCCAATTTCTACGAAAGAGCAGGATCATGGAGAGGGTATAAATAGTTCATTAAGCGATGTACTAAATGGAATATCGGAAGAAATACAAAGAGTATTGGATGATAATAATTTTACACAGGAAGATTTGTGTGAAATAACAGGAATGTCTCAGTCCAATATAAGTAAGATACTCAATGGTAAGGTAGCCCCAAGGATTGATACCTTACAAAAGATAGCAGCATCAACACATACAAGATTAGTTATAAGCTTTGAGAATATTGAAAAAGAGGACTGATATGGCACATATTGATTCTATAGAGATAAATGGTTACAGAGGAATAAAAGCATTAGCTGTCTCGGATTTTTCAAAAATAAACCTTGTCGTAGGTGATAATAACAGTGGAAAGACATCGTTTCTGGAGGCTTTTCAGCTATTATTTGCCAATACTCAACTGGGAACATTGAAAAGTGTTATTAATCAGAGAACTGTGCTTAGCCCCGATAAGAGTAGTTTTTACATTTCATTTATAAAAATGTTCAATATGGAACAGAATTCTGATCAGTTGGAATTTGATATTTCCGCAGAAAGCAGTAGTGGAATGTTTCGATTTCAGCTTAGTGGGAATGAACATAGCATTTCTGGTGATGAGGCTATTCAATTATCCATTTTGTCTCAGCGTGAAAAACTGCAGTATAAAAGGAATTCTGCTGTTTTGCCGGAAAAGGCAAAAGTATTCACAGGAAACATTGTTGCTCAGACAGGAAAAAAGGTTTCCCAACAGGAAATCAGATGTACATCTTTGGATACAGGGTTCCCTGGTGTCTCTTTAAAAAAAGAGATTCAGTACATCCCTTCATTTGGACATCTTCGATACGACCTTTTGCAAAATATTGTAGAGAATCCAGAATACAAAAAGCTGGCAATTGATATTCTTAAACAGTTTGATAATAAAATTGCAGATATCTGTTATACCAAAGCGGATGATGGATCTTTTATTGAAACCATTATAACTGAGACTGGGGCTAATATGCCTTTCTCAGTATACGGTGATGGCATTAAAAAGATTCTTTATATTCTCAATAAGCTCTTTGATTCTATGGATTCAGTATTGTTGATTGACGAAATTGAGACAGGGCTTCATAAAAAATATTACGACATATTATTCCCTGTAATATTTGCATTGGCAAATAAGCTGAATGTCCAGTTGTTTATTGCAACTCATAGTGTGGAAGCAATAGATGCGATATTAAAATATGGTGATTATGATAAAAGGGAAGAGAAAGAGGATCCAATTAAGGTTATTACACTTAAGAGAATTGAATCAAAAGATGGAAAGGAAAGTAATATAGTTGCCAGAAATGTTACAGGGAACTATGTGTATGAAAACAGAAAAGTATTTGAATATGAGGTGCGCTTATGATGACAGAATTAGTACTTGTAGAAGGCGTGTCTGATGTTCAATTGATCAGCTATTTCATGCAGAATGTATATGGATGGAAATACAGGAATAGTAATGCACTGGGGATAACTGAGCTTGATAAATATGAGCATATAGAAAGCTTGTCAAAAGGAGAAAACCAGCTTGTATTATGCGGCGTTGGAGGGAATGGCAAATTTGCTTCATTTATTGATAAACATCGCATAAACGCAATGATTGTCGAAAAAGATATAGCATCTTTGATGGTAGTAACCGATCGAGATGAAGATAATGATGCTAAGATAGGAAGAAGAGTTAATAAGGCGCTTGAGAATGTAACAGCAAAATCAGGGGAATGGATAAGCAATCATATAATAGATTTATTTGGCCAAAATAAATTAGTTAATACTTTTTTACTGATAATTCCAACTAACGAAAACGGTGCATTGGAAAGAGTTATTATAGATGCACTGGAGGATATCCCGGAAGAAAAAGGGCTTATCGGGGAGGTGATTAGATTCATTGATGATTTAAAAAGAGAAATGGTTCCGGATTTAAACCATGCAAATAAATATAACAAGGCCACTGTTGGAACGTTCTTTAGTGTCAGGGATCCACAAAATGCAATGCGTTCTTTTGGAACATTTATCTCCAAGATTGATTGGGCTCAGTCAGAGTCTCTTAAAACACTTTTTGAGCCGTTTAGTTACTTGGGTAGGGAGAAACCAATTGATAATCAAATTACGTAAAAATTTGAACTGGCGGTTTATTTTCTATTATTGATAGTTGTGTTATTGTATTCAGACGGGATGGCGTTGAAGATTCTTTTTACAGAGGAGGCGACCATGGACATAATGAATGTTTTTGTAGACATGCAGGCTACCGGAGAACGTATAAAGCAATTACGACAGGAGAGGAAAATAAAGGTATTCGAGTTGGCAAATGCACTTGGACTGGAATCCGAGCAGGCCATATATAAGTGGCAACGTGGTCAGTGCCTGCCAAATGCGGATAATCTTGTAAGACTTAGCATACTGTTTGGATGTCATATTGAAGATATCCTTATTCATAACATTACAGAAGAGGACGAGAGTCCTCTTCTTCCTGTTATAGGGTATATTAAGAAACATATAATGCTGTTATGGGAAAATGTATAATGATCTGCTCTGTTGGATATATTGTTTTGGGGCTGGATACTTGAGAAGCCAGAGCCTGGAGGAGGACCTGATATGATTCCCCTAAAGTAGACAATGGAAATATCCAAAGTCTCCTTTAGGGGGATTTTTTATGGCCAAGTATTCAGCCGAAATCAAAATAGCTGCTTGTAAAGATTACTTAGAGGGCAAACTTGCACTCGAAGATATCTGTCAGAAATACGATATTTACTATAACAAAGAGGCTCATTGGTCAAAGATTTTAGTCTGGGTGAGATTCTATGTTAAACACGGAGATTCGGCTTTTATATCATCTCCAGGAAATCGTTGCTATTCAGCACAATTAAAGAGTAACGCTGTTGAAGATTATTTTTCTGGCGAAGGTTCTTTAGTGGATATTTGTGTAAAATACAACATAAAATCCACGTCTGTTTTATCTAAATGGATTTCTATGTATAATGCCAATAGAGAGCTTAAGGACTACAATCCTAAGCGGGAGGTCTATATGGCAGAAGCTAGAAGAAAAACCACTATTGAAGAACGAAAGGAAATCGTCAAGTACTGTATCGAGCATGATCGCGATTACAAAGGGACTGCTTCTTTATATGATGTTTCCTACACACAGGTTTATAGTTGGGTAAGGAAATATGATGCGGATGGAGAAGATGCGCTTATTGACAAGCGAGGACATCACAAAAATGATGATGAAGTAGATGAACTGGAACGTCTACGCCGCGAGAATAAAAGGTTGAAGCGGCAGCTTGAAGAAAAAGATATGTTGGTGACACTGTTAAAAAAAGTGAAGGAATTGGAAGGGATGTGAGGCTTGGCCGTACTCGGCTGGAATCAAAGTATCTGGCAATCCAAAGCTTACATGAAGAGAATAATTGGAGCATAAACTGGATGTGTAAAGGGCTGGGTGTATCGCACGCAGCTTATTACAAATGGCTTCATAGAGAAGTTCCGGAGCAAGAACTAGAAAATCAGAGAATTGCTGAGCTTATCCGAGAGTACGATGATCGTTCTGGACATATCCTTGGTTACAGGCGTATGACTCTCTGGATTAACCACTTTAATGGGACTGATTATAGAGTAAAGCGTATACACCGAATCATGAAAGCCATCGGAGTCCATGCAATTATACGCGCCAAGAGAAAGCAATATCAGTCTTCAACTCCAGAGGCTGTTGCAGAGAATACTCTAAAAAGAGATTTTCATGCAGACAAACCTAATGAAAAATGGACAACTGACGTTACTGAGTTCAAGATCCCTGAGGTTAATAAAAAGCTGTATTTAAGTGCCATTCTTGATCTCTACGACAGGTCTCCGGTAGCTTATGTTCTCAGCAACAGAAATGACAATGCGCTTGTATTCAAAACCTTTGACAAAGCAATAGCGGAGAATCCTGATGCCACCCCACTTTTTCACTCGGATCGCGGATTCCAGTACACCAGCAAGGTCTTCAAAATGAAGCTTCAGAAACAAGGTATGGAACAGTCCATGTCTCGTGTAGGACATTGCATAGATAATGGACCGACTGAAGGCTTTTGGGGCATCATAAAGACTGAAATGTACTGCATGTTTGATATAACCGATGAAGCGTCACTCAGAAAAGCAATAGCAAAATACATGGACTTTTATACCAATGAAAGGCCGCAGGAAAGATTCGGTGGAAAGACACCTGCCCAGGTACGAAATGAAGCCATGCTCACAGATAAGCCTACTGATTATCCCATTCCTGAAAACAAGCGTATCCAGAAATATAAAGCCAAATGGGCAGCTTAACAATGAACTGAAATGAAGCCAGAGGCTAAACGCCTCTGCCCTTGAATAAAGTGCGCTGAAGCGCACAATGATCCTTGATCTGCTTGACTACAGAATATCTGTCATGGAATACCTGTCAACCCCACAGCCGCTTTGCGGTGCGCATAGCGCAGGGTTGACTGCTATTCCATGGCAGATAAAGTAGTCACCAAGCAGACCAAGGATAATAATGACAGTCGAAGCTGTCACTGCATTTATGCCCAACAAATATTTGTATTAAAATGGTGACCACCTCTAATGAAGTGATCACCATTTTTCTTGACTTATTTTGTTTATTTAGCCTATCTACTTGACAGGCCCCTGTTCAACCTATGGGTCTTCATTTTTTTGCAATGAAACCGGCATTGCTTAGGTCATATTTTGAACGACAAGTTCAATGACACGATCAGTTTTCATATATAAAATAATAAACATAAGCATATTGACAGGAGTAGTTTTGAGAATTGATTAGGAGATTGAAATGCGCCAATTGATAATTGCTCGTAAGGATTTAAATATGTCACCCGGGAAGCTTGCAGCGCAGGTTAGTCATGCAAGCATGGCGTTTATTTCATGGGCAATTAATTGTAATGCAAAGCCTGTAATGAAGTATTCTATAGTGAATGTATATGGAAAAGAATTAAAAACCGGTGAAAAGATACCTAAGATATTCTTTGGGGCGGAATTGGCTGAACTTGCACGTCAGACCAGAGCTGCAGGGAGGGACAGCTTTACATATAGAACTGCTAAGGATGGAGAACATACAAAATATGAGTTTTGTGAAAATGAAGTAGAAAGCTATGAATGCAAGTTTTCTATAGAAAAAGAAGTTTATGAGCAGTGGTTTGCTGGCATATTTACCAAAACAATATGTGAGGCAAAGAATAGGAACCAACTGATGAAGGCTATAACAATGGCGGAGGAGTTAGGGCTGACAGAAGGGGAAGATTTTTTCCTCATTAAAGATAATTGTCTTACTGAATTGGAGCTTATAAAAAATCGAGTAACATATATTGCGGAAAAACAACAGCTTCATAAAGAAAATTGTCCTTTGGATGGTGCATATTTAATCTATGATACAAAAGAAAAACATATCTATTACCGGGCAGAGAATGATTACAACGGGGGACGTGAACGTGTCGGAATGGGTGTGCTGATGGCGGCCTATTTGCAAAGATTTTACGATGAAAAACTGATGGATAGTTTGAATCGGTATCTAGCATATGTGGAAAGGGAATTATATGATGATGAACATTCTTTAGTAGCCAATGATTACGGATATGACAATCATTTTCAGAGATTATATAACTATCCGTGGATGAGTTTGCTTTTCATAGAAGTATATCAATTGAAAAAAGATATAGACTACCTATACAAGGCATATAAGGTGATGAAATCATTCTATGAGCAGGGTGGTGATCATTTTTATGCAATTGCAATTCCGTTGGAGAAGCTTATGAAAAATCTATGGGTAGAAAAGAT
>NZ_ATVS01000036.1 GCF_000420845.1 Butyrivibrio sp. AE3009 | reverse complement strand
TTCAGGCTGCCAGCTGATTGTTCTTAGATTCTGAGCCCGAGGTATTAACCTAGCCACCGCTTTAGCGGCTTGCCCTTGATGGCACAAAAAATAACTGCTACACTGCTGCAAACGACGGAGAAAATCTGATTGTTCTTGAGTTCTTCGCCGTCGGTGATTAACCGTCAGCAGTTATTTTTTGTGCTGTCAAGGGTGGCGTCCGGCTACCTCAACCTATATATCTGCAATTTCCAAGGTTCATCTGAGCCTATTTTTTCTACTCAGTTTTTTCATAGATCATTTGACACTATCTGGAAAAGTATTTTTTCCTTACGAGTTAACAGTATACGATATATGCTCCGGAAAATGAAGAGTAAACATTGCGAAATATGAGGCTGTATTTCCGCAGCGGCGTGCACTGTCATAGCTCGTTTTCTTCCTGCTTATCTGCCTCTCGTTGCTTATTCTTTTTTTCAAGAGCATTGATACGTCTTATTACAATAATACCCAGTGCGATGAGCACTATCACCGGAAGCGCCCTCAAAAGAAGAGGCAATACAACAAACGGAATATAAATCTGGAGGATGATCGCAATTTCATGGAAATCAAGGAAATCTATGGAATTTAACGCGCTCTGAAGGCAAACCCAAGTAAGGAACCCTGCGATAAATGCTATTGGAAAAAAGATCAGTGGTTTATCCAAGAGCTTCTTTTTGATAATTACTATCAGGCATATGAGAATAATTACTATCAATCGTAAATACAAAAACAATCTTTCAGTATCCATTACACGTATCCTCCCCTAAAAAAGTTGTCATTACAAAGTAAATATAGGATATTCAGGGCAGAACGTGTATCATGGAAACTGCAAAATACAGGGCTGTATTGCCACAAATGATTATGACAAACTTAATTACAAACTGCAGTATGCAAGCTTGTTTGTAGTCTGCAATATGCTATACTTCTAACAGAAAACACTCGTTTTCATAAAATCATACGATTATAAAGGGGATTTATAATGGGGATTATTAAAAAAGTGAATACTCCGATTCTTACTATCATCCTGGCAGCAGGTCTGACGCTAGTCTGCTACTTACTCAACCTTGGAATGTACCAGCTCGCCGGCTTTATAATCGGAATCGGCAGCTCAGGCGGAGAGATTCATGTCACCTATGCCATTGGCCTTAAGCTGGAGGAATATTATGGTCTGACGGCAGCAGAAGTCACATCAGCCAGTTCTGAACTTAGCTTCTTTCTTCCGGGTCTTATCATTGGTTATATAATTATGATGGTTGTGGCATTTCTGGTGGTCAGGAAGTGTAAGGAAGAGTAAGTATAATAAAGCCCTGCCGTTATATGAACGGCAGGGCTTTAAAAATCATTTTATCCTTCAATTGCTATCAGATTCTTTTCCGGAAGTTTCTTTTCCTGAGCTTTCTTAGGAATTGTCAGAGTAAGAACACCATGTCTGTAGGTTGCCTCTACATCATCTTTTTCGATGTTCTCCCCAACGTAGAAGCTTCTCTGCATTGATCCTGCATAACGCTCCTGACGAAGAAGTTTGCCCTTCTTGTCATTTCCATCCTTTTCAAGTCCCTTGGCTGCTGAGATTGTAATGTAACCGTCGTTAAGTTCTACTTCAATCTCCTCTTTCTTAAAGCCCGGCAGGTCAATTACTACTTCGTAGTTGTTATCCTTCTCCCTGATATCGGTCTTCATCATCCTTGAAGCTTTTCTGCCATAGAGTTTCTTCTCCATGTTTTCGTAATCCTTCATGTAAGGGAATCCAAACAGATCATCCATGAAATTCTCTTCAAAAATACTAGGTGCTAACATAATGCTTACCTCCTTTGCACATAAACAATTGATTAACTGTTAATGAGCATTGGGACGGAGGGTTCAGATCATCGGAAGCCTTAAGTCCTAACGGTCTTCTCTGTTCCTTTGTTCTACTTATGGTATAACACCGTGATTAGCACTCGTCAATAGAGAGTGCTAATTTGGATAAAAAGATATTGTGTACTTCATCACAAAATTAATATTTCCATTCAAAGCTTCTCCGTACCAATAATTGCGTCCATTACATGCTTCAGCCCTATGCTTATAAAAAACTTTTCTCTTTTAGGTTGAATTTAGGATTACCTTGTATCATAGCCTCATCAAGTAAATAGCTTGAAACCTCCCAAACACATATACTTTTTCATTATTCATTTCAGAGCTGCCCGTTCCCCTCAAATAAATGGCAGCTTACTCCTAACAAAACGGGGCAGGACATCAATCGATGTCCTGCCCCATAATCATTACAAATATCATTTAAACTCTTACATATGTCTCTCTAAGTGCAGCAACTTCAGTCTGCATATCTGAATTGATTCCCAGATTGGCAAAGATAATTTCCTCTTTTACCACATTCTCAAGGAACCGGTCCTGAAATCAACAGGCGTCTGTGACATAAGGAGCTCACAGGCTGCACCGCCGATTATCGTATAACAGTCCTCATATCCTTCAAAATATTTTGCAAAATCATCAAGTCCTATGACAGCCATTCATATTCCTCCAAAAGTCGCTCAATCTCCCCTGAAACACGCGCATCATGCGAATCTCTCAGTGAACAGTAGAGTGATATTATATCAACTGCTGCATCAGCCTTCAATAACTCCGGATCATAATTCCATAGCTGGATGCTGCAGACAGTCCAAGGCTCTTCCCATGCGGGATCTTCAACTTCTTTCAGGGCTTTTATAACATCATTTTTCCTATAGCATGCACGTACACTTATTTCAGGAGGATTTAACATCCCAAGGTGTGACAGTGCTTCATCAGCTGCAAAAGGCATGCTTTCAACGGCCTTCTCTTTTCTTACATGAATGACTTCATGAACAGGATCTGCCAGAAAAGGCTTTGACAGTTCAAAAAGATCTTTTGCAGCCATAGTCCTATAAACAAATGAGTTTCTTCCGACTTTTCTCTCTTCCAATAGCCCATGATCTGCAAGTTCCTTGGTCGCTCTGGTAACATACACTGGGTCAAGACCAAGCTTTTCAGATAAAAGCTGCTTTGCATATTCTTTTTTCTCGTTGAAGATCATAAACAGCAAAACAAGCTGCGCATTTGGAGTGAGCATCTTTCTGCTTTTTAATGACTCCCCGGAAAACTTTCTACTAAACAGTATCCCCAGAAATGGCAGATAAACCTGCGTCGGAACAAGGATAAAAGGTATATGATGCTTCACATACGCAGTTCTGTAGCTCTTGTTAAGCGTATCAAATAAAAAAGCCACGGGCATCCTGAAGATATTCTCATATACCGTCTGTTCTCTTGAGAGCACCCTGCTGTCAACAGGTTCCTGAAGTCTTACTATTAGCATGGATGTTTCTTCAGATCTGCCGACATAAATCTCCCGTCCAGAGGACAGGTATCTTGGCAGACCGGTCCTATCGTCCAGTTCACTGACACTAAAATCGATTCCAAATGCATTGGATATAAGATTGGATAATTTTTTCATGTTATTTACACCTATATATATCATTACATTGTTATTGTAATATATTATTTATATGTAATTATAACACATTTCCAGATTACATGTCATATTCAATCAACGTTCCTTCAAGCCCCAAAAATAATCCTCGGTTTGACCACTTTTATATGGCTTTTGCGAGGATTATAGAGCGCATACTATTCAAGTTCTAACTTCATATACTGCGATTTTGCCGATGACATCGGCAAAATCTTTAGCAGCCCTAACAAGGAGGATGGGCGGTACCATCAGGTGCCGCCCAAGTATTATGAAAAAGAAGTTATGTGTTTTCTTGTTCTATCTGATATCCATGATAAAGCATTTACCTTGCCAAAGAGTAAACAGGATTTGAACAAATTGTTAATTCTATAAAGAAAAAGCCATGTCACCTATGTCTTTAGGCATAAAATTATACTGCGCTAAATCTTCAAAATATAATCAGATTTAGCGCAGTATAATACTTTCACCCCAACGGGCTCTGATCTTCCACGGATAGACCATGGGCTTTAAATATGACTGACGGTTCACTAATAAGCTTTTATTAGCCTTATCCAAATTTTGCAGCACCCTGCTGCAAAATTTCCTCTGTTTCTTTGCGAAAATCCATTCTGATCAGTGACTTGCCATTTGGTAATAGTTCTTCAGAACGAAAAACGCTCTTATACGCGATCTCTTTCATAGCTGAAGCCAATGCTGATTCTTCCATCTGATGATGAATATTATCAAGGCCGTCAAATACGTGAAGATATGGAGAATCCGAAACCCACTGCTTATCATCACTATTTACCTGAATAACGCATGACACATACTCAGGATCCACCCGGCGTACTGCATTCTTGAAAGCAGAATAGCCAATATATTCTACTATCAGATTCGCTATTATCAGATTCGCTATTATCAGATCCGCCCGAGGCAATCTATCAGCCTCTGTCAATAAATCCATCTTCATGAACTGTAATACTTCAGATGATTGCTCGTATCGTTTTGAAGCTGCAGCTAAGTATTCTTCGTTGATATCAATGCCATAAACAACCTGGTATTTTTCACTCCTTACATGTTCAAGACCATTTCCTCCAGCAACACCTAAGACCATTGCTGTTTTCACGGGATAGGCTTCAAACTGCTCATGCATTATCTTATTCATGGCTTGAAGCTGTCTCACAGAATCAAGACTCATATGTTTTTCATAATCTTCAAGCTTTATCTCTTCCCAGGGATTCTTCCTATTTGGGGAAGCTTCAATATATGCACTCTTACTTCCATCCCAATAGCATTTGATGCAGCGGCTCCTAACATTTTCACATTTTTTCATGCCCCCCAATCAGAAAGTAAGCCTCATCTGATTCCACGCTACACCGCCATGCTGAGACTTGTCACTCCGGCCTTCATTCATGAAGCCAAACTTTGCATAGTAGCTTACCAGCTCATCCTTACAGGTCAGGACAAGACCTGCACGGTTCTGCTCCCTTGCAGTATCTATGGCTTTTCGAATCAGCTCACCTGCATATCCGTGCTTGCGATAGTCAGGAAGCGTGTTCACTCCGAATATCATCTGCCAACGTCCGGAGGCATCATGCATATCAGCTTTTGCATACATTTCGTCGGTCAAATCCGGCTCATTGGTCACAAAGCCATCCACAAAGGCAATGAGCTTGTCTTCATCAAACATCAGCCAGAAGTAATCTGCGTAATATGCAAGTCGGTCTTCGAATTCCTCTTTTGATGCTGCTTCTGCAGCAGGGAAACACTCCGCTTCAACTGCAGCTATCGCATCCAGATCTTCTATTGTTGCTGTTCTTATTTTCATGTTCAAATGCTCCTATTTCATCTGCTTAGAGAAAGAAGTACTGTAAAACAACCTGTCAATTATTGTTTCCTTCCCGATTCTATCAGCTCTTTCTCAAATGCCTCCGGATTCTTAAGGTAATAATCCTGATGATACTCTTCGGCTTCGTAGAAATTCTTATATGGCAAAAGAGCTACGTGAGTCTCTTTACCTGAATTCTTTTCAATATCTGCTATCTTCCTTTCCGATATCTCTTTTTCTTCCTCATTGTTGTAGAAGATTGCCAGTGTATATGAGAAGCCTTTATCAATATACTGACCCTCTGCATCGAAAGGATCCACGTTGGCAAAGTAGATATCAAGCAGTTTCTCATAGGAAACCTTCTCTGGGTCATAGACGAGCTTAATAGTCTCCCTGTGTCCTGTTTCCTGATGTTTCACCTGCTCATATGTAGGATTTTCCTCATCTCCTCCTGCATAGCCACAGATGACCTTATCCACTCCGTACATCTTGTAAATTGGTGTAACGCACCAAAAGCATCCGCCTGCAAAATACGCTTCTGTCATATTCCTATCCCCTTCTATTTTTTTGTTCCTACTACTTTCATGCGTTTAGTTCTATTATATTGTGCGCAATTTTGAAGTTATATTAACCCACGGACACGTAAAAATCAATACTCCAAAAGAAAGAGTGCCTACCCAAAAGTAAAACACTGGCTTACTATTAAAAATCCTGTATAATGTTCTGAGAAAGTTTTGGAAGGGGCTTTTTTTTATGAAAACAAAGAAAATAACAGCATTGATTTTTACCGCAGCAATGCTGACGGTTGTAGCCGGTTGCGGCGCCAATGATGAAAAACCTGTTGCTATGAATCCCATAAGCGACATCCCAATGATAAATGACAGTCAAACGACTGATTCTACAGAGTCTACAGAAGCACCTACAGGCAATACAACAGAAATGCCTGTAGAGAATTCTGCAACAGAATCCCAGCGTAATTACAGCCTGAACTACAATAACACCACTCTGTATGTGGTCGATGAAGATGGTAATCTCACCAATGAATACGACCTGGAGCAGCTTGGAAAACAGCTCTGTGACAAGTTCCCGGGGGTAGGCATTGAAGCAAGTGACTATACTTTTTATGACAATGGTATTTTGTACTTTAAAAATTATCATTATAAGAATAATGACTCCGAGACTTCCTTTGGTTCACTCTATGCAATGGATCCGGTAAGCGGCGAGGCGGCCGAGATTTGCAGAATTGACGAAGAATATATCCAGAACGTTGATATTTTTGACGGCAAGCTTTTCTTTTTGACTATGCCTTCAGGCAGCAGCCATTTTGTAGAGCACTGCTATGAGATTAAAGACGGCCTTAAATATGAAGAGGCAAGTGCCGGGCTCGACGCCTATTACAAGGCTACTGAAGATTGCGATATCTGCGGCAGAAACAGTAATGGAATCAGTGACTGCACTTTAAGGAAATTTAGTGAACTTGGATTTAATCTTGTAAAAAAGGATCAGAACATATACAGAGCTGATCGTGACGGCAATATTACTCCTGTTTATGAGGCGGCCCCCGGCGTAAATGTAACATTCTGCCATTTTAACGAAGACCTGGCAGTTATGCAGCTATATGACGAGGACTATTTATCACTTGGATATTTTGTACTGGATCTTGCAACCAAAGAGACCAGGCCTATTTTCGAAGGCAATGAGCCACAGACCATGGCGTTTTACGGAAACTACTGCTATTACTATGAAGACGAGTCGATATGTCTTGATATGTTTAAAAGAAAGGTTTATGCCTACGATCTTACCGACGGTTCAAGCAAGTTCATCTTTGAAGAAACAACGGTTCCCGGAACGAATACAACGGACATTTTAAGTCCGTATGCCTCCATATTTGGAAACAGATTTTTTGTGCCTGTCTTTGAGGATAACAAGTATGTATGGAACGTTGTTGATCCAAAAGAAGCTAATCCATCACCTAAGTCTCTTGGCTACGTAGCAGATACTTTCCCTGTTTTTGACTATGGAACAGTGGAATACGTTTCATCTGACTACAAATGCCCTGATTGCGACACAACTCTGAATAAGTTTTACGGCGAGAAATTTGTCTTAGACTCCAAATACTCTGACTACGCCGATGACATCAACAAGGTTATCTCCGACTACATAGACGGCAGCCAAAATGCAGACACTAACAGCCTTACGTTTGCCAATAGTTCCTGCGACGACCATCTGGAATCTCCTGAGCTGCACTGTGAGACCTCGGAGTACCATGTTGCAGATGTTTGCATAATTGAAGACAGATATCTTGCGGTAGATTACAGCAGCTACTATTACAGCGGCGGCGCTCATGGAGAGCCTATGAGAGGTCAGTTCCTCTTCGACCTTACAACAGGACTAAGATACCACCTTGCAGATTTTTACACAGGTACCGAGGAACAGTTTAAGCACCTGATCGCTGATAAGGTAAAAGATGATTTTGCCAACGCTGAAGAGACCACCTATTTTGCCCAGACCGCAGAAGAAGCAGCTCAGCAGGCCTATGACTCAGCAGCGATTGACGACAGAGCTAAGTTTACCGAAGGTGGAATTGATTTCATGTTCTATCCTTATGATCTGGGACCTTTTTCTTCAGGGTTCATTACAATGCATGTAAGCTATGAGGAACTGCTTGGGAGAAGCACATTGGATGAATAATATTGTCTCAAAAAGGTATAAATTAAGCCGGGAAATCATTAATTATCAGTGACTTCCCGGCTTTATTATTTCTTTTTATCCTTGTGCGTCCTTCAAAAGAGAATACTCGTAATCATAGATGCAATAATCAGGCTCTTTCCTCAAAGGATTGCCGTCCTTATCAAAATACATGTAATAGCCTTCATAACGAATTACTCTTCCGGCTTCATCATAGGTATAATACTCCTTGTACCAATCATCACAGGTATTATCCAAGTCCCAATGCTGCCAATACCACTGAAATGTAATTCTTCCTTCATCATCATATACTATTTCGGTTCTTGGATCTTTTAATAATGATTCATCCAGCGGATGCGGACGTAATACAGCGTATAAGATATCCTCATAAGATTGGCCAACTAGCCAGCCATCATGATTTTTATATTTTGCTTTGGTACAAATACCGTTTTCATCATATTTGAGGGTCAGAGTACCTTCATCAAACGAGCTGTCCCAAAATTCCAGGTCGCTGCCGGGTTTGGTTATAACCTTAGACAGCACATAAACTTCAGGAATCTTATGGTCTTCCCAGATTGCATACAAAGTAGCTGCTTTAACTGCCTTAAGGATCAGCTTGCCATCTTCGCTAATGGGCTTACCGTTTGCGCCTATAACCAGACCTGTTTCGCCCTTGGCATCAAGAGCAAAGCCTTTAAGATCATAGCCTTTTTTCTTGATATTTGTGCTGTTTAAAGGAGCTACAAGTTCGGCAATGTCTTCATAGTATCCGACAGAAGCCTTGAGGACACCCTTCTTTTTCTTGTTGTATGTGCCGCCCTGGGCATTGTAGCTGAGTTTATAAGTAAGCTGTTTGAAAACAGGCTGAAGAGCCACGTCAGCCATATTGTTGGCATTTACTGCAGTTACATAGCCTTTTGCTTTTTTGAGTTTGTTCTCGTTAACCGTATTAACTGCTCTCCATCCAAGGAAGGTATATCCTTCAAGCTCTGCTTTAGGAAGCTTAAGAACTGTTCCGTACTCGGTATTTCCCGGCCAGATATCGGATATCACATAGTCAATCTCAGTCTCATTTTTTCCATCGAGAAGGATTGCTTTCTTAGTGTAATCAATGACCCACATATCCCCGAACCAGATGGCATATAAAGTGGCAGTCTTTTTGGTTGAAAGCTTGGAGAGGTCCTCTTTTTCAAGATCAACTCCATAGAATTTATCGCCCCTTTTTGCCTTCGGATTGGCGGAAAAGCCTACCAGCTCATAGCCGGTTCTTTTCCAGTTCTTGCAGGAAAAATCGCACTTTTCAGCATCTCTGTTACCGGTATAATCAACTGTTCCAAGGAGCTTCTTACCGGATACTTTAATCTTTTTGTTGGTGTCATCAAGCTTGTATACTCCGGAACCGTTAGCAGCTATGGAAACCTTGATGCTGATAGGTGTTAAGCTTGCTGTGAAAGTCATATCCTGTGCTGCAGTCTTATTAAGAGCTGTGGCAAAAGTCATCTCGGTTCCGGCAACCTTAGTTTTCTTGGTAACTAGAATGCTCTCTGCCGCAGGATCAAAGAGCCAGCCGTTGAAGGTGTAACCGGGGCATTTAACCTTGGGAAGGGTTACTTTTTTGCCAGTCTTGTATGAATTAACCGGCTTAACAACAGTGACGCCCTCTATTCCGCCAAGATCATATGTTATTGTATATGTTTCAGTCTTGGCAGGTTCGGATACCTTGGATTCATTAACCGCAGTGGCGCTCTCTTCCGAAACATCTTCCTCCGAAACACTTTCTTCGGAAACATTTGCGTCCTCCGTTACATCGTCTGAGGCTGTTTCCTCGAGAAGCTCTGTTTCTTCGATTACATCACTTTCTACAATTGCTTCTTCTGAGAAGTCTTCTTCTGAGACTGCTTCTTCTGTGAAATCATCAGCATCTTCGACCATTTCGACTTCGGAGCTCTCATCGATCATCTCATCCTCATTAGTCTCGGCCAGAGGTTCTTCCTCACAGAACTCCTCTTCTTCAATTGAAATAATTACTTCCTGATTGCTTTCGCCAGACTCGGCAAAAGCACATACGGGCACAGACATGCCCATAATAAGTGCCAGAGATAATCCCAGCACTCGTCCCACAACTTTTTTTCTCATGACAATTCTCCCCTCTTTTTTCATTTGATGGTGCGCTGAATCACACCGCATTAATTCTATACTTCAGGAAAACAAGCGTCAATCTAAAGCAATGTTGTCTTGTTGACATATCCCGGAAGACTTTCGCTGTGAAAAAGAAGTATACCAATGGGGACGGTTCTGTTTGGTATAGTTTTTGTAAAAGCGAAAACTATACCAAACAGAACCGTCCCCATTGGTATACTTCTTTTAATTGTTATAATCCACGTATTCTACGTTACGCTCAAACATTTCCTTGGGTAGCACTGCCTTGTAAAAAGATTGATATACCTCCCACAGTTCATCTTTCCCTGCGCCGGTACTACCCGCTGTTTCCAGTATGATGAATGGAACACCAAAGCATCTGACACGAAGTCCGGTATCTCTGCAGCCATTTCTTTTGTAGAACCCGATACGCCGCTTCTGCAGGGACTTTAGCTCTTCGTCTTCTGTATAATCCGGATCTTCTACTTCTCCAATTACGAGGTCTGCCTTAGCAAGATAATCGGAAAGGCAAGACAGCATCTTACTGCCAACACCATTATTTCTGTGCTCAGGGTAGACTGCAACATAGTCTACAAGATAGTTCATTCCCATTTTGACAAGGAATGTATAGCCATAAATGGCGTCACCATCAAAAAGACCGAGGCACTCATATATTCCGTCATCCATAGCTTTAAGTATGACGTTAAGAGGTTTGATCTCCTCTTTGGCAAAATCATTAACGATTCTTTCATTGAAAAGAGTAATGACCTCATCTTTACTCAGCTGCTTAAGTTTCATTCAAAAAGCCTTTCTACTGCGAATAATCTGACATCAACAGCTGTTACCTCGTCCACAGGCTCTGTCATTCCATCTGAGAAAAGATATGTGATCTCAATGCGGTCAGAGGTGCCGATATCCACTATCTTCTTTTTCTGCTCATCAGTTACCTTAACTGTGACAAAATGACCATATTCAAATTCATCCTCTGAATCGCCAAATTCGATAGTAACTTCGCCTTCTACATCAAGGTCACTCATGTACCAGCCGTAAAAGGAATGCTCCTGTCCATCGCCTTCAGCATATACTGTGGTTTCCGTCTTAGTAAGTGAAGTAACGCTATATCCGCCAAAGCAGCTGTCGGGATTCTCCTTCAGATAAACATACATATCATAGGTTTTCACATGGTCACTATTTCCGCTTCCGATCTCAATCTGTGCAGAGATACAGGTGGTGCCTGCCCCTGATGCTGCGCCTTCTGTCACCTCATAATTTAAGATATTACAATACCTGTTGTTTGTAGCATTCACAGAATTGTATACGTCAATAGTCTCATCATCCTTCATTGAATCAAAGGAAAGAGCGATGCCGGTCAGGGATTTATGAATATATTCAACCTGGTCTTTAGTGACAATTCCGTTATAGTCCTTCTCCAGCATCTTCTTATAGCTATATCCATCCCAATTGCCACGGATATAGTGATCGATAAAAGTTCGCTGCCAATAATCCTTTTTTGTATCTACTTCTGAGTTAAATTCATCAAAAGAAAGAGCCAGCTGCTCTATTGCTCCAAGAAGATCATCGTTAATTTCAGGATCATATTTTTCCTGTACTTTTTCTTCTGTTTTCTCTTCTTTTTTCTCTTCTATAGTTGTATCCGAAGCAGCAAATTCTATTAATTTTTCTACCGATACATCCTCTGTATTCGTCTCCTTATCGGTATTAGTCTGCCCGGAAAGAATGCTGCAACCACAAGTTGCTGTAATCATTGCTAAGATCAGCAAACAATTTACAATTCTCTTTTTCATGTTCGTTAATGTACCCCTATATACTTTTTTCATCGCGAAAATCACCTGCGCGACGCTCGAAATTATAGCATAACTGACAATTAAGGTAAATAAATCAAAAACTCCGGCGGATATCAAACCCGTCGGAGTTATCTCAATGTACTTATAATTCAATTAAAAAATTACTCCACCAATCCCTTATCAGTCTTCTTAACATGCTTAAATACGTTCTCAAATCTGTTAAGAGCTTCATCAATGATTTCGGGAGTGTCGGCCAGTGACGTATAGAGTCTGCTTCCTGCCAGGGTTACGATGCCGTTTGCCATGTAGGCTGCTCCCATTTTCTCCATGGAATCCTTGCGGACATACATCATGTCTTTGTGCTTGAGAAGGCCCGTTGCGGACTTGATGAAGGACATTGATGAGAAGTCAAAGCTCATGGCTCCGGTGCACTCAAGGTGAACGATGGAACCCTGGTTATAGGCTACAAAAGGAAGTCCGTAGCGGTCTATAAGTTCCTTCAGGCCGTCGCAGAGGCGATCTCCCATCTTGCCGGCAACTTCGCAGGCATTGGTCCTCTCGATTTCCTGAATAGCGGTGTAGCCTGCGATACAGGACAGAGGATTGGCTGATAAGGTTCCGCCGACATAGGCCCGATGCTTACCTGTAGCAAGGCCCGCAGCCATAAGGGAAGCGTATTCTCTCTTACCGCCAACACCACCGGCAGCAGGATATCCGCCTGCAATGATCTTACCAAAGATGGTAAGATCCGGAACAACGCCAAAGTAGCCCTGAGCACCTGACAGCGCAACACGGAATCCGGTAACTACCTCATCAAAGATAAGCAGAGCACCGTATCTGTCACAGAGCTCTCTTACACCCTTGTTATAATCATGGGCAACAGGTCTTGTGCCGCTCTCAGGGCCCACAGGCTCAAGGAGCACAGCTGCAGTGCCGCCTGACAAACGGTTTCTCTTAAGCATCTTCTCCAGCATATCAAGGTCATTAGGCCTTACCTCGTCGGTTTTGCCGAAGCTGCTGTTGGGAATACCGTGAGATTCAAGAAGTGCGCGGCTTCCCGGAATCTTAAGTCCGTATACCATCTGATCTGACCAGCCGTGGTAAGCTCCTCCGATCTTGATGATATGCTTTTTGCCCGTTGCGATTCTTGCTATACGAAGAGATGCCATAACGGATTCTGTACCGGATCCAAGCATACGGAACATCTCAACGTTTGGCATATGCTTGTTGATCTCTCTTGCGATCAGCATCTCAGACTCATGCAACAGCCCCGTCACAGGGCCGCACTCGTTCAGAAGTTCAAATACCTTGTCCCTTACCGGTTTGTAGTTACTTCCAAGAATTGTGGGACCTCCGGCCTGCAGAAAATCTATGTACTGATTGCCGTCTTTATCATAGAGATAAGGGCCATCAGCCTTGGCCATACACATGGGAAAAGGCTTGTTAAAAGCAAGATTGTGCTGAACACCGCCCGGAATATATTTCTGAGATTCCTCAAAAACGGCATGGCTCTGCTTACATTTTTCGTTGTAATAAGGCATTATTTCTTCGTTGTAATACTCGTCTGTGACTTCCCAGATGGGCTGAGAGGTCAGCTCTTTAAGCTTTTTGTTGATCTCACTGGGATCATCCCAACGACTGATTCCGCAATTCTTCATTTTCAGGCCTCCTGTTTTTGGAAATATTGGTGTCTATTGATTTTCTGAATACTACAAATCTGTCATACAAGTACTCTGTGGATAGATTCAGAGCCATATTGATTCCGGTTACGAGATAATCGTTCCATTTAAGGTGTTCCACAAGAAAGTTCCCTCCTATGGTGGTCACCGGGGTAAAAACCGCATAGAACATTGCCACCAGCATCATTGCGACAGGAACATTCGCTACGCTCTGGAAGGTAAATTTACGATTCAGGGTAAAATTCCAGAGAACCGACAGCACCAGAGCTATAAGATAGCAGGGCCAATACCGCAAAGGTGTAAACTCGGTAAGGACTGCGAAGCTCACGATCTCAATGATCCCCGCAGATATAGAAAAGAACACGAACTTGATTATCCTCACCAGTTCTTTTTTCTTATCACCACTCATCCTAGCCCTCCTTTTTCTTGGAATATTTCTTCCTGTATACGTAGTTCATGATCGCCACATCGAGCCATGGAAGCTTGGTTTTTATACCAAGGGATCTGCAGTGAAGCGCTGTGATGGCGGCTTTTTCCGCAAGGAGTTCAAGGGCCTTGGTATCGTCATCATCCCTTCCCTTTACAAGTATGCCCTTTCCCGGCACAAGAACCGCAGGATATTTGGAGAGCGCGGCCTCTGGGTTGTCTTTTACGACCGGGATTTCTTTGCCTATCATCTGAGCCATGTCATCCAGCTGAGCCTTAAGAGGAATATCAAGCCGCGAATATGCTACAGCTGCAGTCTCCGACCCGTCATGCCCATTGTAACTTCTCTTACAGATTTCCTCCAACAGCTGAACTCTCTCCATGGCTTCATCCTTGTCACGACCGGCAACCACCGCTCCGTGGCAGCTCATAAGGACTGTGTGCGCACCGCCCGCGAAACAGGAATTAACCGCCTTCTTGAGGGTTCCTGTTCCGGGAAGGCCATAGGATGCAACTGCGATGCCTCCCAGCTTCTCTTTTTCCTCATCAGTCATCATCAGCTCTGCGATTCCCGAAACACTGAAGGCTGAAGCGTAGTTCTGATGAGTATGGATCACAAAAGAAACCTCGGGAAAATTCGCATATGCACAGGCATGAACGCCCTTTTCGCTGGAAGGCTTGTAACTGCCCTCATAGGTCTCATTCTTCATGTCATACAGCGCCAGATCCTCGGGTCTTGTTCTGGTATAGCTAAGACCGCTTGGTGTTATCAGAAAATGAGTCTCATCGGTCCTTGCGCTGACATTTCCCCAGGTTCTTGCCACAAGCCCTTCTTCTAATAATAAAAGGCCTGTTTCGACAATCTGTTTCCTTAATTCTGTTTCCCCCATTCCTTCCTCCTATGAATTCAAAGCCGCAAAATTGGCGGCGTTAGCTTTGTATAGTTTTTGGAATACCTTGTACTGCTTGTCGTATATGTCCTTGTTCTGCGGATTTGGCGAATAGGTCTCACTGACCCTGACATGCTCCTTCATGGATGCCAGGTCCTTAACTTGTCCGCTTCCTACCGCCACCAGCATAGCTGCACCAATGGCTCCCACGTCCTTGGAATAAGGAACCGTAGCAACTTCGCGGCCCAGAATATCCGACAGAATCTGGCAGGTAACCGGCGAAAGAGCGCCGCCCCCAACGAATCTGATCATGCGGGAGGTATCAATCTTCTTCTCCTGGCTTTCCAGCATCCAGCGAAGGTGAAAACATATTCCTTCGATAACGGCCCTTAGAAGATGTCTCTTACCGGTATCAAGACCTATGTTAAAAAACATTCCTGCAGCCTTGGGATCCTCGAAGGGGCATCTGTTTCCGTGAAGCCAGGGCGTAAAGATAACACCGCCGCTTCCGGGCGGAACCTGCGCTATAACCTCCGACAGATAGTCATAGAGGCTCAAATACTTACTTTCCGATGAGTGTCCCAAATCCGCCTTGCTAAGATAAATGTCGATCTCATCAAGAGCAAGGTGATCCTTGACCCATTCATAACATTTTCCTGCAGTTTCCATCTCAGCGAAATAGTTGAATCTGTTCTCCTGAGCTCCCACAATCCCGGCTATCATTGAGAAAATATCCACTTCCTGCTTGTCGATGACGGTGCTGACCCAGCCTGAAGTTCCGCAGTAGATGTGGGTATCTCCCAGTTCTGTCGCCCCTGCTCCTATTCCTATCAGGGTTGCATCGCCGCCGCTTCCGTATACGGGTATTCCTTCGATAAGCCCCAGCTCTTCTGCCTGCTTTTTCCTAAGTCCCCCAACAACTTCGCTGCAGCCCACAACTCTTGGCATATGCTCGTATTTAACGCCATAGGTCTTGCAGAGAGATCTGCTGAAGCACATCTTCCCCTTTCTGGTATCATAGAGGAAAGTCGAATAGGCAGAATCCGGCGTCATCACGCACTCTCCCGTCATTCGGCAGATAAGGTACTCTTTTACATCAAGCCATTTGTAGACTTTTTCATATATTTCAGGCTCATTTTGCTGAACCCATTTGTATTTCCACAGTGGATCTTTTACGCTTGTTGATGCCGCATGAGTGGCAATAAGACTCTTTAAAAGAATAGATAAATTAACTCCGGACACGGTAAGGCCGAACTGCTCGGTCTTCCTCATAACCTCGCCGCCTCGCTGATCCATATAGCTCATAGGGCGACGGAGTGCATTTCCGTTCCTGTCCACAAGAACAAGGCCCTGCATCTGAGAGCAAAAAGAAATACCGTAGATATCAGAAGGTGATATTCCGGTTGCTGCAATGAGCCTCCTGGTACTCCTGCACATAGCTGTCCACCACTCTTCGCAGTCCTGCTCAGCCCCTCCGTTATCCAGAATGTAGAGGCCGTAGGTTTCATATTCTCCTCCGAGGAGAGTAGCGGTGTCTCCTATTTCCACCAGACAGGATTTAAGTCCTGTTGTGCCTATATCATATGACAGTACATATTGCATAGCATCCCCCTTATGTTCTAATGTTCCGTCACAAATCCCCATCTTTATTCTATTTTACATTATTTCCGGCAGATTCACACCGATTTTTTTGCAGTAAGAAATGCAGCAATTTCCTCGATATCATCTGAAAAAAGAGCACTTTCGAAATACTCTTTTCTGCCAAGACCGTTATCAATGATGTTTCTGATAAGTGTCCTGAAGGGCTCATAATAACCGTCGGTATTGTACAGAACTATAGGGCAGCTGATCACATCAAGACTGGCAAGAGACAGTACATCTGTGATCTCATCGATTGTTCCTATTCCTCCGGGGAGAGCAACAAAAGCATCGGCGAGTTCTATCATTTTGGCCTTGCGCTCTGCCATTGACGCAGTCTCAAAACATTTAGTAAGATTCTTGTGCTTTCTGTCCAGAATCCTCTGAATGTCGGGCAGAACGCCAATAACCTCTCCTCCTGCAGCCAATACCGCATCGGCAAGAGTACCCATCAGGCCTCTGTCTGCGCCGCCGTATACAAGTGTGTTGCCGCTCTTACCAATCCATGTGCCAAGGGCCACGGCCGCTTCTTCAAAATGCTTGTTGTTTCCGGATGTTGATCCCAAATATACTACAATATTCATATCACTACTCCTGCTTATTTTTTGCCGATTATCACCTGCGAATTGTGCCTGCTTATCTCATACAATACAGTGTCCAACATCTGCCCGGCGCTGACGCTGCTGCCAGTATTATTCCGACAATCAATACGATTATATTTTGCTTCATTTGCTTTTGAATCACAATTTTTCCCCAATACTTTCTTTAAAAATTTCAAAATAACATAGCATTAATTATCACAGAAAGTCAAGCAAATATGCGCTTTGCCACCTATTACTATAATGTCTGTCTATTATCGAATTAACGATTTTATGAATGTTTAATTTTGCATTCGCATCCTGTACATATTCGGATAGTATAGTTAGTAACTGACTTATGATTACAGCCTGAAGAATTATCCGGGGCGGAAAAAAAGGAGGACTTACGATGAGTGATGAATTCAGAGAAAAAGCTATTGGTGTAATTGTGGAATTTGGCAATGGAAATGCCGATGAGCTAAAAGCCATGGGAGACAGAGATCTTTTGAAAAGATACTGCGAAGTGACCGGCGAATCCGCCGAGGATTACAAAGATGCGTAATAAAAAAAATAAAATAGCTTAATTCACCAACAGAAATGTTTACAAGTCATATCGCCATTCATATAATGGATTACATCTAATCTGTAAGATTTAATTCTCTTATTGGGAGGAAATGTAATGAAAAAATGTGTTATAGCGATTATGGCATCAGCTATGCTACTTGCCGGTTGCACCGGGGAACTACCTGAGGAATTTCAGAATCTTGGCCCCCTGGCACCGTATGAAAAAGAAGTCGCATCTAAACAGTCCGATGACTCCAAGGACGATGATGATTATAAGAAAAAGGATGATGATAAGACATTAGGGTCATCTTCCAGTGAGGAAAAAAGCAAATCGGACGATGCCGATTCATCATCTTCTTCAGACAAAAGCAAGGCTGATATTGATAAATACATTTCTCTTCTGGGAAATGGATCAGGCGTGGGAAACAGCGATCTTCCATCCTCAAGCGATTCAGACTCAGACAAAGGTCACAAGACTCCTGCTTACTTAAATGCACCTGATACGGCAGCAGGTATCGAGATTGCCGGATATACCTTCGACTTCTCGGATGACTTCAAACTTGCTGACATGGAAGACGAAAACGGAGTAATGTACCAGACCGAAGACAGTACTGCAGCTATCATAATTTTCGAAGAGACCTACGACGAGGATATGCTTGAAGCCTTCATTGAATATCAAGACCTGTATGAAACACTTTTTGATGAAACAATCGATGGCCTTATCGTACAGGTACTCATTGGTGATTCCGATGACATGCAGGCGGGCGATATGATAGATGATGATGTAAGACCTGCAGATGCAATAGGTAATACACATCATGTTACCTTTACCGACGGACTTAAATCCGGAGTTGCTTATGACAGCTGGTTCCTTAATCCCACAACCGGTGAATTTGCATATATCATCTTGATTGATATAGATCCGGGATTAAAAAACTCAACACAATTCCCGTCAATAATTCAGAATGCTTCTTTTAGATAACTCTTGTTATCATACATATTTTTGTCAGCTTTCATGAAGACAGCTTCCATGCTGTCTTCATTTTTGTATTTGGCCATACCACAGGCAATTACGATTCCTCCGTTGGCAATGGCATCCTTATCATAAGCGGCGACAGCCTCCACCAGCTCATCTACCCGTTCATAATCCTCATCTGTTACCAGCACCACAAATTCATCGCCTCCGATTCTGTATACAGGGCTTCTTTTGAAAATGCTGCATATGATCTCGCAGGCATTAATGATGCATTCATCTCCTGCCTTATGACCTTTAGTGTCGTTTATCTTCTTAAGATCATTGACATCCAGAACCACAAGAGCAAATTCTGCCTGACGATTCTGCTTAATTCTGCGATCAACAATTTTTTCCCTCTGCTGATAGGCATTCTTGTTCTTTATTCCCGTAAGGACATCAACATTGGCCTGATCCTGTACCTTTGCCAGCTTAGCGACATATTCGCGTTTGATACGCATAGCTTCGGTGACATCCTGGCACAGTCCCAGAAGGCATTCACGTCCCGTATCGTCCGTGAACTTGAGCTTGGTGGTCTGGAACTGCCTGGGATTACCTTCAGCATCGGGCACGTCCTCATAGAAAACATATGGCTTGTCCATAGACAGTGCCTTTTTATCATCCTCGATAAAGTGTCTGGCTGTGGCTTCGTCAAAAATCTCAAAATCCGTGAGCCCTACCACGCCCTCCGGAGTTTCCTTGTGAGCATAATCGGCAAAGGCCTGGTTACAGGCCAGATACTTTCTGGTGATAACATCCTTGGAGAAGGTCACTGCAGGCATATTCGTAAGAAGATCGGACACGGACTTTTTCAGTTCCGCTATTTTCCTGTTGCTGTCAGCTTCTTTCTTAAGGAGTTCATTTTCTTTTTGCAGCTTGGCATATTCCCCTGAGATCTTGTGTAATTCTCTTTTTTGAGCTTCATCTGGGAGACCACCTCTCACCTCCGCTGAAGAAAGGATGGCTATCATGACTGCTGCCACTTCTGTAACCGGATTAACAGCAATTCTCCATGCCAGAATCTGGATCAATTTGCCGTCTGCTGTTACATCGGTAACAATAACTCTTTTTCCGTCCTCTGCGCAGTTCAGTACTGCCTGGAGCGACCGTGTGCCGGGCTTATCCTTGAGCTTCGATGCATCGAATTCTTTTTTGCCTGAGATACCGGGGAAATAGTCAGCAATATAATTTTTGTAGGTAATATTGGCCCTTACTATAGACAGAATGTTGTCTTTGCCACACTCCACCATGACCATGGGCCAGGTATCAAAATAGTCTGTGTGCTGCTCATCATCGGTGCTGGACAGAGACAGGTCATAGAGATTTACCTTTCCCAGAAGGACATAGTAGCCTGACTCCTCAGGGTTTTCAAAGCCTATCTGCATGCCCGATTTACCTCTCTCCAGTATTTCCTCAAAAGAAATAGGTTTGGAAAAATAGTATCCCTGAAGCATGGTACATCCGATATCCTTGAGAAAATCCGCCTGCTCTGCGGTTTCAACTCCCTCTGCCACCGTATCCATTCCAAGAGACATAGCAAGTCTTACCAGTTCCGTAAGGATTATCCTGGCCTTTTCACTTTCATCCATCTGTCTTACGAACTGCATATCAATCTTGATGAGGTCAAAGGGCACCTTCTGCAGGATACTTGGGGATGAATAGCCGCTTCCGTAATCATCCATCCATACATCAAATCCAAGCTCCTTAAAACGCCCGATCTCTTTGATCATATAATCAACGTCATCCGCCACAATACTCTCTGTGATCTCGATAACGATCATGTCTCTGCCAATGCCGGCACTGTCTACACGCTTCCTTATCTCCTCAACGATATCGCAGGTATAGAAATCACTTCTGGACAAGTTGACGGATACAGGCACGACGTATATACCATTGTCTGCCTGTTCTTTCATCTTTTTTAGTACCTGATCAACAATACACAGATCGAGTTTATAAATGGTATTGGTCTCCTCAAGCGCAGGAATAAACGCCGCAGGGCTGAACATGCCCTTTACAGGGTCCACCCACCTTGCAAGCGCTTCTTCATGACAGACCTTACCATTGGCAGTTCTTACAATAGCCTGATAAAAGACCTTGATCCACCCTTCTTTAATCGCTCTGTCAATGTTTTCGATGACATACTGCTTGTCTTCCATGGCAGTCATCATCTTCTTATCAAAAATGTGGAACCTTGAAGAATAATTATTTTTACCTGAGTCACAGGCTATCTTGGCTCTGTCACAGGCTCCGCTGATACTGATGGTGTCATCCTCGTACAGGTACATACCAACGCGCAGAGGCATTTTTTTCTCATCTTCAATCGCTTTGTTTGCTTCTATGAGCTTGGCTGCGCTCTCTCTGGCCTTTTCTTCGTAGGTATATACACAGAAGTGGTCTGCGCTGAATCTGCTGCAGTTTTCATGACTGAACAGCTTGATGATATCGGATGCGAAATTTTTAAGGAACCTGTCGCCCTCCTGAAGACCGTAGGTCTGGTTATACACCTTCATTCCGTCGAAATCGAGGAACAAAATGACAGGCATCTTGCCGCTTTGCCGAAGTTCCCTGCAACCTGCCTCTGCCAGAGCAAAGAAATAGGTCATGGAAGGAAGCCCCGTCAGATAATCGTGCTCCACTCTCACGTTATAACTTCTGTTGGCCAATTTGTTGATCAGGGAATTATAGATACCATCCTTTTGAGCATTGTTATCCTCATCATAAACGCCTTGATCTGTATACCATACAAATGCCAGCTTTATGCCATTTTCTTTATCAAAATGCTTTCCGTAGGCATGAATTATCCGATACTGTCCATTAATATAGGACCTGTAAATCACATCATAAACATCTCCACCCGTAGCAAAGCTATAAGCGGCATCTCCAAGGTCCGACAGATCATCCGGGTGAATATCGCGGTACATATCATTGTCCATGAGGTCATAGAGATCCGCTCTGGCCATATCCGTATAGCCAAAGAGCTTAGTAGCGCCATCTGAAACAGCTATGGTAACTACTCTTTTATTAATAAACTGATATACCGCAAATGGAACCTGGCTTCTTTCCAGAAACGCAAGTTCTTTGTCGTCATATCTGTATTTTTCCACGAGAAGCACCTCCTGCATGGGCAAAATAATTATAATGAACCATTATTTATTTTACCATTTAAGGGAAGTGTATTGATTGATATTCCGACAATGTTTAGAAACAATTAATAAAGCGTAATCCACGAGCCTGGCATTTGCCAAAGTGCAGTACATCTCGTTATTCTCCTCATACAGGGAAAAAGTTCCTTCCACAGTAATCTCTTCAGTGTCCAACGGCGGATAATTCCAATCCTCCCATATGTCAATCATACTGAGGATATATCTTACATTTATTTAGAGATGACCTGCAGAACCTGATAACCAAGCCTCTCTATTTCCGAGGTGATGACTGTATCTTCCAGGTCTGCCTCAAATTGTACAACTGCTTCTTTCTTGCGAAGATTCAGCCTTGCAGATACGCCGTCAATCCTGTTGATTGCCCTCTTCACTCGATTGGTGCAGTTCTCGCAGTGCATTCCGTCAATCTTGAACACCCTGGTCTTAATAACGGGGCCTTTAAGTTTTTTGTCAGGTTCTCTGACAGTGGAGCTTCCGCCACCGCAGCAGCTGCCCTGCCCCAGAAAATGCTTAACGGAGCCTCTAATAGCGAGAAACAATATTATTGCAAGACCTGATATTATAAGACCGTTTGAAACCATCGTATTACCTCATTTTTTCTATTGTTTTATATCAAAAATCTATTTTTAACCAGTACATCATGTTAGCATATGCTAATTCAAAATGCAAGTATTATGACTACTGTAATAAAAAAGCTTCAAAGCATTGGCTCTGAAGCTTTTTTTATTATGTATGCAATCCATCAATTATCATAACGGCTAACGTAATCAGGTCTGTTATCCATCAGAAGTGCTGCAATGAAATAAATAAGTATTCCGCTTCCTCCTGAAAGAATAAATAACACCCACAAAACTCTTACAATCGTAGGATCGATTCCCAGGTACTCTGCAAGACCTCCGCACACACCGTAAAGCTTTCTTTCATTACTTCTGTATAATTTCTTTTCCATAACTTTTGTTCTCCTCAAATCTCTGAACCATCTACATCAACAACTTCGATACGCTCTTCATCGCGTCGTCCTATTGCAAGTTTGCTCTTGTTGGCTGCCAGCAAAAGGAAGATTGCCAGGATATCGTCAACAGGTCCCGGCACGAAATCCACAGGCGAAACAACATAGACAATAAGCAATGTAAAAAGAATCCATTTCATAAACTTATTCATTGTCACCCTCCTCTCATTGGATTGATTTTACTTAAGGATAAATTAAGTATATTCTTCTCCAGGAAAGGAATACATTGTTGCCTTTGCAAAAATTTCGGTTTTATTTTTCTTTTTTGGCAAAAAAGAATCTGAATCAGAATAAATCCAACATACTGTCGAGATAGATCTCCTCCCTGACCTTGAGCTGGTATTCCGGTCTTGTCATGTAGTACAGGAGAAATTCCAGTATCACTGCACTGCCGAGGCTGCGGCCTTCGATCTTGAAATTGGAAAAGCCTGCGGGAGCATATACGTTCAATATATCATCAATTCCGATAAAACCGGGATTCTTCATGGCATCTGAGAAGCGATAGCCTCTTCCTGCATCAGGAGAAACACAGATGTGGTCTTCGCATTCTTCTCCAAGGCTCTTGCGGCTGACGTTCTCATAGCAGTTTTTCCGATCGTAGCAACCATACCAGCAACATTCGTTGCAAAGAAACTCTACTTTGGACTTAAGTTCAGACGGAAGGTCCGTTAATTTGGCGATTTCCTTGTTTAATCTAAAATCGGGTACAACATAGCGAAATTCTACCCTGTTTAATTCATCAGTAAATTCTGCGAAGTCAGTAATTACCTTGGTTGTGGATGAAACGAAATAGAAATCGGGATAGCTTTCTTTGATATAATCCAGAAGGAGGTCTGAATATATTATTATACCATTGTTCGCATAACTATTCTGTTCGAAGATTCTGCACAGTTCATTACATCTTCTGTCGGACAGATGCTCCTTGGTAATCAGGGAATTGCTGAAGGTGAGCCTTGCGGAGATTCCATACTCCTTCATAAGCTCCGCAACCTTCAATGGGGATTCCTCGCCGAAGCCCACACGGCCTCCGCCCCACAGGCAATCGGCCGGTGCGCCATAGATGGAACCTATTTCGCACCAGTCATAGAAATATTCCCTGTGTTTCCTAAACAGCGGAAGAAACTCACTGTACAGGTTATAAAATTCAAATAATCCCGGAAGATGATAATAAATCTTATTTTTCTGTTTCATATTACCTGTTCTTCCTCAAAAAAACTTGAGAGATTCCGATCATTCGCCTAAGAATATATGCTGCGGAAGTCCTCCAACAAAAATTGGAGTAAGCTCTGCCTGGATCAGAGGATATGCGTAGTCTATGAACTCCTGCTTCATTCCTGTATGATCCTCATTCACCCATTCAATGGGAACCTTTTTCTCCAGATTAGCTATCTCTGAGATGGGATGAAGCTCAGTAGTGCACTGATAAGGTGAATTGGAGATTCGCTTAAGGGCCACCATCTCTCCTGTATGACCTTCAAAAGCTGCCTTCACTGCTGCTCCGCCCACCTGATAAGCCTCTGTAATATCAGTGCGGCTGGCAAGATGACCTGCGCAGCGCTGTAATGTTGATAATTCAATGCATCTTGTCTTGGTATCAAGATTCCTTGCGACGGTATTAGCCAGGAAACGCGCTGTTCCTGTAAGACTCTTGTGGCCAAAGGCATCCACAGCGCGGACATCATCAGAGAGTTCGCAGACATAACGGCCATCTTCAAGTTTGACACCCTCAGAAACCGCAATGACGATGCTGTTCTTTTTTTCCTGTATTCTGCGTACCTTTTCAACGAATCTGTCCACATTAAAAGGTACCTCTGGAAGGCAGATCATATCAACGCCCTCACAGTCGTAGTCTTTGGCAAGGGCAGCTGATGCAGTGAGCCACCCGGCGTTTCTGCCCATTATCTCAACGATCGTTACATTTTTGGTGCCGTAGACCGTAGCATCTCTGATGATTTCCTTCATTACTACGCCAATATACTTGGCAGCTGAGCCATAACCGGGAGTATGATCCGTCACGGTCAGGTCGTTGTCTATGGTCTTGGGAACGCCGATAAATCTTATATCACTCCCCTTCTCCTTGCCATAGGCCGCCAGCTTGTTTATAGTATCCATACTATCATTTCCGCCAATATAAAAGAAGTATCCGATATTGAGCCTTTCAAGTTTCTCAAGGATTGTATCAAATACTTCTTCAGCCCCCGGAGCGCCAAGCTCGGGGAGTTTGTAACGGCAGCTTCCAAGGTAGCTTGAGGGCGTTCTCTTAAGAAGCTCGATATCGATGGGCTTCTTAAAAATCTCAGTAAGATCAACATATCTGTCCTCAAGAAAACCCTGAATTCCGTTGCACATTCCGTACACCTTGGCAGCGCCACGGTTCTTAGCTGCCTCAAATACACCTGCGAGGCTTGAATTGATGACTGCTGTCGGTCCGCCGGATTGTCCTACAATTGCGTTTTTCATATTCCCAAATCCTCCATTCTACATTTTTTTCACAAACACAAATAACCTTGAAAAAATCATAGCATGGCAAATAATACAATTGTAAGCGTTTACATTTCTAAAATATGGACTTCTTTGAACAACAATTTCTTCTTTTACGAATACTTCCTATACTTATGCTTCCTGTAGCACTCCTGGCACATGGTGTAACGATAGGACCATTTCAGTTTTTTGCCGCAGTAGATGCAGGACTTCATGCTAAGCTTCTGAAGGTCCAGAATCTCGAAGATTCGCTCTGAGATTGCTCTTTTGGTCTCCAGGATCTGAGGAAGATCCTCTTCATCTCCAAAGAGCCTCGTATAGGAATATAGGAAATCAAAGACTGCGCTACAGGTCTCAAGTGTCTGGAGCGACTGTCTGAATTCAGGATCAGCGAAGGCAGTGTTAAACTGCCGGATTGTCTCCTGCAGATCCACCGGTTCTCCTTCAGCCTGGGCTCTGTAATATTTGGAATATATATCAAAAATCTCTTTGTTATCGGTATTTGCCGGAATCCTTATGAACTTGCGGATCAGCTCCCTGTTGTCGTCAATGGCTTCAAGGGCTCTTGCCAGCTTGATCTTCTCATCGATATCGCCCTTGTCATAGTACTCAGCTGCGGGAATCTTGTTCCACAGCTCAAGAATAGTGGAGACCTTGCCGTCCTTCTCAAGAAACTGCTCCGGAATGTTGATCATAGCTGTATTAAGCGGAATCAGCTTGTGTTCAAGGAGTTTCTCAATTACCTCATAATCATAGTAGGAAGTCACGTAGCCCGTATCGTACAGACCGTACCTGCCTGCTCTTCCGGCTATCTGTTTGACTTCTGAGGGAGTGAGCGGTCTCTCTTTTACCCCGTCATACTTGATAGTCTGTAAAAAGACAATTCGTCTTACGGGAAGGTTCATACCCATTCCTATTGCATCTGTTGCAACTACCACATCTGTGGTGCCGTCTGCGAATTTACCGGCCTCCCTGTGGCGCACATCGTAAGGAAGAGATCCGTAGATAATGCTGCAGGTAATGCCATTGGCCTGAAGCTCTGCGGCAACGCTGTGTACATCTTTTCTGGAAAAAACGATGAGTGCATCGCCCTTCTTGACGTCCTCGGGGAATCTGAAATCCACCGCCTCATCATCCATCTGAAGAGGTGTCTTCCTGTCGTGATACTGAACCTCATAGTCATCTCCGCAGGAAGTGATCATGCGGATCAGAAGCTTCTCTGCATCAGGAGATGCGCACAGATGAATGACTGAGGCCTTGAGCCCCAGTATCGCTGCGGTCCAGGAGCCGCCTCTTTGCCTGTCGGAAACCATCTGGGCCTCGTCAATAACGGCCATATCCCAGTCTTCATCCAGGTTCATCATCTCTATGGTTGAGGACTGGTGGAAGGATCCGGGCATTAGGATACGCTCCTCTCCTGTTATCATTGAGCAAGGACAGCCCTGCCTGTTCATCTTCTCATATTGCTCATAGGCAAGAAGACGAAGCGGCGCCAGATAAATTCCGCTGTCTGCATTCATCAGCTCCTGCATGGCCTGATAGGTCTTACCTGAATTGGTGGGACCTATATGCAGTATAAAATGCCTTTTCATCTGCCTTGCAAGAGGAAAAAGCTGCGTGTAATCGTCAGGAGTTGAGGTCTGAATGCTCTCAAAAAGAAGCCTCTTGGCTGCCATGGTCTTTTTGTGCCTCTCAGCAGCATGAATATACCTCGGATTATGAGATACCTGCTCAAAAACAACTATCTCAGAAAGACGTGGCTTGATATAGTCTACAATGTCGCGGCTCTTCTTGGATTCGCGAAGATATGTCATTATAATCTTGGAAATTGTTTTCTCAGAACCGGTGATGATAAAGTCCACCAGCGGCATGTTGTCACAGTTCAGTAAAACACTGTATATGACATGAGAAAGAGACGGCATCATCTCTCTAAGGATGACGCCGTTAAATTTGTCAGGAATTGTCTCGCAGAATCTACCGATAGTTCCCTTGTGGATCTCCTGCTTCTGGGTCTGCCCGAAAGCGGTGTGAACCGTCATATAAATTCGTTCTGTGGCCAATGTATCAAGGAATGCCTCATACACGGCCTTGCACACTTCATCAGAATGTTTCTTCCAGTACTCCTCGAACTCCTCCTGAGGAAAAGCCCGAAGGGCACGGTCTCTTTCCATTTTCTGTCTGACTCTGCGTGCCTTGAAAGGATTATGATAGCCTTTTTTCTTCATGTTATCCGACCATTGTCACTTTTTCGGCAAATCTGTTAAGTGCCGTCTCTATCCTGCCGATGTTCACATCACCCAGGAATTCGAATTCGTCCACGTAACAGGATTTTGCATCAATATAAACATCACAAGTGATCTTCCTTGGATTGCTGCCGTATTTCTCAATTACTTCGGGAAGGTTGTCATTAACTGCATCAAACCTAAGACCAAAGTCCTTGCAAAAATCCACTGCATCCTCCAGTGACTTGCCTTCTCTGCAGGTCCACAGGATCACTTTGTGTCCGAGCTTTCTCTTCCATATAAGAAACTCGAAAAGATTTAAATTAGCCGGCCCGAGTTCAGGCCACTGCCCCATACTAAGTGCGCCGTCGAAATCAACTGCAAAAATCATGTCTGTACCCCACCTTCTAGTTTGTGCCTTTGATTTTTTTCCCCGCTTTGCGCCCCTCAATTAAGCATTATACCCAAAACTCATCGGGATGTCAGTATGAAAATCCTTTTATTCATGCATATTTCACATATTAACTTTTTTTCGTGCGCTGTTTTATCACAAAATATCAATATGCTCACCTGCAAGAGCCTTGTTCATGCTCCTTACCGCACAGAACTTGCCGCACATGGAGCAGGTGTCATCATATTCGGGAGCTCTGTCGGCTCTGATTGCTCTGGCAGTCTCCGGATCCAAAGCGCAGTCCCACTGCCCCTCCCAGTCAAAAGCCTTTCTGGCATCGGCCATCTTGTTGTCGATGTCCATGGCATGTGGTATCTTCTTGGCGATATCTGCCGCATGAGCTGCAATCCTGGATGCGATTATTCCCTGCTTAACATCTTCTACATTGGGAAGTGCAAGGTGTTCAGCCGGTGTTACATAGCACAGGAAAGATGCCCCTGCCGCTCCTGCTATTGCGCCTCCGATAGCGGAAGTGATATGGTCATAACCCGGTGCAATATCGGTAACAAGGGGGCCCAGTACGTAGAAAGGCGCTCCCATGCAGATTGTCTGCTGCATCTTCATGTTGGCCTCGATCTGGTCCATCGGCATATGGCCGGGGCCCTCCACCATTACCTGCACATCTTTCTCCCAGGCGCGTTTGGTGAGTTCGCCCAGCCTTACCAGTTCTTCTATCTGGCATACATCACTGGCATCCGCAAGGCAACCGGGTCTGCAGGCATCGCCAAGGGAAATGGTAACATCATACTCTCTGCAGATATCAAGAATCTCATCATAATATTCGTAAAAAGGGTTCTCCTCGCCTGTCATGCTCATCCAGGCAAATACCAGAGATCCGCCCCTTGATACGATATTCATTTTTCTCTTGTGCTTCTTGATCTGATCTATTGTCTTTCTGGTGATTCCGCAGTGAAGAGTCACGAAGTCAACGCCGTCCTTAGCGTGAAGCCTTACAACATCAATAAAATCCTTGGCTGTAAGCTCGGATAAGTCTCTCTGATAATGGATTACACTGTCGTAAACAGGCACTGTTCCCAGCATTACAGGACATTCCTCAACGAGCTTTTTTCTGAAGGGCTGGGTGTTTCCGTGTGAAGACAGATCCATGATAGCATCAGCTCCCATGTTGACCGCAGCCATTACCTTCTCCATCTCAATGTTGTAGTCCTTGCAGTCGCGGGATACTCCCAGATTGGCATTTATCTTGGTCCTTAGCATAGAGCCAACGCCTTTGGCGTCAAGGCAGGTGTGGTTCTTGTTGGCGCAGATGGCGACCTGTCCTTTGGCGACCAGGTCCCTGATCTCCTCGGGTGTGCGGTACTCATCCCTTGCAACCTTCTCCATCTCGGGAGTGATGATTCCCTTGCGGGCTGCCTCCATCTGTGTTGTGTAATTTCTCATTATCTATTTCCCCTTTTCTTTTTTTATACCTATTTTGTAATTATTTAGCTTTATACCTGCGATGTGTATAAATATCAATCGTTATTCATTAAGAGAGCTAATTTGCTCGCATAGAATGGTATAATGGTCCTCTTCCATGTCCCAATTCAAGACCTGCAGCGATGCATTTTTCAATATATTTCTTTGCCTGAATCACGGCATTTACAGGTTCCAGCCCCATGGCAAGGCCTGACGCAATGGCACTTGAGAGCGTACAACCCGTACCGTGGGTATTTGGATTCTCATAGCGCCGGCCTTCTATCCATATAGCATCGCTGTTGTAGAACAGATCCGCAGAGACGCCTATTTGGTCAAAAGAGCTGTGACCACCCTTTATCAGCACATTGCAGCCGCAGCTTTCATAAATATGCGCAGCAGCTTCCTCTGCATTTTTCCTTGAATTGATGTCACTTCCCGTAAGGATTTGTGCTTCGCGTATGTTCGGAGTAATGATGAGGCACCTTGGAAACAGCTCTTTTTTCAAATATTCATAAGTATTTTCCTTAGTGAACTCAGTTCCTGACGTAGAACTAAGAACCGGATCAAGCACCACATTTGTAAGTCCGAATTTGTCTATCCCCTTAGCTACAGCCTCCATGGCACCTATATCCGGCAGCATTCCTATCTTGACGGCGTCCACAGGCATATCACTGCAGACTGCCTCCAACTGCAAGCTGATAAAAGACTTCTCAACCGGTGAAATGCCCCTGACTCCCAGCGTATTCTGGGCTGTAAGGGCTGTGATGACGCTCATTCCGTATACTCCCAGAGCCTCCATTGTCTTGAGATCCGCCTGTATCCCAGCACCACCGGAGGAATCGCTCCCTGCTATGGTCAGAACTGTTCTCTGTTTCATGTCTCCTCCAATTCATCAAACGCGCTGCGGAGATCTGCCGCTGCTTTTTGGGGATCTTCACTTTTCATGATTGCTGAAACAACGCATATTCCAGCTATTGGAGTGCCTTTCAGAATGCCGATATTATCTTTGTTAAGGCCTCCTATTGCATTCGCAGGAATTGGAACGGCTGCGCAGATATCTTTTAGGGTTTCGACACTTGTCAGCACCGTTTTAACCTTAGTAGTAGTTGGGTAAATTGCCCCTACTCCAAGATAATCAGCTCCTTTGTCGTAGGCTTCCAATGCCTGGCTCACGGTCTTGGTGGTAGCTCCGATTATTATGTCCGGGCCAAGAATATTCCTTGCAATGTCTACAGGCATATCAGATTGCCCCAGGTGCACTCCTTCGGCGCCGATTGCCATTGCCACATCAATCCTGTCATCCACGATCAGAGGAACATTGTATTTCCTTGTTATCTCGTGAAGTTTCCCGGCCAGTTCCATGTACTGCCTTGTGGTCTTATCCTTTTCTCTTATCTGTACTATGGTTGCTCCGCCTTGGATAGCGCTTTCAGTCTTTTGCAGGAACTCCTCTGTGGATAGACCGCTGCTGTCGGTCACAAGGTAGAGCCTTAGGTCCTTACTGTCTATTCTTTTCATTGGTTTCTCCATATTTTTCGAAGGACAGGGAATCCAGAAGTCCTATCAGATAGCTTCCGGCTCCTACCTCTCCGTTTTTTTCATATAGATTTTTATATGCCTTCTCCCCGGCGTTTCCGAAGAATTCACAGGCTCCTGCCACGGCCTCTATACGAGGCTCTCCAGCCAGAAATGTCGCACATACAGCCCCCAGCATACATCCTGTCCCGGTAATCTGCCCAAGCATTGGCGTTCCGGCTTTTACCAAAATAGTCTTGCCTCCGTCCGTAACAATATCTGTCTCACCGCTTGCAAGAATCACAGTCCCAAGATCTGCTGCGAGTTTATGCGCAATTTCCTGCATTTCTCCGGCTTCGATGCTCTTATCGGCATCCACGCCTTTTCCTTTATAAGAGTTCACCGCCAGAGCCTTGATCTCAGAATAATTGCCCTTTAGCACCAAAAAAGACTTTGCATGGTGCGGGTGCTTATTAAGAAGCTTGAAAACATAATCCCTTCGAAGATCCGAGCAGGCAACTCCCACAGCATCGATTACTATGGGAATGCTTTTCTCAAGAGCCGTTTCATAGGATATTTCCATAGCCTCCATCCTGCTGTCGGAAATATTGCCCGTGTTTAGTAGGAGCGCAGATGCGGTCTCTGTAATTTGACGAACCTCCATCGGATGTTCAGCCATAATGGGGCAGGCTCCCAGGGAAAGGACTGCGTTGGCACATTGCATCATGGATATTGGATTGGTTATACAATGGATCAGATCTGCCATTATGCCACCTTATCCTTTTTGTCATCGGTAGGGTCAGTATTTCTTAAACTGCTCTGGATCTTAGTGAGGACTCCTGCCTGCTGCAGCTTAAGAAGCAGCAAAAATGCGATACTTCCGCCTATCAGAGTTCCGCAGATAAAAGTGGGAGTATAGAAGAACCAGGTAAGTCCCTCTTTTCCCCAGAGATAAGTCATTACAGGGTAAGATACGATGGAGCCGATAATTCCTGTTCCAATGATCTCTCCAAGGACAGCAGCGATGATCTTTCCCTTGGACAGCTTGTAGAAAATTCCGGACAGAGTGGCTCCGAAGATGGCTCCGGTAAGGGCCAGAGGCGGGATTCCCATGATCAGCATTCTGATGATGCCGATGAGAAGGGCGCATACAAAAGCATAGGCAGGCCCCAGGAACACCGCACAAGTGATGTTGATAAGATGGGCCATGGGGCACATTCCTTCAATACGAAGGATTGGGGAGATGACCACCCCCAGGGCCACAAACATGGCAAGAGTCACCATCCTCAGTAAGTAGTTGTTTTTCTTCATGTCATTCCTCTTTTCCCAGACGGTGAGCTTTGCTTTTATGGGCACCAAAAAAGCGGAAGCCCCCCAATGTGGTTGCTTCCGCTCAAAAAATCCCTATTGTCAGGCATCCCTACGTTGGCATTATCCAAATCAGGTTATCGGTCGAAGGTCACACCTTCCTCTCAGCCTGTAATACAAGCTCCCGTCTGTTAAATTTGTCTTACTCTTTATACACCTTTTAACACGGTAATGCAATACATTAAATAAAAATTATTGCATCAGCTTTTTCATTTCGTCATACACAAACTGAACTTTTGGGCCTGCAATGACCTGAACTGCATTCTTGGCGGGCCTTACAATTCCGGCAACTTTGGCATCTTTGATACACTTTTCATCCACAAGAGTATAGTCCACTGTCTCTACACGGATTCTGGTTGCACAATAGTCGAAATCCTTGATGTTCTCTTTTCCGCCCAGTCCCTTCAGTATTATCTTAGCCATTGCGGTGTAATCATCTCCGGAGAGCTCAATCTTGCGCTCGGTTGCTTCTGTCTCCTCCTCGTCTTCGCGCCCCGGAGTCTTGAGATTGAACTTCTGAATGACGAAGCGGAATACAAAATAGTAAACGACGGCATATACCGCGCCGATTGGCACTATCAACCATGGATTAACTGCCATTGGTGCCTTGAAGCTAAGGAACCAGTCAACAAAACCTGCGGAAAAATTAAAGCCGAGTCTAAAGGGAAGCATGGTACAGATCATCGCCGAGATTCCCGTAAGAACCGCGTGGACAAGGTACAGCCCCGGAGCCAGGAACATAAATGAGAACTCAAGGGGCTCCGTAATTCCCGTAAAGAAGGAAGCCATGGCGCCTGCAAGCATAAGGGATGCCACCGCTTTTTTCTTCTTGGTCTGTGCTGTGTGGTACATCGCGAGAGCACCTGCGGGAAGTCCAAACATCATAACCGGGAAGAAACCTGTCATGTACTGTCCGGTAACGCCCTTAACAGCGCCGTCTGCACCTGACCAGAACAGCCCCAGATCATTGATTCCTGCAGTGTCAAACCAAAATACCGCATTAAGTGCATGGTGAAGTCCCAGCGGAATAAGCGCTCTGTTCAGCATCGCGTATATTCCGGTACCTACGGGACCAAGACCTATAATAGCTGTGCCAAAGGCAACAAGGCCTGCATAAACAATGGGCCACACGAAATACAGAATAAGTGAAACCACAATGGATACCGCCGCGGTAACAATTGCAACACATCTTTTTCCGCTGAAAAATGCCAGAAAATCCGGAAGTTTCGTATCTTTGAAGCCATTATAGCAGCTTGACCCTATAATTCCCGATAAAATACCTATGAAGGCATTGCCAATCTTACCAAAAGCCGCCGGCACCAGCGCCGCATCAACTCCTCTAAACATTGCAACCGCATCTGTACTAAGAAGTGTCGTGATCATAAGAAAAGAAACAAGACCTGAAAGTGCAGCGGTTCCGTCATGTTCCCTGGCCATTCCAACGGAAACACCAATCGCAAAAAGGATCGGAATCTGATCAATGATTGCAGAAGCAGCCTTGATAAGAAATGCCGCGATCACGCTGTTTGCTCCCCATCCGTTAGGATCGATCCAATAGCCGATTCCGTACATGATGCCTGCTGCAGGCAGTACCGCCACCGGAAGCATCAGAGATTTTCCAATTTTCTGCAAATACTTCATCATACTATTTTTCCTCCTGTTTCTCCAAAATTATAGCCGCATCCCCCTGTGCTACTTTGCCTTCTTTTTTATCTAAACTGCTGAAACTATCGGGATTAGTAATAATAACAAGTGTAATTATTTCGAAGCCTTCACTCTTTACCGCTTCAAGATCCACCGTAGCGATGAGCTGACCTTTTTTGACAGTATCACCCTGAGCAGCATGGGTGGTAAAATGTCGCCCTTCCAGCTTCACAGTATCTATTCCTATATGAACAAAAACCTCTGCTCCGTCCTTAGTCAGCACGCAGAAAGCATGTCCTGTCGGAAAAAAAGCCGCAAGCTCCCCGTCCGCAGGTGCATAAAAACGTCCATCCTCAGGTATTATCGCAACTCCTTTACCGACCATTTCTTCAGAAAAAACAGGATCGGGAACTCTTTGGATCGGTACGATCTCACCTGAAACAGGCGCAGCAATTTCAATTGTATTACCGTGGAAAACTTTGGAGAAAATTCCCATATGATGCCCCTCCCTACGCATAAATTAATTTTACATCATATTTTGACATAATAGAAACGCATAAATGTCAAATTGTAAGAAGTGCGCTAATTGTATATAATTTAAGCTAATCGCGTGATTAAAAGGATTGGGGATTTGATATGAAAAAGAAAAGTTCTTTAGTTCTATTAGCTGTGATGACCGCAACATTATGCGCCTGTGGAAATACTTCCGTAAGTACATCCGAAAATATCAATCAGGGGGATACAGAAATGACACAAGACAGCAATATCAGCAGCGAAGAAAACAACACTGCCTCAACAAGCAGCACCGAGGATATGAGTTCTTTTGCCTCAGGTATCAAAACAGAGGATACGGAAACCGGCTCAGACACCGAATTTGTCCTTAACGACCAAATTGAGGAGCGTTGCCCTATAACCTACGAAGCACATAGATCCGATGTTTCCTATGGAGAATTCACTCACGGAACCTATTATTCCACAACCTGCGAAATGGACCGTGGCTACAGCATTCTTCTTCCTTCGGATTACAGCGAAGATAAGAAATATCCGGTTCTGTATCTGCTTCATGGAATTTTCGGAGATGAGTATTCTTTTTCCGGAGATGGTTCCAATAAAATTAAAGAGATTGTCGGTAATATGGCAGCTGATGACCTCATTCAGGAGACAATCATCGTTTGTCCCAACATGTATGCCGCCAAAGACCCGAATCAGAAGCCGGCCTTCGATAACGAGAGCTGCCTTCCCTACGACAATTTCATCAATGATCTTGTAACTGATCTGATGCCGCATATCGAGAGCAGCTACTCAGTCCTCACCGGCAGAGAGAACACCTATCTTGCAGGTTTCTCGATGGGCGGCAGAGAGACTATCTATATCACACTTAAGCGTCCTGAGCTGTTCGGATATGTATGCGCCATTTCCTCTGCTCCCGGAGTTGTACCGACTAAGGATAAATTCATGACTCATGACGGACAGATGGCTGAGAGTGAGATGAGATTTGCCGAGGATGCTGTTACACCGGACGTTTTTATTGTGTGCTGCGGAACCAGAGATTCCGTTGTCGGAACCTATCCCAAGCAGTATCATGAACTTCTTGAAGCTAACGGCGCCGACCATATCTGGTATGAGATCACAGGTGCAGATCATGATAATAACGCTATCAAAGGCGGTCTTTTCAATCTATTCAAACAGATTGCATATGAAAAAAGCCGGAACTGAAAAGTTCCGGCTTTTTCAAGGTTTGTACCTTCAAAACCGAACACTGAACTATCTTAAATCCATTTTCCCTTTGTTCCTATACCAACTATTCGTTGGATAAGCCCTCGACCTATTAGTACACATCAGCTGAACACGTTACCGTGCTTACACCTTGTGCCTATCTAACCTCATACTCTCTAAGGGGTCTTACTGCTTGCGCATGGGATATCTCATCTTGAGGGGGGCTTCACGCTTAGATGCCTTCAGCGTTTATCCCTTCCGGACGTGGCTACCCAGCCTTATGCATCTGGCGATGCAGCTGATACACCAGCGGTCCGTCCATCCCGGTCCTCTCGTACTAAGGACAGCTCCTCTCAGATATC
>NZ_ATVS01000035.1 GCF_000420845.1 Butyrivibrio sp. AE3009 | reverse complement strand
AGCAGCCAATAATCATGGCAAATGTGATCACTACCGCCAATAATCTGCGTAATAATCCATATGTCTTTACTTTGCGCTTTTTCATGCAATGTCCCTCCTACTTTGGTTTATGGTCTCTATAAACGAAAAAAGCCGAATGGCAGGATTTTTAATCCCGTCATTCGACGTTACCTAGTTTCTCCAATATGTATTTAAAAATGGGCCCACTAATGCTGTGCTGTGCTGTGCTGTGCTGTGCTGTGCTGTGCTGTGCTCAAGGATTGTAATTGCGTAGCCCATACGTGTCAAACTTCCTTTCTTAGAAGTTCATAACGAATGTTCCTACTTTCTTCATACAATCCTCTCCAGAATAACTCACTTAATTTTAACATTTAATGAAAGAATTTTTCTAAAGGTAGGATTAAAAAAGGAATAAACTTTTAAAAAGGAAGTATAAAAAAGGAACCATGCAGCATTTTGCATGATTCCTGCCTTGAACACATATTTTCCTTCAGATAGGCTGCCAATGCAGATCTGAGTATCTTCCTTATCCTTTTTCTTATACTCGGCTACTATCTGATTCCTTGTTGTCTTTCCAACAAACAGGTGCATTGTGTCTATTGAGCCGGCATAATTTGCTACCGCTTCTGCAAGATAAGTATCTGTCTTATACGCAGTTAACCTAGAAGGTGCTGTTGTGCAGTACATTGAGCTTATCTCCGTGGGGAATAGCTCCTTGATAGTTTTGACAGCTCCGGGATGAATTCGTATCCAAAGCTGAATGTGATTAGTTTTCTACCCATGATCTTTTTCTTCTTTTTACTTTGTGTTTTAAAGTTGCTGTATATGATCAGGCAGCGCCTGTTTCACATGGAAATGTATATAAAAAGAGCCGGAGCTCTTAGAATTTTAGAATCCAGCTCTTTGCAAAAATAAAAGCCCTGGAAAAATCCAAGGCTCTACAAGCAATAATAAATGTTTACTGAAGTAATAACAGTAAGAATATACCATTATTTGGGGTTGTTGTAAGCCGCGGCCGGATCTCCATAGAAATCCCCTACGCTGCAGATGCGCTTAGAATCTGGTTTTTGGTACAAAGAAGCGTCTTCATTATCGCCTCTTATGTAGAAATGCTCGGATTCTGCCAATACTCCCCAGTCCGCATCTTCTATCATGCAGCTTAAATCATAGTTACAGTCGTTCGCTGGCAGATTTTTAAGGGACTCGTCTTTTCCTGTGGCAAGCTCTTTAACCTGCTCCTTGATGCAGTGCCAGTCGTCATCGGAGGTGTCATAAGGCTTTACGGCATCTACTGAAACATATTCTTCGATAACATCACAACCATAACCATTATCAAATTCTCTTTTAGTGATAAATACCTTATACATTTCAGTGTTCTCCCTTATTTACCAAACAATCTCCTCCGGATAATTCTCAAACTCCGGGGCTGCCAGCTCGTATATACTGCAATGCTCTATTTTTGCTGAATACTCAAAGTCTCTTTTTAGCTTAAAGTAGCTCTCTGGCGGCTTCACAAAGCGCTTGGCAATGTTCCTGATTTTGTCCGGACGCTTGGCAGGATCCGTCTTGAGATACTCTAGATTGCACTTATCTACGTAATAGGTGATGTAGTCAAAGTATGTATGCTCAAAGTTATATGGAGACTTTGCTCTTTCAATCTCCTTATAAATCGATTTGAATCCCTCTGGACCAATAACATCACCAAGAGCCTTCAGAACAGCGCCGGAGAACAATTTTATTAGAGCCTGGTCCTTGATATAGTCATGAAGTCCGATGTTTCTTTGGAAAAGCTCATCATTCTTATATATTTCATAGTTTTCCCTGCAAAAAGCAAACATCTCTTCCACTGACAGTGCGACAAATACAGCCTCTGGGAAAAGAATATTCACGCTGTAGTGTACATTCTCTTTGGGCAGGACCTTTCCATGCCACTTTTGTAGCTCAGGAGTTACATTGTTATCCGCAAAAAGGATTTCTCTATCGCCCTGATATGCATGCCTGATATCGTAGCATACTCCAAGTAATCTGTTTTTGACGCCCCAATACGGGTCATCATAACTGTCTTCCGGGCCAGTCATACTGTAGATGCTATCGACTAGCTCGTAAAAGTCCTGGAATTCCCCTTCAACACATACGCCGGTCAGATTTTCTGTGGGTTTAGCGTAGATCATACCGTTCTCCTCGATAGGTGGTAAACAAATTCGGTAGCGTAGATGGTAAACTTTTTCGTTAGCGATTATGCCTATTTAGATTAAAACCTTCCTGGCATCGTGCATGTCAGAATAGCCCATGGCTCAGTTCTTTAGTTACGCCATACCACAGTTCTACCTGTTTTGGCCAGATACTTGATTCCGGACTTCATTTCAATGTCAAATCCGGAATACTTTTTGTTTATTTCTTCCGCTGTTTAAGGACTGTCCGCTTCAATGTAGTCTGTGTAGTAGTCATCGTCTTCAACTCCATGATATTCTGAAAACTGAACAAGCACATATCCTCCGCAGTTCTCGCATTGACATAAAACCCGTTCGCCTTCATTCCAGGTATAGAGCGGATGATCATAATCAGCGTCATTGTACTGGATAATGCGCTTAAGCTTCATGTGCTCATAGGCTTCATTTGGGTTCTCGATACTAAAGGCTTTGCATGTACTCATGGTGTTGCCCTCCACAGACTTCTACATGTCGTCAATTCGGTGACACTTTCACTTATAAGTCCTATTTTATTCAGTCACCGCATATTCCTCCATCACTTAAGAAGCTTTGAAAACTCAAGCGCTTTACCAACATCACCATCAACCTTAAGCTTGCCAATTGTAAATGCCGCAACAGGATCAAGCTTGCCGGAAATCAGCTTATTGAAATCATCAGACTTTATTGTTATTGCGCAGTTTCTGTCGTGATAGTCGTAAGGCTCAACATTGATCTTGTGGTCCTTGACCTCAACATAAAAAACATTTGGCTCAGTATCTGTGAGATTGACCTGCACTGCAAGAAAATCTACATTGCTGACATCTGCCTTCTCGGCAAGTTTTCTTACTTTTGACAATACCGTTTCAAACTTCATGTTCCTGATCCTCCTTTTTTTCTAATAAACTTCGCATCTCTACCTGTATCATCACTTACAAATCTTAAGGTTGTATTTTTTCACAATTTCATCACAACACTTTAAGCTTCGTTTAATGTTCGTGTCTTAATATAAAACCATCAAGAAGAACAAAGCTTCTTGATCCCCACACACAACATTTTTTTCATTCATCACACAAACCCCTTCGGCTCCCACACCCCGGAGGGTCCTCCCTACAATAGCGCCGCTGGTCTTTTTCTCATATAAAAAAGGTCAGCGGCTTCATAATTATAAAGGCGGCTATATCCATTATACCCCAAGAGGTCTTTATTATCTTAGAAAAAATGAGCTGGGATCTTTATTCCCAGCTCATTAAATAGCGCTTATCATGTAACTTACAGGCAATTAGTTTTTGTTATATTTGGGTGGTAAACAAATTCGGTAGCGCAGGTGGTAAACTTTTTCGCTAGCGCTTATACCTATCTAGATTAAAACCTTTCCGGCGTGCCATGGCAAGGAGCTGTTCCGGGGAGGCCTCTTGGGTATCGCACATGTCAGAATAGCCCATGGCACCGGTAATTGTTACCATCTGAGCACCATATTCTTCCATCAGGTCCAGACGGAGACGTTCGTAATCAATATTTTCATTATTGTTGTTATGTGAAAAAAGTCCCATATTCTTTAGAAAGGAAAGCCCAGCTGACCTTACGTATCCCCTACCAGACCTGTTTGCCTGTGGCGATAAACTCTTACTACTCAGAGGATAGATCATTTCATTCAGAGTTTATTTATCATGAACACAAATCGTTTGATTATTTCTTCTTAAAAATCATCGCCAAAATCTCCGGCGAAATCATCCGGATCATAGCCTGCATCTTCGATGGCTTCTCTGGCTTCGTCCGCATCCATGAACTCGATATCATCCAAAAGATCCGCTTCCTCATCGTATGCCTCAGGTTCATCTTGTGCAAAAATGGTAGTCTACCGGTCTTCTTATCTCAAGCTAGGGTCTGAACTGTAACGATTATTCTGTATCATTACCTCATCAAGCAAAAGCTTGAACCTCCCAAACACATATACTTTTTCATTATTCATTTCAAAGCTGCCGTCCCCCTCTTATTACTGGCAGCTTACTCTAAAAATAAACGGGCAGAACGCCGACTATCCAATGGTGTTCTGCCCTAAATCTTTTCTATATTCCTAAAAATCTCCCAAAATGGAGGATGGGCTGATCGCGATGACCAGCCCATGAAAATGAAAAAGAAGCAATGTGTGTTTTCTTACTGTCTATTATTATGGTACAATCTCCGGCTGAATAAAGAATAAACAAGCCTTGAACAAATTGTTAACATCATTTCCCTACACTACACCACAAAAAAGGACCGGAAGAATCAATCTCCCGATCCTTAACATCTCAATATGAATTACTTCTTAGCTCCGTTAACTGTATCCTTAAGAGCCTTACCAGCCTTGAACTTAGGAACTGTAGCTGCAGGAATCTTAATAGCTGCGCCAGTCTGAGGATTCTTACCTGTTCTTGCTGCTCTCTTAGCAGTCTCGAATGTTCCGAATCCAACGAGCTGAACTTTGCCCTTCTTCTTAAGCTCCTTTGATACTACGTCTGTGAAAGCCTTAACTGCCTTCTCAGAAGCTGCTTTTGTAAGACCTGTCTGCTTTGCGATAGCTTCTACTAATTCTGTCTTGTTCATTTATTTTTTCCTCCTCAAGAAAATGTTTTTTAGGTTGTAATCACCTTATCGTTGTAGCGAGCAAAACACTACCACAAAAGCGTAATACAGTTAATGCACCATGTCAAATATAGTTGAGCTGTCATTAAGAATTTTAAGTTCTCCATCACTGCTCTTTGTATCATGATTGTATCGAATCAACCCGTCAAAGTACTTATTGATCTCAGTAATATCCGTATTGGGGTTTGCATTCAGTTTTATTTCAGCCTGAGGAAATAAAATGGACATGAAAACATTTGCCAAATATTCCTTCTCTGGATCAATATCTATGTCAAAAAAAGCAGGTGCATATTCTACATCGCCATTTATAAAATGACCAAGCTCATGCGCGCATAATATTTTCCGTGAAAGACTATCAGCAAATTTTGTTATAAAAATAGTTGCTCCATAAGCATCTCTTGTAATAAATGCTTTTACATTATCCGTAAGTGCAGTAAAAATCACGCGAATCCCCAATTGTCTTGCTATATAAAAAGGATCATGATTTATAAAACGGTTTATTATTTCGTTAGCAGCAATTATTGTTTTCATCTGCTTTTCCGCAGAAACATCTTTCGCTTTCACGGTTACCCCTCCTCCCAATTGCTATTTTCGTTGATATTTTTTCATAACATTTGCTACAGTAATAATGTCATCTTCACTTAACTTCTCTCGAAAACAAGCAGCAACTCCTGTATCTGCTTGCTCAAGATATGAAATTGCATCATCATACTCTGCAATCTCCTTACCATCAAGAAATTTTGCCTGTATTGCTTGAAGCTTCGCGGAATAATTCATGTTTTGATTTAAATCAATTACATACTGAATTGCCGGCATAAACAGGAGAAAAACCATGACAAGTAAACAAATGCGTGATGACCCTCTTTTTATGCGAAATGAATTCGAAACCGAGGGTAAATATGGATTTCCAATAATACATAAACAACAACTAAATATTGATAACATTGACCTTATAGCATGCTCAGATGTAAGTACCCATGATACTAAAAATCTTCATAAAGGTGTACATTTCTTTGTTGATGATTACAGGTTTGAATCTACGTACTATCATCCAGAAAAAGCTCTGAAAAGATACGGAAAATACAGATTCCTGCTGACTCCAGATTTTTCACTATATAGTGATATGAGTCCTTGGCGCCAGATAGAATCTATCGGCAAATCAAGATGGGTAGGCGCATATTGGCAAAAAGAAGGCAAGATTGTTGTTCCCACCATTAGCTGGGGATCCAGCAGAAGCTTTGAGTTTTGCTATGACGCAATTGAAAAGCATTGCATAGTTGCCGTGGGGATGATCGGTTGTAAAGGCAATAAAAAAGCCTTTCTTAGAGGTTACTACCAACTGCTAATAAACATAGAGCCGGAGGCTATTATCTGTTTGGGCACACCTTTTAAGGAAATGGAAGGAAATCTCATTGTTGTTGATTACTTAAGCTCCAGAAAGGGGGACAATTGATATGGGCGGAAGAGGAACCTTTGCAGTCGGTAACAATGTGCCGTATAGTTATGAAGTAGACACTTCATTTTCACCAGATGGCAAATATAATGGAGTAAAAGTATTAAAAGGCATCCCTGGCTCCGGTAAACACAGTCTTCCTGAATCATCTCATTCCAGCATAGCTTACATTAAGATGAATTCTGACGGAACATTCAATATGATGAGAATTTATGATAAGAATCACAATCTAAGAATAGAGATTGCTTATCATCCAGAGGACATATCCGGCCTAAAAACCAAAACAAAGGTATTGCACTACCATGAATACAGTACTGATTTTAGCCAAACAAAAGCAGGGCCTTTCGAAAGGACCACAAAGATATTGCACAAAAACTCTAAGCTGTACAAAAAGTATAAAAAATACTTTAAAGGAGTTACATAACAATGAAAAATGGTAATATCAACGAATTTATTGACAAGCTCTGGGGTGGAGAAGAATTAATTTATACCTACAATGGTAAGAAATATTTCTCTCAAGGATATATTCTTGATGACGGAAGATATCGCTTTGAACTTCAACAATGGGAACCAGAAGGTAATTTGTTATGGAAAGTAGAAGGCTTTAGCAACCAAGAGAGTCTGGAAAAATTCCTAAAAGAGCCCCTGTTTGATGGGAAAACATTCTGGGAGATTGAAAAAGACGCAGAATGGGTTGACGAGTGAATTCCTAAAGAATGCGATCAAACGCAGTCCGTCCGCCTAAAGCGGGCGCAGCCGATAGGCTGCTATAAGATGCACGCGACTTTAGTCGTGTAAGGCTTCACACTAAAAGTAATGCCCCCGCAACTTGCGAGGGCATTAGACTATTGGACTTATAATATATATGCTTTTTGCATATTCTTTATAGGAGGTTCGCGAAAAAATCAAAGTTTACGCTTGGCATCAATATTCCTGATGTGAGATTCACCAATAATTCCTGCGTCTGTCTTCTAATTCGATCAGCGCGTCATAATATAGCTGCTGAAGTTCAGCTTTGCTTAAACTGTTTACATAATCACGAAGTTCATCGTAATGACGCTGTTCTTCCTCTTCTTCCTCTTTTTCCCACTCTTCTACTTGTTTGAGGAAATCCTTAGCAGCTTTGGGTTCTGCAGTAAAATAAAGAGCAATCATATGCTTACAGATAACTCTGCGTCCATCAGCAAAAGGACAAGTACAGGTGGATTTTCTAGGATGTTCCAGATCCACGTGCACATGGTAAAGCTCAGTGCCTTTTACTACACCGTCATAAGAGGTAGCACTTGTTTTCTCTACGGACTCTACCTTTTTGTTATTATAATAATCCATGCCACGCCAAACCGAGTTGCCGCTGGCGATTTCAATAAGTCCCATACTACTCAGTCACCCCAAATTCTTTCATCAAACTGTCAAACCTTGCCTGTTCTTTCTCCTTAATGGGCTTGGAAAGATCATTCATACAGTGATGGATTACGTCCGCATCCTTGAGCACTTCATCCATAGGGCTGTCAACAGTCAGCTTGTCATCATGATGATAAATCGCTGAACAAATGATGTCTGTCTCCTCAGGTGTTGTAAGTTCAAGCTTTGTAAGAACCTTCCTGGCATAATCAGCGCCAAGATGAGCATGGTCATCGTAAGATCCGGTCTTATAAGCATGCATGTCATGGAGCATAGCAGCCATAGCTGCAAGCTCCGGATCCAGGCCTCTTTTCTTCGCAATCATCTGCGCTGCAAGGGATACACAGTACAAATGCGAAATTGCACTGGTCCTTTTATCCTCGTCTTCTATCTTGTTAAGCTTCTTATCTACATACTTTCTCAGGTCTTTTAATCTGCTCATCGTGGATTCTCCATCATCCGGCAACCAAAAACTGTGCGCTTATAGGATACCGATTCAGACTATCCCCTTCGCTGCTAACTCCTGAATCCAATACAATCTTGGTTATCTTATATGTTCCAGGTTCAAGCTTTCCGTAAAACCATTCCCAGTTAGTTTCAATCTCAGCTTCCCCGTTCTTTGGAATATTGTAGCCAATATCAGTAAAAACTCCGTTATCAATTATCATCGGAACCGCTACCCACTTCTCACCTTCAAGCTTCTCAAGTGTGTAGCCATCTCCATATGTTAGCTCGCTGCTGCTCTTATCATCGTATTGTCTGAAATGAACAGTCAGTCCTGAGGTCGTCACATTACTAACACTCATCATGAGTCCAAGAGCCTCAACTTCAGAATCTGAAATGTACTGTCCTATTCCGCCTTCAGTCTTGCTGGGATCAAACTTAAGCGTATCCAAAATAGTATCTGCTTCTTCCCACATATAGCTTATCCAGGAATCGCAGTCTATGCTCTGGGCTACTATTTGCGGACGCTCGTCTCCAAAAGTAATGAAATCCCAATGCTCATGATCATCATATGTACCAACATGCGCGGTATATCCCGCTAATGTAATCTCTTCCTGTGAAAGTCCTGTTCCGCAAACGCCAAAGCTGTCTGAGTAAAATAGCTCAATCTGCCCTGCATCTGCAGATTTTGGTTTTAGTATCAATCCATAGAGGCCATAAGTGAGCTTCCCATCATCCACTGCAGAAATCTCCGCAGTCCATCCTTCAGGAATAACTACAGACATCTCTCCATAGGGTCCGCCAGCTGCAGCAGTCTTCTTTTCATATGCACTTCCCGTGACAAAAGAACTCCATTCGCCATAAACTCTGTCGGCTCCTTCACCATTAAAAGCCCTTACTCTTATTCTGAAATCAAAATAATCCTGGGCACCGGTAACATAAGAATTATCGGCGACCTCAACTGTTTCAGGTTCTCTGTACTCTTTTTCTGAATAGTACTTATTCTCCTCAGAGACTTCGTATCCATCAGCACCTTCAACAGGATCCCATTCGAAATAAACCTCAGCGCAGTCTTCTCCCGGTCTCAAAACTCCGTCTTTCACCGCAGGCACACCAAGAGTGCTGGCTTCAACCGCTTCCGGTTCACTCACTGTGCTGGAAGCAACTCCGCTATCTGCCACTTTATTGTTTCCACAACCTACAGCAACAATCGTCATAAGTATTAACATGGCGACACATAATCTTTTCATACTGCTCCTCCAGTGCTCAATCACAGTCAAAAACGGCTATATCCATTATACCCCAATAGGCACGTATTATCTTAGAAAAAATGAGCTGAGATCTTTATTCCCAGCTCATTAAAAGTGCTTACCCTGTAACTTACAGGCAATTAGTTTTTGTTATATTGGGGCGGTAAAAAAATTGGGTAGCGCAGGTGGTACACTTTTTCACTCAAGCATTCCCATTTATAGAATCAGTTTTTTTCTCACCGTATATGTATTGCCAGACAGTTCAAAGATTTCAAAGCCGGCCTTTTCATATAATCGTAACGGTCCAGTAAAAGCCATTTCTATATTCTCTCCATCCTTTACCGGATATGCTTCAACATATTTGTATCCTTCGAGCTTTGCATCATCACAGATTCTACGTAAAAACTGAGTTGCAATTCCCTTACCTCGGTATTCCGGAGAAATTTCAAAACATACTATAGCCTTAACTTCACCTGGAACAATGTTATGTGTGTATTCCTCATCATCAGGCAAAGTATGCAGATCAAATTCACCGGTTCTGTAGTAGCTTGACCTGTCATTCGAATTACACCAGCCTATTGCTATTCCATTATCATATGCCAAATAGCCCTTGATTTCTCCTGCCTGTACCATTCTTTCAGCTGATTCCCTAAGTGCTCTTATCCAGCCTTCCAGTCCGTTACCATAATCCTCTGCCCTCTGATACAATTCCTTTTCCATTCTTTCTTTGCTTAGATTGAATGCATTGCAATAACACGGATAGAATGGGGATCCATCTGAAAATGCCCTATTATCAAAGAAATCAAAATAATCCTCCGCCAAATCAGGAGTCAAACTCTTTATTACATATTCCATTTTCTGCTCTCCTCGTAAGACAAACTGCCGAGTTAACGTTCTGATTTATTCTGAAATTTAATCACAAATTTGAATTTATATAAGCGTATAACCTCTGAACCCGCGCACGGAATAGTACGAATCCGCCCCGTTATGGAATGTGAAAACCCTTCCGTAACGTCGTTCGCAGAACAATGCACCGCCCTTGTCGCGAATATCATCCGGCGTAGTGATCCAACTTGACGTTTTCAAATCAAATTCCCCGAGACTTTGCAGTCGGCGATAGAGTTCCTCCGTCATGATCAAAACGCCGATTTCTTTTGCTTTCCATTCGGCGCTGCCTGACGGCGGGTTTTTAGCACGCCCCTGTAATGCCTTTTCGTCATAGCACAGGCTTCTGCGCCCAGAAGGGGACTCCTTTGCGCAGTCGCAGAAAATTAGCTTTCCCGTCTTTTCGTCATAGCCGATGGTATCCGGTTCTCCGCCGCTCTCCTCCATCCTTCTCAAAACATCCATGGAGCCCTGATGCTCAAGCAAACGTTTCTCCACGTCAAGCCAACTCAGTTCCATATGAAGATTCTTATTATCCTGAAACCTCGCTTTTAATATTTCTAACATAGTTTTCCCCTCCACAGAATAGATGAGATACGACCTCCTTCGGCAAAAAGAAGGCTAATTTCGGTGCATGATCTTTAATTCTTTATAATCATTCTATTTTACGCTATTCCAGTATTCAAGCGCTGTTTCCATCTTTTTTATAACCTTAGGAGGCAGCACTTTAGGTCCCATATTAAAAAGATTATCGATACCGGCCACGGCACCAACACCAAAATTATCATATAGAGAAATGTGATAATCCTTACTTCCATGCCAGAATTTGATCTTTCCGGCAAAATCATTTGAAGGGTTTTTGTCGTACTGCTTTGCTATTTCTAAGGCTGTATCAATGCAGTTTCTCATTTCATCATCCTTTTTGAGGCAACAAAGAACCAATGATTTATAGACAAGTCCCATGATCTTCATCTTGGAAAGATAGCTGTTCTTGCTCCTATCAATGCTGGTAGCATCTACTATAGTCATATACCAATCCATAATCTCACCAGCTTCCTTGTATGCCTTCGCAGCGTCCATAGAAACCAGCACCATAAACATTTCTGTAGAAAACTCCAAGGTCTTTACCAGAATTGAGACCAAAACTCTTGTGTAAGTCTCCATTGCTTCCTCAGGCTTGCCCATCATTCTTAAAATATTGGCAATATTGATGTCTGCTATACCCTGATAATTTATCTTTTTAAACTCCTCAAGAGATTTCTCAGGGTTATCACGACCTTTTAATGTTGCGATGCGAAATTTAATGCTAAAGTTTTCCTGATCCGGTTTGTCACTCTGTGAAATATAGCGAACCGACGACTCATAAAGTTCTATTGCTTTGTCCCGGTAATCCTTCAAATCTTTCATCGATGAAACAATATAGTATGTGTCCGCACAGCTTGTGAGAATCTTAAAGTTACCCGGATATCTAACCAGTGCTTTTTCTGCCTCAGCAATAGCCTCGTCATATTTATCCTCATGTAAAAGAGCATCCAGCCTGTCAGAAATGTCTTTGACGTTCTTGGAGGACATGCTATAGCCCAGAAGCACGTCGACAGATATGCTAAAAAAGTCTGCAAGCTGCATAAGAGTTAGAATATCCGGCACATTACTGCCGCTTTCCCATTTTGATACAGCTCCAACCGTAACTCCGAAGGCTTCTGCCAGTTCTTCCTGGGTCAGATTCATGCTCTTTCGGTACTTCTTTATGTTTTCATTAAGCTTTATCTGCATTGCAAACTCCTTTAATGAAAGAATTTTTATCCTAAACTTGCTGATACTTTCTCGTTTTTAATTCCAAGGGAGCCTTCCTCAATCTCCATCTGTGGCTTTACAAAGACTAAGATTGCAAGAATAGCTATTGCAAAAATCACGCAGAATACAAGAATTGCTCCTGTGCTGACCTTAGTCACAACTGCGCTTAAAAGAAGTGAACCCACAGGCATACATGCTGTTCCGCAAGCGCCCATTACTGCGGCTGCTCTTGCAATATATTTTGGATCAGCATTTTTCATAAACTGGATATTGATTGTACCGCCTATGATTGAAGCTGCCACCATCATGACAAAAAATGAAGCTGCTACGTCCACATAACAAGCAATATTATTTCCAACAAAAACTCCACCGCAGGCCATTCCAAGCATTCCTGCTCCGAGAAGGGAGGTTCCAAGCATGATCATCTTAAGCGGAGATAGTTTCTGTGAAAGAACCGGTACGAGTGCGGATCCTGCAATACCTCCGATTGCAGCAAATGCACCTGCAATACTAAGGATTTCTCCGCCCATCTTGAAAATCTCGCTGGCAATTGGTGCCTGAAGTGCATTTATAGGAATGAGCATGAAGTTAAGGGCAACTGCAAGTAAGCCATAATTGCAGATAACTCGTGAATTTGCCACATATCTAAAGCCGTCTAAAAAGAATTCAATTTTACTCTGCTCTTTTTTGTTCTCTGTTTCTCCGGCCTCGGATGTTGTCTTGGATGCTTCATTCTGTGCTGCCTCAGTAATTGCTACTCTCCCAGCCTTCATTGCACTGATAAGCACCGCTGCAACTCCAAAAGTTATTACATCAATCATCATCGCTGCAGAAACGCCTGCTGTTGCAATGATCACGCCGGCAGCACCTGTACCTGCCAGTGATGCAGCACTTGAAAGCATGGAATTAAGACTCATTCCGCAGGTCATATGCTCTTTCTTAACCACCTGGATTGTAAATGCTGAAGTTGCAGGAAGATTAAAGGATTCCACTGTCGTGATGACCAAAGTAAAGATTGCCATAACCAGTGCATTCACCAGGCCTGCTCTATATAGAAGTGCAAACAATGTAATAATGACTGCCCTAAGAAGATGTGTTGCTACAATCACATGCTTCTTGTCCATCTTCTCAACAATAGCTCCGGCAAAGGGCTGAACCACCACGTTTGGAAGTGTATTAAGTGCAAAAACTATTGCTGACCATGCTGCACTGTGTGTAATCTGATAAACCAGCCATGTAAAAGCGATTGCATCTACAGAATCACCAAATCGGTTGATAACCGTAGCAAAAATCAGCTTTCTATATTCACGTTCCTTAATGATTTCCCCATACATTTTCTTGTTCTGTTCCATATCTGAAGCCTCCATACTTGTTTTCATGACTTCATTCTACATGGAACTTACACAAACTATAATACACTTATTGTACTAGTTATAAAAGAAAAGCTTTCCATTACGGAAAGTTTTTCTTTTGCCCACTGGTATGAGGTAAGTGATATATTTAACTGTATTCTCCTAAACATTGGTGACAGGTACCAGTAAACAGCTTTTATTATCGCTGCGAATTAATTCCTCTAAATGATCTGCTATTTTCGGATCACCTGCACACTGAGTAAGAACAATGATAATGGGCACTTTTAAGCTATGTAAGGTCTCTATTAATCTTATTTCACCTTCTTGATACCTATTAGTGCCCGAATTGATACAATACCATATTGCATGGATGCACTCATTTTCATTCCTGGATGACTTCTCTTCAAGCTTTTCACTAATCTCACGCATAGACTGTTCTGTTTTCACCGAATCAATTTCAAATTCAACCGTATCCCATATCCTAATAGGACTGTTGTTATCATGGCATATTGCATTTACAAGCGTACTCTTTCCTGATCCTGTAATACCCGTAACAACGATATTGGCAATAGGTATTTCCTTCTTTTCTTCTTTATCCTGCTTATAATCTTCACTCATGATAAAAATCTCCTTTTATGATGGCTATTATCTTGAACATGTTCTCTACTTTACTTTTTGGTCATATTTTGACCACCCTGAAAAAAGTAAAAAGAATGTTACATTTACAAATTGCAGCCCCTTTCTGCCGAATATATAATAGTTTATGTATGAAAAAACGAGGGGGATAGCACATGAACGAAGAATTGCTTTTAGAATATGAAAGAAACAGATTGAGCAAGCTGACGATAATATCCTCAGTAAACGAATACATTGACTATGTTTGTAAGAACAGACAGAACAATGATAATGCTGAATTATGGTATCGTGGCCACAGAAAAGCAGAATGGGATCTTAATGCCAGCGTTTACAGAGATAAGGAACGCTTTTCCGCTGCAAAAGAGCCCGGCGAAATAGAAAGGCTTTGTTATGATAAATTCCCGATTTTTGAAAAGGCCTTTGATTCTTTTTATGAAAAAATGAAGGACGCAGTTCCCAGTAACTGGAATAAATTCCACTATTTGTTTCTTGCGCAGCACTATAGTCTCAGAACACCTGCGCTTGACTGGTCCACAGATCCTTTGGTTGCGCTGTTTTTTGCATTGGATGGATTTGAGGAAAAGGACTCTCCTGTTGTGTATATTCTTAATCCATCTTTATGCAACGCCAATTCCATGATTGTAAATGAAGACGGTACAAGCATTACAGAACCGATATGCGTAGATACAATAAATAATGCGGATATTAAGTTTGACAAATGGTTAGGGGATCTTAACAACACCCCATTTACACCTATTCCCTTGGCAGTGAAAAGTGATTATGACATTTCATATCGTGTAGCAAGGCAATCAGGAGTATTTACCCTAATGGATTCCAGATATCCATTAAATTATAAATGGTACTCCACTACTGTTGATGAAAAGCCATTGGCTACAGTAATACATATAAATTACGAGAGCGTACCAGCTATAAAGGCACAATTAGAGGCTTTAAACATAACTCATGAAACCATCTATGGTAAAGCTCATAAAGAATGGGATGAGTTATGCAAGAATATAATGGCACAAACTCCAAAGCTAGATTTATCAAAATAATACTTAATTGAAAGGAAATACGACTGATATGTTCTTCTTTTTTAATAATGGCTCTCCGCTGGAAAAGCTAACTAGACTGGAATACAGCGATTTCTTAAAATCAGCGCTAGGACTCATGGCTTATTTTAATAAGGACTCATTCACTACAGAAGGTATACCCAAAAGTAAGAAATATTATAAAGTTTTAGGTCAACTAATACCTAAGAATCAGAAAACAATCATTTTTTATTTGACTGAAGATGATTACGATAGTAAGAGATTTCATGATAGTACTGGTCAGGCTTATTCTGCATATGATTATTTTTATAATCAATTCGGCAAAAGCACTATCGAATTATTGGCTATGTCCACTTATGGAATGAAAAAGATGGTGGAACTGGGTTATGAGCCAGGTTCTCTTTTAAAAGATACTTTAGGCATGGAGCTGCTTAATAAGCGAAAGAATGAAGAATATCGTTTTATTCTTGGGGCGGGAGTTAATAAAGATAATGGATTGAATAACACCTTTGGTAGTTGGGCCGAACTAGTTGATTCTATGAGAAATGAAGTCCGGACAATAAAATCCATACCAATCCCTGTTCTTCCAGATCTTAAGGCGCTTGGCATTTCTTTACCTTATAAATTGGAAATAAAAGATGACCTGATTTCGCTTGAACAAGATATCTGTAATACAAATTACATAGCCCCGGAGATACTAAAAAACCTGGATCCCCAGAAATATTACGATGTTATCTATAACAACCTATACTCATCATCTTTTAATCCAAGAATGTTTGATAAAGATAATAACGAACAATTGGAAAATACAACGCTATTTCAGATTGCAAAAAATGTTTACCAAAAGAAACGCGGACGTATCCTTACATTTAATTATGACAATGCGCTGGAAATGATTCTGGACAAAAACTTTCCTAGTGCCAAGTATCAGACAGTATATAAGTATAAGGCAGAAAAAAATGAGTATAACATACACATCGTGCACTCACATGGCCTGTATTCCTATAATGACAAGAAACATCCTAAGGCTATAGTCCTTTCAACCTATGAGTACTTGCGCGGATACTTTACTGCGGGACAATATGCACGTAAGAAACTGTCTGATCAACTGAAAGAAACTAATATTCTAATAGGAAATAGTGTATCTGACTACGAAGAGCAGAAAGTCTTTTTTACTAACTTTAAGAAAAATCCTTCAAGTTGGCATTTTGTATTTATGAAGAAAAATGCACCATCAAATAAATGGATGGATGATTACAAAATGTGCTACTTTATGAGGATGGGAATAATTCCTGTGTTCTTTGATGATTATCCAGATATAACAGAGTACGTGAATAATCTGTAATTTTTCGTCGGGGTCATATGTTAAGGTGCCAGGTATTGTGAATAGTCTTCACAGTGCCTGGCATCCATTCTTTTTGGCGGGTCGAGTAGACAGGGGGATTGCTCCCTCTGCCCCTCACAGAAATTCCGGACGTGCGGCTTTCCCGCATCCGGCTCTTTACGAGACTAATTATTCGTTTTACTGCGCATAGATACTTACGTATGTTCTAGGAAGAGCAACATTAAGATGTGAACTAATCATTGCCCATAATTCGTTCCTATTGTAGCTCTTCTTTTGACTTCGTCTATTCAGCCAATAAAATAGACTTTTAAGGACTTCATATCTGAATGTCTTCAAACTTCGCAAGTTATCTGTAATCCCATAGTAATGGTAATAACCAACAAGAATCTCATTAAGCTTCTCGTCATTACGATTCTATCTATATAGACTTCCGCACAGGCAACCGCGTCGTCCTCTGGATGTATGGTCTTTCGGTGCTCAATCACTATCCCTGCAACCACGCTGTCTACGCTTCGTAAGAGTGCGTTGCCGTATCTCACGCAAGACTCGCTTCCAATGCCGCGGCTCACGGCTTATTGGGCGGACGTTTGCAATCCGCTAAATGAAGCACCCTTAGCTGGGCGCACTGCCAGGTACCAATGTCGACACTTTGTGCGTCGTAATGCGCATGGTTCGGTAAGCGGTTATGCTCGAATCATACCAACTACTTCAGAATCTTATCCGCATCCCACAAGAATTATTACCGCCTATTTAGGTTGATTTTAGGATTCATGTTTATTATCAAATTATGGTCAATATATTCAAAGGAAAGGATTAATAATGAACAGGATCGCTTTGATTCCCGCATACATGCCAGATGAAAAACTGATTGATGTTTCTAAGGGCCTGTATCAGGAGGGTTTTGAAATCGTAATAGTAAATGATGGTAGCCCGGAGACTTTTAGTAAGGTGTTTTCTGACGCATCCAGATATGCCAGGATACTTGTTCATAATGAAAATAAGGGCAAGGGTGAAGCTCTAAAAACAGGGCTTGCATACATTCATAACACCTATGATGCGCCATACACTGTAGTCAATGCTGATGCAGATGGCCAGCATAAACTTGAAGATATCATCAACGTGATATCTGTAGCAGAAGCAAACCGTTCATGCCTTGTTCTAGGCAGCCGAAAAATGGAAGGAAAAGTTCCGTTTAAAAGCCGCGCTGGAAATGCCATTACCCGCTTTGTATATAGGCTCACAACCGGAAATATAGTTTTTGATACCCAGACAGGGCTTAGAGCATACAGTGATAAGCTGGTACCGAAACTTCTTCAAATAAGCGGAAGCCGCTACGAATATGAGATGAATATGCTCATGGAGCTCCCCAAGCAGGGAATAGAGATCAAAGAAGAATGGATAAATACTGTTTATATAGGAAAGAATGAGAGTTCTCACTTTGATCCTGTTAAAGATTCCATAAAGATATACAAAGAAATCCTATGCTTCTGTGCTTCATCCCTTATAAGTTTTCTTGTAGACTATGGACTGTTCTGCTTGATATCTGCGGTATCAGGTTCACTTATTGTGGCAAATATCCTTGCACGTATAATCAGTGGGACTCTGAATTTTTCACTTAACAGAAAAGTAGTTTTCAAATCTCAAAAGGATGTTGCCACTTCTGCCATAAAATACTCTGCTCTGGCAGTTGCAATACTCATACTTAACACATTTATCCTTGAGCTGCTTACCGGAATGGGCCTTGCAGCATATGTTGCAAAAATCATCACCGAACTTGCACTTTTTGTACTCAGTTACTTTATACAACACAGTTTTATTTTTAAGAAAGGCAGGCAGTATCATATGAAAAAACACCTCTGGGCTATATGTTCAGCTTTTGTCCTGGTAGCATTTACGACTTATATTTCCCTCGATACCTTTGTTATAAGCAAGAGCTACAACTCCAATGCCACAGAAATAAATACGTCCATGTTCGCTGATCAGACTGACAGCACCACTTCATTAACCGGATCCATAGATAATACGCAATCGGAAAGCACAGAACCTAAAGTTGCAAAAGCAGCTGATAGTACTGCTTCCAATAGCAGTTCAGATTCAGGTCTCTCAGAAAGTCACAAGTCTCGATCCAGCAGGAAACATTCCAAAACAAGTATGTCTGAAGATGGGTCAGTAACTTCTTCAGAAACCACAGAAAGCACATCTGGTATTAACGCCTCAGAGTCCTATTCGGGCGAAAACACTGTAAGTTCAGATAACTATAGCATTACATTAACTGAATATTATCAGAACGACACCAAAATCTACGTGGCAGACGTTACTCTTTCCTCTGCTCAGTACTTAAAGACGGCATTTGCCAATGACACTTACGGCAAAAACGTCACCGCCACAACTTCTACGATTGCAGAAAATAACAATGCTGTACTAGCCATAAACGGCGATTACTACGGCGTTCAGGAAAATGGATATGTAATACGCAACGGAATTGTCTACCGCGACAGTGCAAGCGGATCAGATGTTTTATGTATTTATACAGATGGAACAATGGAAGTCGTAAATGACACTGAGTACTCAGCCGAAGAACTGGTTTCAATGGGAGTATGGCAAGCTTTTTCCTTTGGCCCGGCTCTTGTAGAAGACAACTCTGTTACAGTAGATGAAAATGCCGAAGTTGCCAAGGCAAAGGCAAGCAATCCAAGAACTGCTATAGGCGTCATAGATGCCAATCACTTTGTTTTTGTTGTGTCTGATGGAAGAACTTCTGAGAGCGAAGGACTTAGTCTTTATGAACTTGCAACCTTCATGAAGGAGCTTGGCGTTGAAACAGCCTATAACCTTGACGGTGGCGGATCTTCCACCATGTACTTCAATGGATATGTGGTCAACAATCCCACCACCGGAGGAAGCATCAAAGAACGAAGTGTCAGCGACATTGTATATATCTAAAGAATTTTGGCAGGAGGAAAACTAAAATGGAAAAACAACTAAAACTACATTTGCTTTTCAATATCATTGGAACCTGCTTCCTTGCACTGTTTGGAGCAATATATGAAATCTTCAGTCATGAAGTATACTCCTACTTCATGCTGTATGCATTTGCCATACCTCTTACGATGGGAGTACTACCCTATTCTATCCTTTTATTTAAGGAAAAATATCCGGACAGAAGGTTTCTAAACCTCTGGAATACTGCTATTGCGACATTCAGCATTGGGAGCATATTTGCTGGTGTATTGGCAATCTATGGCACAACCAATTCACTTATTGTTGTCTACCCAGTTGCCGGAGCAGTCCTGGTTTTACTAAGTCTCTTGTCAAATTTACAGAACTATCGTCACAGGTCTATGGTTACATGGTCCGTTTGCAAATAATCTATCTAATGGTCCAGTCATAGTCTTTAAATAAAAAATAGGAGTCTTTTATAACTCACGTTGTAAAAGACTCCTATATTATTTATTCCTGAAGAACTCCGTTCTCGTCGAATTCGTAATCTCTCCAGTAAATGAATGTAGTACCTTTAGCCATGATTCCATCGTTATCGCCAAAGAAATAAGTATTTCCATCGATGGTCTGCCAACCATGGGCCATATCGCCGTTTTCAAAGAAATAGTAAGTTTTATCCTCGAAGATGATAAAGCCTGTCTGCATTACGCCGTCATCGCCGTAGTAGTGATCGCCCCACCAGTCGTGAGCCATTGTGTTTCTGACCATCTTACCACCGTCGTTACGGTTAAAGAGATAGGTCTTTTCATCAATTGTCTGTACGCCCTTTAAAATAGTTCCCCTCTCATCTGCGTAGTATTTTTCACCATCAAGTTCAAGCCAGCCTGTATGTGCTTTTCCATCTGCGTCAAAATAATAAGTGTCATAATATGGTGTTACGAACCGGCTCTTTGGAGCCTTTCCGTCCTCACCGAAGTAATAAGGCATTCCGTCTACATAGTAGAGGCCAAACTTCATCATGCCATCGCCTACTTCGCCAAAATAGTAAAGATCGCCATCTACAGTCTGAAGACCGTAAACTCTGTTGCCATCCTGATCTTCACAGTAAAGATTGCCCCACTCTTCTACAATCTTGAGATTATCTTCTTTCTTCTCGATTACCCAGCCTTCAGGATCAATAGGAGTAACTCTGATTGAGCGTTGTCTCACATTATATAAACCTGCCTGCTTACCTGCTCCATTATTTATGATAACTTCTGACCACTTATACTTGCTTCCATCTAAAACATATCTGTAAATACCATTTTCCTGGTCAACTAACTCCATCTTTTTTCCGGGCCAGTCAGAAGTAACACCAGCTATTGATAAACCATTAATTGTATAAATATATACATCGTCCCAACCAAGTGTATTAACGAATTCAACTATCGAATTACCATTTTCCTGTTTACGTGGTTCTTGTTTTACTTTACCAATCTTAAATAAAGCATCCTGCCCGGGAAGCTCGTAAAGTCCTGATCCGTCCCCTACAATGGCTGAAAATAATATCTTCTCATAGCCTTCACTTGGATAAATATCAACCTTATAGAGATTTTTTTCTTCATCACAAAGCTCCAGCTTTACTTGTTTATATTTATCTGTGCCTTTCCATAAAAAGCAATTAGGGCTGGTCCAACCTGGTCTGTCATTTTCAAAGTAAATTGTATATTTATCTTCAGCATCACCTTCAACTGCCTTTACCTTAAATGCAGATAAATTAAGCATTCCAAGCACCATAGTAATTGCCAGTAAGCTACTAAGTAACAATTTCATCGTAGATCTGATCCTGGATTTCCCGTTCATCCCTTCCATCTCATTACCTCCTTTTTTTATATTTGTTCCCAATAGTTATTGACGATATCGCCATCAAAAATAATCTTAGCACCGATAAAATATAATTTCAATACCGTTTATTATTAATGCAAATTTGTTTCAAACTAAAAAAGACCAACTTATATAAGTTAGTCTTTTTAAGCTTCTCGCCATTACGATTCTATCTATATAGACTTCCGCACAGGCAACCGCGTCATCCTCTGGATGTATGGTCTTTCAGTGCTCAATCACTATCCCTGCAACCACGCTGTCTACGCTTCGCAAGAGTGCGTTGCCGTATCTCACGCAAGACTCGCTTCCAATGCCGCGGCTCACGGCTTATTGAGCGGACGTTTGCAATCCGCTAAATGAAGCACCCTTAGCTGGGCGCACTACCTGGTACCACTGTTATTATCAATCATAAATTCCTTTACCCATACAACACTTCTTAAATTTCTTACCGCTGCCGCAGGGGCAGGGATCGTTGCGGCCCACCTTGGGAAGCTGACGAACCACCGGCTCCCGGGGAACATATCCCCCGAAATCCCAGTTACTTTCATCGCCGAAGGGTAAGTCTTCAAAATACGGCAGCCTCGCGCCGGAATCTATCACCCGAAGCATGGCTTTAATCTCTTTTTCCAGAGAGTGATCCATTAATCTTAGCTTCTGCAAAATTTCCTTTGCTTTGGAGCGCTCATCAAGAGCCATATATGCTTCGGGAAGATAAGCCAGAAGCTGTTTGTTATCGGGATATTTATCAAGAAGCTCATCTGCAAGTTTTATGGATTCTTCTCTGTGATCCCTAAGTTCATTCTCAAGCCTCAAAGAATAAAGAGCCCACTGATCTTCTTCCGGGAAATTCTTAAGCTGTGTGTCTCTGCCTATCTTTTTGCCACGTCCAAGCTTTTCGCCCATAGGAAGGCCTTCGGGATACTTTCCTGTTTTCTTGTAAAACTCATATTTGGTATAGCCCTTAAGCTGTGGAAGGGCCATCTCTCCTACGCAGGCGAAGGCCGCATGCCAGTACATAGTACGGATAAACGGATCGTCCACAGGATATTCGTCCATCAGCCTGTCATAAATATAGGCCGCACTCTTTCCTCTGATGACATCAGAAAACAGACTTTCCACGCAGTCTGCTATTTCACTGTTGTCAAGTCCTATTCCCTCTTTTAAAACATCTGCCAGATTATCCCAGCAATAAAATTGCTGCGCCACGTTTCTGCTAAGGACTGAAGGATCATTCAGATCCAACGGTTTATAATCTATACTATCGTCTATTTTGTATTTGCTGCGATATTCCAGGATTTCTTCCGCAGGGTAGCCGGGTGCTGTGGCAAATGTTTCCCCGGTTATCTCATTTGTACCGGTTGTTACCATATTCATCATCCTGGAATGCCAGTAAAGCATTCTCTTTAATTCCTTTGTATCCTTCACTCCCGGGAATTCACCCCGGACCATATCAAGAGCATTATCAACTTCAATAAAGCCATAGTTTCGAATTACCGCTCCAAGCTTGTCATCGAAGACATCAAGCCTCTCATAGATTTCCTTCGCATTTACCTTTTTTATGGAGTCTGCAATATTATATGCATCCTCGGCAAGCTGAAGTATGCATTTTTTCCCTTTATCCTTTACATGCAGAAGTCCCAGCATTGATGCAATCTGTATAGCTTCTGCGACATCGTCGGGAACATATTCACCAAAGCCCAGTTCATCTGTTTTCCCGGCAAAAATGTCAAATAGCACCTTAAGAGAATTCTCATTAAAAGCAAACAGATAATAGCCCGGATTCTTAGAAAGGAATTCAACCAGTCTTTTTATCTTGGACAGCTTGGTGCTGCCTCTTCCTACAGAAAGCTGAAGGTATTTGGTGAAATTGTCAATGTCAATTTCCCGAAGATTCAGAAGATAGTCCTGTATCAGGTTTCCGGACTTTTCTACACTTACCTCACTCCATCTGTCAAAATCAAATCCAAAATCCGGTGTTCTCTCAATGCCTTCTGACAGGAGCCTATCCAACTCGCTCTTTTTGCCTGTACTGCCTTTGGACATTTTGACCAGACCATCAAACAACTCTGACAGAATTGCCATTTCATCGCCATATTTGCTGCGTGTGCCTTTTCCTGAATCAGCAGCTTTTTTAAAGGATTTCAGAGTTTTCCCCTTTACCTTATCCAGGGTTATTTTCCCCTTGCTAAAATATATATCATTAAGCTCGCTTTCAGTAATGGGCTTTATTTTTTTCTCAGTGACCATCATTTGAGAAAGAGTATCATTTACATGGTCCATGTCATATGCAGAGTGGGGAGTTTCTCCATACCAGTCCTTCATTTCCTCGTGGTCTGGATTCTTCGGATCATTCAGGGCCTCCATCAGTTCATAATACCCACAGATTCCGCCGCAGTCCTCCGGAGGAGTATCGCCCTTAAACTTAACTACACAAGGACAGTCCTTGTCATAATCCTCCAAAACAGCCTCAATCCTGACCTCATGAGTCCAGTCATCACCAAAATCATAGGTATAAGTAAATGTTTTAACTGTCTCAAGAAAGTCATCGATTATGTACTCTGAGGCGTCAAGATCGACATAGCCCCACATAAACCTGTCATATTCAGGATTTTCCACAAGATTTATCTTAAGATTATTGAAGCTGTACTCACTTAAATGATATCCCGTCCACCCCATTACTTCCCGGATCACATGGGTCAGCTGCGAAAAAGACAGACCTGCAGGCACTATACATCTTCTCCAGATTGGCGGTTTTGAATTCTTGATCGTTATTTTCAGCTGATATGCTTTCATGAATATTTCGCTCCTTTGCCCAATAAAAATAGCATTTCAATTATATGTATTATCTTTAGCACATAGTAATATAGCATCTGAAATGCTGCTAAATACGATTCCGTGCTTTTTTGCCTTGGAACAGTCCATCCATAGATTATGTCTGGCAGGCGCATCATTTACCTGTATATTAAGTCCCAGAGCACTGACAAATTCCCTAGTGATCTCATACATAGACTTTTCTGTCTCACTTCCGAAGTTATATGCTCCGCCTGGTAATGCAATGACTTTTTCAATGTTTTCAGCCACTTCCTTCACATAGGTGATTCCTCGGAACTGTTTTGAGCTGAAAGCTACCGATTCCTTAGCATTTATGATGTTCATGAAGTAGTTGGGCTTTTTGAGATAGTAGTCATACATCCATTCCGCACGCAGCATAACAGCATCGGGACAGATATCCAATACCCGCTGCTCCATCTCAAGTTTATGTTCCGCGTAGGTATTGGCCGGTTTTACGATTTCTTCAGTATAAGGTCCTTCATCCGAAAGCCCGCTATATACCTGATCAGAACTGAAACAAACCAGTTTTCGTCCCTTAGCAGCTTTTGCAATATAGCATGGTATCAAAACATTTGCGACATAAGATGCCTCAGGATCCGCTTCACACGTGCCTATATCGGATATGGCGGCAGTATGAACAATAGTATCTGCACCACTCTCTTCGATTATTCTTTTTATCTGCTCTTCAGATGCATTCCTGAGCGATGGCGCAGCAACGACATCCTTGCAGATTTCCATTATTTTATTTCCTACAAAGCCTGTAGCTCCTGTAACAAGTATCATTTTAATTTTCCTTACTTTAGAATCAACTGTGGCTTTCGCAGTCTTATTTCATATTTCTCCATCTACATAGTCTCCGCGTCCAGCCAGTTTTTAACATGTTTCTTGCAATTCCAGCAGCTGACAGACAATGAAATCCACTCAAATGCCTCTCTCCAGTCACGCTCTGAAAAAGAATCGTCATTAGCTACGCACTCATCCAAAAAGTCCTGTTTTCCCTGAGAAGAAATCGAAACCTCTACTACAAAGACATCTTCCCCGCACTTTTCACAGATATATTGCTCCATGGGCTCATTTCGATCATTATAATCATCTTTGCAAACAAAGCCATTCCAACCATGCTTACCTGAATCAAAGACAATAATTATTTCTCCACAGGAATCACATCTTGCTTGGACGATCTGCCTTTCATTGCTACTATATAGCTTGAATTTGGTACATCCGCATTTGCATCTAAGTAGCCCTTCGGCGTGGAATTCATCATTTTTTGCCCCGTTAAGGAGCAGGTACTCATCTAAGTGTGAAGGGACAGGCAGATCCTCTCTGCGTTCCTCAGAAGTTACAGTCAGTCTGCCTACTACCTTGCTTCCTTCATGAAGATCATAAACATCTCCAATCATTACTTCATCATATGGAGCTTCATCAACAAGAAATGTAAACCTGACTTCATCTGTCTTGGAAAAGTCCGGACATATCATAAAAAGGCTCCAACTTGAACCATTTTTCCATTTAATAACAGGACCATATTTTGTCCCTTCCGGATAAATGATTTCTCTGCCGCCTTCTTCTTTTGAAAGCCATGCTATCTTCCCTTTAAAATACTTCCTCATATTAGTCTGATTCCAACCTCTTTCATTTTAACTTGTGTATCTTTAAAAATCTTATCATTCACGCTGGAAACACAGTTTAGATTAACACTTACCTCATATCCGTTCTCTTTTGCGGCAAAAGCTGTTTTGGCAACACAGGAGCTGCCATCGACGCCAATAAGCTCCAGTTCTGTTACATCCTGTTCTTCCAAAAAGCTTTTGAACGCCTCAGAAGTAAAGGCACTGGGGTATTTCTTTTCAAAAATATATTCAGAAACAATGAGCAGATCGTCCGCTAAGGCATATTGGTCCTCTGACCCGGGATCACCTGCGTTTTTTACATATATGGTCAAAATGCCATCGTTATCCGCTTCGCTGATACGGTTATTGATCCTTGTAATCAGGTTCGGATCATATTTATGCATATATCTTTCCTGAACATCTATGACTAAAAGAGCCTTTTTTCCATCAAAATCATCCAGAACGGATATTTCCAAGGTATTTTGGACCTGTTTATCTCCGAAATTCTTCAAAATCTTCAAAGCATTATATCGAAAACCATTTGGATTTTTAATCTCTTTTACTCCGATGTGGCTCACAATGTCTCCTTTTTAATATGCTAAAATATATCTACAAAGAATTTTAGGAGTTTCTCATGCCAAAGACAACTATCAAAAGAATAGCAATAGCGCTATTTATAATATTATTCCTGATAATAGTATATTTCTGCATAGGACAGCCTATACTTGCTTTCGTTAATGATAGAGAATCATTACAAGAATTCATAGCATCAAGAGGCGCTCTGGGCTGGGTAGTATTCTGTCTTTTGATCGTAGTTCAGACAATGTCAACCTGTATCCCCGGCACCCCCTTCTACCTTGCGGCCGGCTTCATGCTGGGTGGACTGAAAGGAGCTCTTCTCTGTGATCTTGGAGCAACCATTGGTAACACAATTGCCTTTGGCATCGGACGCCGTCTTGGGGCGAAGCCGCTCTATTTCATGTTTTCAGAAGAAAGAATACGAAAAATAGAAGACAGGATCATTGCTAAAAATCCTGTCTTTATCCATTTCTTATTTATGCTGCTTCCGCTACCCAAGGACACCTACGCCTGGATAGGCTTTTATTCCAAGGAATCATTACCGGTCTGGTTCATCCTGACCTATATTTTTAGATTCCCGCACATCTTCGTCTATACCTTTGGCGGGGAACTCCTCATGGAAAAAAACTATGCCGTCCTCATCGCCGGAGCCATCTTCGCAATACTGGTTTATTCCGGATTGATGATTTATCTAAAAAAGAAGAAAGTTGCCTGAAGGGCATAAAATGTACTCTTTTTACCACTCTGTTCTTCTGATAAACTCTGCAAGATTCCTGCCGTATACCTCTGTCAAGATCCACAGCAAGCTTCTGATATATCTCAGCCACCTGCTTTCCGAGGTTTCTGGAGCCGGAGTGGATAATGAGGTACTGTTACCAAGAACAGGCCCATTGTCTCCAAGATAGAGGGCGACCTTTATTACTTCGACTGGCCGGAACTGCAGCTTGAGGAATACTTCAACCGCTTTGGCTTCTATTTGGCCTATCACTTATCCGATCCAATAATCGCGTCCATTACACGCCTGATCTCTTCTGCATGATGGCCATAGAAAACAATATGGTGATTTCCGCAGGGCTTTCTTAAGATCTCAGAGACGTCTTCTTGGAATTTTACAAGGATCTGTGTGCGGCACAGGTCAGCTTCATCAAGGTTTTTGAGGATTGTTCCGTCACTGACAAAATAGTGTTTAAGGTCAGCGGAAAGCCTGAAAATGGTAACATCCTGCTCCTTGAGATAGCCTTTTATCGCAACGCCTGTGCCGGATTCAAAATGTGTATCCAGGCGCAGGTCTTTGGTCATTGCCAGCGGAACTGTACAGTGGGCCAGAACCACGGTGTTATCAGAAGGAGAAATCCTTGATGGGTTGGCCTGGAATGAAGGCTGTCCTGTAAGGAGCCTTACGATATGCATGGTAATGAGGGCTGCTATATCTCCTTCACAGGTAGCTGTTAAGCCATCGTCATTGAGAAGGGCAAGGCCTGCACATCCGGTGGTTGCCAGGGGCTGCAGAAGGTCAAAGCATCTGACGGTAAAGCCTGATAGTCCATACCTTTCCGCGATTGTTTTGAAGGCTGCGTAGGTCTTAAGAGCCTTGGTTTTCTCAGCATCATCAAACACTCCGGGCAGCAGATCTTTGCCTACCATTACTGCGCGGTCATATTCCTTTTTTACCTCGTCAAGAGAAATGTCCTTAAAGGTTACGCCCAGCTTGCGGGTGACCTCTTCATAGGACGGAACCGAAGCAATGAGCCAGTCTGAAGGGCGCCCCATCACTCCGAATACGGTCTTTGCCAGCTCTTTTTTCAGCTGCTCAGTTTTGGCAAGGGTTGTTATACGCTGTGCAATGTAGTCAATATCTCCGTGAAGGATCTCGCCCTGTTTGCCATTGGCTGTGATATAAGTCATGATCTCCAGAGATGCGGCAAGGGAATTATTGGAACCGTTGGTCAGCAGATAATATGGCTCCTTAAGTTTGTCCTTGTTTTGTAAAAAAAGATTCTCACTTCCGCCGGACTGAATGAAGATGAGCTTAAGATCACAGTCGTAGTCTGCAATATCGCTCATGGCAAGGCTGCAGCCAAGTTTTTTTTCTATATCTTCGATGAATCCTCCGGTTATGGGATTGAGCATATCGTTGTAATTAAGGCCCGACCTTAAGCCGGATATTTTTATATTCATGTGGTGTCTCCTTTACATCAATCTTTTATAGATATCTCCCTTAAACTTTTTATGTTTATCCCTATACTCATGACTTCGTTCCTCCTTATGGCTTCATAATAGAGGTTGCATCATATTAATTCTAGCGAGTATGAGTTTAAGTTACAATCAGAAATTCAAGTTGAACTTGAACTCGCTGTAATCTGCTCGCATCCCTATAGCAAGCCCAGATATTATGGCAGCTTACTCCTAACGAATCGGGGCAGGACATCAAACGATGTCCTGCCCCATAACCATTAATGGAAAGTTCTTGGTACCTGGTACCATTTAGTGATTTATGGTATCAAGGATGGCTGAGGCTATCACAACATTTCCTTACTCCACAGGCTCGATACTTACAGATAGTCTTCCGCCATCGTAGCTGTCGTTTCCGTCAGGATCCACAGCAAATATGATCTCGTCACCCTTTTTCACTTCATATTCCTGATAAAAATCTTTTTTGATCTCTGAGCTGAAATTGCCCTGCGTATCTCCGCCAATCCAAAGCTTCTCATCCCCGTTAAGGAATATTCTCATACAGGTTCCGTTGGCGTCAGGATCTTCGCTGTTAGGAAACTTCACATATTCTCCGCTGATCCTGATACTTCCATCGTTTGCTGCGATCCAGAGATAAGCTGCATTTCTGCCATTTCCCGGCTCTACAAAGTCCCTTTTAAGCTCAGGTTTTCCGCTATTATAGTATCTTTCATTATCAGAATCATAGGAAAGCTCTGTAAAATTCTTGCCGTTCCAGTCGCACATTCCGTAGTGCCAGCCATCTGAGCCCTGTTCGCCGAAAGCGCCGGCAATACTTGTGCTATTGCTCCTGCCTTCGCTATCAGAGTCATCTTCTCCGGGATTCACAGGGTCTTCACCGGGTTCGGGCTTATCTCCATTTTCCTCATCATCTGAGTTCTTGTCAGCATCTTTGATAACTACAGAAAGTCTTCCGCCATCGTAGCTGTCGTTTCCGTCAGGATCTACGGCAAACATTACGATGTCGCCTTCGTGAACGATATACTCTTCATCGAATGTTATCTCTTTTTCAGAATCAAAGTTGCCCTGGGTAATTCCACCAAACCACTTCTTTTCTTCGCCGTTTACGAAAATTCTCATGCAAATGCCGTTGGCATCAGGGTCTTCATTATTGGTAAACTTGGTGTAGCTTCCGCAAACCTTTATTTTACCTGTATTAACTGCTTCCCATCTGTATGCAGCGTTTCTGCCATTTCCGGGCTCTACAAAATCCCTTTTCAGCTCAGGTTTTCCGTTATTATAGTATCTTTCATTATCAGGATCATAGGAAAGCTCTTCAAAGTTTTTTCCATCCCAGTCGCACATTCCATAGGTCCAACCATCTGAGCCCTGCTCACCAAATGATTCAAAGAGATTAGTGTTGTTAGTCCGCGGCTTTTCATCTTCAGCCTTCTCTTTTGCCGCATAAACACTCACAGACAATCTACCTGCGTCATAGGCTATATTATTCTTTCCGTCAATAACAAATGAAAGCTTATCACCTCTCCTGACGTCAAGCTGAGTAAACATGAAGTCTGCCTTGTTATCATTACCATCTCCCTGCAAAACCGCTATATCTTTTTCCTCAAGAAGCTCTTCATTTAAGAACACCTTAAGTCCCACACCATCCGGATAATCAGGATTTGCGTCAGTCTGCCCGAATTTGGTATAGTCGCCAAGCACATCGATTTTTCCATCTTCGTACACTACCCATTGATATATTGCTGCCTTCTTCTCTCCGGGATGAACAAAGTCTTTCTTCATTTCGAGATTCTTATTGGAAGGAGAAATAAAAGCAGTCTTATCCTCATTAGCATATACAAGGACTTTTGCACTGTTTAAGTCTTTTCCTTCAAGGAACCACCATCCGTCCTTACCCTGCTCGAATGATTCAAGATTACCGAGTACAGTGTTGTTGGTCCTGACTTCATCGCCTACTGAAACCTTGATTCCTTCAGTATCAGCAATATCAATTTCAAGCCTTCCTCCGTCCCAGGCATTATTCCTGTTGCAGCCTATGTCAAAAGTAAGGATGTCTCCCTTCTTAACCTGCAGTTTTGTGATGTTTACAGCTCTTGCATTATCGTTTCCTTTACCTTTCGAGCAGTTGCAAACATTGTTATACAGTCTGGAGTTATTCTTGAAGATCTCGATAGTTACGCCGTCAGGCCAGTCTGCATTGGGATCTTCATGGCCAAACTTCACATACTGACCGGTTATATCTATTTCTCCGTCAACTGCCACAACCCATTTGTACATTGCATCGGCATTGAGCCTTGGCTGCACAAAGTCCTTCTTCACTTCGAGGCCGCTTAATTTTCTTGAAATAAACCCTGTTCCATCAGCAGTCTTCTTTGACAAAACCTCTGCTTTGTCTATTCTTCTGCCTTCAAGATAGTACCAACCGTTACTGCCCTGCTCCCCAAAATCATTAGAAAGATTTGCATAGTTCCTCCCGCTGTTATTGACCATCTTCATGGTCCTAAGCTCTGCATCTTCGATCACAAAAGTGAAGTTTCCGCCGTCATAAGCGGTATTTGCCTTTCCATCTACCAAAAGAGTAATGCAATCTCCGGCACATACCTCAACATCCTCTACTGACAGATCCTTCGTGATCTTCTCATCGGTAAGTGGCGCGAAATCCTCTTTTTTCAGGACTTCTCTGTTCTTGAAAAGATACACTGTCACGCCGTCCGGCCAATCCGGATTTTTATCTTCATTAAGAAGTTTTGTATAGGATGCCATTATGTCAATCTTGCCGTTTTTTGCTGCAACCCACTTCACATTTGCAGATCTTCCCTTGTTAGCAGGCATGATGAAATCACGTTTTATCTCTATTCCGTCAAGAGTCGTGTATTTCTCGCCATTTTCCTCAAGTCGCTCAACGTTCACAGCGAAGTATGGATCCTGATAGTATCCTGACTGGAAGCACCAGCCGTTTTCTCTCTGCTTTCCAAAATCAACCTGGAGTGATGCGTTGTTTGAACGGCCTTTATCCCAATTTATAACGTCTCTCTCTGTCTGTCCCGTAAGCGCAGACAATCCCTTTATGGAAAACTCATAAAGACCTGCATCATAGGCATTGTTTTCCTTACAATTGATGACCATTGATATATAGTCATCCTTGGCAACATCAAGTCCTGCAACATCAAGTCTTTTGGTAATTTCACCTAGTTCAGCATCAAAATCCTGCTGAACTAAAACTGTGCCGTTATGATACAGTGTCACCCTTGTTCCATCCGGCCAATCCGGATTTTTATCCTCGTTCTTAAGCTTTGTATATGAAGCATCAATCCTGATCGTTCCATTTTGGGCCACTTTCCACTTGATAACTGCGGACTTGCCCTTTCCGGGATTCACAAAATCTCTCTTTATCTCCAGATCGCGTGAATCAATGTATCGCTCTTCATCAGGGCTGTATTTTCGCATATTGTAGGCGACGAACGGAGCATCTCCTATGCTTTCCTGGTAGAACCAACCATTTTTCCCCTGCTCACCAAAATCATATTTAACATCAGCAAAGTTCTGCCTTGTCTCGCATTCGTTGATCGATATATCATTTTCTGTGGTAACATCGGTGAGGTCAAAAACGGAAAACTCGTATTTTCCCGCGTCATAGGCGTTGTTTTTCTTACAATTGATGACCATGGAAATATAGTCATCCTTCTTTACTTTTAAAGACTCAACATCCATGCGCTTAGATATTTCCTGCTTGGTGTCCGGCGCAAATTCCTCCTGTGCAAGAACCGTATTATTATGATAAAGAGTAACCCTGGTTCCGTCCGGCCAGCTTGGATTCTTATCCTCGTTCTTAAACTTGGTATAGGAAGTATTAAGCCTGATTGTTCCTGTTTTTGCGACCTTCCATTTGATCACAGCAGATTTCCCTTTTCCGGGACTTACAAAATCGTTCTTTATCTCCAGGTAGCTGCTGTCAAAATATCTGTACTCCTTTTCGTCAAAGATGCGCATATTGCATACATCATTTGGGTCATCTCCATAACCTTCCTGGTAGAACCAGCCGTTTTCTCCCTGTTTGCCAAAGTCATATTTAACGTCTGCGTAGTTTTCTCTTGTATCATCTCCGGCAATAACAACGTCTTTTTCGGTTGTTGCACCGGTCCTGTCAAGGATTGCAATATCGAATGCGCCGCCATCGTAAGACGCATTTCCTCCTGCATCAACCACAAAGTATAATCTGTCTGACGTGCTTACGCTTACATTCTTTTCCCTGAAAGAAATCTCATTCTTGCCCTTCTTTGGTGCTGCAACTTTTTGGGAAAAAAGCTTTTCTCTGTTCCTGTAGACAGAGACAGTTACACCATCCGGCCAGTCAGGATTTCCGTCGTTTTGCTCAAACTTGGTGTAAGTTCCTCTTATTTCAACGGCACCATCGACTGCAGGCTGCCAGCATAGCATTGCCTCATCATTTATTGATGGATGAATAAAGAACTGGCTGATTGAAAGATTTGGAGATGTAGAATTCATGTACTCTCCGTTCTTTTCTGTTGATACAAGTCTCGCCTGTGAAACGCTTTTTCCGCACATATAAGTCCAGCCGTTATGCCCCTGATGGCCGAAATCATCAATGGAATAAGCATTATTATCAATTCTGTCTGTATCCTTTTTCGCTGTAGGACCGCCGGCATTTACATCGGAAATGGCAACATATAATGAACCACCGTCGTAAGCGTTGTTCATGTTCGGATCCACAACAAAGTACAGGCTTTCCAGCTCATCGACATGTATATCTTTTAAGGACTCTTCTACAACTTCTTCCTTGTCTGTCTTTGCATCGACCTTGTATCTTCCGATAGGTTCATCCCCCTTGTAAACATACAGTGTTACGCCATCAGGATACATGGGATTTTTATCATTATTTACGTTTTTGACATATGCAAGGTCAATATTTATATCTCCGCCCTTTGCAGCTCGCCACTCCAGTATTGATGCGACTTCCTCCGCGGTATGAATAAAATTGGACTTTATCTCTAATCCCTTTTGTCCGGGCTGAAAGTATCTCTCTCCATCATAGGATTCAAGTCTCTTAGACCTTGCCGGGTCCTGTGATGATCCATATCTGTAAAACCATCCGTTATTTCCCTGCTCTCCAAAATCTGCAACGTTAAAAGCATTATTGGTGCGGTTTTCATCATCAACAAATTCCGGTTCGATATAGTCATGCGAAATAAAAGATGAAGGCCATGAACTCGCAAGAGCAACAATCTCATCCTCGATTGTTACTATAGCTGACTGCTGAAGCGCTTCTTCATTAATTCCGCATGCCATAGTTCCTGTGCAGGTTGCAACGATCGCGAGCATTCCCCCGAGTGCAACTTTATATTTTGATGCAACTGCCACTACTTTTTTTAAATCTAACCCCATAACATTCCACTCCTATAAACGATATCTGCTTCCTAAGCCTTCTCCCAAAAGACAACTATCTTTCCTTACTTAAATGCCTTCAAATCTTCAAAACTTGCCTTTGATTCAACACTAAACACCCCAAAATCAGAGCCCTGTGACATGTACATTCTTGTTGTGAAAGCAATCTCATCGTTGACATACATGCACACAACGCCGTCTGCAACAAGCAGTGAAACATTCAGCTCATTTTTATCTGCTAAATTGAAATCAACATATGACTGAGCAGTTCTTTCCATAATATTGCTGCCGTTGTAGAACTCAATCCTGTTGTTGGCGCCGTTAAACACAATGTTCAGGCTTCCGACATTTTCTTCGTTTGTATCAAAGCAGAACCCAAACATACCGTCTTTATCAAAACCCCTGATCGTGGTCTTAATAAGGTAACTGCCAAGAAGTTCCTTAAATCCCGCCATCTCATATTTTTCACCGGCAAAAGATATAACGCCCTCCGAAAGAGAAGCTGAATCAGTCATCTTGACCGGTGTAAGCGAAAGCTCATTAGATAAAAGCTTTTCAAGCTCAGGGTTTAAAACAGGTGTGAGGCTTCCATCTTCATGCTGCACAAGCTTATGAGTGACCATATTTCCGCCCCAGTCGTAGTCCTCACTGTCTGTATGCTTTTTCTTCGTTCCGTTCCATCCGACAACATATAAGTTCTCTCCGTCTGTCTCCATTCTTCCTGCATAGAAGCCGTTGCAGTCAAAGATGTCCTGTGAAGGGATCTCAAACGGGCCCTCAAAATTGTCTGCTATCCTGTAATGAACAAGCCTGTGAGGCCACTGATCAGAGAATGACAAGTACCACTTTCCTTTATAAGAAAGGAGTGTCGGGCATTCCAGATTTGAATCGGTTCCCATATCATTTTCAAAGAAAACACCGGCATCTTCCCAGCTCTTTAAGTCCTCTGAAGTGTATCTTGCAATGACTCCGATGTTGTTCTGTCTTGTTGCAACAAGCATTGAATAGCACTTTTCTGATTCAACATAGAAAACAAACGGATCCCTGAAGTCGTTCTGTGCATAATTCTCGTTTGCATAAAGTGTATCTTCGGGAATCTTTTCCCAATTTATAAGATCGCTGCTGACAGCATGCATCACTGCTTCTTTTGGCTCAAACATATCGTTATGTCCTGTATAAAAAGCATGGTACTTACCGTCATTTCCCTTTATTACACTTCCGGTTCCAAGAGCTATGTCCTGGTCTTCTACATCGTCTCCATAATTCAAAACAACTCCCTTGTCATCATATGAGGCAAAGTCTGTAGTCTGGATCAGCCCCCAAGGGTGATATCCCTGCTTACCGTCTCTCTGGTCTGCCAGGTAAAAGACATTGTACTTTCCCTCGTCGTAAAACGGCATTGTATCGCCCACAAGTCCCTCCACTGATGCCGGAAAAACGATATGATCTTCAATGTTCTCTCCCAGATACTTTTCATCCGCTGACTGCACGGTTTCCTCTGTTGTTTCATCTAAAGCAGAATCCGGTTCTGCGGCTTTGGATGAGCATCCAACACTGGCGATGGTCATAATGCCAATCAAAAGCAATGTTTTTATTCTATGCATAATTCCTCCCTTAGTGCTTTTGCACTATCACTTGACAAAAACAATATAGCATTATGTGTCATTTGTATCAATCTAAAAGTGCATATGACACATATTTTCGTGAAATTCAGTGTTTTATGGGTTTCTTTTTTGTGAATTATGCACACTTGTCATACAGAAATTGGTGCATTTGACACATCGTTATTGCAGCGTTATGATATTTACCGAATATAAAAAGACTCAGAAAGTATTGAGGGGACATCCATTATGGGAAAAAGAGTAACATTACAGGAAATTGCAGACGCACTTGGAATGTCAAGAAATACTGTTTCCAGAGCACTTAACAACTCAGGAAGCGTATCTTCGGAAACCAGGAGTAAGATCTGTCAGATGGCTACAGCCATGGGCTACAAGCAGTTTAGTTTAGTTGATACCGCTGATGCAGCAACAAGTACGCTCTTAGCATTAAAGGACGGCAAGACAGAAATAGCCCTGTTCACTCATTCTTTTCCCGGTGCATCCCATTCAGGAACCAAGCTTCTTGAGGCATTTCAGAACAGAATAGATTCACTGGGCTACAAGCTTTCAATCAACATTATTAAAGATAATGATATTGAATCCTTAAGCCTCCCAACTAATTTTTCCATGGACAATATAGCAGGAATTCTCTGTATAGAGCTCTTTTCCGAAAAATACAGCAAATTCCTCTGCAGCCTGAATATTCCCATTCTCTTTGTAGATACCCCTGTTCTTCAGAAATTCGGATTGGCAGCTGATACTCTCTACATGGAGAATGTTACAAGCGTCTACCGCCTGATCAGTTCATTTATCCAAAGCGGAAAGAGAAACATCTCATTTGTTGGTGACAGATTCCATTGCCAGTCCTTCCATGAGAGGTGGCAGGCCTACGTTTCAGCCATGACAGATAGCGGGATTGGCATCGACACCGGATCCTGTATTCTTGATGACGACTCGAGTCCGTACAAAGATACAGATTATCTCGCAGCAAGGATCAGCGAGCTTGGGAAAATGCCTGAAGTTTTCTTTTGTGCCAACGATTACCTTGCAATCTGCACCATAAAGGCACTTAGGCAGCTTGGTAAAAAAGTTCCGAAGGACGTTGCGGTCTGCGGATTTGATAATGCGCCCGAAGCCACCATCATCGAGCCAAGTCTTACCACGGTGAAGATCCATTCAAGCTCCATGGGCTTTATTGCTGCGGATATTCTGCTTTCCAGGATCGCAAATCCAAATACTCCTTACAAAAAAACATATGTAGAAACAGATATCATAATAAGAGAATCAACCGGAAATACGATTAAATAAACTACACTTTTTAAAATAATGACATGATTTCCAGGTTGTCTATATTAAATTTATTAGTCATCGAACGGATCCTCCAACAAAAAGTAAATACTAGTAACGAAAAAACAAAAAAAGAGAAAGCCCGATTTTCTCGAGCTTTCTCAGTGTTGCAAGATCATATGTATTGATAAAATGTTTTAGTACTCAAGTTCAGTTTTCTTTTTGCCATGTCTTTCAAATGCGCTCTTGATAATGAGTCCTGCGCCGATTACAACGGGAACAAATACCAAAAGCACATCTGTAAGTGATGAATATGCAAAATAGAGTTCCGTTCCAAGTACCAGTGCTGCTACCAAAAGGATCAGTGACATTACGAGGCATCCAACCGTAAACTTGTTTTTGTTAACTACTACTGCTATCGCTGAAAGGATTAGAAGTATCAGTACAATCGCAGATGTGCTCACCCTGCCGATACGGTAGAAACCAAATGATGAAACCCTCACCATCTTGAACAGCATGAATAATCCGATGATTACCAGTACCCATCCAACATTTCTTTTTGTCATAATATTGCCCTCCTATGGAAAAGGGTAGTGTCAAATTAACTACCCGTTTTTTAGTTCTAAAACCTTGATTTATCGGGAGTTCAAAATAAAAAGAGCATTGACCTCCCTTTTTGGTATAATGTCAGCGACCAAACTCACAAAATAACCAGGAGACAATGCTCGTGAACATTATACTTTATTTACTTCAAATCATTCAACAACTCTATCAGCAAAACTGCTGGCTGATTAATTTCATCTGCAGATATATACCTCTAAAGCAGTGGGCTTTCGATGATTCTCATTCTCCCAAATATCAAAAGTTCAAAGTCGATGAACTCCCTAAGATTGTCTATTACCATCAGGATT
>NZ_ATVS01000034.1 GCF_000420845.1 Butyrivibrio sp. AE3009 | reverse complement strand
TGCGTTTCCAGCAGGTTCCGTCAAGGGTGGCGTCCCTTGTCCACAACATAGATGGTTGGTTATCCTGCAAGTTACTGCTTCTCAGCTTCTATCTTTTTTAGGGTATCATCCAAAATCTCTTTTCTCAGTTCAGTAAGCCAATCTGAGAATGCAACAGTATCAAATGCATATGTTTTATTTAGCTCATACTCGTTTTCTGACCATGTATCTATAGGAGATTCATTGTGCTGTATAAGAGCTTCAAGTTTATCAAGAGATTTGTATAGCTTTGCTTCCTTAGTTTCCTGCGCATCCATCTCTTTGTATAACTCAGAGATTTCTTTAGATAATTCCTCCGGCAAAGATTGCACCCATTGGTTGAGGAGCGAATCCTCAACTTCTCTGTCATCATCTGTTTTGATAAAGGTTGGAATATCTCCGGTAAAGCATTCCCCCAGATCATGGATGAGACACATGTCTACAACTTTATCTATATCCAGCTCCGGAAACTCATGCCTCAAAAGAAATGCCATCAGAGAAATACGCCAACTATGTTCAGCAACGCTCTCTGTTCTGCGCTTCGTAGTCGTACAATGACGAGGTGTATCTTTTAATCTCTCAGCAACGTGTAAAATATCCAGGTATTCTCTAGCGTTCATACATATCCTCCCAGCATCTCTTTTGCTCCTTCATAAGGAAGCTCCAGATCAGCGTCAGGCATCTTGTCTATGGCTGCCTTTACGTTCTTTATAAGGAAGCGGTCATCATAGATACCACCAACGATCTTGCCACGATAATAAATGATGTACTCACCCATCATGGCTTTATATGCTATCTCATCTAGCCCAGAGAGCTGCTCTAATATAAAATCCAAGTACTCTTTAGTTGATGCCATACTTACCTCTTTCACTCATGTTTCTTAGAATAATAAATAAACTCGTTATCACGTCTTGCTTCTGTATACCCAAGCTTAGAATAAAATGCATTTGTTCTGACATTCCAAATGGGCATATCCAACGTGAATTCCTTTACATCTGAAAACATCGCCTCAATTTCCTGCATCATGTAGATTCCATAGCCTTTACGGAAATGCTCTGGACTTACAAATATCCTTCCGATGTTCAGCTTGTCTTTATCAGAAAACAGAATAGCTCCGCCAACAATCAATCCATCATCGGTTAACTTGTACAAATGATTTGATCTGGCCATCTTGGTATGAAAAGGCACAGACATATATCCAGGAGGTCCACCTGCTGAAGGTGCTCCGACCTGAACATCGCTGTCAAAAGCTCTTTTAGATATTCCATTTAGTGTCAAAGCATCAGAAGTGCTTGCTTTTACAAATTGTAGACTCATGTTCTTATGCCTCTTACCCTCTACTTAATCATTGCACGCTCTGTGTTTAACTCAAAGTCTCATCCTTCATCAATCTGTCTTAATGTATTACAATAGTTTATCCAGCTCACAAAGAAGTTTTGTTTTCATCTCTTCTAGTTCTTCACTGTTGGGTCTGTTTATGTCAGCGTACATTTTTTCACTTGGATAGCACCAGACAGGTCCCTTGCCTTGGTTTCCATAGTTATCTATGTCGCCAGCCCTTCTTGGAAACAGATGCCAATGAATATGTGCACCACCTTCACCATTTCCCAGACACTCATAATTCATCTTTTCAGCTCCGAAAGCATTTTTCACAGCTTCAGCAACAAGTGTCATTTCATATAAGTGCTTTGCTCTTGTTTCCTTGTCCAGATCAAACAATTCAACAACATGGTCTTTATACAAAAATAATGTATATCCCTTAAAATGCTGGAAATCCCCAATTACCACATATCCAGTTTCCAGTTCTTTTACAAGAAATGGATTGTCCCCTGCTTTTGTTTCTTTAATTCTTTCACATACTCCGCACATACACACGCCTCCATAATCTACAGTTCTTTTTTCATATAACCACATGTAAATGGAAAGAAATCAAATTTCTTTGTCCCCACATGAACAGCTCCGTTATCCTCATACCACTTACGAAGCCGCGTATTCTCTTCTACTATTCCGATATTCATCAATCTACAGCCTTTGCTTCGGGCGATTTTAAAAGAATGCTCCAATAGCTCTTTCCCTATTCCCTTATGTCTGTACTCTGGTAATACAGCAAGATTGTTCAACTCGCACTCATTGTTATCCTGAAGGAGTAACGAGTAATATCCGCACAGTACACCGTCTACCTCAAACACATACATCGGTCTATGCTCGCCATCCATGTGCCAGTATAGTCTCTCATCGGTAGTTGCAAATGCAGTAAACCTCGGAGCATTTTCCTCTGTAAAACCATATTCATCAGCAACAGTCTTAAAACTCTTTTTAATAATATTTGCACATAAAGAGATTTCTTCCCGCTTAACCTCTCTGATCATTCCATTAAGCATCTTGAACATATTGCATCTTCCCCAGGATTCATCTTTATAAGAAAATGCATTTTCTGTAACACTCCACTCAGTAAATCCAGCCTTCTGATAGCACTTCTTTGCTCTGATGTTTTCGGAAAAGACATTTAGATGAAGTGCTTTCGCTCCTGTTTCTTCAAAAGCATATTGCGATGCCAGCTCAAGCATTTCCTTTGCAACACCTTTTCCACGCAGCAATGAATTGACCACAATAAACTTCAGCATGCCTTCTTTAGTCTCATCATTTAATGAATAGCAAAAGAAACCCACATTATTGCCGTCATCAAGGCTTGCAATAAACGGAGTATCTCCCCACTTCGAGTGCATATCCTCAAGAACCGCTTCAAAGTTTTCTTTCTCAAGAGGATATTCAAAGCGGCCTGCACACCACATAGCGTGTGTCCTTTCATCATCTATCCAGCTTTTAATATTGTCGAAATCCTTAGAAGGTAAATATTCCCTTAGCTTCATATTCCCACCAAAACTCCACTTCAAATACGGTACTCAAACCATTCGTCATCTGTTCTGACAAAACCTACGGACTTAAACATCCGCTGGCTTTGAGTGTTAAAAGAGTAGATGTTAGCTCTAACTTTAGTCATACCTTTTTCTCGGGCAAGTTCAATCATATTCAGTATGCATCTTCTGCCAATGTGACGGTTTTGATACTCCTTACAGACAACTATTGCAAGCTCTGCATTATCCCTAAGAGATACATCCCCCACAAGTCTGCCCTGATACTTTATGTAGTAGCAGTTACCATGGCTACTAAGAAAATCGTACATAGCATGCAAAGTATCAATATCATACACATGGTCTATGTTATCAACCTGTTTGCAGACATCAGTATCCTGGTACCACGGAAAAGATTTGTCATCATTTCTGTAATAAGGAATCAGCTCAATATCATCGTCAATCTTCCGATTTAACTTTAGCAAATAAATGTCCAGCCCATCCTTTTGACCTTCATATTCAAAGCCATACTTAACTGCGATGTGCTTTGTAACTTCCTGTTTAGGACTACACTCAATGATTACATTCTTTCCATCAAGCCTTGCTTTCTCTATAAGCTTTTCTGTCAGTTTGCTTGCATATCCTTTACCCCAAGTAGATTTATCTAAAATCCAGCCAATTTCATTAATATTCTGCTCATACTCATGATAGATAACGTAACCTATATAGTTTCCATTATCGTCCTCTGCAGCATATATTAGAGGCTTTTCTGTTAGAACTGCTTTTTTAAGAAAAAACTTCGTCTTATCCAATGTATATGGTTCTTCTATATATTCCATAACTTCTGAATCCGATAATGTCCCATATAGATTCAAAAGGTCTGATTCAGTCATTTTTCTTATGTTCATTTCTCTTTTTTATTTTTTTCTAAATACCAGGTGATTATAAAAAGCGACCTTCTTATACTCATCAATTGCTCCAGCCTTTGTTTCCAGTTCAAGCATGTTGCTATACCATTCTTCATTGAATTTGATCTCATTGTTTGATGACAACCCAAAGAATGTCCTTATACCAAAAACATCTTTTAGCTCTGCATCATCAGCAAAGAAATCAGCAAGATACTCGTTGCTATAAACATTTCTGTTTCCAAAAGCACTTTCTTCGGTGCACTTATCAAGAACATCTAATGCTGCCGCGGGGTTGTCGTTTAATACAGCATACGCAAATGCCTTACCATATTCATTATGCTTTACTATCGATAAAATTCCGCCTGGCTTTAGGACTCTTATTAACTGTGCAAGCACACCACCCATATCATCAACATATTCAATAACGTTATGACAGATGACCACGTCAAAAATGTTATCTCCTATACTCTGTAAATAATCTATTCCTCCGGGCACTAATGTATAATTGCAAGTATTAACGCGAAGTTCACGCATCTCCTCACTGGGCTCTACTGCAGTAACATCATGATTCTTGGCATAGTGATTCGCAGTTATACAGAACCCCGCTCCAAAATCCAGTACCTTATTTCTATTGTCATTGGGAATGTTTAACTGTTTGTAAATAAGATCATAGAACATTTTTCCCCAAGGCTGCTCTACCATATTTCTGTAATCTTTAATTGTCCCCAATTTCCTTCTTCTCCTTCAATTCTCCGTATTTTTCTTCTCCACTGTTCTGTCAACTACTTACATCCCCACCAAAACTCCGCTGTAAAATTGTTCCTGAAATGCAATCTGCGCATATATCTCGTCTTTACTTGGAATCTTGATATCACTCCTCACAGTTCCATTTTCATCGCAAGGAATAACTATCCATTTAGTTTCGTCATCATCGTATCTGTGATAAACCGCAATTACTTTTCCAACAAACTCTGTAACTGCTGAAATCTCGCCCAGAAGGTATATGTCCTGCTCCGCTCCATCACCACCTATGATTCCATAGGCATAGCCATAGTTGACTGGATAATAAAGGTCTTTATGACGTGGGTGATAACTTCCCATAGGACGGTCTATTTTCCCCTTTACGATCTGACCGATAATGTCCTTATAGCCATCCTGTGGTACCGGATTTAATTCAAATCCATAAAGGTCTCCCATATTGAGACAGCACTCACCGCGTTCATACATCTCTTTTATTTCATCAAAGGTAAGCCACTTTGTTTGTATAACCTCATTGGTAGTTGCTTTGTTAAGATCCGGCTCCATGGTTGTTTCAAAATAAAATGAATCACGTATCCAGTTGTGGCGCCGACCATCTATAATCATAGCTACTTTTGTTGCCAGAATTTTTGCATCCTCACGCTTTAAAGTAATCCCTACTTCCTCATAAACCTCTCGAAGTGCAGCATCAAGACTTGTATCACCTGCTATAGAGTGTCCTGCAACTGTTTCCCATTTCAAAGGATCCGTGTCCTTGTCTGCAGCTCTCTGTGATACCAGATATTTTCCAGTCTTTGGATTCTTTATCCATACCATAACCCAATGATGAAACTCATCATCAGCAAGCTTCCCCTGTTCACCGCGAATGCAGGTCTTTCCGATTAGTTTCCTGTCTATCGTGTATACATCCCACAACTCACTCATTAACTTTCTCCATCAAATCTTTTTTTCCAAATATGAACCTCTATATAGCGTTCCGGACCATGGGCACCATCATCATTCCAATTCTGCGGCAAACCATACTTATCGATAATCTTAAGGATTTCATCATAAGTGTATACTTGCCCGCGATATTCCTTACCGTCTTGAACTGCAAATGTCGGCATTGAATCACCATACGTAAAAGAAACATATCGAAGGTCTATCTCTGAAGCAGGAATCTTAATAAAATCCGGCTGCTCATACCATGAATAAAGCCACGGACTATGCTCAACAACAAAATAGTACGGACTATCTATCTCTATGAGTCCTCCTTTAGCTAAAAATGCTTCTTTCAGCTTTGCCTCACATTTCTTTCTCTTATCAACATATGAGTCATCTCTTTTGGCACACATCGAATCAGGTCTCTCAAGACGGATTTGATCCAGCAAGGCCTTTGATTCCTCATCAGGTAATAACGTTATACGCTTGCATGGGCCTGTGCGTTTATCATAGTAATGATACAGATACATGATTTACTTCCTTTAGTCACAATTGTATTCTGGCCTTTTATATAAATACTGATCATCCGGAACAATGCTTTTATCCCATACTTCAGCAATTTCATGAAGCCTATGAAAAAAAGGTTTTTCTTCACTTACCAAAGTTGAGCCAACATCAAAAAAGAGCCACTCAATATTATTAATTTCATCTTCCAGCATCCTCCGGTCTGGCATTTCTAAGTATTATTGTTCTTCCAAGCTTATCCTTAATAGATATTTCCCCAAATACCATTTTTCCCTCCGCCAACGATGACATAGTTCTAATATATCAGAAAAAAGAGCCATCTTACAGCAATTATTCTGTCAAATGGCTCAATCACATCAATTTGTAGATTAATAGTTCGCTCCTCCAAAATCATCTCCGTAACCCCCATAGTCCATATGGATCGCGCTTTAATTCTTTTTCATATAAAGAAACTACTGACCATATATCAAAAAACATCACCTTACAAGGACCGATAAACGCTTCTTTTATAAGTTTTTTTTCATAGGCCATATCCTGTATCTTGTACCATGCCTTCACCGGCGGGTGTCCGGCTTCTATCATCCACTTATCTGGCGGATAGATTTTACAAATTTCTTGAAATTCATTTGCCCTGCTCCTTATAAACAATAAACCTGGGTCCCTCTTCTCCAATTTCTCCATTAGCTACAAATCCACATTTCATCAGCACTCTTTGCGACGCCGCATTGTCAGGATCTGTCTCTGCCTCAACAGCCACTATTTCCGGATGTTCAAATGCCCATTTTATTGCCAGGCTCACAGCCTCTGTTGCATAGCCATGTCCCTGAAACTCATCTAAAATTCCGTATCCGATTTCAGGATTTTTCTCCTCAAGCCCCTTGAAACACAGATCTCCGATATGTGTTCCATCTGTCTTTTCAATCATCCACATGGCATACCAGTCCCACTGATCCGGATGCGTAAGGCACCCCTCCAGCATTTCACCATATGCCTTCTTAAGCTCATCATCCTTTTCCGCCTGGATTATTCTTTCCATCTGCTCTCTACTAGCGGGATATATCTTTATTCTTTCTGTTTTTATCATCATTCTCCTCTTTATTTCTCCTGATTTCATATTATCTTAAAACCAAAAACAGACCTACCTTTATACGGATATAGGTCTGTTTTACACTACTTAAAATTCTGCTATAGCATCTGACAAAACTCGCTGAGTCTATGCGTATTATCTTCTGAAGGTTTATCTTTCGGATCAATGAAAATCGCAGTCGCGGCAAAGCTGGTGATTCCAATGCAGTCCTTTAGCTTAGAAAAAGCTCTCTCTGCCCCGGAACCGCTTTGGCAGGCAAATGCAGCTATAGTCTTATTTTTCAAGTTCTCGTTATTCTCCAAAATAAACGTCCGAAGCGGAGGCGTGAACGTTCCTGCCCAAACAGGAAACCCAAAAATAATCTCATCATAAGCTGACACGTCCAGATCGTATGCCTCAAGCTCGGGCTTTTCTGCCATAACAGCACTCTTCCCACCCCAGAAAAACTTTGAGAATCCACTGGTCGAATACGCTTTCTTTGGAACAAGTTTTAATTTATCTGCTGGAAGTACCTTTGCCAGTTCATCTGCTATATACTCTGTGTTACCTTCTAATGAGAAATAAATTATAATCCTTTTCATGCCAGAACCTTTCTTGCTTTGTTGCACCATTTCAAATATGCCTCATAGGTTTCTATTCCAAACAGTATCGTAAGATAGAAATAAACATGATCTTCTTCATCAAGTGCTTTTTCAATATTAGCCTTATATACCTGTAATACCTTAAGGTCAGCCTTTATCTGTTCTTCAAAGACTTCTATATTCCTAAGTGCTGTCTCTTTACTTTCAACCCCTCCGAAAAACAGTTTCATCAAAGTCTCATATTTAAGATCGTTGCTTGCCTTCTCGTCTCTTACCCATGCTCTGAGTATCTCTTTTCCCTGACCGGTAATGCTGTAAATGATCTTCTCCCGGCCGCCACTGTCATTACCCTTAAGACGCCTTACGCTGCCCTGTTTTTCCAGTTCCGCAAGAGCGGGATAAATGCTACCAAAGCTTCCCTTCCAGAAGAACCTTATACTTCCGTCGATCTGTTTTTTTATATCATATCCGGTCAGATCATCATGGGATAACAAGCCCAGAATCACCATGTCTATCTTTCTGTCTTTGGCCATTATTTCCACCTCCAACAGTATTTTAGAACTTTTTTCGGACATTCATCAACACAAGCTCCGCACAATATGCACTCGGTGCACTTTGAATTGCTGCCTTCCTTTGCCATATGTGCGACGTCAAGCCCCATTGGACAAGCCCTTGAACACCTGTTACATGAAATACAGTCCGCTGCAGATGCTTCAACATGAAGCTGGGGGACATGAAGAAAACGACCTATGCTGCTCCCAATCACCATAAATGGCGCCATCCAGCAAAGATAATGGCATGTTGCTCTCCTTCCATGTATCAGTGACGGAAGAACCAATATCAGAAGTACTCCGTAATAGACAATATAGTTATGTATTTCTGTCACTGAAATACCGTGATCTGTCATGAAAAACGGATCTATGGTTACATGGTTTTTCCCGAGGATGAAAGTCACAACTATAGCGGAGATCCACAGTATCCAGATAACGTATTTAATCTTATTCCTCCAGCCCTGCTTCGCGGACTTATCATTGCATCTTGCTACACATTCCTGTAGCCCTCCTGCCGGACAGAGATATCCGCAAAAGGCACGTCCAAAGAACACCGAAAAAATAAGCAAGCTCATAAAGACTATAAAGCTTCCGTTCATGATATGTTCTGATGCTGCCATGATTATCAGGTATGGTGAAAAGTACCACGCTGTTATTGGAAACAGCAGGAATGACATGAAAATAATCGTTCTTCTTATTGTCTGACGCTTCATTGAACACTCCTTCGCATATATCAATTAGATATATCATTTTGATATATATTATACCTCAGAATACTTCATGTCAACAGATGTTTTTTCAATGGTATTAAGCTTGTATATAATCAGCCCAAAGATGGCACTGACTATATGACTTACCAAAAAAGCCATCCAAACACCACTAAGTCCAAAAATGTTTTTTTAATATCATCGCAACCGGAATCCGGACAATAAATCCCCAGAATAAAAGCATTAGGGCATTTTCAACAAATACCAATATTCCTGCCTTCTCATAATCAAGGAAAGCAAAGGGAACACGGAAAAAAAGATAATCCGGCATTCCGTTCCTAATGAATAAAAACAATCCAATGCCAGCCACAACACATAATGCTGCAGATATCACCGTCTTCAACTTATCTGTAAGCCGTAGCCTTGCAAACATTACCGGAATATGCATTCCAAGATGCAGTCCCATAAGTACAAATGCCCAGTGTGACATGGACAGATGCATCCTTCTGGCAAAGGAAACCTTCGTCATTCCATACAGAAAAGGTACTGCATGACCACTCATGCAATGCTTCGCCTGTAACCTGATAAGCCATCAGACATAATAAGAGGACGGTCATACAGACATCCACTATTCTTTTTCTTCATTTTGCGTCACCTTTCTATTTCAGTTTGCCATAGTCTTCATCTGACACGGCTTCCAGCCACTCGTTGCTTGTTTCTTCCCCGGCAACCTCAATCGCAAGATGAGAGAACCATGAATCCGGTGCTGCTCCGTGCCAATGCTTAACTTCAGCAGGAATGTTTATTACTTTACCGGGAGTCATCTCCACTGGATCTTTACCCCATTCCTGATAATATCCTCTTCCTCCGATGCAGATCAGCATCTGACCGCCACCATTCTTTGCATGATGAATGTGCCAGTTATTACGGCATCCCGGCTCAAAAGTCACGTTGAAGACTGGCACCTGCTCTATAGAAACGGGAGCCAGATAGCTCTGCCCTACAAAAAACTGCCCATAAGGATTCTCTTCGCCTATAGGGAAGCAAATAGTATTCTGGTATCTGTCCTTTTCTGTCAGTTCAGGTACTTCCTCATTCCATACTTCTTTAGCAAGACGGAATACCGCCCATCCTTTAGGCCATCCTACATACATGGTAGCATGGGTTATGATTGCAGCTATCTCTTCTTTGCTTACACCATGCGCCTTTGCATTCTGAAGGTGATATGAAAGCGATGAGTCTGTGATACCTGAAGCCATAAGCGAAACCACTGTAATAATACATTTGGTCTTCACATCAATGGCTTCTTCATTCCATACCTCACCAAATAATACGTCATCATTTAAATGTGCGAACATTGGTGCAAATTCTCCAAGCTGCTCTCTTCCTGCGGTTTGTACGATTTTTTCTGCCATCTTATTTCTCGCCTCCTAATATTTTCTGTGCACCTGTAGTCCAAACATGTTTCTTTGATGCATCAGTTCTTTTATTCTGTGCCATGACTCCTGCAAGCGGATGAGGCACATATGGCTCTTCAAGGTAAGTAAGCTCTTCGTCAGTCAGTTCCAAATCCACCGCTTTTGCAGCCCCTTCTATATGATGAAACTTAGTCGCTCCAACTACCGGCGATGTCACTTTGGTAAGAAGCCATGCCAGTGATACTTCCGTCATGGTAACACCGTGTTTCTCAGCAAGCTCTGCTACACGACCTATGATCACAGCATCTTGCTCCGCTGTAGCATCATACTTAAACTTTGCATATGCATCCTCAGCAGCTCTCTTGGTATCTCCCTCACCGGGCTTTCTGGATAGTCTTCCACTTGCCAGCGCACTGTACGGAGTGAGTGCGATATTCTCTTCTTCACAATAAGGCACCATCTCACGCTCTTCTTCACGGAAGATCAGATTATAATGCCCCTGGATTGAAACAAACTTAGCAAATCCTTCTTTTTCTGCCAGAGCATTAGCCTTTGCAATCTGCCAAGCAAAGCAGTTTGAAATGCCGATGTACCTTGCCTTGCCTGCTTTTACGATACGGTTCAAGCCATCCATAATATCGTAGATATCTGTATTCCAATCCCACATGTGATAGATATACAGATCCACATAGTCCATTCCAAGATTCTGAAGGCTAGTGTTTATCATATTTTCTATATGCTGCTGACCGGTAATTCCCTTTTCTATCTCTTCCGGTGTTCTCGGAAGAAATTTGGTCGCAACAACCACATCCTTGCGCTTTGCAAAATCTCTAAGTGCACGTCCTACGTACTGCTCACTGGTTCCGCTCTGGTATGCTATCGCCGTATCATAGAAATTAACTCCAAGATCAAGACCTCTCTTTATAATTTCTCTGGAATGTTCCTCATCAATAGTCCAGCTATGCTGTCCTTTTTGGGCATCACCAAATCCCATACAGCCCATACAGATACGGGATACATTCAAATCAGAATTTCCAAGTTTTGTATATTTCATTGCCTGACTCCTTTCCGTTTACAGTACTTCATCAAGCCACTTTTTAATGATGGCTTCATCCGGGCGATTGATCTGTGTACCCTTTTCCCACTTCACATCACCCTTTACATTCTTATGACGGGCAATCTCTTCTCCTACTTTTTTAGTTACACCGCTTGCTGAAAAAACAGCCACTAAAGTTTTTCCTGTCATTTTTGTCCTTTCTTCTTATATAAAACAAGCCTCTGACCATAAAAGGTCAGAGACTTGAAAAATCAGTTCATCTTTCCACAGTTTCCGACCTTTTCTCCGGTAACGAAATACTCATAGGTCGGGAATTCAAACAATACCGGCTTAAAGGTATGATAGTTGATTTTGCCCTGCTCGTTTAAAACTGCTTCATCAGCATAGGTGGCAAGGATCTTGCAGATAAAGTGGTCGAAGTTTTCAAGTTCATAGTTACCATCAACCTCACACTCGATAGAAACCTTGGCTTCATCAATAATAGGTGCTCCGTTTTCGCCCATTGTCCATGCAAAAGCCTCAGACTTATCCTCTTTGTTTCCGCTGATTGTTCCCATCTTATCCGCTTTTGAAAGCCATGATTCATCTACCACATTTACGGAAAGCTTTTTATTCTCACGGATTCCCTTATTGATATAGTGTGCCTGTACCAACGATACCATCAGATGACTGTGTGCCACAGTTCCCGCATGTGCAACAAGAGTCCATGTGGGTTTATCATTTACCATTGCCCCAACAACGATCACAGGGCATGGATATAACGCAAGTGTTGCTCCGATATTTTTCTTTGCCATATTAGTTTTCCTCCTTGAAATTAGTGTTTTTATTAGTCTGCCTCGCTTTATAAAAGCTTCAGCAGGCAGTTATTTGTTATCTCAAAAATGGACTGATATACATAGTCCACATTTGCCTGTTTCATGGCTTCCCTCTGTTTATCCGTTACTGCGGTATAAGGATAAATACCAAACATAAAAGGGAAGAATACATATATAAAATCCTGAATCTCCTGCACCGATTTCTCCGGACAGAACTTTGTGATTATCCTGCATACATTCTTCATGGACTCACCATAAGCTACCTTAAAAGATGTAAGAAGTTCAGGTCTGCTGTTTTCCTCCATATCATAGTTATTCATGGAGAGAAGTTTTAGCAGTTGCTGCCTGTTTGCTATGGATGATGCAAGCTTGTTTGCAAGCTGCTCCTTGGAAAGCTTCTCATTTTCCTGAAGAATAGATTGTAATTCTTCATTCCAGCGAATGTACTCCCTCTCAAAAAGGGCCAAAAATATTTCCTCTTTTGTCTGGTAGTAGTTATATATTGTCGGTCTTGAGAAGGATGTTTCATTCCCGATCTCTTTAAGAGTAATATCTTTAAAGCTCATGGTCTGATACAGCTTCTCGCAAGCACTTATGATTTCTTCTTTTCTTGCTGCGGTTCTTTCCGGTGATCCTTTTGGCATATATCTGTCTCCTGATTTTTTATTCTGACTTCGTGTCAATATGAATTGTATCAGTATTCTGACACGGTGTCAAGTTATTGTTTTGTAAAAAAATAGCGGCTACAAGATTTCTCTCATAACCACTGTATTTGGGGTTCCATCTCCAATATCAGATTTTACTTTACTATCCGTTATCGTTTTATCTTCCGATTCCTCCAAGATTATTAGTTGTTAGTATAGACATCGCTCTGTTAGCTGTCAACAACTTTTTACCTAATTACCAGCTTCTTCATAAGGATCAGTAATTCTCCGCTTTATCACTGGACATATTATGCTGCAAGAGATCAAGCCATAAAAAGAATTACCAATGATCATTGGCACAAGAATTGAGTACGGCATAAGAGCAAGTATTATGAACACATAAATTGCTGTATATATAATAAGCTTCAGGTCGCTCTTCCACTCCAGAATAAGGAGTATGGCTGCGTTTCTAATTATTCCTGACAATCCAAGACGCAGATGAGCAGCCAATACAAAAGTCCATAATGCAAAAAGAATGCCTATGCCAAATATTGCGCAGCCGGCACCCATGATGATCACATATGAAGTATTGTCAGAGACAGCTTTAAAGTTTCCCGCAAGGCTCATGAGATAATAGCCATAGAAAATGACTGCAGACTCCATGATGCCCAAGACAAGCTTTTTAATAAAGCCATCTTTAAATTCTGCAAGATAGTCCTCCAGGGTAAAGTCATAACCCTTCAGAAACATTTTGCCGGTAAAGGCGCAAAGTGCTGTCCATGCAGCCGGTATTGTGATTAGAGGAATGCAGCTTATGATAAATATTATATTTATCATGAACAGCTTTCCCGGAAAATTAACAACAAGATATAAGATGCGGAAAAAGCCGTCCTTAGGCGGCTCTTTTTCCACATCGTTTTCTCCAAGATACCATTTCATAAAACGATTCAAGTATTTCATTTTTTCCCCTATATATTAGTTTTTCATACCGGTCAGTACTATACCTTCTACAAAGCTCTTTTGCCCAAATATATAGATTACTATACCAGGCAGAATAGTCATAAAAGTGGCTGCCATAGCCATGGGCCAGTTTGTTCCAAAAGAGCCTGTGAAATTGGTGAGTGCAATGGCAAAAGTAAACTTGCTCATACTGTTAATGTAGATTATCTGCTGGAGCATATCATTCCAAATCTGTATAAATAACATCATTCCAACAACAACTACTGCCGGCTTGATCGCAGGAACAAGAATTGTCCACAATATCCTCATGCGGCCGGCCCCATCTATTGATGCAGCTTCATCAAGATCCCTGGGGATTGTCATAAGGAACTGCCTGATCAGGAAGATGTTAAAGAATCCTCCACCTGTTAAAAACGGCAGGATCAGAGGCCAATATGTGTCACCAAGTCCAAAGAATTTTGTCCACGCAATATAAAGTGGAATCAGCGTAACCATGCCCGGAAGAAGAATTGTGCTGACACATATCTTAAATATAAGATTTTTGCCTCTAAACCTTAGTCTGGCAAAGGCGTAGCCACAAAAGATGGCAGTAATAACACCAAATGTCACAGCCGGAATGATAATTGAAAAGGTGTTTTTAAAATATGTCCAGTATTCGAAGGTCTGAAGGGTCTTGGTGTAGTTGGACCATAGCCACTCTGTCGGAATAAAGGATGGCGGATAAGCGTTGACCTGCGCAACACTCATAAGTGAAGATCTGAATATCCACCATATTGGAAGGAGTGTCAGAAATGCAAAAAATAAGGCAATCAATGTTACAACTGAGCGGTTTGCCAGTTTCCTTTTTTCTTTTCCTGTCATGTCTGCTCCCCCTTTCTCATGCTTCATCGCTAAAGATGCTATCTTTTTGAGTTACAAATAATACTATTGTAAAAATGCCTACCAGAACAAAGAATATAACTGAAAAAGCTGCTGCATATCCAAGCTTATTTTTTTCAAATCCATACATGTAGATAACATAAGATAAAAACATAGACTTCTTGGCCGGTCCGCCATTTGTAAGGGCCAGAGCCGGATTAACTACCTGCAGATGTGTGATAAGAGCAGTCAATACATTATAAAAAATAATAGGCTTGATGCATGGAATAGTTATGTTCCAGAATCTCTGCCATGAGTTGGCTCCATCTATCTGAGCAGCTTCCTTGTACACTGTAGGTACATTTTGAAGTCCTGCAAGAAATATTACTATGAGATTTCCGCTGGCCCATACTGCGATGAGAACAAGGGCCGGTATTACCTGCCTTGGACTGTCCAAAAATCTCTGGGGTGGAATCCCCAGCATTCTGAAGATGAAGTTAAAGAGTCCATAGTTCTGCTCATAAAGCCATTGCCAGCCTTTGAAAACACCTATTGCCGGTAGCAGATAGGGTATAAAGAAAATAGATCTGAAGATAGTTCTTCCAAAAATATCCATGTTTAGAATAAGTGCTATCACCAGAGAATAGATAACCGCGCCGATAACTGCCAAAAATGCATACAAAAGCGTTGCCTTTACAGCACTTGCAAAATACACATCTTTTGTAAAAATCCTAATGTAATTATCCAGACCCACAAATTCAGGGGTGGACAAACCATTATAGCTAAACAAACTAAGTACAAACACTGCTATGGTAGGAAGATAACTTATAAAGGTGATTCCAAGGAATGCCGGAATCAGGCACAAATAGGCACATCTTTCCTCTTTTCTATTATATTTGGACTGAGAAGTACGTATTTTTCTTTTGCCGGATGCTCTTTTCATACTCTTCGCCTCGCTTGTACTATATATCCCCGCAACTTCCATTGTATAATCCCTCTCCCCTGATATCAACGCCGGCGAAGACAGTTACACTGCACTTTTGACCATGTTTCAAAAGTTACATGAACTGTCTTCGCACGGCACTATATCAAATATTAGTTATTTGTACTGAAAATATCATTTAACTCATCGTAATACTCATCAATTGCTTCTTTCATTGTCTGATCACCAGACCAAACAGCTGAGAATGCAGAATCCAGTGTTGCATTGAACTCATCTGTTGCGTTGATATAATACCATGCTGTTGACTGAGAATTTTCTCTTGCGTAGTCTACTACTGCACTCTTGTACATATCATGGTCAGGATAATTAGGGTTATCAATCCACTTATTTGTAAATTCATCATCTGTGTACCACTTATCAAGAATAGGCATCCATGTTCCTGCTTCAATAAGTGACCAGCTGTTTTCTTCCTGGTAGTACCACTTGAGCCATGTCATAGCTTCTTCAGGATGCTTAGTTGTAGCAAATACCACGTTTGGTCCGCCAGTACAAATTGTAACCTTCTCCTTCATGTAAGGAAGAACGCCTACGCCATATTTAAAATCAGCGGATGGTCCAAGGAAGGTTCCTACATTCCAGGTTCCATCTGTTGCCATAACAACCTTCTTGGAACCAAGTGAGGATTCAAGCGCGTTAGCTGCGCTTGTTACAGGAGGTGCACAGTGATACACATCTGAAAGGTCTGCAATTTTCTGCAGTGCTTCTACTGTTGCATCGTCATTGATAGTACATTCCTTGCCGTCAGCACTATAATATCCGCCACCATTACTCTTTGCCCATACTTCGAGCTGCCATGGAAGAGTGTTAACTGTACAGCCGTAAACATCAACATTTGCCGGATCAAAATCTGGACTTAATGCGTTATTACCGTTGATATCAACTGTGAGAGTCTGAGCTATCTTAACAAATGTATCCCAGTCCCATGCACTGTCTGCACTTGCAGGAGGTGTAAAATCAGCAACATTTAATCCCTGCTTGGAACATATTTCTTCCAAAAGATCTATGTTGTACCAAAGGTTAAGTACCTCATTGGCTGCTGAATATGCCACAGGTGTTCCCTGATATTTAAAGGTTATGGAATCAAGAGGCTTGGAATCACCTTCACCGTACATTGAGCTGATGTCTGCAAGCAGGCCATTCTCTGCAAATTTTAATACTCCGGCTTCACTCATGATGGCTGTATCAGGAAGTTCTCCTGCTGTAGCCATTGCATTTAACTTGGTTACATAGGTATCATGGTCAATCTTGATTACTTCTACTTCAATTTCATCCTGAGACTGATTGAATTTATCAGCCACCGCCTGAGTTGCAGCAGTCTCTGTCTCATTGCCCCACTGAGCATAGGTAATATGTACCTTTTCTCCAGTGCTCTCACTAGTTGAAGCAGGTGTCTCTGTCTCTGTTTTAGGTGTCCCTACTGCGTTCTGCGTTGTGTCCTGCGCTTCCCCCTGTGCACTTTGAGAACTTGCACCACAACCTGTTACCAACATTGCCGTAGTAGTAATAACAGTTAATGCCATGCTCAACAATCTTTTCTTTTGCATACTTGAAATATCCTCCTTTAGAAAATTATTTTTCAGCAGTAATGTTCTATCTTTAGATAGAAATATTCTGCCAGACTTCCATCTCTCCAATACCTCTGTTATTCCAAAAAGCATAGGGAACAGCTCTGATCTTCACAGGCTTTTTAGTAAATCTTGCCTCTCCATAAAGGCTGCCATCTTCAATACCAACACTCTTAACCCTGTAGCCCTCATACTCTATCGCCGGTACTTCTCCCGGGAATTCTTCATAAGCTTTGCCCTTTAGCAGATTAGCATCAGTGTCCACGTAAATGTCAGATAAGTTCTGTCCATTGTCCGCCTCCTCCAGGCAATAGACCATAGGTCCATGCATTACAGCAACCTTACCTGCATCAGCCCTGACATTGTGGTCTGCTGCCACAAATTTTGGATGAACTCCCATATTAAGCTCGATTGTGTGTTTGCCACCCTCAAGAGAAATTACGGCATAATTATTTTCAGCTTTATAGGAAAGCTTTTCACCATCAAGGACTATCGTCATATCCTTGGCATAGGCAGGAACTCTTATCCTGATATCTGCAGCTTGCAGAATTGAAATACTGATATCTACTGTTCCATCTGTCAAAAGAGATGACTTAAGGTCCACAGATATTTCCTGCCCCGGATCATCTATTAAAACTGTAGATGATACAAACTGATTAATGAAAATGCCCTTTTCGTCACAGGAGTATAAATACTGTGATAAAGAAGCAAAAGTCCTTGCAAGATTGGGTGGACAACAGGCTACATTAAACCATTTCTGTCTGGTAGATTTGACATGATCCATATAGGTGTTCTCAGTACAAAACTGCGGAACCATCTCTAATGGATTTACGTAAAAGTATCTGTCCCCTTCAAGATTCATAGCTGCTAAAATAGTGTTGTACAATACTCTTTCAACAGTATCATAATAGCTTGCATTTTTCTTTAATGCCGCCATCCTTTGTCCGAACATCATCATTCCAACAGAAGCACAGGTCTCACAATAATTTGTACTGTTAGGCAGATCGTAATCTGTGGTAAAGCACTCTAAAAATCCGCTGCTACCAATTCCTCCGGTAATGTACATTCTCTTGCCTACCATGTTATCCCATAGTCTGTCACAGGCTTTTTCCATTTCTTTATCCTGCTGCCAATCAGCCAGGTCAGCCATAGCACTGTACAGGTACATTGCCCTTACGGCATGGCCTTCTGCTTCAGTTTGTTCTACCGGAGGTTTCTCTGCCTGTGCATATTTCATGGAATAGTTTCTGAACTCAGGAAAGAACTCCGGGCCTTTTCTGCCATCAATCTCATTCTGCAAATAATTGGGTGTAGTTCCCCTCTGCCTGACAAAATAATCAGCCTGCCTTAAGTACTTGTCATCCCCGGTCCACCTATAAAGCTTGATCAAAGCCAACTCAATTTCTTCATGCCCCGGAACTCCAGGAATCTGTCCTTTCTTTGTTCCAAATACCCTGCAAATAAGGTCAGCATTCCTAATTGCAATTTGAAGAAATTTCTCCTTACCGGTGGCCAGTGCATAAGCAACCGCTGCCTCAATCATATGTCCTGAGGTATATAATTCGTGTCCCTCAACCAGGTTGGTCCATTTCTTTTCCGGAGCTGTTATCTGAAAGTAAGTATTTAAATATCCGTCTTTTTCCTGAGCCTTTTCCAAAATATCGATCACCTGATCAATTTTACCTTCAAACTGAGTCCCGCTACCTATTGCAATGCAATAGGCAGCTGACTCTATCCACTTATATAGATCAGTATCAAGAAAAACTACTCCTTGCCGTTCTCCCTCTTGTAGTCCGGCAGCTATACGGAAGTTTTTGATACATCCCGTAGGATCAGTTCCTTCCAGTTCATCATTTAGAGCTTTCCACTGATGAACCAGCATGACTTCACTTACTTTATTGATATAATGCCCGAATAAAGGATCAGTGACTTTTACCTGCTGAAGTTTCAATGGCCTTATTTCTTTTTCCATGCCCAATGCCCCTTCATATTTTTTAGTTAATAAGCACTCCGTTTTCATCAAAGGTGTACTTCTTAAACCATTTTGTAATAGTTCTGCCTATTACCATATGACCTTCTGAATCAAAATAATGTCTTCCATCTTCAAGGTCAACAAAGGAACTTACTACCTTGTGTCCCTTTTTATTAAAGTAGTACTTCTCTCCTTCTATTTCATAAACTCTGCCAGTGACCTGAACGCCCTTTTCATCAAAATAATAGGTGCATGTCCACTTGGTCATAAATCCTGTGACCATTCGTCCCTCTGAGTCAAAATAGTATGTCTCTCCATCAATTGTTACGAACTGGCTTATAGCCATTGTTCCTTTTGGCTCCTTGAAGTAGCGATAAGAGCCCTCTACCATCTGAAGGCCTGTGAGTTTTGTTCCATCCTCAGTAACCAGATAGTATGAACCATATTTTCTGATAAGTGTCGCCTTTACAGGCTCCTCTTTTTCCACATTTACTATCTGCCACTCATGAACACCTACTCCTGTGTTGTCATTTTCAAGTTTTGTAAATGTAGCACGGATGCCTTTTGTAGTGATGCTCTCAAATTCTGATACTGTAAAGTCATCAACAATCAGCTCTGCTGCAGATACAGTTGCAATCTTTTGCCATTTACCATCTTCATCAATAATCTCGTAGGTGATCTGAGAAGGATATTTGATTCCACCATTGTCAATCTCAGATCCGTCATACCACAGGTACATATTGGAGGTATTAAAGGTAACTTCTGTTGGCCAAAGATATGTTAAAGACTCACTTGCAGAAGTATTTCCCCAGGTTCCCCAGTGACCATACCTGCTGTTGTAGGAATCTATTGGAAGATTACCGTCGTTAACTGCAGGAAGTGATTCCCAACCGGATGTATGTGAGGCTGACAGCTGTGCGATAAATGCAAGGTTATCGCCCTCAACCTTGAGATTTGCAAATGCAGAAGCCATAACTTCATCAGCTGCTCTTAGTTCTGTATCACTTGCATCTTCTTTCTTGAGGAGTTCTTCTGCAGCAGCTATAGCAGCTGTAAGACCATCAAAGCCTTCTATTACATGTGTCTTTTTTACCAGCTTATAAGCCTTGATATCATCTTTCAGTGCCTGCTTGGCCGCTGAAAGCGCATCTCCATATCCGTAAACCTTCCATTCGATAACGCCACTGCCAAGGTTCTGTGGATTCATGATCATCCTGATTGCTGTAGTCTTGACAGGATCAAATGTGGTCCTGTTATACTTGTTTAGCTCAACTCCAAGCCCCTCAACGCCTGTGAAATTCTTCCATGTTACTCCATCAGCATCAAGATAATAGTAATTAACTGATGCAGGATTGAAGTTTCCATTTCCATCTCTGAAATAATAAGCGTCAGTTCCTGTAAGTATCTGTTCCTCTTCCCAAGTGTACTGTACCCATGCCTGTGCGCCATTATTGCCGCCCCAGTTGTGCCAAGCGCCATGGCTTGTATCTCTACTGGAGGTTGGCTCGTAGCCGTCGTTAAGTGTCGGACATCCGCCAAGATCATTTCTATTCTCGTAAATAGCAGAAGGCACTGCATTTTCAGCCAGATTTACAAGGCTTCCATTTACAACCATTACTGTTAATGTGGCTGTTACATCATATCCTGCTACCCGGCCGGTTACTGTAAATACCCCAGCCTTGCTATATTTCTCAGGATCAATTTCAGCCCATGTAACATCTGCTTTTTCAAACAAGCCGTTTGAATAAAGAACCTGCACCTGTGTAGGCAGCTTAGGTGCCTTTCCTACTGGTGTGACCACATCTCCTGCTATTGCGGAAGTTATAGTAACTTCTTCACCGGTTCCAAAAATTTCAAGTGCTCTCTGAGAATCCAGTGCTACAGAATAGATTCTGAAATTATCTATAATTCCATCAAAGTATGGATCTGTCTGATTTGTTCCTCTTCCAATGTAATCTGACTGATTAGAGGAAAGCTGTCCCAGTGTAAGTGTGCAAGGCTCACTGAGCTTTTCATAGCCGTCCACGTAAACAACTGCTGTCTGTCCATCAAGTGTAAGTGCTACATTCTTCCAGAAATCCTTGGATATAGCCACTCCTGTCTTGTAGGCTGTTCCATTTATTGAAAGAACAAGTTCATTTCCATTTTCAAAAGAAATAGCAATCTTTTTGCCTGCATTATCATCAAGGCTAAATACCTTGGCCCCATTACCTTGAGATGCGTTGAGCTTAATATCAGCACTTATGGTGCTTTCATTAAGCCTCTTGAAAAGGCTCTCATCAAGTCTTACATAGCCACTTGAATTGCTTCCGTTTACACTAAGCCCCTTAGTATCATCTTTTCCATTACCTGTAGCAAAGTTTCCAACTGCCTCGGCAGCCTTGCCTCCTTCAACTTCGTTTAATATCTTTTTGCCACTTATATTGTCAAAGGTATACTCTGCTATAAGCTCAGGGAGCTGATTATCATCTGTTACAGTAACCACTACGCTGTCTGACTCTCCTGTAGAAGCGGTAAGTGTAAACTCATAAGCGCCAGCCTTACTAAAGGTTACATAAGTGCTGAGATTATCAGGTGTTGCAAGAATCGCACTTCCATCCTCCGGAGATGCAGTAACAGTCCATGTTCCAGAAATCTTATTAGCTGCATTACTGCTATCTGTTATAGTTCCTGCAAGCTTTACTTCGTCATAGATATCAGCTGTGAAATCTTTACCTGCATTTACTACCACGCTGCCTTCAAAGGCTCCGGCTACTATCTGTACTTCCTGAAGCTGTGCCCCCGATAGCCTTACAGGCACTGTAACTTCTTCCTTTGAAGAATTAACTATAAATCCGCACTGAGCTTCTCCATCAACGATAAGTGTGTAAGCGCCTTCGTTTAAACCATATAGAGTAACTTCTGAAGTGTGACCTGTTTCCTCGAGGTTTTTGATGGTAAAAGAAAGAGCGTCTTTGCTGTCACTTATGGTTGCGGTAGTATACTGATCTCTTTCAAGTTCCAGATATAATTCTTCATTTATAAGATTAAGCTTTGTATAAAGACCATCGAGTGGTATTACTACATACTGACCGTTATTCTCAGATACTTCACAGCCATATCCAAAGAGTCCAAATATAGGATCCTCAGCAACGTCTGATGAAAGAATCTGTACAGCACCAAATAATCCCAGGTCAGCCTCTCCTGTCATCTGTCTCCAGCCATTATGGAGTTTTCCGCCGCCAGTTCCCTGTCCGCCCAGATTACCCATCTCAGCCTGATAGGTCCAAGCTGCGGCACCAATGTTCTCAGAATCTGCATCTATCTGTCCTGAATTGATACAGGTCAGATTTCCAAGCTTGGCTGCATAGCTAAGTCTCTGAGCCTCTGCCTTTTCTTCATCAGAAAGGCCATTGTTCTGATAACGGATATAGTCATCCATACAGAAGCCAACCAGGGACATAGAGTATTGGAACTGCCACCAGTTCTCACCGCAGTTAGTTACAGGAACACTATATTCGTACCATATAGGCTGAGTACCTCTGCAGGCTCTTGTCTTAAGGTCAATAGCTGACAACATTCTTTCTGCATTAGTTGTATCTTTTCCCGCTTCTAGCTGCATCTTGGCCAGAACGTAAACGGCTTCTTCACCTGTATTGTCGTATGAGTACTCAGAACCATAAGGATATCTCTGGCGTTTGAAGCTGTTATATTTTTCGTTCATTATTGCTTCTACATTACGTGCCTGAGTTTCAAAGCCTTCTGCTCTGAGAGCATCTATGATTGCCGGTGTTGTGCTCTCTCCCATAACACCAGTGCTCCAGTTATAGGCTACACCGTTCCCGTAATACAGAGCGTATAGAATGTTATAGGCCCTTAAAAGATATGTATCAGGTGTTTCCTTATAGTCCACAAGATCCGGATACTTGCTGGCTATCTTGTACATCATGAAATAGGTGTTATAAATATGAGGGTAAGCATATCCTCTATAAGTAGGTGATGCGTTTGGCTCATTCATTAGGAAGTCATGTATCAGATAGTCATTATGATGTTCCTGCATGAGACCATTCCAAATAGCTTTATCAAGATATTCATCAAGTGCTTCTACTTCAGATGCCTTGGGCTGATATACATTCTTTTCAGCAAGGAACGTTCCATGGGTTAATCCCCAGTCATCTCCCCAGCCCCAATAGCTCATATTAAAGTAGTCACGCTCTACATTGTTTCTGGTAGTCTTCTGATCCATCATCCAGTCATCAAAGACTTTATCTCCGGTCTGCCCCGGAAGATCAAGCTGTGTCTTGTCAACCATGAAAGTTGAATGAGTTTCCAGCGCCCCGTCTATGTCATCCATGATGTAGAACTGGAAGGTTGTCTTTTTATCCTGCCAGCTTACTGTAACGTTATGGTGGCCAAGATCGTAAAACTTAAGATCATATACGTGATACTGCTCACCGTCTTTTTCTACCGTCTTTTCATAGATCATTGTTGCATCGCCCTGATGAGGAAGAGTTGAACTTACGGTAGAAGCGTGCCCTGCAAAAAGATCAAGCTGATCCGGGCACTTGATATCTATAGAAATATCCTCCGGATCTATTGTCGTGTGAAGGTACATTTTGGCCGGCATATTTCTTGCAAAAGTCATGCCCGGAACAGCTACCGCATCAATAATCCCTTCGTTGTAAAGGGCTGATCCAAGGGACTCCTGGTTTGGAACTGCACTGAAGTTAAAGGTGTAGTTCTTTTCCTCACCCTGGCTAAGCTTAAGACTTGTGTTAGGAAGGTATCCGCGGTTAGTCTTTTTGATATTATCAGAATGAATGTAAAAAACATTAAGTCCGTTCTGCCATCCTGACTGATCCTGACACCACGCAGCTTCATAGCTTTCACGCTCACTAGTGCGCCAGTGATCCTGATACTCAAATCCTGCATCAGTATTCTGGTCTGGTGTCATCAGAAGGAATCTTCCCGCTCCGCTTGGCCTTGTTACATAAATGTAAGAACCATTCTGTCCCACAAAGCTGTGATCAACGGATCTTGTCTCATAAATCTGATCTCCTCTTGTCCAGAACTCATTGAAAGGAAGAGGAAGCCCCAGATCGCCTACGATAATATCATCGCCTGTGATGTTCTTTAAACTGATGTCCCACTTTAGTTTCTCTCCTACCAGCTGATAGGTTTCAACAATAAGGAGGTCATTGATCTCTTTTGTGGAAACGCTACTATCAAGGGAAGGATCATAGACTACAGTGATCTTTTTCTGCTCATTGTCGACAAAAATTTTACGAATGTCACCAGAATTGGCTGTTCTCTCATCCCTATAGTTTCTGCCGTCACCACTCTTTGTTGCCAGCATCAGCTCTCCAAGCCATTCATGACCTGATGTATTCTGAGAAGGAGTGTTACTCTCATTCATTACATAGTTTGTATCAAACTCATCTCCAACCAGCTTAAGAGTTGTGATCTGGCCATACTTGCCTACTGAAACCTGGAAGTATTCATTAGAAATTGTTCCACCGTTTTCTGATAGTTCGCCATCAAAGTTCTCGGCAAGTTTCCTTGCTCCAAACACCTCCTGATCTGCAGAATTCTCAGTTGATGCACTGTCTGTAGCTTCTTGTGATGATAATTCTGTAGATGCATCTGCTGACTCTTCAGCCGATGCGCTGTCGGATGATGCTTCTGATGAAGCCTCTGATGATGCATTGCCTGACGCATTGTTTGACGCATTATCTTCAGCCTCCTCGGTTGATGAGTTACCTGCTGCCTCATTTGATGCATCCCCAGGTTCTTCTGTTCTTTCTTCTGTTGTCTCTTGTGATGATTCTTTTGATGATTCGTCAGATTGTCTGTCTGTCGATCCTACAGATAATTCTTCAGATGCCTCATCAGCTGCGCTTGCAATCGTGGTCAGATTCCCCTGATCCGCAGCGATTACCCCAATAGCCATCTGTGACACAAGCATTCCAGCTGAAAGGATTGCTGCAAGGCATTTTGCGCCACGTTTTTTACCCACACTAACTTTTTCCCCCATTTTTTTCCTCCTTCTAGTCGTGTGCAAAGTTAACGTTTTCCCTTTTCATATTTAAAGCTGTAGTCCTCGCTACAACTCATGATACTCATTTAACTCATCCCCCAATTTCATTTAAGGTAAACGTTTACCTTAATTTGGATTTTATATTGTTGCATTATATATGTAAATAGCAATTTTCAATAATATTGCGAGCAATTTTTTGGTTGTTTTTAATTAAGAAAACGTTTACCATTATCTTGTAATTAGTATTTTGGAAGTGAGGACGAACTGTGTCTAATATGAAGGACATCGCCAAAAAAGCCCAGGTATCTGTCGCAACAGTATCCAAGGTTTTAAATGGCACCGGAAATATAAGTGAAGAGACCACCAGGAAAATTCTGGAAATTGCTGAGGAGCTTAATTATCATCCCAACCTCTATGCCAGAAATCTAAAAACCGGTTTCAGCAGGACGATTGGGATCCTTGCAGAGGACCTTACCGTATTCAACACTCCTCCAGTAATAGACGGCATCGGAGCCTGTTGTGAAGAGAAGGGTTATCGTTATCTCTTGGAAAATCTTCGCATAAACACTCTTGGTATTGATCCTGACAATGACAAGGATAGATACTCAGAAATCAAAAACAATGCAGTTTCACACATGAGTTCCATGCAGGTTGATGGAATTATTTATCTTGGCTGCCATTCTCACAGAGTAGTACCAAGCATATTTGAAATCAATATTCCTTTCGTATGCGCTTACTGCATTTCTCCATCCCTTGCGATTCCTTCTGTTTTGTATGATGATCAGCACGCCGCCTATGAAGCAGTTTCTCTTCTGATCAAAAAAGGGCACAAAAAAATAGCCACCATAACCGGCAAAGTAAGCAGTGTTCACACCAGATGGCGACTAACAGGTTATCAGGAATCCTTATATGATCATAACATCCCCTACAATCCCGGGTATGTAGTAAATGGTGATTGGTCAAGAGACAGTGGCTACAACGCCACCAAGAAACTTATCAAGCAGCATGTGACTGCTATTTTTTCCCATAACGATGAAATGGCCATGGGCGTAATAGATGCCTGCAATGATGCCGGGATTCAGGTTGGCAAGGATATTGCACTTATTGGCTTTGATAACAGGGAATTATCAACAGTGTGTCGTCCAACACTCACAACTGTTGAACCCCCTCTTTTTGATATCGGCTACAAATCAGCCGAAGGCTTGATTTCAAAAATTGAACATAAAGAAGACATTCTGCGAGGCGAAGTGCGACTTCCTTGCAGGATAATAGAAAGAGATTCTACCTGATTGGTAGAATCTTTTTTTTCACTACGCTCTTCCTACTACTTCCGCATTTTTACCTTATCTTTTCTTATAAAGAACAAGTTCTGGATTTGCACCCTCTGCCTCATATGTGCATACCATTATGAAATCCATATTTGCAAGAATCCCGAAACATCTGTCTCCACCAAACTCTGACTCAAGCTGGTTACCAAGATATGTAACATTGTCGTCCAAAAATTTAACCTTGGCTCCGTTTGGTAATGGATATTCAAGTATAACTTGCTCAAGGAAAACCTGTAACCACTGTATAAACTGCATTTTTAACTGCTGCCAAAGCGCATCAAAATACCACCAGCCTGACCGGGACTGGTGGTATTTTTCTATGTTATCTATCAATTAGGTATTGCCTTGTTTTGCGGCCTTTTTCTCAGCTTTTTCCTTAAGCTTTGCGAGCTTTTTAGCTGTAGGCTTGTAAAGCCTGAATATCTTATAGATCTGAAGAACAATCAGCAGCACGCATACAACAGTTACAATTCTCACCAAATGATCAGTAGTTCTTGTGCCGTCCTTGATAACTGTTCCGGGCATGGCGCCATTCATGGCCTTACTGTTGACTACAGTATAAAGAGTATGATGCATTGCTTCTCTTGCGTAATAATATGTTGCAGGATCATTTTTATCAAAGTTATATCTGGCTGCAGAAGTAAGCGATGTAAGTTTCACATCTCCACCCGCTTCAGTCATCTGATAGCCGTCCATGAAGACACCTGTATTAGCATTATCTGTCATAACAATGCCATCAAAATCCCATTCATTTCGCAGAATTCCGGTAAGCAGTCCATAATCTCCTCCGGCCCATGTAGCACCAACTCTGTTAAAAGAGGTCATGACTGCCTGCGAAGCTCTTATCTCTTTAGAAGCATTCTTATAACTTCCATCTTCCTGCTTCTCAACGTAATTAAGAGTCACGTTTCCGGCTTTCATTGTCATTTCAAAAGGAACAAGGTAAATCTCTCTGGCAGCCTGCTCATTTAACCACGTTGCAATACTGTACTGGCCATCCCTGTCTCCACGGTGATTTTCCTGATCATTGAATGCAAAATGTTTAATGTAAGTATACATACCCTTGGAAGCAGCTCCGTATGCTGCATTTGAGCCAACTACGCCTGAAAGGAAGGCGTCTTCTGAATAATACTCACCATTTCTTCCGGAGAAAGGAGTTCTGTGTATATTCATTGAAGGAGCATACCATCCGTCTGCGCCGCCAAGAAGTCCCTCATTACCTATCATCGTTCCAAACTCAAGAGCCAAGGCAGGGTTCCAACATTGTGCCAGTGTCATTGCATTCGGGAACATAGCCCCGGTTCCGCCATAGATAAGACCTGCCGCTGTATCCGCATCTATGTTATATGGCTTCTCTATAGATTTAATATATTCGATTCCATATCCACTTACACCGATGGCATTATAAATTTCCTCAGCTGTAAGTTCATCCAAAAGATCATCCCATAATGGATCATCATAATCGAGGCCTCTGAGGTCGATGAGCTTAAGTCCATTATCAGCACCGTATACAATCTTAGTCTCTGAAAGTGATGCCTTATCTACCGTCGTTCCCGAATCAAAACTGTCAAGCTGTGCGATAAGTTCTTCTGAAGCAGTCTTTGTATACGTATAAGATACTCCGTCACTTCCATTTATCTCATTTCCCCATGTGCTTATCTGAGCACTTGGTACTCCATCATGTGTTGGGAAAGTACCTGTCCAGTCACTTCTTGTAAGATAGGTATTCTCACCTCTTGCATCATCAAGTCTGTTAGTAATATCTACACCTGAGTAGCTGTCTTTTGCATAAGTAACTGTATCTACATCTGCATTATCAGGAGTATACAGGCTTACAAAAGAAATATCTCCGCCCTTAGTCACATTCTCTGAAGACAAGCCTGATGTGCTGACAAGAGCTGATGATACATCTTTTGCCGCAAGAATATTGTTTATAGCTGCGTGAGCGTTCTTTGCAGCTGTGATGTAATAATCGCCTGCGTCAAAAATATATGTCTTTGCATTGCTTGAATCATAGGCTTTAAGCTGTGCCTTATCAAACGAAAGCTTTACTGTCTCGCTTTTCCCCGGAGCAAGTTCCCCAGTCTTTTCATAAGCCACGAGCTGAACAGATGATTTTTCCACACCATTATCAATGTCATACTGAGTATATGGACTTTGAGCGTAGATCTCTACAACATCCTTACCGGATACAGATCCTGTATTCTTAACGTTTACTGTGATATTACATGTATCATCACTCCAGGAAACATCCATGTCTGACCACTCAAATGTTGTATATGAAAGTCCATATCCAAAAGGATAAACAACCTCAGATGTGTAATCATAATCACCGGCATTTCCCTGTTTTAAAACAACATCCTCATATCTGGTTTCGTAATACTTGTAACCTACGTAGATACCTTCTTCATATGTAACATAATTGTACTTGGTCAGATTCCCGTTTGAGTCTGAATACTGATAGTCACCAAAGTTCATAGCAGAAGGTGAAGAAAGAGGATCTGAAGCAAATGTATCAACAGTCCTTCCTGATGGGTTCACCTGTCCTGTCAAAATGTATGGCAGTGACTCTATTGCTGTAGCTGAGATAACTGCTTTTATGTTAGGAAAATTCTTAATGAAATCAAAATCAAGCGCTGCATTTGAATTGCTGACAAGAATAATCTCATCAAAATTCTCATTCAGATATGACAGAATCTCAAGTTCAGTGCTGTCGGGCTCAAGATATGTCCTTGCCTTATCCTCTTCAGAAGATGCATGGCTGTACATGGATCTTGGCATGTCTCTTCCTTCGCCTGCTACTCTCTTAAGAAAATATACTGGCACAGTTCCTTTTACCGAATCCATTACTGATCCATTTTCAAGAAGTACTGAAAGCGGCACCTCGTTGATACTGAAATCCTCTGCATCACCAAATGATATTGAGCCGCTGCCAAGTCCATAGTTCTTGGACTGTTCCTTATAAAATTCAAATAATTCTGTATTTAACGCCACTCCCGCATTACTGAAAATGTCTTTAAGACTTCTTCCGCCAGTCATTGAATCATTAGCAGTAACAGTCGCTGAATTAACACTAAAAAAGCTAAAGACTGAATCTGCTGCTTTAGGAAGTGCACTTTCTTCATTACTCAAAAGAATCGTGCCCTCATCAGCAATCCTCTGATGAAGCTCTGCTTCTGCCTCCTTGATTGAATCTTTTGTATAATCCGCTTTGTTATAGTCAAGATCAAGTCCCGTAGTATCGACCTTGGAATTGTCCTTCTTCGTATTAATACCACCTATCATACTGTCAGCCATTCTTGCATAGTTTGGTAAAATGCTATTTAACGCAACTATGATCATGGCCAAAAATACTATCAGAATGCTGCGTATGATTGTTCCGACTATTTTTCTTCCTTTACTCATAACCCTCTCCTTTAAAAAATGCGCGTTTTCTGTGCTATGAGATTATCATTTTGCAAATAAAAAAAGCAGGTTTTGTCATATCCTGCTTTTTCTTTGTCAAATCCGGTAATTCAGTTGCCATTTTCTGTAAAAATCAGCCTGAGAAGATATTTATTATTATCGGTCTTTATTATCATCTGGCCTTTGTATTTTTCAGTGATTGCCTTAATGCTGCCGCTTCCAAAGCCGTGACTTATTTTATCCTCTTTTGATGTCTCCGGAACATCCCCATTCATCTTTATATCCCCTTCATATGGGTTAATTATTTCAACAAGAACAATTCCTTTTTTGTCCTGTATCTGAACAGAAATCCAGCGCCTTGCTGTATCCGCTATCTTCTCGTTTGCTTCAATCGCGTTATCAAGGGCATTCCCCATCAGAGTATAAAGATCTATCTCATCCATAAAAGAAAGCTGTGAACCATCTGCGATACAACTCATCTGAATATGCTTACTATGGCAGATCAGTTTTTTCTCTGTAAGAACCGTATCCAGATACTCATTTCCTGTTCTGACAACTGCATCATACACCGCTATATCATTTTCCATCTCAGATAGAATCCCACGCCGCTTCTCATCATCTTCCATACTAGCCAGCGCACTTATCTGATGTTTCATATCATGATAATGCTGGTTTACGATAGCCATGGCATCTTTTGAAATCTCATATCTTGCCTGAGTATCCTTCCAAATCTGCTCCTTGACCTTAAACTCCGCCCTTTCATTCTCCCTGATAAGCTGCGCACGCTGGTTAGAAAGTATAAAAATGCAGCTCAAGATCGCATAAATGCAATGAAGATAAGTAAATCCAAAAATCCCCGATACCAGACTAAGAAGCCATACAATAAGCAGAATTCCGATAGTTGCCGAAGTAGCAGTAACCGTCTCAACATAAAATCTGCCATTTTTCACCGTTCCCTTGGCAAACCAATAGTAAGCCAAAAGAAATGAACCAATGAGACACGCCATGTATATAACAGGCTGATCTGCCAGGATTTTACCATTTGAAACATACTCAACTAACGTCCTTATGCAATAAAAGATATGTTCTATGGAATAACCAACTGCAAAAATGTATACAGCCTCATATAACGTTACCTCGGTCCACAAATATATTGAGGCCACAACAAAAAACCACGAAACTATGAACCATCCGACAGTAAAAGCATATCCTGCCATCCCGGTTATGATCTCTGTTCCGGCATAGCCAACATTTTTTGCCGCCAAAATCATAGCATAGCTAAAAATCTGACTTACAGCAATGCAACATATTGCCTTTATAAGTCCATTTTTTCTTTTTCCAATTACTATGCAGAGCCCAATAGTTGGCATCAGCATCTCCAGCAGATATCTGAAATTGAATCCGTCCATCTATATTTCCGCTCCTACATACTGCGCAAATGCAGCCAAAAAATTCTTTTTCTGACTCCTGCTTAAGTAAATATCCTCACCATGAACCCGTACTATGTCTCCATTTATCTGATCAACATATTTAAGATTAACCAGCTGAGACTGGCCCGCTTTTACAAAATTATAGTCCGATAATTCTTCTGCCATTGCGGTAAGAGTGCTTCGCTTGTGCTCCAAAGTACCAAGACTGCAATGAACAAATACATCATGCGCCACTACCTCGATGTAATAAATATCACTGACAGACACTTTCCGCTTCGCACCATCATCAAGAACAATAAGTGTCTTATCTTTCCGAAACTTATCAGATGTTTTCAGCACCCGGTCCATTGTAACGACAAGCTGCTCATATACAACCGGCTTTAATATAAAATCCAAAGCATTAACCTTATAGCCTTCTATCGCATACTGAGCAAGTGCAGTTATGAAGACTATGATCACATCAGGATCTAATTCTCTTATCTTTTTCGCTGTTGTCATACCATCCTGATGTTTCATATGTATATCAAGAAAGATAAGATCATAATCCGATGTATAGTCATCCAGTATATCTATACCATCATAAAAGGTTCTTACAATAAAACTATCGTTATGATCTTTTTCATATCTGCTAAGGTACTCAACAAGACTTGCCTGGTATTCTTTTTCATCCTCTACGATTGCAATCCTAAGCATATTTCTTCCTCGATCCGTAATCGAATCTCACATCATCACTTCTTGTTCAGCCTGTACCACACAATAGCGCCAACAACACCGCAGCATTTTTCATATAAAAAGTGCTACGGCTTCATATATTTTATCCCGGGATCGGCAAACTAAGAACCCCTTTACTCTCCAAAAACATCAAAGCAAAAACCACCAGCCATCCACCTATAATAATTCCCAATATCACCTTTATAGCAATATCCCGCCTTAGATCATAAAATTTCACCTTTCCCAGGCCAATTAGAAGCACCCATATCCCGACAACAACATAGATAAGAGGAAATAACTGAAATAATAAAACTCCGGTTTCTATACATCCCCCAAATACAAAGCATCCCACCAAAATAAACAAAACACCTACAACACGGAGCTTAAATCCAGCATTCCAGTCAATGTATGCAGAATTCCATACACCTGGACGATAGAAAAAACCATTGTTCATCAGATATTTTTCTATAATGGAATACAACTTTTGAGCATCATAGCTGATATTAGGATAATCCTTCGCATCAACCTTTTTTCTCCAAGGCAGATTATCCGAAGCCGAAACCGAATACACGGTTTTCGTTTGCGTACTCGTCGGTGGAGTATAATCATAACGCTGTGCTGTCATTTCGCCACCGCAAAAGGTCTTGTTTTTTCGAAGCTTGTACTTCACAGAAAAAGATCGAAGTTTCTTTTCATCCACATTCTGAGGCACCTCTTGTACCTTCCAGTGTCCAATAACCGTATTCCCTTTTACTTCTACAACAAATGGGTATTCCTCAGAGTTTAAATCCCTAACAATTGCCGCTTTTAATTCTTCACGTTCCATTATTGTGGCTCCAACATTTTTCTTTTTATTATCTGGAAATAATCAGCTTATAATGCGAAATAATCATTATTTTTCTTCATTTACTACAATTCATATTCCTATTACTCTTCCGGATGCATTTAATATTAAACTGCACATTTTCTGACAGCTAAGGCTGCATCCATCAGATATCCAGTCACTTATCATTTTGACACTTCCGTGTAAAACATAGGAGGACAGATATTTTTTTTCATATTCTGTGATAGATGAATTACGCATAGATGCCAGCACAAATTTATTAAAATCCGGTAGTAATGAGCTTATATCTGATATAGGATTTAAGTTATCTTTTCCCAGAAATAAGATAAAAAAATCCGCATTGTCTTTTATGAACTGAAGTGCATTTACCAAATCATCAGCTATTTTCCGATCCTCGGCTAAATTCTCCATAAGCAGAGCGGTTGTTTTAGATATATATATTGAAGCAATTTCGTTTAACACGTCATATTGACTGCCATAATATTTATAAAAAGTTGTCCTGTTTATGCCGGCTGTCATACATAATTCCTTTATAGTTATCTTTTCTATAGTGATATTTCCAAGCATTTGTATAAGGGAATTTCTTATACGCTCTTTTGTATGTAAAATCTTGGTCTCTCCTGAGGCAGTCATTGATACTCCTTTTCTGAAATCAACAGAAGTAAAATATTTGTCGGTTGAAATCAACACATGATGATTATATTATAAGCAAAAATAAACCGAAAGGAAATATAAGTATCTAAAATGAGAAAGTTAAAGGAAAAAAAGCCGCTGATATTCACCGTCTTAATTGCCGTGTTGTGCATGATTATTGCCTTTTTGATAAGAAATATATATCTAAATGCCACAGCAGGACCTTATGAAGTTACAAGAAAAGAAATAGCTGATTATTTCAGTGCACAGCTTAATACTCAGGAGAATACTGTAAAAAAAGGTGTGCAGCAGATTATGCTCGGTACAGTATCAGATAATTACGACACTACGCTTGACGCTTTGAAACATGTTAAGGCTGCCGGATATGATTATATAGAGATAAATGATTTCATGATAGAAAAATCTTCTTTTATAGTAAAGCTTTTGACAAAATTTGGTGGAATGGACATAGGAAACAGCGGTAATCAGGATTGGCATACGCTTATTTATGAGAGCGGGCTCAAGGTAAGCAGTATGCATTCAAATCTCGGTGCAATAGAAGCAGATCCTGAGAAAGTTGCGAATCTTGCAAAAAGCTATGGCACAGACGTAGTTGTTATAACAGGAATGTACAGGTTTGATTATAGCGATTTAAACGAGGTTGAGAATCTGGCAGAGCGGTTAAATACTGCAGGAAAAGCTCTGAAAGAACACGGCGTAAAGCTTTTATATCATAATCACAACTGTGAATTGCAGAAGGTTTCAACGAATAAGACAGCTTATGATGTGATTATAGAAAACACTGACGGTGAATATGTGAATTTTGAGCTGGACACATATTGGATGACTGACGGAGGAGCTGACGTCTATCCAATAATAGAAAAGCTCGGTTCACGTCTTAAGTACTGGCATATTAATGACAGAGGAAACACTCAAAAAGGACCATATATGACACCCATCCTTAAAGAAAAGGCCACAGAGCTTGGAAAAGGCAATATGAATCTTAAGTGCCTTTCTGAAGTCATAAAGGAAAAGGGTGTTATGGCAGTTATTTTGGAAACTCACATGAACTGGATTGACAATGATCCGGTAAAGAGTATCGAAGTGAGTTCCGAATTCATGAATAAATATTTTTAAACGTGGTTGAGATGAGGAAGATAATGCTATGCGCAATGTCTCCAATGATGCATGCCTGAATATTATATTACCATCAGCAGCGTCCCCGCTCCGATCAGGATGCATCCCATAATTGACTTTGCAGTAAACTGCTCATGCAGGAACACAAATGCCAGAACCAGAGTGATCACCACGCTGAGTTTGTCTATAGGTACTACTTTAGAAGCTTCTCCCAACTGTAATGCTTTGTAATAACATAACCACGAAGCACCCGTAGCCAGACCTGAGAGAATAAGAAATATCCAGCTTCTTTTGCTGATCGTCGATAACCCGCTCTGTGCATGAGTTATGAATACCATAATCCAGGCCATTCCAACCACTACCACGGTTCGGATGGCCGTAGCCAGATTAGAATTCACTCCTTCGATTCCTATCTTAGCCAATATTGACGTTAATGCAGCAAATACTGCAGATAACAGTGCAAATATGATCCACATATATCTAAAACCTCCCCATCTATATTTCATTCCAACAATTAAAGTTTCAAAATATCCGGGCACTATGCCCGGATGAAATTTTATGCAGATACTTTGGGAATGTACCCCCTTATCCGACCACCCGGTACCGGATCTCTCCAACCCGGAAGCGCTCATCTCCGGTGGTTTCGGTAGTGAATTCTTTTTTCCGATCATCCCATTTTAATTGGGTAATGCAGTACTGTCCCTGTTTATAGCCGTATCCGTCTCCGGCATCTTCATACAGGCGGAAGGTGGCATCTCTTCCGGGATAAACGATCACCTCCGTTACCGTATTCTTCTGGGCGTTTGTGCAGACGGCAGCCTCTTTTGCAGGGATCAGCGATCCCTCTTTTACAAACACCGGAATGCGCGCCAGCTCGCAGGAAAGCTCAATCCTTTGGCCTCCGTTGTAATACTGTTCCGTTTGCATCTCATACCAGCCGCAGCCCTTCGGCAGATAGATGCTCCGCTGGTCATCTTCTCCTGTAACAGGGCAGATCATAAGGCTATCTCCCAGCATATACTGATCCCAGATTTCAGACACCCGTTCATCCTCCGGAAAGTCGAAGAACAGTGGCCGTATGATCATACCATCCTCCATGGAGGTGGCAGCGCCGACGGAATACAGATAGGGGATCAGGCGATAGCGACCGCGAATGGTCTCGCAGATCGCTTCGTACACCGGATCTCCTTTATCTCCAAAGGCCCAGGGTTCCCGTTCCACATCGGTGCCATGGGCACGAAAGATCGGCAGATACGCCGCCCATTCCAGCCAGCGCACATACAGTTTTTTGTATGCATCATCGATTCCTTGCGGATACTTCCCCTTCCAGTACCAGAAGGGTCCTTCTTTGACAAAAAAAGCTCCGGTATCCATGGTCCAGTAGGGCATGCCGCTTGCTGCCATCTGCAGACCGCACCGGATCTGCTGCCTCAGGCACTCCCAGGAAGCCGCTGTGTCACCGGACCACAGGATGGTACCGTATTTCTGGCTTCCTGCCCAGCCGCTTCGGGTCAGGTTTACCACTCGTTTGTCCGGATAGGTGCTGCGCATCCCTTCCCACATGGTCATAGCATGGTATCTTCCATAGGCATTGGCTTTTTCCAGTGGCATGATCGCCGCAGCATCCTCTTTGAAGGCTACGTATTTTTCTCCGTCGGAGGGTTCCATGATGTGTTCCCATTCCGGAGAGATCGGCTCGCTGGAATCGCACCACCAGGCATCCACACCTGCAGGTGCCAGCCCTCTTACTACCTGCTCCCAGTACAGCTTTCTGGCTTCTTCGGAAAACGCATTGTAAATATCGGTTCCGTGCAGAAGCATTCCCCGCTTCCGAAACTCCCGGTTATTCTCTGTATTAGGGCTCATATTGGGCCAAATGGACATCATAAAGTGTATGCCCTGCTCATGAAGACGCTCCACCATGCCGGCAGGATCCGGGAATCGCACGGGGTCAAAGCTTTTTTGTCCCCACTGTCCATCCTCCCAGCTAAGCCAGTCCAGGATCAAAGTGTCCACTCCGATCTTCCGGTTCCGGAATTCTCCCGCCGTATCCAGGATCTGTTCCTGGCTTTCGTACCTCTCTTTGGACTGCATATATCCATAGGCCCACAGTGGCAGCATAGATGCCTTTCCCGTAAGCCTCCGATAGTTTTTTACCACCTGAAACAGATCCTCTCCAAAGAGGAAATAATAATCCAGATAGGCGTCTGCCTCCGTCTGCAGAAAGGCTTTTCCATGGTTCTCCGAAAACAGTGCCGGCGATTCCGTGCTCAGCAGGATACCGTATCCGCCTGTGGATACCAAAAGAGGCATACCGATTTTCCGGTTCCCCTGATGGACATAATAGGATACATGCCTGAGATTCCATTCTCCGTGTTCGCCCTGTCCGAGACCAAATAGCCTTTCAGACTCTGCAAAGGAGAAATACGTCCGGGTGCGGTAAGCCTCCCCATAGGCTTCCTTTTCCACCGCCTTCACCTTCTTTTTAACCCCATCGGCGGTCTGGATCTCTTCTACCTGCAGGTCCTTCGTGGGGATCGTGCGATACAGCGTGATCTTTTCCAGTTCTCTGGGCAAATCCTGCGCTTCCCGAAGAAGGCTCCGTCCCATGGAATCCAGAAAGGTTACTGCTCCGCCGGCTCTGCTTACTGTGACGGTGCCTTCCGCCGTACAGATCCCGATCTCATCCCCGCTCTCTGTAACGGTAAAAGGGAGGCTACCTGCAAAATCCTGAAAAAAACTACCCTGCTCTCCTGCAAAGGTATCGTCCTCCGAAAAAGAAATCCGGACAATACCGCCCACCTGAGGCATTACCCGCAGCATGCCATATTCCGAATGCAGAAATACAGCGTTTTCTGTTTTTCTTACTTCTGTAATGTTCCTCCTTTTCGGAGGGATCACGTTCATCATAGGCTTATTTCCTTCTCTTCATAAAATAATATCCTCCATGATTATAGTTTTTTAACTTGATTTTGAGAAGAAAAAGTATCATACTCATTTCCTAGCATCAATAAGATGGAGGTATAAGTATGGATACAATTCAAATACTCAGAGATCTTTTTATCATAATCGTCATGGCAAAGTTATTCGGACTGATAGCCAGAAGACTTCATGCGCCACAGGTTGCCGGTGAGATCATCGCAGGTCTTCTCATAGGTCCAACACTGCTTAATCTTGTTAATCCCAGTGATTTCCTGTCGGGCATGGCTGAAATCGGTGTGATTCTTCTGATGTTCAGCGCCGGACTGGAAACAGATATCGACAAACTCAAAAAATCCGGCCTGAAGGCAACAATCCTTGCATGCACAGGTGTTGGAGTTCCGCTTGTTCTTGGAACGCTCCTGTACATGGCCTTCTATGGCTTTGCA
>NZ_ATVS01000033.1 GCF_000420845.1 Butyrivibrio sp. AE3009 | reverse complement strand
AGGATATCTGAGAGGAGCTGTCCTTAGTACGAGAGGACCGGGATGGACGGACCGCTGGTGTATCAGCTGCATCGCCAGATGCATAAGGCTGGGTAGCCACGTCCGGAAGGGATAAACGCTGAAGGCATCTAAGCGTGAAGCCCCCCTCAAGATGAGATATCCCATGCGCAAGCAGTAAGACCCCTTAGAGAGTATGAGGTTAGATAGGCACAAGGTGTAAGCACGGTAACGTGTTCAGCTGATGTGTACTAATAGGTCGAGGGCTTATCCAACGAATAGTTGGTATAGGAACAAAGGGAAAATGGATTTAAGATAGTTCAGTGTTCGGTTTTGAAGGTACAAACATTCCTCCTTAGCTCAGTCGGTAGAGCATTCGGCTGTTAACCGAAGTGTCGTTGGTTCGAGTCCGACAGGGGGAGCTACAAGTGGTCGTCTTAAAGAAGGGTAGACAGTTAAGCGGTCATAGACGTCCGCTAAGCAACTTGGCTCCGTGGTCAAGCGGTCAAGACATCGCCCTTTCACGGCGGTAACACGAGTTCGATTCTCGTCGGAGTCATTATTATATTGTATGGTGACATAGCCAAGCGGTAAGGCATAGGTCTGCAACACCTTGAGCGGCGGTTCAAATCCGCCTGTCACCTCTTTAAAATCTGTAAGCAGTTAGCTTACAGATTTTTTTTATAGGAGGAAATGCATGAAAGAAAGAATAGTTATTTGTTTGATGGCTTGCATGATGCTTGCCGGATGTGGGAAGGCTACGGGACAGTTCATAGAACCATCAATCCTGAACCCGGCCGTTACAGAAGAATCAACAGTTCTTACCCCGGCTGTTACAGAAGAAACAACAGTAAATGAAAACAGTGACGCATCAGCCATGGAGCTGTTTAAGGGCTTCCTGGGGATCGAAGGCGAAGCTGTCAGTGCTGTAAGCGATGTGGAGATTTCTGTTGATGACTACGATGGTGCGCACATTTTTGATTTTAAGCAGGGCGATAAGGTTTACATCGAAGATTTAAAACGTGGTATTTTAAATGGTGAATGGGCAGATGAAAACAAGATTTTATACACCTTCTTTTATGAAAACACAGAAAGCCCTGTCCTTGCGGTTTTGATTCCTTATAATCCAAATTATCCGGATGAGAATAATTGTACTTTCTTCTTTAATGTAGTTGATGGAGAGGTTCATCTTGCATCATACAAAGATGTAATGGCAGATGGGGCAACATACAGCTATGTTGGCAAGGATGGATTGATTTCTTATAATGCACTGCCTCTTGGAAGAAGCAGTTCGGGTCTCATTTTCAGCGAAACATATATTGTGGACGAGGATGGACAATTAGTTAAGATCCTGAAAGAGCTTATGATTGCACATAACGAAGCGGAATATCATGTTGACGATGAGAGAGCATTTGCACTGTTCTATGAAATGTACAGTGATGATAATCACTCATATATTTCCAAGGCAGAGTGCGGCTCTGAGACATATTTTGTTCTGTATTCGGATGAAACCGATACTGCTTTGGATGAGAGCTATATTGAGGCCTGTGATAAAGAGGGCATCAAGATCTGCACAAGAGATGAGCTGATTCCTGTAGTAAATGAGTATATAAAGAAGCAGGGCTTTGATGCGGATATAGCAGATCTTGATAATAACAAGGCAGAATGGGGAGAACTTCAGTAAAGACGTGTTATAATAATATGTAAATAAACTAATACATTAGGGGAGGTTACTATGCCAGAGGAAACAATGAATGATTTTAAGGATGAGATTGACAGATCTTTTCGTAAGATCAAGGAAGGGGACATCCTTGAGGGAACAGTAATAGACGTTAAGGATACCGAGGTAGTGCTTGATCTTAAGTATTACACTCAGGGAATAATCAAGGCTGAAGATCTCAGCGACGATCCCAAGTTTTCGATTCACAGAGATATTGCGGTTGGCGACGAGATATCCGCAACTGTTGTCAGCACTGATGACGGTAAGGGCAATATCCTTCTTTCCAAGAAGGAAGCCAATCAGGTTCTTGCCTGGGACAAATTAAAAGAGCTCATGGATAATGAGACCTATGTTGATGTTAAGGTGTCAGAGGCTGTTAAGGCCGGCTGCGTAGCATTCCTTGAGGGAATAAGGGGCTTCATTCCTGCTTCCAAGCTTGACCTTAATTATGTGGAAGAGGCTGATATCCCGAATTTTGTAGGTAAGACACTTAAGGTTAAGGTTATTAATGTAGACCGTGACAACAACAAGCTGGTTTTATCAGCAAGAGAGTTCCTTCGCGAAGAGGCTGACAAGAAGAGAGCTGAGATGATCTCCAATGTTCAGGTTGGTCTTGTTACGGAAGGCGTTGTTGAGAGTATTCAGAACTATGGCGTCTTTGTTAACCTCGGTAACGGTATGACAGGACTTGTTCATATCTCACAGATCTGCAATCAGAGGATTGCTCATCCTTCTGCAGTGCTCAAGGTTGGTCAGAAGGTCAAGGTTAAGGTTACACAGATCAAGGATGGCAAGCTTAGTCTTAGCATGAAGGCCCTTGAGGAGATCGCAGCAACAGAGATCACAGAAGAGAAGATCGAGTTTGAGAGCGACGGAGAAGCTACAACTTCTCTTGCAGATATTCTTAAGAAGGCAGGATTCTGATAGGATCCGGATAAAATAACGGAATACAAAAGCGTGATAATTCGGGGAATGAATTATCACGCTTTCGTTTTGGAATTTGAATTGTAAAGAAGAAAAAAGTATTAATTGGGTGTCATTATAATTCTCTGATCACGGTGTCATAAGAGGGTATCTCATTAAATGAGATCACGCCGGAATCAGTAATGACTGAGGTACTCTGCGCCTTGTCGGAGTTGTTGATGACAATAAGCTTCTTGTCACTAGGGAAGAAGGCGCATTCTGTGCTTGCATTATCTGTAATGTAGCTCTGGTCTTGGGGGAGACCTGCTCCATAGATAATTGTGTTAAGAAGTAACCTGTTGTTTACAGGTGTGGTCTCAAAGGTGGATAAGTAGATACCCTTACCTTTGCCAAAATTATTAACGGTAAATACAGGCTCGCCATCAACGTCAGCAAGAACCTGCGCTTTGCCATTTGTAAGTCTTACGCTGCATCTTTTGGGAACATAGGAGCCTTCCGGGATAAGTCCCTTAATCTCGGTAATGTCATAGCTCCATTTGCCGTGGCAGACTTTGGCGGGGATATTCTTATCAACGCCAAGTATATGAGCCATTCTGAAGGTGGTATCGAAGCCTTCGGTAGCAGAGGGCTCGTTGACACCAATGAAGGCACCGCCGTCATATACCCATTTGGACAGGATCTCTTCGATGGCGGGATCCTTCCAGCTGTCTCCGCCGCTCCAGGCTGTGCCTGCAGCTCCGGCATTTATTATCACCTGATATTTGGATATGTTGTTATTTTTAACATCTTCGAAGCTTATGAAGTCTACGTTTACGGGAAGACCTGACAGAGCTTCGTTGATATGTATTAGATCATTCATGTAGGTCTCATGGAAATGACCGCTAAGGCTCCAGCTGCGCAAACTTCCCCAGCTGTGAAGAACTGCCACATTTATTGGAAGGACAGCGGGGCCTCCGTTTGTATGAAGGTCTCTGATCGTACGGAATTCATCGGAGATTTTCTCTATATATTCCACAAAGTCAGGATACTTCTCAACTAGATGAAGATATCCGCCAAGGCCGATCCTGTCTATTTTGGCTCGTAGAAGAGCTCTTCTTGTGTGGTTCCAGTATTCCTTGGCATCTCTTGTGGGATTGCCGCCTGCCGCGAAGGTAGGAAGACCGCCAAGGCCCACAGGGAATAAATACGGATGGAGTCTCAGCTCGTGGGTCTGTACATCCGCCCCTGCACAGAGGCGTACCTCATAACCTGAGAATACACACTTAATCAGTCCGTCAAAATCAAAGTCTTTGAAACGTCTGCTGTAGGGTTCAACGCCAACCCAGCTGTCATCATAGAAGACATAAGCTTTTTTGCCGTAGCTGTGAACAAGATCAACGAGCTGTCTTCCGTAGGAGACAACAAAGGAGTTGACGAAGTCCATATAATCACGCTGAGTCTTAACGGGAGGCATGTGTGTTACATGAAGGTTGCCCTTGTTGATGAAGTCCTCAGCGGTGAGTTTGTAGCCGTATTTATCGGCGAAAATATCCAGCATTCTGGGGCTTACAGTGAAGTCGTAGGAAGCCCAGTCTGTGAATAGATTGCGATTTCTCTTGCTGCTGCCCCAGATCCATACGAAGTTGTAGAACATGGAGGTGAAGCGAACAACTGTGGTTGCGGGATGAGTCTCGCACCAGCTGCGAAGCCAGGAAAGAAGATATTCCTGAGTCTCGGGATAAATGGGATCCACGGGCATAAGATGCTCTTTGTCCCAGTTGTTGGTGATGTGATTGTACATGGAGATCTCTTCCCAGACTCTGTAAGCCAGGAAGCTTACGGTATAGTGATGCCAGGGAATTACGTTGTTGACTGTGACATTGCCGGCTTCCTTCTCATAGGTCCAGAAGTTGGAGCTGACCTCTTTTCCCGTGGTACGGTCGAAGACCTGCCAGTACTTCATGGAAGCAGGTGAGTCGTTGATGGCAAATTGTTCCTCAAAGAAATCATCCATGAGATGAAAGGTAAGGTAGCCATCGTCGGCAATTTTGGGCTGGGTCATAAGAAAGGTCTGCTGAAGCTTGTCCGGATTCTTCCTGGCCCATTCGTTGTGATCTCGGATTATGCATATGGTTGAATATATGCCATAACCCGAGTTTAAGATTTGGTCGGACAGGACGGTGCCGTCACTGTCCCTTATAACATCTGCCCCCCATCTTTTCGCAAGTTCAAGCGTTAAGTTTTCATATCCTGCTTCGCCGGGAAGAGTAAAACCATCCCTTTTCTCATTTGAACTCATACAAGATCCCCCAATAGTATATTTTGTATCAAAGAGCGCCGTCGCTCCTTACTTTGTCATATTCAAGAACCCCTGCCAGATATGCAAGAGCAAGACCCTGGCCCCAACCCTGGATCCAATCTCTTGAAATATTGCGATAACCCTCGCGGTCTTTCATTACGGCTGTGCCGCCGGAGACATTGAGAACTCTGCCGTCGGGAGAGATGTTCTCAAGAATGCCTTTGGTTGCCTTGTTGATGTATTTGATGTGTAAAGGATTGCCTTTGTTGATCATGGCTGCTGCAATACCGCAGGAAGCGGAGATCTCTTCATAGGATTCCGGGTCATCAAGGATGGTTCTGAACAGGCCGTTGTCAGTCTGAAGAAGCTTGATGGAAGCCAGCTGTTCATTAAGAGCCCCTGCCACATCCATAAATTTAGGATAGAGATAGCACTCCGGAAGGACTCTGCCCACCATAGACATGGTGTAGGCTGCCCAGGCATTGGCTCTTCCCCAGAAGAAGCCAGACATATGGTCCTTGGAGATATTGTTGTAACCATGGTAAAAAAGTCCCGTTGCAGGATCCTGAAGATACTTGATGTGCCAGTAGTACTGATTAAGGGCATCATCCACCAGCTTCTCATCTTTCAGAAGAACGCCTGCTCTAAGCAGGAAAAAGGCTGCCATGAAAAGTGTGTCAGCCCAGCACTGCTCAGGGAAATCGTTGTTGACGGAAACGGTGTGCTGAAGTACGTTGTCGCCGAAACGAAGAGCTGTGTTCTCCAGGTAATCGATTTTGCTCTTGGCGATATCAAGATACTTCTCATCACCTGTATATTCATATAATGTAAGCATGGCGTGTCCCATGGCGCAGGTGTTGACTGTCCAGGAAGGAAGGCCAAGTTCGATGTATTCGTCGACTCTTTCCTTAAGGGCTTCGATATATTCTTTTTTGCCTGTGGCCAGGTAAGCTGTGCAGACGCCGTAGTAGGCTACGCCGCCGGGCCAGTCCCAGGTCAGGTCCATGCGCATTGTGCGCTGTACTATGGAATCTATTGCAGATTCGATCTCGGCTTTATCATAAATGAGATTTGCCATATCCTATACTCTCCCCAAATGCCTTATTAGTGTCATTTTGAGATAATTTTATTAGCGCATGGTCGAAATGTCTCTGCAAGTAGCAAAAAAAACTGTGCAATATCAACCATTTGACTTATCAAAAAGACTTAGGTAAAATTATCCTTGTTGAGGGGGATTGGATGTTCAATATTTCGAAATTTGGGAGCAATTAATGCTAATTTCCTATATGCTTTTCAGCAAAAGAAATCCACTTTTTCTTAATTAATACAAAATATTTTGAAAAAAACTAAAATGAGGTTCAGATTATGGCAAAACCCAAGAAAACCGTAATTGAATACAGGAATTACGAGCTTCCGCTGAATTTTCCCATACTTCTTCTTACCGGAGACAGGTGGCATATTTCTGATGTTAAGTCCGGCAAGCTCCATTTTCACAACTGTCTGGAGATAGGAATCTGCCATACGGACAGCGGTTTTATTGAGTTTGACAATGAGCCTTCGCCCTTCAGGGCAGGGGATGTCACCTTTATTTCAAGAAACGTTCCCCATACCACCTACAGCAGCAAAGGAGAGGCCAGTCTGTGGTCATATATATTCGTGCAGCCCGATGAGCTTCTTAAGGGATTGTACGATGATTCCTCGCCTCATGCGGATCTTTTTACCGATATGATGCAGAACTTCCAGCTGATCCTTAATAAGGATAAATATCCCGATGTCTACAATATTGTAATGACCATCAAGGAAGAGCTGGAGCACAAGAGCCTCAATTACCAGCTCTCTGTGAAGGGGCTTATGCTTTCTCTGTTTATGAAGGTTATGAGGATCTACACCGCGGAGAAAGGCAAACAGGTGGGAGAGAGGCAGACCCATGAGAATGCCATTGTTATCTCGCCTGCGCTGGATTATATCAAAGAGAACTATATGATGAACTTTCCTATGGAAAAGCTTGCGGATATGTGTCACCTCAGCCAGACCCACTTCAGGCGCGTCTTTGGCGAGATCATGAACACCAGCCCGCTTAATTACCTTAATACCACAAGGATACTGCAGTCCTGCATTCTGCTTAGGACCACGGAAGAATCTATTCTGTCGATTTCAGAGCAGGTGGGGTTTCGGTCGGTATCAAGCTACAACAGACATTTTTCCGAGATCATGGGCACTCAGCCCAGTGACTGGAGACATAAGATGGCCAGGGTCGATAAGGCTTCAATACTGGAATACACCGGGTGGACACAGGCTGACAATCTTAAATAAATCGCGTATTACAGCACGTTATGAAAAGGGAGCCGGTAAGGCTCCTTTTTCTTGTGAAAATAATTGGTAAAACTGTGTTGTTTATAAACATAATGTGCGATTTTACGAAAACGTTAACGTATACAATATGCACAAAAAACAATATGGGCTTTTGGGGATAAACGACACATCGCCCTAAAAAGTTCGAGATAAATGGTTGATTATGCAAAGTTTTTTTGACTAAGTGATTAGATATACAAACTAAATTACTTTAGGATTTATTTATACAAGGGGAGGAGCAAATAGGTATGAAAACAACTACAAAGAAAAAAGGGGGACCGGTCACGACCACGTCGTGGAAAAATGCTCTTAAACGTGACTGGCAGTTATATCTTCTTTTACTAATTCCACTTATTTTGGTAATAGTATTTAGCTACGGCGCTTATCCAGGACTGCGGATGGCTTTCATGGATTACAAACCTGCCAAGGGTTATGCGGGAAGTAAATGGGTCGGACTTCAGACCTTCCACAAGGTGTTCAAGGATGCGGACTTCACAAGAGCACTCAGGAATTCAATAGTATTTAACCTGCTGGATCTGCTTGTGGGATTCCCGATGCCGATCATTTTGGCACTGATCCTCAATGAGCTCAGATACAAGAGATTCAAAAAGGTGTCACAGACAATCCTGTATCTGCCGCATTTCCTTTCATGGGCTATCATCGGAAGCGTTGCTCTGACAATGTTCAAGCCAAGCAGCGGTCTGGTAAACGTAGCACTTGTTAATTCGGGGATCATCGAACAGGGTATTCCGTTCCTTAATGAGAAATGGCACTGGGCAGTAACTTATCTGTTGATCGGTGTATGGCAGGGAATGGGATGGGGCACGATCCTGTATCTTGCAGCTATCACAGGCATCAGCGGTGAGCAGTATGAGGCGGCCATGATCGACGGCGCCAACCGCTGGCAGAGAATGATCCACATCACTCTTCCGGGTATCAGAAGTACCATCGTAACACTTCTTATCATGAACCTCGGACGTGTTATGGGAAGTAACCTGGAGAGACTTACAGCCCTTGGCAACACTCAGGTCAAAGAGTTCCAGTATCAGCTTGCTGTCTACATCTTCAGTAAAGGTATCGGCAACAACAAGTTCAGTCAGGCTACGGCCGTTGGTCTGTTCCAGTCTGCTATCGGTGTTATGCTGGTTCTTTTATCAGACAGAATTGCTAAGAAACTCGGCGAAGACGGCTTGCTATAAGGGGGGAACTATAGAAAATGGCTAACACAAAACCACAGGGCGAGGAGAGCTTCTCAGCCGGAGGAGCCCACGCCGTTATAGGATTTAAGATAAGCGATGCGATAATGATGCTGGTCATCGTTTTACTTTGCGCAACCTGTGTGCTTCCGTTTGTGCATGTTGCAGCGAAGTCAATCTCCGGCAACACGGCAGTAATGTCTCAGTCAGTTTATTTCTGGCCCAAGGACATAACCTTTGATGCATTTACAAGAGTATTTGCGGATGAGTCCATGACTAAGTCGATGATCTTCTCAGTATGGGTGACTCTTCTCTTTACTCTTCTGGGAATGATTGTTTGTACCTGCGCAGCATACCCTCTTTCCAAAAAGAGACTTAAGGGCCGTCCGGTACTGACCTTCCTGCTGATGGTACCTATGTACTTCTCAGCCGGTATTATTCCTTCCTACATTTTGTATTATCAGCTGCATATCCTGGATACCTTCTGGGTACTGATTCTTCCACTGATCTATTCACCATACAACATGCTGATCATGAAGAACTACTTTATGAGTACTATCCCGGATAGCTTGGAGGAATCGGCATTCCTTGACGGAGCAAGTAATTTCCAGATCCTCTGGAGCATTGTACTTCCGCTGTCCAAGCCGATCCTTGCAACACTTTCACTTTTTTACGCAGTAGGTCGTTGGAACTCCTACGCTGATAACATGTACTTCACAAGATCAGCAGATCTTAAGATGATCCAGTACAAGCTCTATCAGCTGGTTGCTTCCGCAACTGAGGCGCAGAACGCATCACTGGCAGATACCGGCGGCGTTGCGCAGACAACACCTGAGGTTCTTCAGGCAGCCTGCATCATGTTTGTAACTATTCCGATCATTATCATCTACCCGTTCCTTCAGAAGTATTTCGTTCAGGGAACTATGGTAGGAGCAGTAAAAGGCTGATGCCTTGCAACCAATTGTATGCAACTCTTAACGAAAGAGTTCAGATTTTCTTATAATTAAGGAGGAAAAATTATGAAAGGGTTACAGAAAAAAACTTTTTCAATCGCACTTGCAGCTGCAATGGCAGCCGGTGCACTGGTAGGATGTGGAGATGACACAGCACAGCCTGCTACAACAGGGGACAACACACAGGCAGAGGCTCCTGCAGCTGAGACACCTGCAGCAGAAACACCTGCAGCCGAGACACCCGCTGCTGAGGCAGAAGCGGTTCCCGGAATCGACGGATGGACACCATTCGAGAATGAAGTAACACTTCGCGTAGCTGTTTACGACAGAGGTGATAACGGAAACGGATGCTCAGACGTTGAGAACAACTACTGGACCAACTGGGTACAGGAGAACTTCGGTAACAAGTACAATGTTAAGGTTGAGTACGTAGGCATCACACGTTCAGACGTTATGACTGATTATGCTATGCTTGCTTCAACAAATACACTTCCTACTCTTTGCATGGAGTACGACTATGACAAGCTTGCTACATGGGCAGCTGACGGATATCTTCAGCCCATCGACCTTGAGCAGTTCAAGACAGTAGCTCCTACATACTGGAAGAACATGGAAGACAACGGTCTTACAGGCTACACAAAGCTTGGCGACGAGGACTACATGGTTCTTGGTAAGAGACCTTATGGTAACACCAACTACACCTTCGTTACATGGTATCGTAAGGACTGGCTCAAGGAAGCAGGACTTCCTGAGACATATCCCGCATCAAGCACAGAGCTTCTTGAGGCTTATGCTAAATTCGTAGAGAACGGCCATACATATCCTCTTTCAGGATCAAAGGTAGCAGGCGCAGGCGCTGACCAGAACTATGGCTTCAGAGATTATCCACAGGATGAGACCACATGGGCAACAACAGGTGACTATCAGATTCCTGCTCTTTCAACAGAGGCTCAGAAGAGACTTCTTAAGTGGAACAACGAGCTCTTCAACAAGGGCTACATCAACCCTGAGTACTACCTCAGAAGCTCAGAGGATGTAAATGCTGACTTCATCAACGGTAAGGCATTCACATGGTCAGGATACGTTTCATCAACAATGGATGTTCTCAACTCTTTCTATGAGAACAACCCGGATGCAGAACTTGGCGTAGTAGTATGTGATGGCAAATTCTCTCAGGATCCTACATGGGGATCAAGCAACGCTTTCAGACCTAACAACATCTTCGGTGCAATGGTTGCATTCGCAAACAACGCAACTCCTGATGAGGTTAAGGCCGGTGAGATGTACCTTGAGTGGATGGCACAGGATGAGAACCTCTTCACAATGACATGGGGTCTCGAGGGTGTTAACTTCAACTATGATGAGAACGGCAACCCTGTAGCAGTTGGCGATCAGGCAGGTCTTCCTGAGCAGCAGGGCCACAACAACAACGTTGACTACTGGATGGTAGTTACAGCTTCCAAGTCATTTGGCGACATCGAGAAGGATATCGCAGCAATCAATCCTCAGGGACTTCCTCAGGACTTCTATGATGACCTTCTTGCTAACTACAAGGGACAGCTTGCACTCTATGAGAGCGGCTATGCTAACGTTGACTGCCTCTTCGGTGGAGCTCTTGAGTCTGTAACAGAGTACGGCACAGCACTTAAGGAAGAGATCTACCCTGAGTACAGAGATCAGCTTGTAATGTGCAAGCCTGAAGAGTTCGATGCTCTGTATGAGGAGCTTTCACAGAAGTATCTTGATGCAGGATATCAGGAAGTTATCGATGAGAGAGCTCAGATGCTTAACGATGGCAAGACAACAAGACTTCAGTAACACCATAAAAATATAGCTTATTTATTGGTCCCCCGGAGATTTCTCCGGGGGATTTTGTGTTAAAATGTTTAGGTAGGTATTTTGGAAAGGGGGTAAAAATGTCTGAACAGATAGAGAGATTAAAAGAGCTGATAGATGAAGCTTCCAATATAGTGTTCTTTGGCGGCGCCGGGGTTTCCACAGAGAGCGGAATTCCTGATTTCAGGAGTAAGGATGGCCTGTACAACCAGCACGATGTCAGGTTTGACAGATATCAGCCGGAGTATCTTCTAAGTCACAGTTGTCTTGTGTATGAGCCCAAGGTATATTATGAGTTCCACAGACAGAAGATGGATACCAGGAATATTGAGCCCAACAATGCTCACAAGTATCTGGCAAAGCTTGAGGAACTGGGGAAACTTAAGGCGATCGTCACTCAGAATATCGACGGTCTGCATCAGAAGGCCGGCAGCAGGCGCGTGTACGAGATCCACGGAAGTGCTCTCAGGAATTACTGCTCATCCTGTGGAAAAGAGTATCCTGCCGATTATATTTTTGAATCCGACGAGCCGATACCGAAGTGTTCCTGCGGAGGCAACATAAGACCTGATATTACTTTATATGAAGAGGGACTTCCCGAGGATCAGGTGCAGGGCGCAATTGAGTCACTGGCCAAGGCAGATATGCTGATAATCGGAGGCACATCACTGTCGGTTTATCCTGCAGCTTCTTTTATCAATTATTTCAGGGGAAAAACGCTGGTCGTAATAAACGAGAGCGACATTGATATAAGAGGAGCACAGAACACTCTCATTATTAAAGAAAAGATAGGAAAAGTATTTACTGAGCTTGCAAAGCTTCAGGGTATAGAATTATAAATAACAATGGATATAAGCGTAGGAAACATAGTTAAACTTAAGAAACAACATCCTTGCGGGAGCTATGAATGGGAAGTTTTGCGAGTGGGGGCGGATTTCAGGCTTAAATGCCTTGGCTGCGGTCATCAGATAATGGTGCCCAGAAAAAATGTTGAAAAAAACATAAAAGGAATTCGATAAAACGCTTGCATTATTGAACGGAATATGGTAATATACCATTCTGTGATAAATTCCTTGCAGCGCTACTGATAAGTGCTGCCAGAGACCAAAAGGAGGTAACTATAGCATGAACAAATACGAATTAGCCGTTGTTGTTAGTGCAAAGATCGAAGACGATGCCAGAACAGCAGTCATCGAGAAGGTTAAGAAGACTATCGAGAAGCATGGTGGTCAGATTACCAACATTGATGAGTGGGGTAAGAAGAAGCTCGCTTATGAGATTGAGAAAATGACAGAAGGCTTCTATTACTTCATCCAGTTCGACGCTGAGCCAACAACTCCAGCAGAGATCGAGAAGCGTATGCGTATTATGGATGGCGTCATCAGATATTTATGCGTTAAGAACGAGGCTTAAATAGAAGAGGACGAAAATATGAACAAAGTTATACTTATGGGACGTTTGACAAGAGACCCCGAGGTGAGATATTCACAGGGCGAGAACGCTATGGCAATTGCAAGATATTCACTTGCTGTTGACAGAAGAGGCAGAGGCAACTCACAGGACGGACAGACAGCTGATTTCATCAACATTGTTGCTTTCGGCAAGTCCGGAGAATTCGCAGAGAAATATCTCAGAAAAGGCACCAAGTTAGTCGTAACGGGACGCATCCAGACAGGTAGCTATACCAATAAGGACGGCGTAAAAGTATACACAACTGAAGTAGTTGCAGAGGATCAGGAGTTTGCAGAATCCAAGAATGCATCAGCTAATAACGGCGGTGCAAGCTTTGGCGGCAACAATTATTCTAACGAACCTGCTCCATCCGCAGCAGGGGATGGCTTCATGAACATTCCTGACGGAATCGACGAGGAGCTGCCCTTCAACTAATAATGGAGGTAAAATACTATGGCTTTCACAAAGTCTGATAGATCCGATTCTCCTGTAAGGAGAAAGGGCGGAATGCACAGAAGAAAGAAAGTTTGCGTTTTCTGTGGCAAGGATAATGTAATTGATTACAAGGACACAGCTAAGCTTAAGAAGTTCGTATCTGAGAGCGGCAAGATTCTTCCCAGAAGAATTACAGGTAACTGCGCTAAGCACCAGAGAGAGCTTACATCAGCTGTTAAGAGAGCAAGACATCTTGCACTTATGCCTTACGTAGCTGAGTAATCAAAGATTATAGCGAATTTTTAAGACACTTCTTAGAAGAGATTCTAAGAAGTGTCTTTTTTTCTTCATTCCTCAAGGGTGGAATACGTTTTGGAAAATTTCTTTTATAAAGCTTTTATTTGTTAACAGTATTACGTTTATATTAAAATATAATAGGGATAGAATGGAGGCGTCAGTGACAGATTGTCTTGGTTATGTGTTAGCCAATATAGCATGTATCGTCTTTTTGTGCATAGTTTTATTCACACTTGAAAAGGGCATTGATAAGCAGGTTTCAACTTTATTTCTTGCGCGGATAATGATGCTTCTTATAGGCTATTTTGCATCAGATTCAGTGTGGATTTTATTTGAATGCGGAGTTTTTCAGTGTGGCAAGACAGTAATGTATGTGCTCACGATAATTCCTTATGTGTGTCTGTTGACCACAGCATGGTTCTGGTATATCTACTGTGATATTGTTCAAGGAAACACAAAGATTCTTACCTGGCTGAACTTTTTTATACATGCATTACCATTTGGGGCTGCAATTATCATTCTTGTAATAGGCATGTTCACAGATTATCTCTTTATAATTGATGATAACGGATTTCTGGAGTATGGTTTTCTGTACGCTGTTTTATTGAGCATCCCGTTCGGATATCTGTTGTCTTGTTCCGTAAAATCTTTTTATAGAGCCTTTACCAGTAATAAGTACTATGACCACAGTCTTTACATAGCTATGGGAGTGTTCCCTATAACTCCTATGGTGTGTGGCGTGTTACAGGCTTTTTTCCTGACTGTTCCAATTATGTGTTATGGTGCGACGGCTGCTGTATTATTACTATATTTGACAGCTACAGAAAACAGGATTTCAAAAGACTCGCTGACCAATATCAATAACCGTCAGGAAATGAATAGATATCTTACGCAAAAGATGAAATCCCGGACACCAAAGCTGGATTTGTATCTGATGATATTGGATGTAGACCATTTTAAAGGCATTAACGACAGATATGGGCACGTAGAAGGCGACAGAGCATTAGTGACAGTTGCGAAGGCTTTAGAAATATCGTGCCAGGATGCTAAAAACAGAGCATTTTTATCAAGGTTTGGAGGGGATGAATTCATAGTCGTCCTTGAAGCCGAAAATGAGCAGCAGGTCAACGAAATTGCTGAATTGATCCGCGAAAACATTACAAAGTTAAATGAAGAATCCGGGGCAGCCTTTAAACTGGAGGCCTGCATAGGGTATGCCAGATATGACTTTGATAATCCGGTAACTATTCCGCAGCTGATAGCCCAAGCTGACGAAAAACTATATGAGATGAAGAAAAATCGATAAACGAAATTAACAAAGGATAGAAGAGATAGTAATGTCCATTCATTACAAAAATATGTCCATTTAAAACACTTCCGAGAAGTAATTCCCGGAAGTGTTTTTGTTGTGAGAAAATTTTAATTTGTGCGGTATTGATTTGTGACGATGCTATGCCGGTGTGTCAGGCCTGGGCAAGCATTCTGCCAAGGTCTTCGCATTGTGCGACTGCGTCGGCATCGGGAGCGCTGTTGGCGATAACGCCTTCACCGCCGAGAATGGTGGCACCTGCAGAGGTGAGTCTGTCCTGCCAGTCACGCATCCACTGGCCGTCGCCCCAGCCGTAGGATCCAAACAGGGCGATCTTTTTGCCGCTGCATCTGTTCTCGTATTCTGACATGAAGGGTTCAACGGTTCCTTCCTCGAGAACCTCTGCGCCCATGGCGGGACAGCCGAAGGCGATAACGGATTCATTTGCTGCATCTGAAGGACTGATGGAGTCGAAGGTAATAACCTCTGCTTCTCCGCCTGCACTTGTGATTCCGTTTGCTACAGCGTCTGCCATAGACTGTGTATTTCCACTTCCGCTCCAAAAAACAACTTTAACTTTACTCATACCTTTTTTCCTTTCCGGCATTTCTATTGATTGGATTAAAAATGCCCTTGCCAAATAAGTTAGCAAATGCTAACATAATAATCAATAAAAAGGATTGATAACTTTTATCATCGTATAACAAAAGCCTTGAAATGCCTGCATATATGCGGGCATTAAAATATGATAAAAGTTAGCGATAACTAACACACTCTAATATAATCATATAAAAGGGAGGATTAACTCTGTGGGCGACCAATTGCTGATACGATTATGTTCACCTACTCTGGCGGGGATTAAGACGGGGAATCTGTTCACTGTTGATGTTGATGACAGGGACATGTTTAATTGTGAGGTTAGGGAGTTTAATGCAAGACTGTCGGGCAAAGGAATCCGCATGATTCCGGTGAGGTACTGGAAGGGACATGTCCTTATCTACCTGTACAGACCTGCTTTTCTTAAAAGAGATTTTGCAAATGAAGAGGTAAGAAGGATCCTGAAGGAAAAGGGATATTCCTACAGCAATGCAGACAGGTGCGTGGCGGAGCTGGCAAGGCATCTGGCGATTGATCCGTCTTTTCCTCATGAGATAGGTCTTTTTCTGGGGTATCCTGTTGCGGATGTGATCGGGTTTATGAAGAGTCCGGAAGAGGGGGTTAAGTATACGGGATTCTGGAAGGTGTATGGGGATAAGGATGCTGCCCTTAAGATCTTTGACAGGTACAAAAAGTGTACCGAAATTTACAGCAGGGCTCACCGAGCCGGCAAGTCGCTGGAGCAGTTGACGGTGGCGGGGTGAGAAGGATGAGAATGGGATGAGATGACAAGGGGACGGGGGATGACAAGGGGACGGGTGAGTCAATGGGGACGGTTCTTGCTGACTCGCTTCGTGAGTCAGCAAGAACCGTCCCCATTGACTCACCCGTCCCCTTGTCATCCCCCGTCCCTTTCTTGATAAAAGTTATCATGAGCAAATCTTGATACTTTGGTTAGCCGAAACTAACATAATGTAATAGAGACTATTGCAATACATGAAGGAGGAGAATATGAGTTTGAGTGAATTGGAACGAAACAGACATGCTGTTGTGGAGAAACTGACCGGAGATGAGAGATTCATGAGCAGGATCACCTCCATAGGTCTGACACCGGGCTGCACGATCAAGGTCATCAGGAATGACAAGAACAGGCCAATGCTGATCTACACAAGGGATACCCTTATCGCACTTAACAGAAACGAGTGCAAGGGCATCGAGGTTACGGAGGTGGCAGTATGAACTCAGCTACCATAGCGCTGCTGGGGCAGCCTAACTCCGGCAAATCCACTCTTTTCAATGCTCTTACGGGTCTTCGCCAGCATGTGGGTAACTGGCCGGGCAAGACCGTTGAGAAAAAGGAGGGAAGCTTCACCTACAGGGGGATGGATTGTGCCATAGCTGATCTTCCGGGATCCTACAGCCTTACGGCCAATTCTGACGAGGAACTTATCACAAGAGACTATATCGCATCGGGAAAAGCTGATGTTGTCTGCATTCTGGCGGACAGCTCACAGCTGGAGAGAAGTCTTTTCATGACTGCGGACTACGCCGGCATCGACGTGCCCAGTTTTCTTGTACTGAACATGGCTGATGTGGCAGCAGATCAGGGCAAGACCATAGATGTTAAGGCTATTGAGAAAAAAATCGGTATTCCGGTGCTTCTTTTTTCTGCCACCGAAGGCAAGAAGTATGAGCCCTACTATGAGATCATGGAGAGGGCTGTCACTGAGAAATCCAAGATAAATGTAAAGGCTCTGGAAGCAGAGTATGAGAAAATTGAAGGCTATAGTGAGCTGAAGGCAATGATCCCTGAAGGGCTGGTCAAGGGCTTTACGCCTATGTGGCTGGCAATCAAGGCAATCGAGGGGGATAAGCAGGTTCATGCCATGCTAAAGAAGCAGCTTACCACAGAGAACTACAAGAAAGTGGCCGCTATCTGCAGTAACAGTCAGGGAGCCATTGCGACAGGCAGCAGCAAATTCAAATGGATAGATGAGATCCTGGAGGGCTGTGTTACTTCCCGCAAGAAAAATGTTGCTCTGGGTAAGCTTGATAAGATATTCCTCAGCAAGGTATGGGGTAAGCCGGCAGTTATCCTTACAGTTCTGCTGGGACTTATCGCATCCTTTATTCCGGCCCTGCCTTTTATGGCAATAGGATCCGGAATTGCGGCTCTGAAAACACCGGTGGCAGCGGCACTTAATGCTGTGGGAGCGCCGGAGGTTCTGATACAGATCGTGTGCACGGTTATCATTCAGTCTTTTAGCTATATTGTTAAGATGCTGGGCTTTGTGTTCGGTGTTACCCTTGTGTTCGGACTGTTGGAGGAAGTGGGTGTCATGGCCCGCATTTCCTACGTTTTTGATAATACAATGGGAAAACTTGGACTACAGGGAAAATCCGTGATGCCTTTCCTTGTAAGCTTTGGCTGTACCATGGGCGGTGCTGCCGGTGCCAGAGTTATTGATAACTGGGGACAGAAGGTTCTGACCATTGCGCTGGCGTGGGCAGTTCCCTGCGGCGCAGCATGGGCTGTAATACCGATGCTCTCTGCAATTTTCTTCGGCCCGGGAGCAGTGCTGGTTATCGTGGCGATTCTTTTTACAATGGTTCTTCATATGTGGGTTACTGCTAAGATATTCGGCAGGAAGCTGGTTCAGAAAAATGACAGATACGGAATGATCATGGAGCTTCCGCCTTATCATAAGCCCAAGATCGGCGCCCTTCTCCGTTATGTCCTTGGAAGGACCGGAGATACCTTCAAGAGAGTATCCAGCGTGGTTCTTCTGGTCTGCGGCCTCTTCTGGCTGCTTAGCTATACTTTTGTACCGGGTACGCAGCCTATTCTGTATCGCATAGGTACTGCCATTGAGCCTGTGACCAGAATCTTTGGCCTTGGCTGGCAGCTATTTATTGCATTTATTGCTTCCGCAGTGGGAAAAGAGGGTGCTATCGGAGTTATCAGTGCGCTTTACACCGGAGGAAATCTGTCCTCTGCCTTTAATGATGCTATGAACGGAGCGGGTGCTGCATCGAATCTCAATGAAGTACTTCTTTCAAATGTGTCAAAGGCTGAGGCACTGGCATTTATCTTTGCCATGACCTTCAATATGCCCTGTGTTGTTGCATTGGCTGCTACCTTCCAGGAGACCTACTCCGTTAAGTGGACTGCAAGGATTGCTCTGTACTACACGGCGACAGCACTGCTTCTATCGGCTGTGGCGTATCACATCGGTCTTCTGATTTTCTGACGATGAGTCTGCGAGGTTTATTTTTATGAGGGAATTAATAGATCTATTAAGTGACGGCCATGCCAGGACGGAGAAGCTCCTGGCAATAGAGCTGCACACAACAGAAGAAGACGTAAAGAGACAGATCGAATACCTGATGCATATCGGAATGATCCGCAAAGTTGACATGACCTGCTGCAGCGGGGGCTGCGGCGGGGACTGCGGCGGGGACTGCGGAAAGTGCGCGCCCAAAGAGGGATTCAAGAATATGGGGGCGATGTATGAGGTTGTTCTCTAAAGGTGTCGGGGCCGGTTGCGAGTCAATGGGGACGGTTCTTGCTGACTCACGAAGCGAGTCAGCGAGAACCGTCCCCATTGACTCGCACAAAAAGTTCTTGCAATCATGGTTAGCGTGTGCTAACATACAGTTACAAGAGAGTATTGATAAAGATTCTCAATGATGTTGGCGTCAAAGTAAGGACGCCAAAAATTATATTTATTTGTAAGCATATGCTAACCAGAATATGCGGCGTAAGTTATATGGAAATCTCAAAAGAACATTTTCGTGGCAGCGAAGGAGGGGCGAATATTTCTATGGACCTGCCACGGGAGAGCTTTCGGGGGCGGGAACGTTCGGAAAGCCAAATCCGAAAATGAAAATAGTTCATTTTCTTGTTGACAATTATTCTTAATAAGACTATTCTATCTAGTGGAGTTAGCATATGCAAACGGATATTAGCATAGGCAAACAATAGCTAGGATAGGCTAACATATACAGGAGGCTATTATGACACTTAACGAGGCACAGCTTGGACAGGAATATCTTATAGAATCCGTGGATACAGAAGGTGATGAGGATATGGAGAGCTTCCTTTTTTCCCTTGGATGTTACAGCGGTGAGAAGATAACTGTTGTGGATAAGAAGAGAAATCTGGTGGTTGCTATCAAGGATGCGAGATACAATATCGATCCGGAGCTGGCAGGCGCTATCAAGATCTGAGCATTATCAGAAATACATAATTCTAAAATACATACAAAAAATGCAATAATCAAAATATCCGGATCATGATTGGCAGATCAAAAAGTCATACAATCCGGATAAAAAATATTTATTGAGTTAGCAACCGCTATCAAAAGTAAGTTTGAGCTAACAAATAAGCCAATAAATAACGTTGATATTCCGAGCCGGGCTTAAAACCTAAGCCCAAAGCTCTGAAAATAAAATGAAAAATTATTGTAGGAGGATAGTTATGAGAATCGCGATGGCAGGTAACCCCAACAGTGGTAAAACCACCATGTACAACGCCCTCACCGGAAGAAGTGAGAAGATCGGTAACTGGGCGGGTGTAACTGTAGACAAGAAAGAGAGTGTTATCAAGAAGAAGTACTACGACGGTGACAAGGAACTGATCGCTGTGGATCTTCCCGGCGCATATTCAATGTCTCCTTTCACATCAGAGGAGAGCATCACCAGCGGATATGTTAAGAATGAGCATCCCGATGCCATCATCAACATTGTAGATGCTACGAACTTAAGCCGCAGCCTTTTCTTCACAACACAGCTTCTTGAACTGGGAGTTCCTGTGGTTGTTGCACTTAACAAGAACGATGCCAATGACAAAAAGGGGAATGCCATTGACGAGAAGCTCCTTTCAGAAAAGCTGGGCTGTCCTGTTATCAAGACAGTTGCCACCTCAGAAGTAGGTCTTAAAGAGGTTGTTAAGGCAGCAGCAGAGCTTGAGGGCAAGGGACAGAAGGAAGTATACGTTCAGGGTAACGTTGATCTTACCGACAAGGCAGCAGTTGAAGCCGCTGACAGAAAGCGTTTTGAATTCGTTAACAAGATCGTGAGCGAAGTTGAGAACCGTAAGGTCCTTACCAAGGATAAGAACGTAGGAGATGCTATCGATAACATCATAACTCATCCTGTTCTCGGAATTGTTATTTTTGCCGCTATCATGTGGCTTGTATTCTATATTTCACAGACAACTGTAGGAACCTGGCTGGCAGATATCCTTGCCGGATGGATCGATACCTTCAAGGAGTTTGTCGGAGAGAAGATGGCAGATGCCAATCCTCTTCTTTATGCACTTCTTGTTGACGGTATCATCGGTGGTGTTGGAGCCGTTGTTGGATTCCTTCCTCTTGTTATGGTTATGTACTTCCTCATTGCTCTTTTGGAGGACTGCGGATACATGTCCAGAGCAACCGTTGTACTTGATCCTATTTTCAAGAGAGTTGGTCTTTCCGGCAAATCCGTTATCCCCATGATCATCGGAACCGGCTGCGGAATCCCCGCTATCATGGCCTGCCGTACCATCAGAAATGAGAGAGAAAGACGCGCAACAGCAATGCTTGCAACTTTCATGCCCTGCGGCGCTAAGCTTCCTGTTATCGCTCTTTTTGCAGGAGCATTTTTCCCTGAGTCAAGATGGGTGAGCTTCATCTGCTACATGGGTGGTATCTTACTTATCCTTCTGGGAGCCCTTCTTATCAAGGCTATCACAGGTATGAAGTACAGAAAGAGCTTCTTTATCATAGAGCTTCCTGAGTACAAGGTTCCAAGCCTTATGTTTGCTGTTAAGTCAATGCTTGAAAGAGGTAAGGCATACATTATCAAGGCAGGAACAATAATCCTTGTATGTAACACAGTAGTTCAGATCATGCAGACCTTTGACTTTGGCTTCCATCCTGTAGAAGAGGGAATGGAGAGCACTTCAATCCTTGCAGGCGTTGCAGGACCTTTTGCTTACCTTCTTGTTCCTATCGTTGGTATTGTCAGCTGGCAGCTTGCTGCAGCAGCAATCACAGGTTTCATTGCAAAAGAGAACGTTGTCGGAACTATCGCAACTGTATTTGCAATCTCTAACCTCATTGATACAGAGGAGCTTGAGCTTATCGGCGAAGGTAACGCAGTTGCAGCCGTTATGGGTATCACCAAGGTTGCTGCTCTTGCATACCTTATGTTCAACCTGTACACACCTCCGTGCTTCGCAGCTCTTGGTGCTATGAACTCAGAGATGAAGTCAGCCAAGTGGCTCTGGGGCGCTATCGGACTTCAGCTTGCAACAGGCTTTACAGTAGGTTTCCTTGTATATCAGATCGGTACACTTATCACTGCAGGAACACTTGGAGCAGGATTTGTTCCCGGCCTTATTGCCATCGCAGTATTTGCATGTGTTATAGTATATCTGATAAAGAAAAATCAGAAGGCTATGGTTCTTGAGTACAAGCTTGACTAATGTACATGAGGCATCAGCCTGTAAGTAACAGAAAAGAGAGTAATTATGGTTAATTTTATTGCAGGGGCAGTTATCTGCCTGCTTCTTGGACTATCAATCGGATATATTGTCAAGGAAAAGAAAAAAGGCACCAAGTGCATAGGTTGCCCAATGGCGGGAAACTGTCACAAGGCAACGGCCTGCAAGAAGTAAATTGAACAAGTAAAAAACATATATGGCCCGCACCAAAAACGCGGGCCATGTTTAAAAGATGTGGTTAGCATTAGCTAACCCGAAACGGTAATCTCGAAATGGGGACGCAGTTATGAGCAATGAACAGATTATTACGGCACTAAGAGAGAGCGGATTAAGGATTACAAAACAGAGAGAACTGGTGGCAGGGGTTATTGCCGAGAATGATGGGGCAAGCTGCAAGGATATCTGCTGCATTGTCCATAACAGGGACAAGTCCATCGGCACAGCCACGGTATATCGCATGATAAAAGCATTGGAGGATATTGGAGTAGTTGAGCGCATAGATATGATCAAGCTCCAGTAAGTCAATAAAGTATTGTCATATGAGGGGAAAATATGCAACTGGAATTACAGAACATTAAGAAATCCTACGGCGAGGACGGGAACCGAATCGAAGTCCTTAAGGACATAAGTCTTCAGGTGGAAAAAGGGGAATTCGTGGTCCTTCTTGGGCCCTCAGGCTCCGGCAAATCCACACTTCTTAACATAATCGGGGGAATCGACAGCGCCGATTCCGGCAAGATCATAATCCGGGAAAAGAGTATGTCCGACATGGACGAAAAGGCCCTTACCACCTACAGAAGGGAGCACCTGGGATATATTTTCCAGATGTATAACCTTATCCCGAACCTTACCGTCAGGGAAAATATAGAGGTTGGGGCATATCTGTCAAAAAATCCCCTTGATATCGATGAACTCATAGAGGTTTTGGGCCTGAAAGAGCATCAGAACAAGATTCCCAGCCAGTTATCCGGCGGACAGCAGCAAAGATGCGCCATCGGAAGAGCAATAGTCAAAAATCCGGATATTCTACTGTGTGATGAGCCAACGGGAGCGTTGGACTACAACACATCCAAAGAAATCCTTTCATTAATAGAAGAAGTTAATCAAAAATACGGCAATACCGTCATAATGGTCACCCACAACGATGCCATCAAGAATATGGCTGATTTCGTGGTAAAGCTAAGAGACGGCGTTATCAGAAAGAGCTATCGTAACGAAACCAAACAAACTGCTGCAGAGCTTGACTGGTAAAGGGGAAGGAGTATGAAAAATCCGTTAAACAAAAGGCTCCTTCGTGAGCTTACCGGCGATATCGGGAAATACATTGTTATTTTTATCCTGATGGTATTTTCCATAGGATTTGTCTCCGGTTTTCTCGTTGCCGGGGAGAGCATGATAATTGCATATAACGAAAGTTTTGATAAATACAGCATTGAAGATGGGAACTTCAGAACGGAAGAGAGACTGACAGATACTCAGAAGGAATGGATTAAGAGCAAGGGTGTAACGGTCTATGAGAACTTCTATGTGGAGAAGGAGTTCGATAATGATACGAAGCTAAGGATCTTCGCAAACAGAGAAGAAGTTGACAAGGTATGCGTCATGAAAGGACGTCTCCCGGAGGGGCTGTCTGAAATTGCAGTAGACAGGATGTATGCGGACAACAACGGCCTGACTGTGGGAGATTCGCTTGTTTCCGGGGAAAAGAGCTATCTGATCGCAGGGCTGGTGGCACTTTCGGACTATAGTGCACTTTTTTACAATAATAACGACATGATGTTTGATGCATCAGCCTTCGGAGTGGCAATTGTTTCAAAAGAGGCTTTTGCACAGTTCGAGGATGGGGCGCTTCGCTACAACTATGCCTGGCTGTATGACGTTAAGCCGGGGACCGAAGAGGAGGAAAAAGAGGTCTCTGAGGACCTGATGGAGGCCATCTCCGGGAGGATCACGCTGGAGAATTTCATTCCGGGGTATCTCAATCAGTCCATTACCTTCACCGGCGAAGATATCGTGGGTGACAAGGCGATGGTGGAGGTACTTCTCTACATTATTATATTGATCATTGCCTTTGTATTCGGAATAACCATCAACAACACTATTCATAAGGAAGCCAACGTCATTGGAACGCTTCGTGCGTCCGGTTATACCATAAATGAGCTGATACGTCACTACATGGCCATGCCGCTGATCGTTACGGTAATTGCGGCTATCATCGGAAATATCCTGGGCTACACTGTATTCAAGGATCTCTGCGCAGATCTATACTACGGAAGCTATTCGCTGCCCACCTACGTAACCCTGTGGAACGCCGAGGCTTTCCTTAAGACTACGATAATACCGATGATCATCATGCTGGTGGTTACGTATTTTATCCTGAGAAAAAAGCTCTCACTGAGTCCTCTTAAATTAATAAGAAGAGACCTGTCGGGCAAAAATCAGAAGCACGCCGTTACATTAAATAAGAAGATAAGGTTTCTGAACCGATTCCGCATAAGGATACTGATCCAGAATAAGAGCAGCTACATCATACTTTTCGCGGGACTGCTGTTCGCAAATATGCTATTGTTCTTCGGAATGATGCTGCCGCCTATGCTGGTGCACTACCAGGGGCTGGTGACGGATATCATGCTGGCGAAACATACGTATCTGCTGCAGATCCCGGCAGGGGCAATCGATGGCGATAATGAGCTTGCTGCGGCTTTTTCCTATACTATTTTGCAGAGTAAGATAAACACCAACAATCCCGACGCTGAGAAGTTCTCCGCCTACGGCCTTAAGACCACGGGGGAGGACGGCACCAGGGTTGAGGAGGTCACACTGTACGGAATCGCTGATGACAGCAGGTATGTAGATACGAAGTTTAATGACAAGACAGTTCTTATTTCCTCGGCCTATGCGGACAAGTATGGGCTGGGGAAGGGCGATGTCATCACGCTGAAGGAACCCTATGAGGATAAATACTACGGTTTCAAGGTCACGGGAATCTACAAGTATGACGGAGGAATCGCCGTATTTATGAGCAAAAAGCATCTGAATACGGTTCTGGGGATGGATGAGGAGTTCTTCTCGGGGTATTTCTCTGACACAAAGATCACGGATATTGAGGAGAAATATATCGGAACTGTCATTGATGAGGAGTCCCTTACAAGGGTTACCAGGCAGCTCCTGATCTCCATGGGAAGCCTTATGTACATGGTTGACACATTCTCGGTGGTCATGTTCATTGTGCTCATATATCTGTTGTCCAAGCTTATCATCGAAAGGAATGTACAGTCCATATCTATGGCCAAGATCCTGGGATATTCAAGGAGTGAGATTGCTTCTTTATACATAGTGCCCACGGCAATGGTTGTCGTTATATCTCTTCTGTTATCCTACCCGATACTGTCCTATGTGATGGTGGGAATCTTCAGGGTAATGTTAAAAAAGATGATGAGCGGCTGGATGATAATCTGGCTGGATCCAACGGTTTACATAAAGATGTTTTTGCTTGGAATAATCACATATGCGATTGTTGCGGTTATGGAATATCGTAAAATCGGAGGAATTCCAATGAGTGAAGCGCTGAAAAACGTGGAGTGATTTGGGAGATTATGAATTGTTTATAAAATGAAAATAGCAGAAGCAGCGTGGATTTGCGTCGCACACGCTATTATATATCGGCTATTCGTGAGCGTTATTCAAGATAGAATTCTTGAAAACGCTCATTTTTTATACTTTTTTAAGTATTTTTACCGTAATACTGATATATAATAATATAAAATGAAACAAACTTTCACAGAAATTTCACATATCGGACAAAAATAATTCAAAATATGATTAACAGCATGATGTCTTATTTTCTAAAATAATTTGCGTAAGCGCAGATTATCCGATAGAGAAATTGCTCGAAATAAAATGATTCTAGAGGGGGATCAAATTATGTTGAAGAGATGTAACAAGTTATTGGCGTTTGTGTTGACACTTGTTCTTGTGTTCACGGCTTTTAGCGGTGATTTCACAAGGTCTGTTGCCTACGCCACCGAGGAAGAACAGTCCGATGGAGAGAAGGCTGCGACCTGGGACGAGATCAAGGAATCCCTGGAGACTCCTAGTGAGTCAGCTCCGGAGGATTCACAGAATCCGGAGGAGCCTTCGGGCGAGGAGCCCGGAGAATCAGATGAGTCATCTGCGGAAGCAGGAAATGACGAATCTGCTGAGCAGCCCGAAGGAGGCGAGCAGCAGGAGCCGGCACAGGAAGAGACTGTAGAAGCTCCCGCAGAGGCTCCTGCCACCGAAGCGTCCGCAGCTGCAAGCAGCGAAGATGCTGGGGAGGCATCAAGCGCAGCATCAACCGAGCAGGCCGCCGAAGTACCCGGCGAAGCGAGCAGCGAAGCCGCAAGTGAGGCCAGCAGCGAGGATGCGTCTGTTGAAGCTAGCAGCGAGGCCAGCAGCGAAGATGCCGGCGAAGCATCCAGCGAAGCTTCATCAGAGGAAGTAGCTCATGAGGCAAAGCTTGTAACTGTTACTTACAAAATAGCAGATGATGAAGGCGGTAAGCTTTCAAGAGAATCTGAGACTGTTGACATTGCTGATGAGGAACAGTCTTTTGAAGGTGCCACAGCTACAGCAGATGAAGGTTATCAGTTCGCTAACTGGATAAATGAGGATGGAAGCCTTGCATGCAAGACTGCAACCATCGTTCCCGAGGATATCGAAGAAGATACCACCTTCATAGCTGTTTTTGTCAAAGATGATGTAAATAAGCCCGCTGTTTCCTTTGAGGAGAACGTAAACGGACTTAACATCTTAATCGATGCACCTGAGGGAGCTTTCCCTGAGGGAACAGAAATTAATATCACTCCTGTTTATGACAATAAGGTAGCTAAGGCTGCGGAAGAAGTTGTCGATGCCGATGTAGAGACAACAGTGGCTGTAGATATTACTTTTACCTATAAGAATAAAGAGATCGAGCCCCTTATTCCCATATCCGTTAAATTCGTAAGTGATGTGATCGCAGATCCTGAGGATACACACATTGTACACATCGATGATAACGGCGACGCAAGTCTAATTGACAACGCCGATGTACAGGGCAATTCCGTAGAGTTTACATCAGACAGCTTCTCTATTTATATCGTTGTTATCAATGGCGAGGATGCCCGTCTTAACGTTAGATTCATGAACGGCACATCTGAAGTCGCCTCCATGATGGTTAAGAAGAAAGATATCCCCAGAATAGACGAGGTTATCTATGATCCCGGTACCGGAGATCCTGAGGATGGCGTTATCTTCAAAGGTTGGACTGAAGATCCCGATTATACGGTTGAGACCCAGGGTTGGACCATTGATGAAGTACGTAACAAAGTAGCAACATTGCTTCCTCCTGCTAATGACGGAGATGAGTACAAAGTATACGCAATGTTCTTTAGGCAGTACACTGTTAACTACATTGATACTGTCGAGAATGGCAATGTATCACTTGGACAGAGATCTGTATTATATCGTGCAGATGCAACCGGTGATGATAAGAACGCTCAGTACAAAATTGATATGGGCTATTCACCTAACGATGATGAGCATGAGTTCCGTGGATGGCACGTATTTGACCCTGACACCTATGCAGCTAACATTGTGAAAAAGGGTGATGATGATTACACCTACGATCCTGATCAGGAGAATCTTTTCAAGCAGGGAGAAACTATCACCATCTGCGGTGATGTAGTATTCTCTGTCTATGCGCCTGAAGGCCACTGGCTGATTTTTGATGAGAACGGTAAGGGAGCAACTTATTGTGCACCCAGGTTCCTGCTTACTAATGAGCCTACAGAAATGCCCAGGGAAAAGAAGGATATGCTCAGGAACGGTTATACTTTCGACTGGTGGTATACAGGAGCACCCGGTGAGGATGGCGTTCCAACCGGTGAGAAGTTTGTTTTCGGAGATGTTATAACAGAAAGAACTACCCTCTATGCTAAGTGGGATCCTGTTGATGAAGCTCAATATACAATCCTTATTTGGAAGCAGAACGCAGAGAAGAATGGTTATGACTTCACAGATTCAATAGTGGGTTATGACAGAGTTGGTGAGAATATCGCCGATCTTGCCATTACGGAAAATACCATTGGCGAGATGAAATATGTAGACATCAATGTTAAGAAGCAGGGAGGCGGTACTGCACAAAAGCAGTATGGCGGAATTGATTCTGAAGCTGCAAGAGGCAGTAAATTAAATGATCCGTTCATCGGATTTACCATGAATAAATATGATACCAATGTTAAGATCACTCCTGAGGGAGATGCAGTGGTTAACGTATATTTTGACCGTATGCACTATTTTGTCAAAATGTTCGTGACTCTTCAGGATGGCAATGGCTATCATGGTTCTTCCAAACTTGGTAATCCATACAGCGGTAACTGGAGTACTCAGCTTTCCGGAATAACAAAGGTAAAGGGTAATGTACCTTCTGATTTTGTGCAAGATGGAAACAAGAGATACTATTACTATGAATTTGATGCCTTTTATGGTGATGATATTTCCAAGAAATGGCCTTCTTATGACGATGTGGAAGTAGCAAACAATACGAAGTACTTTATTAGCTGGCTGCTTATGCGCACAGCCAAGGCCTTTACCGGTGATGATCATGGTAAAGATACCGTCAAGGGTGAAATTAATGTCCTTGATGAAATGGTACTTGGTGATCTGACTCACAGTGGTGCCAATTACCTGACCGCAAGATATGATAATGAGCCGTATAATTGGACCTACAAGATTTATTTTGAAGATGAAAACGGTCAGTTTCCTGAGGAACCGAACAGAGAAATTCATGCCAGATCCAATCAGGATGGTGTTAATTCACAGCACAATCCTGCAATTGATGGATATACATTTTTAAAGCAGGATAATTATAAGAAAAGTGGCAGAAACTGTGAAATAGGCTTCTATTACAGACCACTGTCATATCCGATCCGTTTTATGGACGGTGAGTATTTTAACGGCGAACTGGAAGGAACGGATAACCGTGCCGGTAATATGCTCCACGCCGTAACCGGTATCAGATACGGAACTAAGATCAGCACGTACCTGAAAGATCATCCGGATGGATTCAACATCGATAATCCTACATGTCCTGAGCCGGGTTATGTATTTGACGGCTGGTATGTTGATGAAGGATGTACCGGAGCTAAGTTTGATTTTGACAGTAAGATGTCAACTTCAGGAGCAGTTGTATACGCTAAGTGGATTCAGATTCAGTACCGTGTATTCCTGCATCCTAATGCAAAGATGGATGACGGAACAAATGACCCTGATCTTGATTGGGGTGATGACGATCCTTCCATGTGCTTCCGTGTATCTTATAACGGAACAATATCAGAACGAAGAGGTGAGAGACCTCAATATGAGTTCGTTGGCTGGTATCTTGATGAAGCATGCACAGCCGGCAACATGTTTAACTTTGCCGAGAAACTCAACGAATCAACGGTTACACAGGCCTATGATAAACACACTCACAACACCGATCCTATGGATATTTACGGTGAAGGGGCAACCTGGAACTCTGATCTTGAAGTGACGACCGGTGATAAGCCTCATCCTGAGCGTACATGGATAACCAAGGAATTCAATCTCTACGGTAAGTGGAGAAAAATCCTTGACGGCGCTGACGGACTCTATGTAGTTTACGATATAGAAGATCCCGATCTTGATAATGATCCTGCTACCAAAGATCCCGGAAAGGGTACCGGAAAAGCAGAAGATAGCCGTTGCTATGCAGAAGGAGCACCAATTTCTGCAGTTCCGGCTGTTACAGCTCCCGATGGTTATCAGTTTGAGACCTGGGTAATCCAGAGATATGACAAAGATCAGGATAAATATGTTGATACAAATGAGACAGTTCTGCCGGGCGGAACCTTTGATGCCAAGGCAAGCTACTCACATGTAGTAGACAAGGAAGATGGTATTCACAAGATCTATACAATGCAGCTTCGCGCAGAGTATAAGAAGATTGATGAGCCTACACCTACCTATATTCCTTGGTTTAACAACGACGGAACTAAGGCCTTCCATGTTGATACAGTAATGAAGGTCGGAGATGCCGAGAGAAGTACTCTTAAGATCAACGAAGCAGTGCCGATTCTTAATCCTGAGAACCCTCTAAACAGAGAGAACTTCGAGTTCAAGGGCTGGGCTAAGGTAGATATGGGTACCACAGAAGCAGAGGCAACAGACTTCATGGCCGGCCCCGACACCTTCCTTCAGAATGTAACCGTTAACTTCCTCTGGTATAAGGATGGCAAGTACTACGGCAATGCAGCCTGCGGCGCTGATGATGAAGCTAAGCTTGTTGCAGCTGATGAACTTAAGCCTTACCAGGCACTGTTCGCAGTATGGGAAGAGCTTCCTACTTATGAAGTTGAGTTTGCGTTTGATGAGACAGCTCCCGCTGGTCTGACAGTTCCTGACAAGCTTACAGGCAAGTACGAAGGTGATCCAATTGATGTAAGCTCGCAGACTCAGGCGGTTACTGATGCGGCAGCAGATCTTGGATACAAGTTCCTGGGCTGGACATCAGAGCAGGTAACACCTGTAGATGATAAGTTCACAATGCCTGCTAAGAATGTACTCCTTGTTGGTTCCTTCGAGCGTATCAAGTATACAGTTACCTATGAATACGTTGGAACGGTTCCCGCAGGAACAGATCCTTATCCTGCACCTACAGAGCCTTCACACTATGCCGGCGATACAGTATACCTTGCTAAGGATGCTACAGCGCCCGGACATACATTCAGCGGCTGGACAGGAAATTATAAGATCAAGGAAAACGGATCTCTTATAGATAAGATTTTTAACTTCATTAAGGGACAGAGCGGACAGTCATTTATAATGCCGGCAGCCAATGTGCTTATTCAGGGATCCTTCGATGCGGAAATGCATCAGGTTGTATATAAGATTGTCGGTGATGAGATTCCTTCGGGAGTTACAGTACCTGCAACCAAGTCATATGCATACGGTGTTACCGTATATGTTGAGCCCGACGTTTCCGCTAATAAATATGCGTTCAGCGGATGGGATTCCAAGGATGTTTCAATTTCCGGTGGAAGCTTCCCGATGCCTAACAAGGATGTTGAGATCATAGGTGTATTTGATCCTATAACCTATGACATCACCTTCGAGTACAGACTGGCAGACGGCGTAACAGAACCTGCGAACTTCGCAGAGTGGCAGGAACAGGCCAAGGCTTATAACGGAACCTTCAGAGAAGGTGACGATATTCCTCTTCCTACAAGACCTACAGTTAAGGGCCTTGTATTCACGGCTTGGAAGATGGAAGAAGTAACCAAGGAGAAGACTCCTTTTGAGAGAGCTCTTGAGAGAGCCAAGAAGCTCCTTGCCCTGCAGGTAAGTGCGGCTGATGATGAGACCATGAAGTGTAAGGATTACGACGCAGTTATTTACAGCGTGATCAGTACCTCCTCAACGCCTCCTACACCTCCGCCAACACCTCCGACACCTCCTACACCGCCTACACCTACTCCTACACCTACACCTACACCGGATCCTGTAACAACACCTACTCCTACACCTGTAGCAGTAGTTCCCGGCGGACAGGCAGTACTTGGTGCAAGACGTGAAACAGGTAACGGCCAGGCAGTTCTCGGCGCAAGACGCGGAAGAACAGACGATGAGACCAATACCTCAGCAAGAGCCTTTGCAATCATCGTAGCAGCCGCAGCAGCATTCTCACTTCTCTTCGTTGGCAAAAAGAAAGAAGATGAAGAAAGCTAACAGGCCAATACCCTAAATCAATAACAAACCCTATACAGCGGATACCACCCCAAGTGGTATCCGCTGTTTTCCTCCGCGATTGCAGCCGTACTTTATGCGGTTACCATCCTGATATATATCACATAGATTCATGCTCAAAAACATCAAAATAAAGGCTAAATAAGCGCCAATTACACCTGGCTTATCATAGCACAGGGGAAAGCTGTGGCAGAGGCTTCCAAAGACTACGCAAAAAAGAGAATGGACAGTGGAAATGTCGGAAAAATGTGCAGTTCATGTACGACGCGATGATTTTCAAGACGAGAGTCCGAAGGAGTGGCGACTGTCCACGAATAGGCATGAGTAGGAGCCATTCCTTTGGAATCGAGTCTTAGAAAATCACAAGGCGCACGTAAACCAGCATGTTTACGGCATTTCCACTGTCCATACCTTTTTATCAATAAACTATATCGCCCTCTGACAGAGCTGCCCCCGTCACTATGCACAAAGTCAGTAAAGTGGCGATAATTTAATGGCTTTTTTAATGTTTGAGCGTCTGTTTGTACGATATAATAATGGTAACCGTGAAATAAAGTTAAGAAAATTTTAACAATTTCCACAAAAAAATTTCGCTCTATGATTGTTTATATGATTGCCCAGACATTAAAATATTCCTAACGAAAGGATATTTGGTATGAACAAAAAGAAGGGGACCTTTATTGTCAAGGTAGAATATAATCAGCATGATACCTATCAAGGGGAAGTCGTTTGGGCTGAAGGGAATAAGTCCAAGCGTTTTAGGAGCATGCTGGAACTTGTCAGACTCATGGATGATGTCATGGCGAGCGGCGAAATGAAGACAGAAGACAGAAAGGACTCCGTGTCTTAATTTATTTCGAAAAATAATCCCACTAACTCACAATTTAATACTCGACTTGAATTTTGGTAACTTACAACGGTAACAAAAATGATTCTAGAGGGGGATCAAATTATGTTAAAAAAGAGTAAAAAGTTACTGGCGCTATTGTTATCAATTGCCCTTGTTTTTACTACTTTTGGTAGTGATTTTGCAAGCGCAGTTGCCTATGCCGAGGACGAAGCGGCTGCTACAGAAGCCTCAGCTGTCGAAGAAAAGGCTACAACCTGGGATGAGATAGTTGAAGAAGTGCCCGGCACACAGGATGAGAGTGGAGGCGGAAATGAAGATACATCCGGGGAGACGGATGAATCATCAGATGACGCCCAGGGAGAAGATACTCCGGCTGACACCGATGAAGGTGAGGGCGGAAATGTTGACGTACCCGAAAATCCAACTCCTGAAGAGCCTGCAGAGGGCGGCGAAGCAGAAAATCCTGCAGAACCACCTGCAGAAAATCCTTCAGAGACTCCTTCCGAAGCTTCAACAGAGAGCACAATTGATGCAGCAGGCGCTGCATCCACAGGTTCATCTTCATCCGAGGATGCAACAGAAGCTTCAAGTGAAGCTGCCAGCGAGGCATCAAGTGAGGATGCATCAGAGGCATCTTCAGAAGCTTCCTCAGAAGATGCTTCAGAGGCTTCCAGTGAAGCATCAAGCGAGGATGCTGCAGCAGAGGCCAGCTCAGTTGAAGAGAAGCTGGTAACTGTCAGATATAAAGCTACCAAGGGTGGTAGAGTTTCTCTTTTCAAAGAGACCATCAATATAAATGATGAGAATGCCAAGTTCGAAGGCGCGACTGCTACAGCCTGGAACGATAAGTATTCATTTGTTGACTGGACAGATGAGGATGGCAATCAGGTATGCGCAGACGCAACGTTCGTTCCTTCCGGTATCGAGAGCGATGCAACCTTCACAGCAAACTTCATAGCTGAAGAAGATATTGAAGACAAGATGCCTGCCATCGTAAGAGAAAACGTTCCTGCAGGCGGCCTGTCCGTATCAGTAAATGCAGAAGTTGGTGTATTCCCTAAGGGTACAGAGGCTGTTATAAGCCCTGTTTCTGACAACCAGGCTCTGGAGTCAGCTAAAGATGCCCTGGGCGACAATGTTGCCGAGGCTAAAGGTGCTGAGATCAAGTTCATATATGAAGGCGAAGAGATCCAGCCTGCAGATAATAAATACGTTCACGTAAGTCTGGCACTGAACACTCCTATCGAAGGTGAGTCCTTCTCAGTCGTTCATGACCATGACGGTGAAGCAGAGGTTCTTCCTGATTCCCAGGTAGAATCTGTAGATGAAAACGGTGCAGAATTCAAGACCGATGAATTCTCTATCTATATCGTAGCCGGTGAGATTCCTGAGGATAACAGACTTAATGTTATCTTCAAGAATGGCGATAATGTAATCTCATCTGTTTATGTAAAGAAGAGTGATCTTGCAGATGGAGCAAATAGTGATAGTCATTTTGAGGATATTGTCTATGATCCCGGTGTTGGTGATCTTGATGATGGCGTTATGTTCCGCGGATGGGCAGAAGATAATTCTTATGATGCAAACACAGTAGGCCTTGACATCGATGGCGTACGTGCAAAGGTAAGAGCGAAACTTGAAGCGGGCGTTAATGATGGTGATACGGTAACTTATTACGCAATGCTCTTTAAGGCATACACTGTATCTTATCTTGATGATCGCGGGGCATCCCTTGGTTCCAGCGAGATTAAGTTCCGTGCGGATGATACAACCGAGTATCAGCAGTATACAGTTAATATGTCCTTTACTCCAAGCGATAACGAGCACAAATTTGAGGGATGGCTTGCTACTAAAGGTGGAGCCAATATTGATGGCTATACAGAAGGAACAAGATATCAGAACGGAACAAGTATTGGGATAAAAGGTGACGTAACCTTTTCTGTAGATCTTCCGGCTGGACACTGGCTTGTATTTGATGAAAACGGAAAAGGCGCTACTTATAATGCTCCTCAGTTTGTAAAAGCTGATGAAGTAACCCAGAAGCCTTGTGAAGATAACGAAATGGTCCGTAATGGTTATGAGTTCCAGGGATGGTTCACGGGAACCAAGGACACAAATGGAAATGTGACTCTTGGCGAAGCATTTGAGTTTGGTCATGCTCTTACAGAGATGACAACCATTTTTGCTAAGTGGAAAGCAAAAGAAAATGCAGCTTATACTGTCCTTATCTGGAAGCAGAACATTGATGCAAATGGATATGATTTTGAAAAATCTATTCCTCTTTCCGGAACTTCCGGATCATCAATCAATATAGTAAGCATACAGGGAAACGGAAATAGTGCCTATACAAGAATCGATGGTACAGATTATAAATATACCGGATTCCATTATGAGAGTACCGATCAGGATGGAAAGACCATAACACCAGAGGGAAATACTGTAGTTAACGTTTATTACAACAGGAACCAGCGCAAACTGACATTCCAGGTTCAATATACTGTATCTACTAACGATAATGATAATAATCCGACTAAGTATGGATTTATCAACAGTAATTTCCAACAGATATATTGGAGAAATGGTGCATTTAGAACATCAAATAATAACAATGGTACTGTTTATAACGGAACAGTATTTGTAAAGTCAAATACATGGCTGACAATTAAAGAAATAACAGCTCTTTATGGACAGTCTATAAAGGATAATTTCCCTATTGTTGGAACAGATGGGGTTAACTATGAAGGAAGCTGGTGGGAAGAACCATCCCATAATACTTACGATGCAAAAGTAGCCTATATAGACATTATGCTAGATGCGGATGTTGTTTTCCATAAGTATGATTTGCCTCAATTATATAATTACGATAGAACAATTAATTATTATGTTGAAGCACTTCCGGGAGAAACCGGACAAACGGTTAGTTATAATGGTAAGACGTTCGTAAAATATACGAGTCAAGTTACCAATGGCTATATGCATTGGACTGAAGATGAGGATTATTTTGAGCTGGCTGGATTTACCAAATTCGGATACACACCTTCCAATGCGTGGAATATAAGAGATGATGTTAGAACTGTAAATTGCTACTATACCCGTAACACTTATAAGATCAATTTTATGGATGGTTCGTACTTTGATGGTAACGACAACCGTCTCAATGAGATTGACAGAGGACACCTGGGAATTAAGGAAAATATCCTGTATCAGGCTAATATTTCTGCTTACGCGGACCAGGAACCATCCACAATACCAACAGGCTATGTATTCGAGGGCTGGTATGTAGATGATGCCTGCACGCAGAAATATAACTTCAATAAGATGCCTGAGGGTGGTATCACAGTATACGCCAAGTGGCGTCAGATACAGTACCGTGTATTCCTGCATCCTAATGCAGGAGAGGATTCAACTCTTGATTGGGGTTCTGAGACCCAGGCAATGAACTTCCGTATATCCTATGGCGGAAAAGTAGATACTCCTACAGGAAGAAGAACCGGTTTTGAATTTGTAGGCTGGTACTTGGATCCTGGATTTGACAACAGCTTTAATGCAGATGCGTTTGTTCTTAATGAAACAACAGTTACAGCTGGTTACAATAAAGATACTGATCTCACTGATCCCATGAATAAGTGGGGCAAAGGAGCTACTTACAACTCAGATAAAACAGGCTATAACGGTGGAGATCGTTTCTGGATCACCAAAAAGCTTGACCTATATGCAAGATGGCGTTCAACTCTTGATGGCGCTACAGGTATAGGAATTATTTATGATGCTAATGGTGGAAGCCCTGCTCCTAGTGATACCAACCTTTATGCAGATACTGCTAACGCAGCAGCAGGTGCAGCTCCTACTACAACACCTAAGATTACTGAGAATGGCAAGGAATATGAGACCCGTTTCTCACACTGGGTAGTTCAGAAGTGGAATTCTACTACTGAACAATATGAGGATACAACTGATACAGTTCTTCCCGGTGCTACATTTGTAGTTAAAAAGGAAAATGCCAAGGAAGTAGATCTTGGAGTTACAGAAGACAATAAGCCTATTAAGTCCTATACAGTTCAGCTTCGCGCAGAATATGTAAAGGTTGAGATGCCAACTCCTACTCATATCATATGGTTCAATAACTATGATGGCGGCAGCTACCGTATAGATCCAAAAGTTGATGTAAATGTCGCTGTTAAGGTTTATGGAATAGGAGATGGAGAATCTGTTCCTACAAGAGCTGGCTATACATTCAAGGGCTGGGCAAGAGACGATGAGCACGAAAACGGCCTTTCTGAAGTGACCGATCTCTTTATTGAATATAACCAGGAGACCGGAACGTATAACCATGAATTTGTAGCCGCAGATGAGAAGCAGCCTTACCATGCTCTCTATGCAGTATGGGATGCAGCTGAGGTTGATCTTATCTATGATGCCAACGGCGGTACCGGATCAATGGATCCTTCCACAGGTAAGGTTGGCACTGATGTAGAAGTTAAGGAAAATGGATTTACTAACCCCGGCTATAAGTTCGATGGATGGAATACAAGTGCTGATGGCAATGGAACACCTTATGATGAGCATGCTAGTTACACATTGCAGGCTGAGGGCAATATCCTCTATGCAATCTGGACTGAAGATGAAAACGATACTTACAAGATCAGCTACATATCAGCCGGAAACGGATCAGTAAATCCTGAGGAAGAGACCCATCAGGTGCTTGACACCCAGGATAAGATTGCTGGATCCAAAGCAACAGCAGCCGCTGGCTATACGTTCGATGGCTGGTATAAGGATGGTGAGAAGGTATCAGATGCAGCACAGATTAGTGCAGCGACTGTATATGGAAACCTCAACACCAGACAGAAAGACGGACTTCCTGCAGATACAACCTTTGAGGCAAGATTTGTAATCGATGTTAATGATACTTACACAATCAGTTACACATCAGCCGGAAACGGATCAGTAACTCCTGAAGACGAGACACATCAGGTGTTGGATACTCAGGACAAGATCGTAGGATCCAAGGCAACAGCAGATGCAGGCTATAAGTTCGATGGCTGGTATAAGGGCGGCGAGAAGGTATCAGATACTGCTCAGATCAGCGCAGCAGATGTATATGGAAACCTCAACACCAGAGAGAAAGACGGACTTCCTGCAGATACAACATTCGAAGCAAGATTTGTAATAGACGTTGATGACACCTATACAATCAGCTACACAACCGATGGAAACGGATCAGCAGATCCTGAAGATGAGACACATCAGGTACTTGATACTCAGGATAAGATTGCTGGATCCAAGGCAACAGCAAAGGCTGGATATGTATTCGAGGGCTGGTATAAGAACGGCGAGAAGGTAGCAGATACAGCACAGATCAGTGCAGAGACTGTATATGGAAACCTCAACACCAGAGAGAAAGACGGACTTCCTGCAGATACAACCTTCGAAGCAAGATTTATTATCGATGTTAATGATACTTACATAATCAGTTACATATCAGCCGGAAACGGATCAGTAACTCCTGAAAACGAGACCCATCAGGTGCTTGACACTCAGGATAAGATCGCTGGATCCAAGGCAACAGCAGCTGCTGGCTATAAGTTCGATGGCTGGTATAAGGATGGCGAGAAGATTGCCAATGCGGGTGTAGAGCTTACTGCAGAGTTTATCTATTCAAGGCTCAACACCAGACAGAAGGATGGACTTCCTACAGATACAACCTTCGAAGCAAGATTTGTAATAGACGTTGATGACACATACACAATCAGCTACACAACTGACGGAAACGGATCAGCAGATCCTGAAGATGAGACCCATCAGGTGCTTGATACTCAGGATAAGATTTCTGGTTCCAAGGCAAAAGCTAATTCTGGATATGTATTTGAGGGCTGGTATAAGAACGGCGAGAAGGTAGCAGATACAGCACAGATCAGTGCAGAGACTGTATATGCAAACCTCAACACCAGAGAGAAAGACGGACTTCATGATGATACAACCTTCGAAGCAAGATTTATTATCGATGTTAATGATACTTACACAATCAGTTACACATCAGCCGGAAACGGATCAGTAACTCCTGAAGATGAGACCCATCAGGTGCTTGACACTCAGGATAAGATCGCTGGATCCAAGGCAACAGCAGCTGCCGGCTATAAGTTCGATGGCTGGTATAAGGATGGCGAGAAGATTGCCAATGCAGGCGTAGAGCTTACTGCAGAGTTTATCTATTCAAGGCTCAACACCAGAGAGGAAGACGGACTTCCTGCAGATACAACCTTCGAGGCAAGATTTGTAAT
>NZ_ATVS01000032.1 GCF_000420845.1 Butyrivibrio sp. AE3009 | reverse complement strand
TTTATGGTATCAATATTTTGATAATCATATGAAACACCTGTGAAGTCGCATCTTAATATGCCTTTCAGGAACAAAATCTAGCTGGTAAAGGCTGAAATGTGTTATATACGCATACTAAAACAGCATTATCTGGAGTATCAGTATGAATATCATAGGTCATCTAATAAGGTGAGGAGTCAAATAAGCATACTAACTGGTGCAATAATGTAGCTTTCGTATGCCACACACCGACTTTCAGCGGATTTGAATCTATCGGGTATCACAACTACATATTTTTCATATTACTTTTTTCTTTAAGAAAAGTTCTTCAAATCCCATGGTTGACAAATCTCTGGTAATTGTTAATATTTAAATGAACACGTTCATAAAAACGAGACAGGAATTTTTATCATGCCAAAAATCATCGAAAATTTACGGGAACAGATAGTAGAAGAGGCCAAAAAACAGCTGATGGAAGTCGGCTACGGCAAGACCACCATCAGGAGCGTAGCTTCTGCCTGTGGTATCGGCGTAGGCACGGTGTACAACTACTTCAAATCCAAGGAGCTGATGATCTCAGCGTTTATGCTGGATGATTGGTATAAATGCACCATCAGGATGAGCGAACTTGATCCCGGAAACACCGATGATTTCTTCAGGGGAGTGCTGTCTGCACTCAGAGATTTCATAGACAAGTATAGATTTTTGTTCGAAGACAAGGAGGCGGAGACAGCTCTGTCTTCGGCCTTTACCGAGAGGCACAGACAGCTTCGCAGTATGCTGGCAAGACTTGTGGAGCCTGCCTGCAGGAAGCAGAAGGAAGGCTATGCAGATGATACTTTCCTTCCGGAATATATAGCGGAATCAATTCTGTATTTCAGTATGTCAAATACCTCAGTTGAGGATCAGTTAAAAGCAATCGGTCTGCTTCTTAACAGCTAAAGAGCTGACCGTGAATAATGATAAAAAAGGAGAAGTATATGAGCAGCTTTGAAAATCTTCGTATCGTTGATAACTTCTATCAGACATCGCTGTTTTTCCCAATGCCTACTGTAGTTATCAGCACCCTCTGTGAGGACGGAACCACTAACCTTGGCCCTTACTCACTGATTCAGCCCTACTATGTGGCAGGAAAGGATTACTACGCAATGCTCCTTAATTGCCGCAATTCCTCAAACACCGCCCAGAATATCTTAAGAACAGGCAAGTGTGCCATCAACTTCATAGATGACAACCCCAAGACCTTCAAGGAAGCTGTTAAGCTGTCCTGGCCCGGCGACAAGCCCTCTGAGAAGATGCCCAAGTGCAATTTTAGATTGGAAAAGAGTCTTATTGAGGAGGAGAACCCTTCCGACAAGCGCCCCATGGTCATGACAGATGCCATCGAAGTAATTGAGTGTACCTGGATGAGAGAGCTTGATGGCGCAGACAAGGATCAGCCGGGATGCCTTGAAGGCTACGAAGGCCCCTATCATGATTTCAACGGAATCACCAGCAAATTCGGAGCACATTTCATCTTAAGGATAGACAAGATCCTTATGAAAAAGAAGTATTCCGATGCCATCATTAACGGCGTAAAGGCCTCAGACTTCCCGCCTCTTCCCGTTGACTACGGCTACAGGGATTCCAAGAACTTCTGGTTCCACAGGAAAAAGCGCATGAGAGCAGAGCTTTTGCAGGTTAGAGAAGCTTCACTTGCTTCCGTAAGATACGCAGCAGACAGAGCTGATGACAAGATCAAATTCACCGATGATGCCCTTAAATGTCTTCTCGGAGTGCCGAGAGTATTCCTTCCGGCAGCTCTTAAGGGATGCGTAGAGTGGGCAAGAGAGAACGGCGTAGAACTTGTTACCGAAGAGCATATGAAGATAATCAACGACAAACGCGCTCAGGAAAAGAATAAGAAATAAAAATATTTTGTACATAAAAGGAGATAGGTTATGAAAGTAGTACTTGCAGGCGCTTATGGTAACCTTGGCGCAGACGTATTCAGATCACTTATCAAAGAGGGACATGAAGTAGTGGCCCTTGATATGGCACAGAGAGATATCGGAATTGACAGCGGCTTTACCTTTAAGAAGGTCAACGTAACTGACCCGGAGACCCTGAAGGGAACCTGCGACGGAGCAGATGTAGTTATCACAACAGTAGGTCTTACCAAGGGATCACCTACAGTTACCAACTATGATATCGATTATCAGGGCAACCTCAATCTTTTGAATGAGGCCAATAAAGCAGGAGTTAAGCATTTTACCTATATTTCCGTAATCAAGGCTGATATGGCTCCCGATGTGCCCATGCTTCATGCCAAGTATTTATTCGAGGAAGAGCTTAAAAAGAGCGGCATGACCTATGTCATCCACCGCCCCACAGGCTACTTCTACGATATCATCAAAGTGTTCCGTCCCATGATCGAGAAGGGACAGGTTACACTTCTTGGAAATAAGCCTGTTCATGCCAATGTTATTTCTACAGAGGACTTTGGCGAGTTCATCGTAAAGAGCATGATGGATGAGAACAAGGTCTACAACGTAGGCGGCAAGGAGACTTATTCCTACGAGGAGATCGCCAATATGTGCTTTGAGGCAGCAGGCAAGACCCCTGTGATCAAGCGTGCTCCCGCATGGCTTTTCGATGTCCTTGCATTTGTTAACAAGCTCAAAAAGAACGGAAAGGAAGCAATTCTTAAGTTCTCCAAGTGGACTCTTTCCGAGGAAATGGTTGGAGATACCACCTACGGAGAAATGAGCTTCAAGCAGTACATCAAGGACAGCTTCAAGGCCTGATCTCTACAAATCTGATACAGAAAAGAGGATATCTGTTATGTTTTGGAACTATTTACTTATAATCTGCATTGTATGCGCGGTCCTTTGCGCAGTGGGATTTATCAAATATGTTTATTTCTTATCCATAGGTTATGGTTTCGCCATCGCAGGAGGCGGCATCACATCGCTTATTATTGCACTTAAGAATGGCTGGACAGAAAGCGTATTGTGGCTGGCAGTTTTGCAGGCAGTTCTTTTTGTTATCTACGGAGCGAGACTTTCTGGCTTCCTTCTCGTCAGGGAGTTTAAGAATGCAGGCTTTCAGAAGGCTGCTAAGACCGAGATCGAGGGCTTTAAGAAGCTCCCTGTCTTTGTTAGCATTCCAATCTGGCTCTGCGTTTCAGTTCTCTATACAGCCCAGGTAAGCCCTATGTTCTACAGATATGCCAACGGATCCTCCGATTATCTTGTTCCTGTGATCGGAATTGTGATCTCAGTATGCGGCCTCATTCTTGAATCAATGGCTGATAAGCAGAAGACCCAGCAGAAGAAAGCCAACCCCAAGATGGTTGCCACACAGGGGCTGTACAAGATGGTTAGATGCCCCAACTACCTGGGAGAGATCATCTTCTGGACCGGAGTATTTATCAGCGGACTTACAACCTATAGCGGAATCGGACAGTGGCTTATGGCAGTCATTGCCTATATCTCAATTGTTTATATCATGTTCAACGGCGCTCAGAGACTTGAAAAGAGACAGATGGCCCGCTACGGCAATGACAAAGAGTATAACGATTATGCAGATAAGACACCTATCATCATTCCTTTTTTACCTATTTATCATTTAAATAAAAAAGCGTAAGAAATCGGAGGGTACATGAAATGAAGGAATTTTCCGTTCCAATGGCCGTTGTGGATTTCATTCCGGTAGTTCTGTTTGCGACGGCAGCGATAATGCTCCAGAGAGACCTCTACAGCAAGATGAGTAAGGGCGCCTTTGCTCTTTTTGCAACAGGAACCATAGATATTATTTTTGCCGGATCTCTTAAGGCTTTGTACAAACTTCTTTATGCTATGGGAGTGTGCGATTTTCAGCCACTTTCACATTTGTTTTTCCCGGTTCAGTCCATCGGTTTTCTTTTGGCGGGGCTTGGGCTTATTGCCATGGTGGTGCACAGACAGAGTGAAGGATCAGCCCTGTGCGTGGCGCCGCCCCTGTTCAGCGGAACCATGATCTTTGTCAGCTGCATGGTTATTGGCCTGGCACTTATGTATATTGTGCTGTCAGTCATTGTCATCAGACTTAAGAAACCTTTTTTGATCCTTGTGTTCGTCGCATCATTTTTGTGCTCGGTTGCCATGGGATATCTTTCCACCAGGGACTTCAGCCAGGCATATATGAACTGGATCGCGCAGGGAATCAATATCCTGGGACAGGGACTTCTTGTTATCGGGGTTATTCTTCTTAGGAAATACGGTATGCTGGAACTGATCCTGGGTAAATGATCCGGGGCTATAATACACAGTATGAAAACAACACTTCTGATATACGGAGGTGTTGTTTTTTGTTATGCTATAAGAAGGAGGCGCATATGACCAAGAAAAAGTTAGCTCTTGAAGTTATAGACAGATTGAAAAAAGAATATCCGGATGCGGTCTGCACTCTGGACTACTCCCAGGCCTGGCAGCTGCTTATCAGCGTAAGGCTGGCGGCTCAGTGCACCGATGCAAGGGTTGATCTGACAACTCCCAAGCTCTATGCCAAATTTCCTACGGTGGAGGCGCTGGCAGAGGCAGAGGTATCAGAGATAGAAGAGATAATAAGACCCTGCGGCCTGGGCAACTCCAAGGCAAGGGATATCTCAGCCTGCATGAAGGTGATTCATGAGAAATACAATGATAATGTCCCTGACAATATGGAAGAGCTTCTGAAACTTCCCGGAGTAGGCAGAAAGAGCGCCAATCTCATAATGGGAGATGTATTTGGCAAGCCTGCCATAGTAACCGATACTCACTGCATCAGACTCTGTAATCTCATAGGCCTTGTGGACGATGAGAAGGACCCGGCCAAGGTTGAGAAGGCTCTTTGGAAGATCATTCCTCCCGAGGAGGGAAACAGCCTGTGCCACAGGTTCGTAACCCATGGCAGAGCAGTGTGCGTTGCCAGAAGACCTAAGTGCACTGAATGCTGCCTTAAGGATATTTGCAAAACAGGCCGATATATATAATAGATTAGAAAGTTTATAAAAACGTTATTTGACGTAATTTATCATTCTAATTAAAATATCAAAATAGAATGAGAGTGAATTTATTCCTATAAAAGAGGATAATGATATGGATGCTAACGGACTTAGTGCAGAGCAGCAGGCTCTATTGGCAAGTATAATGGGTAAATCTCCTCAGGCAGGAGGTGGCGGAGGCTTTTCGGCAGCCAGTGCAGCAGGCAGCGCCCCGGCAGCACCTTCAGCTGCGCCGGCAGCAGCGGATCCGGGCAAGATGCTGAGCCAGGCTGAGATCGATGCTTTGATCGCTTCCATGGGGAATTGATATATCCGAATAAGTGAAATGTAAGGAAACGTACTTAATCAGTGCGTTTCTTTTTTGTGTAACATAATAAAAAAAGCATTAAAAGAGTATTAAAACGGGCATTTGCAGTTGTCACAATATAGTAAAAGTATTATCATTATATTGTTGAATATGATTGAACAATTCCAAAAATAGCGTCAGAAAGAGGTGAAGTGATGTATATTGCCATGCAGTGCGCTGACAGCAATGGAACACTTAATACGGAGATCTGTACCTTTTATGGGATTAAATATGATTCCAGATACAGATCTGCTCTGATCTCGACGGAACATTTGAATCATGACTACGTTGTTCCAATGGATGCCAAGGATTATGAGGCAGCGGTAAAACAGATAATGGCTGCAATGACCGCCCATGCGGACATGATAAACGTATCGGAAGGCATCGTATGGCGCGGAAGAAAGGGCGAATCCAGAAACGTTAAACCTCAGAAGATAACGATCACGTATTAACTGAGAGTCTGAATCAGGGAGATCATATGAGTAAGAAAGCATTGGTATGTTACTTTTCGGTAAGCGGAGTAACCGCTACTATGGCAAAGGATATCGCTGATGCCATCGGCGCAGCTACCTATGAGATAGAACCCAAGGTTAAGTATTCGGCAGATGACCTTAATTGGCAGAACAGCAGCTCCAGAAGTTCGATTGAGATGAACGATGTGAAGGCAAGGCCCGAAATCACGGGAGAGCCTGCGGATGTGGACGGCGCGGATGTGGTATTTCTGGGCTTTCCTATCTGGTGGTATACAGCGCCACGCATAATCAATACCTTCCTGGAGAATTATGATTTTTCCGGCAAAAGAGTTGTTTTGTTTGCCACATCAGGCGGAACCGACATTGAGAAAAGTATCAAGGATCTTCAGAATACCTATACCCGCATTCATTTCGACGGCGGCAAAAAACTCAATGTGGGAGCAAGCAAGCAGGAACTCAGAGCATGGGCTTCTACGTATCTGATGTGATCTTATTTAAGAAAATGAATTGAATGGTGTGTTGTGGCTATATAGAAAAAAGGTGTGATCGCCCGAGGGTGTTACACCTTTTTTCGCGTTCATACATAATAAAAGAGGAAGATATCCTCACCCTGGGCTACATCGTTCGCAAAGGAAACGTCCTCAGCGACATGGGCCAGGCCTATATCAAAAAAGCTGGAAGCCTATTCTGCAGTGTGATAACTTACCTTTATCGCCATAGATAAAGCCCCTGTAATTGTGCAACAACCCTCCTTCGTTTATATTAAATACAACAAATAAATAACAGCTGACCGGACGACCGGAGGCTTTGGCTTACTATCATTGGGTGGGCCGAAGACCTCCGGTTTTATTCTGGAAAAAAGCTGTCATATACAGCGGTCTGGATCAAAGAAAAACAAAGGAGGAACGCACAAAGCAGTTCCTCTCAAGAATCATTCCACAGGTACTATAGGGTATCACATATAGAAATAAGGAAAAAAGATATATGACCGAATTTGGTTTATCTCAGGCTGGGCGTAAGCCTGATAAAATGGCCGGCGATATGAGACTGATGAAGGATATCATCTCTCTCGTATTACCGGCTATAATTGAATATTCGTTTCAGGCGCTGGTAAATTATGCTGACTTTATTATGGTCGGAAAGCTGGGGATTGCAGCATCTGCCACCATTGGCATCACCAATGAAGTGACCTTCCTTGTAAAGGCAGGAGTCAATGCTCTTGGCGTGGGAGTTCTTGCATATTTTGCCAAAGAGATCGGTGCAGGCAGGCGAAAAGGTCTTAAGAGGGCAACGCTGCAGGCATACATACTCGCTCTTATCATAGGAATCTTTACCACTGTTATTCCTCTGGCTATAAGTCCCTTTCTACCGGTATTTCTGGGGGCAGCCAAGGAAATCCAAAGACCTGCTTCCATATATTTCGCAGTGGCTTCCTCCGCAGGAGTGTTTTTCTCCTTTAATGTGGTGGCGGGAAGTATCAGAAAAGCTGCCAAGGATATGAAGACGCCTCTGGTGGTAAACGGTCTTGTGAATGTTTTGAATATAATATTTAACTGGTTTTTGATATATCCAAGTCTGAATTTAAAGATACTTGGAAGAGATATTGTTTTGCCCCGAGCAGACATGGGAGTTACCGGAGCAGCGGCAGGAACAGCTATAGCAGTAGCAATTGGCGGAGTATTAATGCTCTGGGTAAATGAGAGATCTGCAGATACTTCAGCCAGGGGAAGCCTTGTTGATATCAGGGATTTTAAGAAAACAGTTGATACTGATATCATAAATAAATATGTTACCGTAGGAATTCCCGCCTTTCTGACCTCGGTTGTCACAAGCTTTGGAAGGGTTATTTTTACCTCCATGATAGTACCCTTGGGAACAGTGGTTTATGCAGCCCATTCCATAGCATTTACTGCTGAGTCTGCATTTTATATTCCTGCAGTTGGAATGGCCAGTGCTGTGGCGGCTCTTTCAGGAAATGTCAGAGGAGAAGGTGACATTAAGAAATTAAATCGTCAGACCAATCTGGTATGTGTCATGATAGTCTGCATCATGCTGGTGGCCACTGGAATAATGATGCTTTTTGCTGAGGACATCATTTCGATATTTACTAAAGATCCTTCAGCTCTTGAAATAGCACCGAGGCTACTGCGGATTGTTGCTGTAAATGAGCCGTTCTTTGGAATATCAATCGTTATGCAATATGTATTTAACGGTATAGGAAAGACAAAGCCCCCGCTTTTCGTATCTGCTTTTACCCAGTGGGTCCTTCGTGTGGGTGGAGTATTCCTCTTTGTATCTGTTCTTGGATATGGAATCGAAGCCGCCTGGATCTGTATGATCTCCGATAATATCGGCCGGGCTATTCTTCTTTATATTTGGTATTGGGTTTCCAATAAAAAGCTACTCTACTGGTGAAATATTCTATAAACCTAAAGAGGAGCGCACCAGACAGTTCCTTTCAAGGATCATACCTCAGGATCAGTATGTTATCTAATAATAATAAGAAACCATATTTGACAACATTTCCTCATGTTGTATAATTTGGAATGATAGTCTATAAAAAGTAGAGGAGTATGAACAGTATGTCAGAAGTTTATAACCATCACGCAATTGAAAAGAAGTGGCAGGAGTATTGGGCAGCCAACAATACCTTTAAGACAGATGTTTGGGATTTTTCCAAACCCAAGTATTATGCCCTTGATATGTTTCCTTATCCCTCAGGAGTAGGACTACATGCCGGACATCCTGAAGGGTATACTGCTACTGACATTATGTCCCGTATGAAGCGCATGCAGGGATATAATGTACTTCATCCGATGGGATATGACTCTTTTGGCCTTCCTGCGGAGCAGTATGCGGTTACAACAGGTAATCATCCTGCAGGATTTACTGAGAAAAATATAGAGACCTTCTCAGGTCAGCTTAGAGAGCTTGGCTTTGATTATGACTGGTCCAAGATGATCGCCACAAGTGACCCCAAGTTCTACAAGTGGACACAGTGGATCTTCAAGAAATTATATGAGGCAGGTTATGCCAAGCACATCGACATGCCTGTTAACTGGTGCGAGGAGCTGGGAACAGTTCTTTCCAACGATGAGGTTATCGACGGTAAGTCAGAGAGAGGCGGATACCCTGTTGTTAAGAAGATGATGAAGCAGTGGGTTATCGATCAGCAGGCCTTTGCCGAGGAACTTCTCGACGGCCTTAACGAGATCGACTGGCCTGAGTCCACCAAGGAGATCCAGCGCAACTGGATCGGCAAGTCAACCGGTGTAGAGGTTGATTTCAAGATTGTGGGAGGCGGAGAGTTCTCCATCTTCACAACCTGTATCGAGACAATTTACGGTATTACCTTCATGGTACTTGCTCCCGACGGAGATGTTGTTAAGGGACTTATGGACCGCGTTGAGAACAAGGAAGAGGTTCAGGCATATATCGATGAGACTCTTAAGAAGAATGACCTTGACCGTACAGACCTTAACAAGACCAAGTCAGGCTGCCCTCTTAAGGGAATATATGCGATCAACCCTGTAAACGGTAAGGAAGTTCCTGTATTCATCGGTGATTTCGTACTTGCAAGTTATGGTTCAGGTGCTGTAATGGCAGTTCCCACCCATGACCAGAGAGACTTTGAGTATGCAGAGGTTCATAATCTTCCTCTTATTCAGGTTATTAACAATACCGAGGGAACAGTTGACGTTTCTAAGCACGCATTTGAGAAACAGGATTATCTTGGCAAGGGCTGCATCCTTGAGAACTCCGAGGAGTTTAACGGAATGACCGTTGAGGAAGCCAAGAAGGCCATCACCAAGAAACTTGTAGATATGGGAGTTGCCAGAGAGAAGGTTAACTACCACTTCCGTGAGTGGATCTTTGCAAGACAGCGTTACTGGGGCGAGCCCGTTCCCTGCGTATATAAGGAAGACGGCAGCATAGTATTCCTTGATGATTCAGAGCTTCCCGTTGTACTTCCCGAGCTTGAGGATTACAAGGGACACGGCGGCAAGGCTCCTCTTGAGAATGCTACCGAGTGGAAGCAGTATGACAAGAACGGACTTAAGGGCACAAGAGAGACTTCAACAATGCCCGGCTCCGCAGGTTCTTCCTGGTATTATTTGAGATATATCGATCCTGACAACGACAACGAATTTGCCAATCAGGAGCTTTTGAAGCACTGGATGCCTGTAGACCTCTATATCGGTGGTCCCGAGCATGCGGTTGGACACCTTATTTACTCACGTATCTGGAACCGCTTCTTATACAACAATGGCCTTTCACCGGTAAAAGAGCCCTTCAAGAAGCTTGTACATCAGGGAATGATTCTTGGTGAGAATGGCATCAAGATGGGTAAGCGTTTCCCTGAGTTCGTTGTTAATCCCAGCGATATCGTTCGCGAGTACGGTGCTGATACACTTCGTCTTTATGAGATGTTCATGGGACCTCTTGAGGTATCCAAGCCTTGGAATGCAGCAGCTGTAACCGGTGCAAGAAAGTTCATCAACCGTGTATACACATTCTTTACAGAGCCTGCTAACATTACAGAGGACAACAACGGTAACCTTGACAAGGTATATCATCAGACAGTAAAGAAGGTTACATCTGATTTCGAGGCTCTTGGCTTCAACACAGCCATCGCCCAGATGATGATCTTTGTCAACGCAGTATACAAAGAGGGAAGCTGCCCCAGAGAGTATGCAGAGAACTTCATCAAGATGCTTTCCTGCATCTGCCCTCACGTGGGAGAAGAGATCTGGCAGCTCCTTGGTCATGACAAGACACTGGCATATGAGCCATGGCCTGTTTATGATGAGTCCAAGTGCGTAGAGGATACAGTAGAGATCGCCGTACAGATCAACGGCAAGGTTAAGGCTACTCTTGAAATCGGCAAGGAAGACCCCAAGGATGAAGTAATCGCCAAGGGTAAGGAACTTATCGCAGACAAGCTTGAGGGCAAGAACATTGTCAAAGAGATCTATGTTCCCGGCAGAATTGTTAATATCGTAGTTAAATAATTATACATAATACAATGAGGTACTCTCTTTACCGGGAGTACCTTGTTTTTTTACGCTGGTGTATCAATTCATGTTATGATTAATAAGTATATTTTTGCAGAATAATAAGACAGGAGAAAAAGATATGGCAGAACAGAATTCGGCCAAGGAACGTGGCAAGATAATAATCAGAACAAGTATTATAGGTATAGTGGTGAATATACTGCTGGCAGGCTTTAAGATGGTTGTGGGACTTATATCCGGTTCTATAGCCATTGTGCTTGATGCGGTCAACAACTTAAGCGATGCCTTGTCATCGGTCATAACTATAGTGGGAACCGCTCTTGCGGGCAAGGCTCCCGACAGAAAGCACCCTTACGGCTACGGAAGAATCGAGTATCTGAGCGCCATGATCATATCTGTGATCGTACTATATGCAGGTATTACTTCGCTTGTGGAATCGATCAAGGCTATTTTGGCCCATGAGAATCCGGAATACAGCGTGACCACTTTGGTGATCATTGCGGTAGCAGTTATTGTCAAATTGGGACTTGGCACCTTTTTCATCGGCACCGGCAAAAAGATCAGGTCGGAATCCCTAGTGGCATCCGGAACAGATGCCAGATTCGATGCAATCATCTCTTTATCTACATTGGTGGCTGCCATTATCTTTGTTTTCACAGGAGTGTCACTGGAAGCATATCTTGGTGCAATTATTTCCTTATTCCTGATTAAGACTGCTCTTGAGATGCTAAGGAACACCCTCAGCCAGATCCTTGGAGAGAGGATAGACAGCAGTGTTTCCAAAGCTGTCAAGAAGACCATTCTCTCTGTGGATGGGGTTATTGGAGCTTATGACCTGATTTTTAGCGACTACGGCCCGGACCGTGTAATGGCTTCGGTACATATTGAGATTCCCGACACCTTTACTGCAGATAAGATTGATGTCATAACCAGACGTATTCAGGAGGACGTTTTTGCTGAGCACAATGTAATGCTTGTATCCATCGGAATTTATTCAGTAAATACCAAGGATGAGAAAATTGCCAAGGTAAGAAACGATGTTTCCAAGATCCTTTCCGCTCATGATGAGATACTGCAGATGCATGGATTCTTCGTGGACTTTGAGAGGAAAAACATCAGATTCGACATGGTTGTGGATTTTGCCCCCGACAGGAAAGACGTATTTGAAGCTGCCATAAGTGAGGTACAAGAGAAGTATCCCGACTACAACATTGTAGCCAATATGGATTCTGATTACAGTGATTAATGCTATAATATAAATGTATGCATTGAAATACAGTTAATGTATGCTTTGGTATATACGGGACGGAGAATGAAAAAGGAGATCTTGCAAAAGGTATGGCGGGTGGAACGTACGATACGATAAACAGGATTTTTGATACCTTTGCTGTTACATCAAGAAGCCGTTATGTCTATGTCTATGACATGACCAAGAATATTTCCAGATGGTCCCCCAATGCAGTGGACTATTTCGGACTTACCGGGGAATATATCTACAATGCGGCATCTGTGTGGGAGAACAGGATTCATCCCGATGACAGGGACAAATTCACGGAATATACCGGCCTTGTCTATGCGGGTAAAAAGGTTGATCCCACCTTTGAATACAGAGCCAAGAACAAAAACGGGGAATACGTAGTCTGCTCCTGCAGAGGAGTTGTCATCAAGGACTATGCAGGAAGACCTGTTTTTTACGCATGCTCGATGATCAACAAGGGAATCGTTGACAATAACGATCCCATTACTCTTTTGCCCAATCAGTATGAGCTCCTTAATTATATGAGGGCTCTTAAGAACCGCAAGAAGACCTACGCTATCCTCATGATCAACTTCATTGATTTTGCGGATATCAACAGAAAATACGGATACATGACAGGTAACAATATCCTTAGAGTCACAGCTGCCAAACTTATGCAGGAGACCAAGGATGTGGGCAGAACCTACAGGGCAGAGGGTACAGTTCTTGCCTTTGTAACTGATATACTGTCAATTGACGAGATTAAGAAGCTCTATGGAAGAATGAGGACCTTCACCAGAGAATCCCTGGTGGTGAGCGGCAAGAAGATAGGCGCTGAGCTTGGCGGCGGTGTTATTCTGGCAGCGGATCATTCAATAGATGAGCATTCCATATACACCAGCGCCAAGTATGCCCTTGATTATTCCAAGAATCAGAGGCACGGCAACCTTATTATTTTCCATAACGATGAGCTGGATAACAAGAAGAGCAATATAGAGCTTGTTAACACCATAAGAAACTGCGTTTTGGACGGTATGGACGGTTTCTATCTGGAATATCAGCCGATCATGGCGGCAAACGATGGAAGACTCGTTGGCATGGAAGTCTTTGTCCGCTGGAAAAAAGAGCCCTTCGGCGCAGTGTCTCCTTCGGAGTTTGTGCCCTGGCTTGAACAGGATCAGGTTTTCTACACTCTGGGCAACTGGATACTGGAGAAATCTCTTCTTGATGCTATCGAGATAAGAAAGAACAACAAAGACTTTTTCCTCAGCGTCAATCTGGCCTTTATGCAGCTGGAGAGATCTGAGTTCAGAACAACCCTTCTGGAAATACTAAGGAAGACCTCCTATCCGGCAACGGGGCTGTGCCTTCAGCTAACGCAGGGCTCAAGGCAGCTGGGAATGGAGCATTTAAAGAGTCAGGTGGAGTTCCTTAAATCCTGCGGACTTAAGATAGGACTTGATGTGGCGGATTTTGCCGCACTGGATCTTACAAGGCATCTTACGATAGATGTGATCAATTTATCTCCGTCTCTTACGGCGGGAGTTACGGATAATCTCACCAACAAATATATGGTGGAGACCATGACCGGTTTTGCCCACAGACTGGGAATAAGGACCTGCTTTACCGGAATTGAGGACGAGGAATCGGCCCAGATCGCCAAGCAGTATCCCATCTCGGAGGTTATGGGCTACTTCTACGGCCGCCCCTGCAGTATAGGGGACTTCAAGGCGAGATATCTTGATAAGAAGGAAAAATAAGCTACAGGAGAGGCTAAATGAGCAGACAATTCAGGTACATACAAAATGATGATGTACTTAGGACCTTCAGAGAGTTTAAGGATACCTTACTGTCTGAAAGGTCTGTTGTCATTGCGCGTCAGGGAGACTACATTCTCCAGCTGGAGAAGCTGTCCGGGAACAATATGGGGCTTAAGATAATCAATAATGAGCGCAACAGTATTGTTTCCAGCAGAACCTATGATATTACCAATACCACTGAGGCCCTTGTGGCCAGAGGTGTAAGGCATGCCTGTCAGAAACTGTCGGAGCTTAGCGACGAGAAGGTTAACAGACGACGGATGCAGATCTGGAAATGGTATATCATGGAATGGCAGCAGCATAATGCCGATCAGTCCGGTGAACTGTTTGCCAAGGAGCTCACCTGGAATGAGGAAAGGTCCGACAACGAAGAGGAAGTCCTTGACATAGAGGCTTTTCTTCATGGAGATTATCTGAATCTCGGCAATACCTTAAGTCTTATTGATAAATATCTTACCGATGAGACCCAGAAGGAGAGATTCAGAAAGTTTGCCATCGAAGATATTATGGAGATGACCAGTGAGGATACCAGAGACAGATCCATTGCCGAAGCTGAAGAAGCCAGCAGGGAAGATGGTATCAAGATTCACACCTATCAGTTCACCGTCAGCGTTGAAGCCACTGACAAGGAGCATGCAAGGGCTGCTCTTCTTAATTATCTTGCAGGCGATGAGCGCATAAAAGTGCAGAAATAAACGCTAAAGAATATAAACTTTTGTTTATATTCTTTTTATGTTTTATTAAGGTAAAGTACTGCATCATCCTCTATCTTTTCTGAAATTAATGTTATATAATGTTCCCATTAAATGAAAATTAATTACGGAGACGCAAGGGTTGAGGGGCCCGGGACACGTTTTCCGCATAATCATTTAATCAAATTTTCTTATGAGATGGAGGAATTGAATAATGAGAAGTTCCGCAAAGACTAAAAAAGGCATGAGCCAGAGCTGCATCGAGATCATGGCTGATGCTATCAAGGCAAAGGAGCAGAACCTATCATACGGTAAGTTTAAGGCTCTTGACATGTTAGGTGCCGGAAGCATGCAGGACGAGGATATCGTATCCGAGTATCATGTTCATTCCGGAAATATTGTTCGCCGAACAGAGCAGGCCGAGAAGAAGAAAGCAGTTGCTTTCGTTAAGATCAGACAGGCATAACGATGAGGGCTTTACAACTGAATATTGTGCATGCAAATAATAAGAGACCGCAGCGTGGCGGTCTCTTTTTTATCGGTGAATTATTGAGTGATCATATATGGATCACAGATGGAACACATGCTTGTTAAGGAACTTGCCTACAACTGTGATGACAGGGCCAAGGAACAGGGCCATGAGGACAATTCCGATATTGGGCTTGCCGCCAAGAGCTACGCCGATGGCGATAACAAGGAAATCGTAAGCAATACGGATAACAGCATAAGGAACTTTTTTGAGCACCTTCTCAGAGATTATCTGAGGCATCGCGTCATAGGGTGATACTCCCATGTTGGCGTTGATGTAGAAGGACACCGATATGATGAAGCACAGCAGCGCCAATACGAAGATAACGGCTCTTGTGGGCATGTCGGTAAAATAGTGCTCAGGGAGGATCTTCTCCCACAGCCACTTAAAGAAATTGGCAATGTAGCCAATAAATACCATGTTGGCAATTGTTCCGGCACCTATCTGGTTTCTTCCGAAGAGGAGAACAAAAATGAACAGAACAGCATTTAATATAAGCTGCCAGGTGCCAAAGAGAATTCCAAGTTTCTCAGATACGGTCCAGTTCATGAAGGTGCAGGGGTCGGTTCCCAGATCGACCTTGATAAGGAAGGATAGAAAGAATCCCATTAAAAAGACGCCGATGTTCATGACGATAAGGCGCTTTTTGAAGTTGGGCTGGTGTATATAGTCTTTTAAGGTTTGTTTAAGAGTGTTCATTGATATTTCCTTTGTTTCTTGTGGCTTTACTTTGCCTGGATTTACTCTGCTATGTGAAGCGCATAGTAGGAGTTCTTGTAATTGATGAGAACCGGTGCATTTACGAAGACTTCGTCGCCAATATAGCAGCGGTCTGCTTCCTGGTCGAAGGTATAGGTCACTCCGTCCGGATCGTTGTCGTTTATGAAGGCCAGTGCCTGTTCAAGGGTTTCATCGCCCTTACAAAGATGTACTCTCATGACATTTCCTCCCGGTAAATCAATCTTTTGTAAACAGCAATGGTAAGTATAACACTTTACTTAGAGAAGGTTAATAGTTTTTTTACATGTGATGGGTAAAGAATGCCATCAATCTATGATAGAATAATACTAGTGTACTTTGCATATTTATAAAAATAACGATATAACAAATATTTATCAACGGTGGGGACATGGAACAGAAGGAAATACGAGCATTACTTGAAGGCATTAAAAACAACGAGATTTCCGTAGAAGATGTGCTTTTGAAGCTTAAAGAAGAGCCCTTTGAGGATCTGGGCTACGCAAGACCCGATCATCACAGAGGACTGCGTCAGGGAAGGGCAGAGGTTATCTTCGGGCAGGGCAAGACCAGGGAGCAGATCCTTGGGATAAGTGAGAATCTTATAAGCCATGGTCAAAAAAGCGTGCTTATTACAAGGATGAGCAAGGAGGCCGCCGGTTATTTCAAAGAAAACCTGCCGGCTTCCATTTCGGATTTTACTTATGATGAGCTGAGCCGGGTAGGAATAGCGGGGCAGCAGATCGATGCCATTCCCAAAGAGGGCAAGATCGTGATCGCCACCGGCGGAACCAGCGACATTCCTGTGGCTGAAGAAGCCGCCAGAACTGCCGAGATCATGGGTAATAATGTTGTGAGGCTCTACGACGTGGGGGTTGCCGGAATTCACAGGCTCTTTGATAAGAGGGCGATGGAAGAGATCATGACCGCAAGGGTAATAGTTGCCATAGCGGGAATGGAAGGGGCTCTTGCCAGCGTGATAGGAGGTCTGGCGGACTGCCCGGTTATCGCGGTTCCAACCAGCGTGGGCTATGGAGCATCCTTCGGAGGCTTGTCAGCTCTTTTGTCAATGCTCAATTCCTGTGCCAGCGGTGTCAGTGTTGTTAATATTGATAACGGTTTTGGGGCAGGATATCTGGCGGGGATGATCAATCAGAAATAAATTAAGAAAAGAGAGAGTTTTGAAATGGGGATTTTACAGAGTAATATTTCCGGTATAATCACCGGTTTCATCCTTGGGGGGCTTATAGGCTGCGCCATTGCAGGACTTGGTTTTGGGGAGAAACTGTTGGGGATGATTCTTAAACCTTTGCAGCTGATACTTGGGAAGCTTCCGGAGATAACACTTATATTGCCGTTGTTTTTTCATGACAATCCGGGCATTACTTTTATCGTGTGTCTGGTGGCAACGGCGGGATTTTTCTACGGAAGTGTGTACAAGGCCCTTGAGGGCACCGATTCTAAGCTCCTTGAGATGGCTCACATTTTCAGAATGCCGGTGGACAGACAGGTACAGTATATCTTTCTTCCGCAGGTGCTGGCGGAGCTTAAGCATTCAGCGCTTATCGGAGTGGTAAGATGCCTTGTAATAGGCGTTGCATCAGGCGTTATCTGCAGCCTGTTTAAGTAATTAGGATCAAAAGAAAAAAAGTTCGGGGGAACCGGAAATTGATAATCGAAGTTAAGGAAGTGTCCAAGTCCTATGACGGCAAGAAGGTACTGGACAACTTTAGTTTACATATTGAATCAGAACACAGCTATATTATTACCGGGGATTCAGGAGCCGGTAAAACAACGCTTTTAAGGCTGATCCTTGGCCTGGAGAAGCCCGATGAGGGCAAGGTAGGACTCCTTGGGGATTACAAATATCCCTATATCGTATCCGGAACCGTTTTTCAGGAGGACAGGCTGGTTGAGAGCCTTGACGCAGTTACCAACTGCACCATGGTCAGCAAGAAGATATTCAGGGAGACAGTCACGGAGGAACTGCTCAAACTCCTGTCTGAGGAGGACATCCGTAAGCCTGTAAGAGATCTGGATGAAGGCAAGCGAAGACTGGTCTGCATTGCCAGGGCCTGCTGTATCCCTAACGATGTGCTGATAATGGATGAACCCTTTAAGGGCATGGATGAGCAAACGAGACAGAAAGCTATCAGCTTTGTCCGGGACAAACAGGGGTCGGGACCTCTGGTCATAGCCACCGGATATACAGAAGGGCTTGAATTTGGCAGAATTATCGAGCTGAAGACAGAAGGATAAGATAGAACGTTAAGGCAGAATTAAGTTTAGGAAGAGGGAGATTTTTATGGTAACAAATGATGAAAGCATGAACAGGTTCAAACACAACATAATGGAGCAGGTGTGCCGCCTGGAGTGGGAGGGAAACAACGACCAGGAGCATATCGAACAGCTTATCCTTGATATCATTCCGGGCCCCAAGCCCAGCTACAGATGTTGTGTATACAAGGAAAGAGAGATTGTAAGGCAGAGGATCAATCTGGCAATGGCCAAGAATCCTTCCTACAATCCGGATTCTCAGAATATTGTACAGGTAATCGACCCGGCCTGTGATGAATGCCCCATCGCAGCCTATTCCGTAACTGACAACTGCAGATTCTGTATGGGCAAGGCTTGCCTTAACTCCTGCAAATTCGGAGCTATCACACCGGGTGATACACATATGCACATAGATCCTGCTAAGTGCAAGGAGTGCGGAATGTGTGCCAACGCATGTCCCTACAATGCCATCGTGCATTTGGAGAGACCCTGCAAAAAAGCCTGTCCTGTAGGAGCTATTACCTATGATGAATACGGCTACTGCAAGATAGATGAGGATAAGTGTATCCAGTGCGGTCATTGCATTCACAGCTGTCCTTTTGCCGCTATCGGAAGTAAGACCTTCCTCGTTGATATTATTAAAGACATCAAGGCAGGCAAAGAAGTAATTGCAATGTGCGCACCCGCAACGGAAGGCCAGTTTGGAGATGATATTTCCATGGGCTCCATCAAAGAAGGACTTAAGAGACTTGGCTTTGCCGATATGGTTGAGGTCGGACTTGGCGGTGATATGACCGCAGCCTATGAGTCCGCTGAGTGGGCAGAAGCCTATAAGGAAGGCAGGAAGATGACTACCTCCTGCTGTCCTGCATTTATTAATATGTTAAAGAAGCACTTCCCTGATCAGTACAGGGATAACATGTCAACCACGGTTTCGCCTATGTGCGCCATTTCCAGATATCTGAAGGCCACAAGACCCGGATGTGTAACCGTATTTATCGGCCCCTGCATCGCCAAGAAGTCGGAGGCGCAGGACAAGACCGTTCCGGGCAATGCGGACTACGTGGTAACCTACGGAGAACTCAGGGCTCTTATGAGATCCAAGGATGTTAAGTTTGGCCCTGTAAGTAACGAATATCAGGAATCTTCCATCTGGGGCAAGAGATTTGCCACCAGCGGAGGAGTTGCCAATGCTGTTATCGAGTGTATGCAGGAGAGAGGAGAGGATACCTCCGGCATCAAGCTCTTAAGGGCAGCAGGCGGCAACGAGTGCAAGAAGGCACTTACTCTTTTGAAGGTTGGAAGGCTTCCTGAGGATTTCATAGAAGGAATGGTATGTCCGGGGGGATGTGTGGGAGGACCTTCAAGACACAGACATATTTCCGAGATCACCAAGGCCAGAGAGAACCTTCTTTCCAAGGCCGATGACAGAAAGGTTCTGGAGAACCTTAAGAACTATCCTATGGATAAGTTCTCAATGCACAGGGACGGAATTTCGTAATTCGGGGACTGGCACAGTTGTTTTCACCTTATGAGGCGCTGATTTTATGAACAGTAAAAAAAGGCGGTTATTTAAAACAATATTTGGCGGAGTCGATGACCCCAAAAAAGCAGTGGTTAATTCTGCTATGGTGGTTCTGACGGCTCTTTGGTCAATTTTGTACAGCATGGGGATAGTGGCACTTTCTCCATACCACAATATTTTTACCGGGCTTTTTTACATATTGAAATATATCCCCTTTATACTGACCGCTGCTTTTGGTGGCGCAGTGCCGGGGCTTATGGCTGTGCTCATTGTCTTTATTCAGAAATCCATAGTCTCCAGCAGTTTTTCCTATCTGACTTTTATCTATCTGCTGCTGGTGATCGTCGTAGAGGCTCTGGCCAAGAGAAAGGCTTTTAAAAAATGGTACACAACCGTGCCTGCAGCAATTGTGGTTATGTTTGTTGACGGTTTCTTCTGGGGAATAATGCTATGGCTTCTCTCCGGAAAGAGCATGGATACCATAGATCCCAATGTTCTTTTCAATTGTTTTCTCAATGAACTTCCGGGCAGCTTTATATCCTGCTTCATCGTTTATTTTGTCTATAAACGCATTTCAGTAAAAAATAAGAGGCTCATTAGTAACGGCAAGTATTATATTGATAAGGAACTTTTGACTGAGGAAGAAGAGTACGAGATCTCCAACAGGTCAAGGATCAGCCGGGTTATTTTGGGGATAGTTGTTTTTGAGGCGATTATCCTTGGAGTATCTGCGGAAATTGCTTCCAATACGCTGATTCCCACCATGAAATACACCTATGCCGCCAACAGGCCCCAGATCAATATTGAAGAGGACTACAGTCATATCAAGAATGCAGGTATTCTTGAGAGCAGAGTCAGTTTCAAGCTGTCGAGAGAGGCGGAGAAGTCGGCCGAGTTGGAAAAACAGCTTTCATTGGGAGTGGGCCTTAAGGATTCTCAGTTCAGCGTCAAGCTTTCGATGCTTATTTCCATTATCGTTATTCCCATTGCGGTATTCGTCAACAGATATGCCCAGAGGAGAATCGCAGAACCCATAAGGGCTCTGTCCAAAGCGGTCTCCAAAATGTACAATGCAAACGATCAGAAGATTAATACTGAGGCCAATGAGCTTCATAACCTTGATATTTCTACAAGAGACGAGATTGAGGAACTGTATCACACAGTTGACCTTACCTTCTACAAGCTTGTGGATTACATTGAGCTTGTCAGAACAAGGCAGACCATTGAGGATCAGCTGATCTCCGAGAAGTCCGCCAACGAAGCCAAGTCTAGGTTCCTGTCGAATATCTCGCATGAGATTAGAACTCCTATCAATGCGGTTCTTGGCTTTGACGAGATGATCCTCAGGCAGACCAATGATCCGGAGGTTCTGCAGTATGCTACTGACATTCAGAATTCAGGTAAGACACTGCTGGCCCTCATCAACGATATTCTTGATTTCTCCAAGATAGAAGCCGGTAAGCTAGAGATCATTCCGGTGGAGTATGAGACAGCCTCCGTAATAAACGACCTGGTGAATATGGCCAATGTAAGAGCCAATGACAAGCAGCTTAAGTTCATCGTCAATGTATCCGAGAATATACCACATATCCTATTCGGTGATGAAGTCAGGATCAGACAGTGCGTAATCAATCTGATTACCAACGCCATTAAGTACACAGAGAAGGGAAGCGTTACTCTTGATATTGATTATGAGGATGTCGAGACAGATAACCCGGATGAGAGCGATGAGGACAGAATCCTTCTTAAGATCAAAGTATCAGATACCGGTATCGGAATCAGGGAAGAGGACATTGACAAGTTATCGACAGCCTTTGAGAGAATCGATGAAAAGAGAAACCGAACCATCGAAGGAACGGGACTTGGCATAAACATTGTTAACAGCCTCCTTGCTATGATGGATTCATCTCTTAATGTACAAAGTGAATACGGAAAAGGCAGTGTCTTTTCCTTCGAAGTTGTTCAGAGTGTTGTAGATAGGGAGCCTATTGGTGATTTCAGTACTTCCTATAAGGATAGCATCAGAAATGCCGACAGATATCAAGCAAGCTTCCATGCACCTGACGCAAGCATTCTTGTTGTTGATGATACCAAGACCAATCTGACCGTCATTGAGGGCCTCCTTAAGATGACCCAGCTTAATGTTGATACGGCGACCGGCGGAAGAGAGGCTCTTGAAATGGTTAAGCAAAAGGCCTATGATCTCATCTTCCTTGATCACAGAATGCCTGATATGGACGGAATCCAGACCTTCCACGCCATGCAGGAACTTGAAGATAATCTTTGCAAGGACACTCCGATAATTGCCCTTACAGCCAATGCTATATCAGGCTCAAGGGAGATGTACCTGCAGGAAGGTTTCTCAGGCTATATGTCCAAGCCTGTTGACCCCGGCAAGTTGGAAGAAATGATCCTGTCGTATCTGCCAAAGGATAAAGTATCTCTTCCCGGCGATGCGGATTATGTTCAGGATACAGAGGAAAACGACAAAGAAAATGCTGCAATGCAGGAGCTTCTTAAAATCAATGGAATAGATGTGCAAGCTGCCATTTCAAGGTGCGGTTCAGCCACAGTTGCCATCGAGGTAATGAAAGACTTCAGACTTGCAATCGAGGAAAGGGCAGGATTCATCGAAAGGTACAAGAACGATGAAGACATAGCCAACTATACCATCTACGTACACGGACTTAAGAGTTCTGCAAGGGCCATTGGCGCTCTGGAGCTGTCCGACAGGGCAGAGTATCTGGAGAAATGCGGCAACGAGTACAACATAGATGAAATAGATGATCTGACCGGACCGCTCCTGGAACTCTACAGGAGTTATCTTACCAAGCTGGCGCCTCTTTCCCATGAATCGGATGAGGACAAACCGGTTATAGACCCTGAGGAACTCGAGGGAGCCTTCGCTTCGATCAAAGAGTTTATTGAAGGTTCATATTTTGACAGTGCCGATGACATCATGAAGATGCTGGAGGAATACAGCATTCCTGAGGACTATAAGGCTAAATACAGCGAAGTAAAAAGACTTATGGCGGCGGTTGACAGAGACGGACTTTTAAATATACTGTAATAGTAGTGTCATATGACGGAAGGAAAAATTTATGGATAAACGCGTTTTACTCATTGGACATGAGAAAAGCTTTATGGTAAATGCTATCGTTAGAGGCCTGGAGAAAGAGAACTTTGTCGTTGACAGCATAGGACCCGATCCCGATGCCATCAAGGCTCTTGAGAACAAGCCCAAGATTTACCTTCTATATCTTGGTGATATGACCAAGGATGACTCACAGCTTCTGGCTTATCTTAATGAAGCAATAGATGTCGAGAGATTCATGCTCTATCTTATTGGTAATAAGGAGGAGCTGGCTTTTGGATTGTCCATAATTCCCAAGGAGAAGATTCAGGAGACCTACCTTAGACCTCTTGATGTGAAGCTCCTTGCAGAGCATATTGATTCTGTTCTGGTATTCAGTTCTGTGGACGACAGTCTCAGAAAGAAGATTCTTATTATTGACGACGACGGAGCCATGCTCAGAATGATGAGAACCTGGCTCTCGGTAAAATATCACGTATACATGGCAAGCTCCGGCAAAATAGCGCTTTCTTTTCTGGCCCAGAATGAGGTGGATCTCATACTTCTAGACTATGAGATGCCTGTTATGAGCGGTCCGGATGTTCTAAGGGAGATCAGAAATACTCCCAAGATCCAGAATATGCCCGTCATCTTCCTTACAGCCAAGGATGACAAAGAGAGCGTTATGAAGGTTGTGAACCTTAAGCCCGAGAAATATCTGCTTAAATCAATGCCCAAGGAGAAACTTACCGGGGCCATCGATGATTTCTTTGTAACACACGCTAACAAAAAGATTTAAACCTTAGAAATAGAAAAAAGATTTGGGGAAGGGGAAGAATAAATGATTTCCAAATTGATTGATAAGATTCAAAACACGGGCGCTCCCATTGTTGTGGGCCTTGATCCCAAGCTGGACTTTGTTCCGGAGGGAATCAAAAACAGATGCTTTGAGGAGCTTGGAGCTACTCCGGAGGGAGCAGCAGAGGCTTTCTGGCAGTTCAACAAGGAAATAATCGACAATATCTATGACGTGGTTCCGGCTGTTAAGCCTCAGATTGCTATGTATGAGGAGCTTGGAATTCCGGGGCTTATTACTTTTAAGAAAACAGTGGATTACTGCAGGGATAAGGGGCTTATGGTAATCGGCGACATAAAGAGAGGCGACATCGGCTCAACATCAGAGGCTTATGCTGTCGGACACCTTGGCGGCGTCAAGATCGTCGACAAGGTATTTAAGGGATTTGACGAGGATTTTGCCACAGTCAACCCTTATTTGGGTTCCGATGGTGTAAAGCCTTTTATTTCTGTCTGCAACAAGGAGGATAAAGGCATCTTTGTTCTGGTTAAGACATCTAACCCTTCCAGCGGAGAGTTCCAGGATCGCCTCATAGACGGAAGACCTCTATACGAGCACGTGGGTGAACAGGTTGAGAAGTGGGGCGCAGAGTCCATGGATGGAGCCTACAGCAATGTTGGCGCCGTTGTTGGAGCAACCTACCCAGAGATGGGCAAGGTTCTTCGTGATATCATGCCTCATGCTTATATCCTGGTTCCGGGCTACGGCGCTCAGGGCGGCAAGGGCAAGGATCTGGTTCACTTCTTCAACAAGGACGGCCTTGGAGCCATCGTCAATTCCTCCAGAGGAATTATCGCAGCATGGAAGAGCGAGAACTACAAGCAGTTTAATGACGGCAAGGTGGGAGAAGCCGCTAGAGCTGCTGTATTTGATATGAAGAAGGACATCGCTGATGCCCTGGCTTCTAAATAATTGGTAAAACAAAAGATAAATATAAATTTTGGGATAAAGGAGTTTGAGGGATATGGAAAGGTACAAGGAAGAATTTATTGAGTTTATGGTGGACAGCAACGTGCTTAAGTTTGGGGAGTTTACGCTTAAGAGTGGAAGAAAGTCCCCGTTTTTCATGAATGCGGGAGCCTATGTTACAGGATCACAGCTTCGCAAGCTGGGTGAGTACTATGCAAGGGCTATTCATGATACCTTTGGTCTTGAGTTCGACGTTCTTTTCGGACCTGCCTACAAGGGAATTCCTCTTGCTGTTATCACAGCAGTTGCCATCAGCGAACTCTACGGCAGAGAGATCAGATATTGCTCCAACAGAAAAGAGATTAAGGATCACGGCGACAAGGGAATCCTTCTTGGTTCCAAGCTTCGCGACGGTGACAGAGTCCTTATCATCGAGGATGTTACAACTTCAGGCAAGTCCATCGAGGAGACAGTTCCGATAATTCAGGAGCAGGCTGACTGCGATATCGTGGGACTTATGGTTTCTCTCAACAGACAGGAAAAGGGTCAGGACAGCGATGGCAGCGCTCTTGAGGAGATCAAGGAGAGATATGGCTTTAGCGCACATGCCATTGTAACTATGGATGATGTTGTAAGCTACCTCTATAACAGACCTATCGACGGTGAGGTTATTCTTGGCAAGGACATCAAGAAGGCTATTGACGAATATTACGCAGAGTACGGCGCAAAATAAGGAGGTATTTTTTGATGGATGAGCATACATACAAGGTACTTGGAAGCACCGGCGGGCTTAATATCGCATTTGGTGTAATTTCTATAATCGCAGGAGTGGCAGCAGGCGTTCTTCTGATTATCAGTGGAGCCAAGCTTCTTGGAAGCCGCAAGAAGATCATAATCTGATGAAAGATACAAAGACTAAGCTTAAACTTAAATTAAAAAGAAAATTTGAGCCTGTAATGGACAAGTACATGTTCACTGATAACAGACACCCGGAGAAGGGCATAATGTCCACCATTCTGGGTGTTATATCGGTGACTTCGCTTGGAATTTCTGTCTTTTTAACCTTTAAGGCAGGGGGAGAGGCTACCTTGAAATATGCCGCAGCGGCTTTTGTTGCGGCGATTTTTTCTGTAGTGGGATTGGTTCTCGGTATTAAGTCAAGATTTGAACGGGATATTTTTAAGGTTTTTCCGAATATCGGAATCATTCTCAACTTTCTGGCATTAGCTTTCATAGTGTTTATCCTGATATTGGGCCTTAGATAAATTCTATTTTCTGTGCAAAATAAACATGGCACAATATCTTGTGGTATGGTATGATACGTAAGACGAAATAGTGTTATTATTTAGGAGGAGTGAAATGGCAAAGGTAGGAATAGTAATGGGCAGTGATTCAGATATGCCTGTTATGGCTAAGGCCGCAGAGATACTGGATCAGTTCGGTATTTCCTATGAGATGAGGATTATTTCAGCTCACAGGGAGCCGGAGGAGTTTTTTGAATTTGCTAATACCGCTGAGGAGAAGGGCTTCAAGGTAATCATAGCAGGTGCCGGTATGGCAGCTCATCTTCCCGGTATGTGCGCAGCTATATTCCCAATGCCGGTTATCGGTATTCCGATGCACACCACCTCACTCGGAGGTAGGGATTCCCTCTATAGTATAGTACAGATGCCAAGTGGTATACCCGTTGCCACAGTGGCGATCAACGGAGGCGCCAATGCAGGTATTCTGGCAGCCAAGATCCTGGCAACCTCCGATAATGAACTTTTACAGAAATTAAAAGAATACAAGGCTTCTTTGAAGGACAGCGTAGTGGCAAAGGACGCCAGATTACAGGAAACAGGTTACAAAAATTATTGATGTAAATAATCAGCCTGCTTTCATGTAAGGCTGTTAATAGAAAAGGAGTAGATATGGCACTGGATTACAAGAAGGCCGGCGTAGACATCGAGGCCGGATACAAGTCTGTGGAACTGATGAAGGGATATGTTAAGGAAACAATGAGACCTGAGGTTTTGGGTGGTCTCGGCGGATTCTCGGGAGCCTTTTCCCTTAAGGACATTAAGAACATGGAAGACCCTGTTCTGTTATCGGGAACCGATGGAGTCGGAACCAAGATCAAGCTTGCATTCCTTCTTGATAAACATGATACCATCGGTATCGATGCGGTTGCCATGTGTGTTAACGATGTGGCCTGCGCAGGCGGAGAGCCTTTGTTCTTCCTTGATTACATTGCCTGTGGCAAGAACATTCCCGAGAAGATCGCAGCTATCGTTAAGGGAGTAGCAGAGGGCTGTAAACAGTCAGAGGCAGCACTTATCGGCGGTGAGACAGCTGAGCATCCCGGACTTATGCCTGAGGATGAATACGATGTTGCAGGTTTTGCTGTTGGAGTTGTTGATCGCAAGGACATGATCGATGGCAGCACCATCAAGGCCGGAGATACTCTTATCGGTGTAGCTTCCAGTGGCGTTCACAGCAACGGTTTTTCACTTGTCCGCAAGGTATTTGAGGTAAACAAAGAGAATCTCGAGACCTACATAGATGAACTTGGAGCAACTCTCGGAGAGACACTTCTTACTCCCACCAGAATATATGTAAAGATGATGAAATCCATCAAGAATGCAGGCATTAAGGTTAAGGGCTGCAGCCACATCACAGGCGGCGGTTTCTATGAGAATATTCCGAGAATGCTTCCTGATGGAATTAAGGCTGTAGTTAAGAAAGACAGCTATGATATACCGCCTATTTTCCCGCTTATGCAGAAGACGGGCGAGATTGAAGATAAGATGATGTACAACACCTTTAACATGGGCCTTGGAATGGTACTTGCCGTTGATCCTGCTGATGCAGAGGCTACCCTTAAAGCTATTGAGGCATCCGGTGAGAAGGCATGGATTGTCGGAAACACCGAGGCCGGAGAGAAGGGTGTAGAGCTGGTATGAAGATCGCGGTAATGGTGTCCGGCGGAGGAACCAATCTGCAGGCAATCATCGACAGTATAGCTGATGGCAGAATTACTAATACAGAGATCTGCCTGGTATACAGCAACAACCCCAATGCCTATGCCATAGAGAGAGCCAGGAAGGCAGGCGTTCCCTATGTGGTCAAGAGTCCCAAGGAGTTTGAGAACAGGAGCGATTTCAACGATGCTCTTTTGCAGATCCTGCAGGATGCAGCCCCTGACCTTATTGTTCTTGCGGGATGTCTTGTGGTAATCCCTGAGCAGGTAGTTAAGGCATTTCCCAATAGGATCATCAATATACATCCGTCACTTATTCCGTCCTTCTGCGGAACCGGCTATTACGGCCTCAAGGTTCATGAGAAGGCTCTGGAGAGAGGTGTCAGAGTATCCGGTGCTACGGTGCATTTTGTGGACGAGGGAACGGATACGGGACCTATCATTTTGCAGAAGCCTGTCATGATAAGACAGGATGATACACCGGAGGTTCTGCAGAAGAGGATCATGGAACAGGCTGAGTGGAAGATTCTTCCCATGGCCATTGATTTTATCGCAAACAACAGGGTTACGGTCAAGGATCACCGTGTTATAATAGAAGGCTACGACCCTGATGCTTTATTCTGATTGTATGGAGAGGGTATTTAGATGAAGGTTTTAATTGTTGGAGGAGGCGGAAGGGAGCACGCCATCGCCGAGGCAGTATCCAGAAGCAAACAGGTAGACAAGATCTACTGCGCCCCCGGTAACGGTGGAATTGCTGAGCTTGCGGAATGTGTACCGATCACTCCCATGGAGTTTGACAAGCTTGTAGCTTTTGCTAAGGAAAAAGAGATCGATCTTACCGTTGTAGGTATGGATGATCCTTTGGTAGGCGGTATCGTTGATGCTTTCGAGGCAGAGGGCCTCAGAGTATTCGGACCACGTAAGAATGCAGCTATCCTTGAGGGAAGCAAGGCTTTTTCCAAGGATCTTATGAAGAAGTACAATATTCCCACAGCTGCCTATGAGAACTTTGACAACGCTGAGGATGCCCTTAAATATCTTGAGACAGCTAAGTTCCCGATAGTTCTTAAGGCTGACGGACTTGCTCTTGGTAAGGGAGTTCTTATCTGTCAGAATCTTGATGAGGCCAAGGCCGGAGTCAAGGAGATCATGCAGGATAAGAAGTTCGGAGATGCCGGCAATCACATGGTTATCGAAGAGTTCATGACCGGCAGAGAGGTTTCTGTTTTATCATTTGTTGACGGTAAGACCTACAAGCTCATGTCTTCAGCTCAGGATCACAAGAGAGCGGGAGACGGAGATACGGGACTTAATACAGGAGGAATGGGTAATTTCTCACCCAGCCCCTTCTATACAGAGGAAGTAGACAAGTTCTGCAGAGAGAATATCTACGGAAGAACGGTTGAGGCCATGGCTAAGGAAGGCAGAGAGTTCAAGGGAGTTATTTTCTTCGGACTTATGCTTACACCGAATGGACCAAGAGTCCTTGAGTACAATGCAAGATTTGGTGATCCCGAGGCTCAGGTTGTACTTCCAAGACTTAAGACTGATATTATAGATGTTTTCAATGCCTGCATTGATGGAAGGCTTGCAGAGACAGAGCTTGAATTTGAAGATAAGGCTGCTGTCTGCGTTGTTCTTGCCAGCGAGGGCTACCCTGTAAGCTATGAGAAGGGCAAGCTCATCAAGGGCCTTGAGAACTTCAAGGGGAAAGACGGTTACTACTGTTTCCATGCGGGAACCAAAGCTACTGCTGAGGGAATAGTTACCAGCGGCGGACGTGTTCTTGGCATTACCGCTAAAGGGGATACATTACAGGAAGCCAGAACCAAAGCTTACGAGGCCACAGAATGGGTAAGCTTTGATAATAAGTATATGCGTCACGATATTGGAAAGGCTATCGATGATGCGAAGGAGGTAAAATGAATAAAAAGTTGGGAAAGAGATTAGTTACTTTTGCGCTTTCACTTGTTGTTGCATCCACTGTTTTTGTGGGCGCATCCTTCAGTGCAGCAGCTTACACACAGACTACGGGAGTGGTATCATCCGATAATGTCAAGGTGAGATCCTCCGCAAGCACCACAGCTTCACAGGTGTCCAGTCTCAAGAAGGGAGATAAGATCGACATCGTTGACGAGTCAACTGATGCGTCAGGTTATGTATGGTACAAGATCTTCGTTAATAAGAGCGAGTACGGATACGTAAGAAGCGATCTGGTTACCAAGTCAGGTGATTCAGCTCCCAAGACATCCACATCAACAAACAGCAGCACACAGACAGAGAACAAAGCAGCACCGGACCTTCCGGCCACCACTGTTACAGCTACAGAGCAGAAGACAGCTACAGTTACTTCAGAGAGCGTTAACGTTAGAGGCGGCGCAGGCACTGGTTATGATTCCGTTGGTAAGGTCACCAAGGGAGAGAATGTTACTATCACAGGCGAAGCTTCCGACAAGGATGGCAAGACCTGGTATCAGGTAACCTTTGGTTCAAACGGCAAAACAGGTTTCGTAAGAAGCGATCTCGTTGCAATATCTGAGGCAGCACCTGCCGAGGGCGGAGATGGTGCAGCTCCTGCAGAAGGCGGCGAGGGTGAGAACCCTGAGGCTACAGAAGGCGGCGAAGGCGGCGAAGGCGAGAACGGTTCAGAGTCAGAGCAGCCACAGGCTACAGCTTCAGACGTAGGTGACGGAACATATTCACTTGTTTATACAGCAGACGAAGAGGGAACCAATACCTGGTATCTCTATGATAATGTTGAAGGTTACAGAGTTAAGGTTAAGAAGCTTATAGAGGCAGCTCAGAGCACAGAAGCTCTTGGCAAACTCTCCGCAGCCAACAAGAAATATAAGACAGTTGTTGTTATCCTTGCACTTGTTGCAGCAGCACTTGCTGTAGCGGTTGTACTTCTTGTTCTCAAGCTCAGAGACGCTATGTACTATGAGGATGAGGAAGAAGAGGAAGAGTACGATCGTTATGCTCCTAAGAAGAGACCTGCAAGAGAAGAGGAGCCTGAAGAGGAGAGACCTGTCAGAAGAAGGGAAAGAACCGTAAGACCCGAAGAGGATGACGAGGAATCCTATGCTTCTGCAAGAGGAGCTGAGAGAAGAGGCGGCAGAGAAGTTCGTGATGCAAATCCCGCAAGAAGACCTGCTCCCGAGGCAACTTCCTACAGAAGAAGCGATGAGAGAACTGTAAGACCTGAGAGAAATGCAGAGGATGATCGTCCTTCAAGAAGAGCTCCCGAGCCCGAGAGACCTGTAAGAAATGCAGCTCCCAAGAGAAAGACCAGGAACTTCATCGGTGATGATGACGATTTTGAGTTTGAGTTCCTTGATCTTGATGATGAGAAATAATATCTGAATAAGGTTAGATTACGATCCCCGGATGCAAATCCGGGGATTATCTTGTATTTACGGGTCTTTCCGCCGGGACTTTCAATTTATTGTAATATCTGTTATACTAAACATATCACAATCGTGAAAATATTGTTTTATCGGGAAACGAAGGTGACGGAGATGATCATTGAGATTGATTTTAACAGTGATGAAGCGATATATGTGCAGCTCTGCAATCAGATAATCCTTGGTATTGCAACTTCACAGTTTCATGAGGGAGAACAGCTCCCAAGTGTCAGACAGCTGGCTGAGACCATAGGCATCAATATGCATACTGTCAACAAGGCCTATTCCATCCTGCAGCAGGACGGATTTGTCAAGATCGACAGGAGAAGAGGGGCTATCATAGCCCTTGATATCAACAAGCTCAAGGCTCTTACCGAGGCCAAACAGGAACTGGCCGTGGTTCTGGCAAGAGCTATTTGCAAGGGAATAGACAGAGATGAGATTCACAGTCTTGTGGATCAGCTGTATGACAATTTTATCGATAAGATTCAGTAAGGAAAGGAAGGCAATATATGGATTCCAAGTTTACAGTAATGGCTTCAGATGCCCTTAAACTGGCCAAGAAGACAGCCAGAAGCCTCAAGCTTAATTATGTCGGCACCGAACATATTCTTATGGGCCTTATCCTGGAGGACGGTAGTGTCGCATCCAGGATACTTATAGACAACGGCATTGATGAGAATCGCATGATGGATATGATAAGAGACCTTATCGTTCCTGACAGCAGCGTAAGAACCCTTGATAAGGACGGTTTCTCTCCCAGAGCTGAGAAGGTCCTTGAAGAGGCTCACAGAATGGCCGAGAGATTTCGCGCGGACAAGACAGGTACAGAGCATATTCTGCTTGCTCTTATCAAGGAGGGAGAGAATGTTGCGGTAAGACTCATCAGCACTCTCAATGTACCTGTACAGAAGATATACGCTGAGACCCTTGCAGCCATGGGAGAGGATCCCAATCTGGTCAAGGAGGATCTTGGCAGGAAGGCTGCGCCTAAGACAGGCAAGAAGGCTTCCATTCTGGCTCAGTACAGTCGTGATATGACAGCTCTTGCTCTTGAGAACAAGCTTGATCCCGTCATCGGAAGAGAGAGGGAGATCAAGAGAGTTATTCAGATCCTCAGCAGAAGGACCAAGAACAATCCCTGCCTTATAGGCGAACCCGGTGTAGGTAAGACCGCGGTTGTGGAGGGACTTGCCCAGAGAATAGCTGCAGGAAATGTTCCTCTTACAGTTCAGAACAAGAGGCTTGTTACCCTTGATCTTTCAGGAATGATCGCAGGCTCCAAGTACAGAGGCGAATTTGAGGAGAGGATCAAGAAGGTTATCAAAGAGGTTGCCGAGGACGGCAATATCATTCTTTTCGTAGATGAGATGCACACTCTTATCGGCGCCGGCGGCGCGGAGGGAGCCATTGATGCTTCCAATATTCTCAAGCCCTCTCTCGCCAGAGGTGAGATACAGATGATAGGTGCCACCACCATCACAGAGTATAGGAAATATGTTGAAAAAGATGCTGCGCTTGAGCGTAGATTCCAGCCTGTCAACGTGGATGAACCCACCAAGGAAGAGGCTACAGATATCCTCAAGGGTATCGTTAGCAAGTACGAGGAGCATCACAAGGTAAGTGTTACTCCTGAAGCTATCAAGGCTGCCGTTGATCTCTCCGAGAGATACATCAACGACAGAAATCTTCCCGACAAGGCAATTGACCTTATAGATGAGGCAGCTTCTGCCGTAAGGCTTCGCACAATGGGAGTATCTCCCAAGATCAAGGAGCTGGAGGATAAGATAAGTTCTCTTGACGGCGAGATCGAGTCAGCCCTCAAGGAATCTGATTTCAAGAAGGCGGGAGAACTCAACAAAGAGCAGAACCTTCTTATGGGCAAGCTCTCAAGAGCTAAGTCTGCCGACAAGAAGAAACAGCAGTCCTCAGCCTATGTTGTTACAGAGAACGATATCGCAGAGGTTGTAGCGGAGTGGACCAGAATCCCCGTTAAGAAGATTGCGGAGAAGGAATCAGAGAAGCTCCTTAAGCTTGAATCAGTACTTCACAAGAGAGTTATCGGCCAGGAGGACGCTGTTAAGGCTGTATCCAAGGCAATCAGAAGAGGAAGAGTAGGACTCCAGGATCCCAACAGACCCATCGGTTCCTTCCTGTTCCTTGGCCCTACCGGTGTAGGTAAGACTGAGCTGTCCAAGGCTCTTGCCGAGGCAATGTTCGGAGATGAGAATGCTCTTATCAGAGTTGATATGTCAGAGTATATGGAAGGCCATTCGGTATCCAAGATGATCGGTTCACCTCCGGGATATGTAGGCTATGACGAGGGTGGTCAGCTCTCCGAGAAGGTAAGAAGACACCCCTATTCCGTTATTCTTTTTGATGAGATAGAGAAGGCTCATCCCGATATATTCAACGTCCTTCTTCAGGTACTGGATGATGGTCACATCACAGATGCCAAGGGCAGAAAGGTCAGCTTCAAGAATACCATCCTTATCATGACCTCCAATGTAGGTGCTCAGAGGATAGTAGATCCCAAGAAGCTTGGCTTTGGCGCCGGAGCAGATGCCAAGAAGGACTATGAGGACATGAAGTCGGGAGTTATGGACGAGGTCAAGAAACTCTTTAAGCCTGAGTTCATTAACCGTATAGATGAGATCATGGTATTCCATACCCTCAATGAGAAGGAGATGATGGATATCGTAACCCTTCTTTCACAGAACCTTTCCAAGAGATGCAAGGCTCAGATGGATATCAACCTTACCATCTCACCTGCTGTTAAGAAGTATCTCGTAACCAAGCATTCCGATGCCAAGATGGGAGCAAGACCTCTTAAGAGAGCTATTCAGTCCACTATCGAGGATGCCATGGCAGAGGAACTCCTTAAGGGCAATATCAAGGCAGGAATGGACGTTACCGTAGCTCTCAAGGACGACAAGATTGTCTTTGTAGGGAAGGACGGCAAGGAAGCTTCCGTCAAAAAGGTCTCGGTGAAAACCACCAAAACAGCTAAGACCTCTAAGGTTAAGCGCACCGTAAATACAAGGAAACCCACCTCAAAAAATAAGAAAAAATTAATTTGATAATAGACGGGCATCATTTATAATGATATTAACATTTAAGCTTTACCTATAACATATTTTTAGGAGGGTCATCATGGCTGTTGTAGAACAGTTGATTAGAGCTGAGGAGAACGGAAGTATCAGCTTTGGTAACTACAAGCTTCCGGAGAAGACTAAACTTGAGAACTTTGAGCACAACGGAGATATTCTCAAGGTCAAGACCTACAAGGATATTACCAAGCTCGAGTGCAATGAAAACTTCATATATGAATCCGTACCCGGAACAACGGTTACGGAGTTTAAGGAAACAGATAACGGTGTTGAATTCAGTGTAGAAGGAGACAATGATGCACAGATTACGCTGGGACTTCTGGAGAACACAGAATACAGCGTATATGTAAACGGTAGCAGTATTGGTAAGATGACCACCAATCTGGGAGGCAAACTTAATCTTAGCGTAGAGCTCTCCGGAGAGGGCCTCGTATCTGTTAAAGTTGAGAAATAAGATGTAAATCATGAGAGCTTTCCGATTTGTTCGGGAAGCTCTTTCTTTAAAAACTATTGTTTGGGGAGAATAAAATGGCAGTTAAAATGAAAACGGTATTCTTTTGCCAGGAGTGCGGCTACGAATCCTCCAAGTGGATGGGACAGTGCCCCGGGTGCAAGCAGTGGAATACCATGGTAGAAGAAACTGTTAAGCCTGCAGGCAAGGCGCCCAAGGGGATTGGTACGGCACCGGATACCAAATATGTTAGTCCCAAGACCCTTAATGAAATTGTCATGGAGGATGAGGAGAGGGCAGATACCCACATTGGAGAACTTAACAGAGTTCTGGGAGGGGGCCTTGTAAGAGGATCCCTTATTCTTGTGGGAGGAGATCCCGGTATCGGCAAGTCAACACTTCTTCTTCAGGTTGCGGGTTTTTTATCCGGCGACAAAAAAGAAGTTCTGTATATCTCAGGTGAGGAATCCCTTAGGCAGATCAAGCTTCGTGCCAACAGGATCGGAGATTTTTCCGATACTCTCAAATTCATGTGTGAGACCAATCTGTCTAATATAGAGGAGGCTGTGATCCGCACTAAGCCTGAGGTCATCATAATAGATTCCATTCAGACAATGTACAATGAGAATGTTTCGTCCGCTCCGGGCAGTGTATCCCAGGTCAGGGAGTCCACGTCCGTTCTTTTGCGTATCGCCAAGAGCATGAATATTACGGTATTTATCGTGGGACATGTCACTAAGGAAGGCCAGGTGGCAGGCCCCAGGGTTCTTGAGCATATGGTGGACACTGTTCTTTACTTTGAAGGGGACAGACATGCCTCATATCGCATTTTAAGGGCGGTAAAAAACCGTTTTGGCTCCACTAATGAGATAGGAGTCTTTGAGATGAGAGAGAGGGGCCTTCAGGAGGTTCTGAACCCTTCTGAGTTCATGCTGGAGGGAAGGCCGGAGAATGCCAGCGGTTCCATTGTTACCTGCTCAGTGGAGGGGACAAGGCCTATTCTGCTTGAGATACAGGCCCTTGTGTGCCACACCAATTTCGGATTCCCAAGGCGTCAGGCCAACGGAACGGACTATAACAGGGTGAACCTTCTTATGGCCGTTCTGGAGAAGAGAATAGGGCTGTCTCTCGGGGATTTTGATGCCTATGTCAATCTGGCGGGAGGAATGAAGATAGCTGAGCCGTCGCTTGATCTGGCGATATGTCTTGCGCTTATTTCCAGCTTTAAGAATAGACCGATCGCCGACGATATTATCGCCTTCGGAGAGGTGGGACTCTCGGGAGAGGTAAGGAGCGTCAGCATGGCAGAGAACAGGGTTCAGGAAGCAGCCAAGCTTGGCTTCAAGACCTGCATTGTTCCTAAGGCACTGGCAGGGAAGCTTAAGACCTGCGCTTCGAGTATTGAGATCATCGGAGTGTCCTCTGTAGCTGATGCGATGGACATATTGAAATAAATAATCAGGAAAACTGACCACGTATACAAAAATAATTTCCAATATGATTGAATCTGTGATTTAGCATCTGATATTATATAACGGTATGTTGATTATATATTTTTATAACCTTGTGGGAGAAAATGTGGGATGAAAAAGTTTTCGCGGAGAGTACTTGTGCTGGTTTTGATGCCGCTAATACTACTTACTGCTATGGGGAGCAGAAGTATCAGCTTTACGTCTTATGCCGCAGAATCCGCAGAAACAACCAAGGTTGTAAATGGACTGCACGACGCCGTGTATGAAAATAATGGGGAAAAAAGTGATGTGTGCTTCTATATCAGAGGCAATGGTGTAGGCGGAGATATTCCGGTGGAACCCGGAAGCTATCCCAGAACGGATTATTCGGATCCTATAAGGATAAATGGGATAGCTTCGCACACTGATCTTGTGTCGGAAGGCGGAAGCGAGGATAATCTGCTTCAGGATGGATTTACCGCCGCTAATGAAGTCACCGCCTCTCTCGACAGAGTTCCTACCGCTGATGAGATCAAGAGCGTCGTTGGCGAGTTTGATTCGGATCAGCATTATGTCATTTGGTATGTTATCAAAACTGCTTCTACATTGGCACCTAATCAGGATGTCAAAATTCACGTTGATGGAGTAATAAGAATAAAAGAAAAATCGGAGCCTGCGAATCCGGAAGAACCGGAGCCGTCGGAACCGTCGGAACCCTCGGAACCTACTGAGCCATCGGAACCGGCGCCTTCAGAACCGGTGCCTTCAGAGCCGGCACCTACAGACCCTGAACCAACGGATCCCGAGCCTACAGACCCTGAACCAACGGATCCCGAGCCTTCAGACCCGGCACCTACAGATCCGGAGAAGCCGGAGCCTGAGCAGCCGGTGGAGCCTGAAGTTGTTTTCTCGATTCAGACAGTGGCACCTAGTGCCGAGCTGCAATATGATGGCAAGGAGCATGTTGTCGGAGGCTATGTTATCAGACTTGAGAACCTCAAGAATCCTGGGGAGTCCCTGGTGAGATATTATGGTCCCTATGGAGATCCGATTTCCGAGGACAAGAGTAGCAGTGATGAAGCAGGGCTTATGGCCGGCGACGGCGATGCAGCAAGGCAGGCCCGTGAACAGACGGTTATCAGCTTTTTGGGCACCACCTATACAGTAAATGTGGGCGGCGCATATACGACAGTTAAGGAACCTTTAAACTACACTATTCCCTTTATGTCCGGTTCCAATGTTGTAGCCCCTGGGGATATCGTTCTCTATGATTCCAATGGCAAAAAAATAGGCGGAGAAGTTAAGACCTTAAGCAGCAACGGAAATGTCAAGGTTACACAGCGCAAAATCACCATCAAGGCCGGCTCCACGGTCAAAAATGACGATGGCAGCACCATAACCAACAATGAGGTGACCATAACAAAGGGAAGCCTTCTTAAGGGACACAAGCTTACGGATGTGGTGTTTAACGGAAGTCAGACAGGAGTGGGCAGTAGCGTCAACGAGATCACTTCCTTCAGGATTGTGGATGAGAAGGGCAAGGATGTATCCGGCTACTACAGCGTGACCAGGATCAATGGCAAACTGGTGCTGGTGGACGGAAGTTCCGGCAGGAAAGACTCTGAATCTCCTCTTCCGGGAACTACCGGCAAGGCAGAGCCCTCTGCAGATAGGACTCTTGGCAAGAGAGGAACTGTTTCAGGCACTATTTTGCCGGAAAAGCTGGGAGCAGGTAATGAAATAGATGCTACTTTGCAGGTTTTGGGAGCAAGGCGCTCTGAAACTTCAGATGACAGCAGGCTTTACATGAGGGTTCTTATGATAATCCTTGCGGCTTGTATCATTGCAGCCGGTGTGCCCGCAGGAAAAAATCCATTGAAAAATAAATTCATAAATTATTAAAGTCGTGATATAAAATGCCGATAAGATTAATGATAAGTTCTTATCGGCGTTTTTTTGTTGCGCCCGAAAATAAAAAAAGATGTGGGGTAAGAAGGTTATGAAGCGCATTCTGAAGAGATCTGTATGCATGTTTCTTTCTGTATTCATGATGTTATGTCTGGCGATGCCTATAGGAGCAGGCAAAACTGTTGCCCTGGCCAAGGATGATCCCTATACGCAGCTTGCAAAGGGGACAACAGTTTATAACGGGGTAGATTATAAGAATCAGTACAATCCGCTTTTTTACTACCTCAATTATGAAGATTTAAGACAGGCATACGGGCCGGATGCCAACAAGCTTATTGAACACTATGTTATCTTCGGAATAAAGGAAAAAAGGGTCGCTAACAGGCTTATCGGTGACAGCATTGATTATGTTGTTCCGACCGGCAAAGAGGACGTGGTAGTTGTTCAGAAGACAACTCATGATAACGGCGGAATGACCTATGCCCAGGAGATTCAGGCAAGGAGCATAGCCAAGCAGATTGCCGACCATATCAATTCCAGAGCCGCTGCCATAGACGCTGAGAAGCAGGCAGAGGCTGATGAAAAGAATAAAGGCAAGGAAAACAGCAAAAAGAGTAGCAAGAAAACCAAAGAAGTAGAGAAGGTCAAGGATATCGAGAAGGTTGCATATGCCAGCGGTATAGTTCAGGCGTATTGTGCACTTGGAACATATACAACTGAAGGAAAGATATACAGAACTGCCTACGGAGTATTTATCGGAAGAGAGTACTCCTGCGCAGGAGCCACAAGGGCTCTTGGACTTGTTCTGGATTACATGGGCATTACCTGGTATCACAAGAATATTAATCAATGGGCAGATCAATGGTGTCAGGTTATAGTTGATGGCCAGGAGGGGTTTGCGGACCCCACTTATCCTTTGGCGGGCTATGGCAAGCACCCCAGTGAGGGTGGCGATGCCAAGAAGGGCTATTCCTACGCTTCAGTAAGAGAAAAATTCGGAGTATACACACCTATTTTACGATAATTAACCATAAGGAGCCCGGCGGATGAAGAGAGCCTTTTGCCTATACAAAAGAATAATTGCGGCTGTATCCGCTTGTATCGTGGGATGTGTTCTCTTTTTATCCCTGCCCTGCAAGGCTGACAACCTTACTGTGATAGACTCTGCGACTTTTGCCGCTAATACCGGCATAACGACGGTTCATATAGGAAGTGATGTGACGGAGATAACTTCGTCTGCCTTCAGAAATCTGATCAACCTTAGGTCCATAACCGTAAGCGAGAACAATCCTTATTACGCATCCTACAGCAACTGCCTGTATGACAAGGAGATGACTGAGCTACTGTGTTTTCCGGCAGCGCTTACCGGAGCGGCTATACCTCAGACGGTGGTTTCCATCAGAGAGAACGCACTCCATGGCGTGGGAGATGCCCTGAGGAAGCAGATAAGGGCCGTTGTTGAGACGCAGGCTATGGATGGAGCTCTTTTGGAAGAGGTTCCCGGAGAACATTTTGTTCATACACAGGCTGGCCTCATGTGGAGAAAGGCCGACGGCACTCTTATCAAGCCCGAGACGGATGTCATGAAGCAGACAGCAGCGCTTATAGAGGCCTGTACCAATGGAAATATGAGCCAGAAGCAGCAGCTCAAGCGAAGCTTTGATTTTCTGGTAAAGGCAGCAGCCTATGAACGAAGCTATGAAACTCCCACAGGGAACTGGCCGCTGACCTACGCCGTTAACTTGTTTGATACCGGAAAAGGCAATTGCTATAACTATGCGGCGGCCTTTGGCTATATCGCAAGAGGCCTTGGTTATGAGACCAAGATCTGCACCGGCACCGTAACCTCATCCCTGGGCGGCAGAACGCCCCATGCCTGGACAGAGGTCAAAATGGGTGATGAATGGTTTATCTTCGATGCGGAAATGCAGGATGCCAAGGGAGATGGTTATTACAAGCAGACCTATAGTTCCTATCCTGCCAAGCCTTTAGAGAAATCTGCTACTTATACAGTTAACTACTAAATGAATGATTAAGGAGAATGAGTCTATGAAGCGAATGCTGGGGATAGCTTTGGTTATATCGGGCGCGGTGTTTAGCGTATTTGTTCTGAATCTTATGCTGTACAGCTTTGTACCTGCATACAGAGCAGCACTTCTCATGTCCGCAGCCGGCAAAGACAGCAGCATACCTGTGATAGAAGTGGAGACAGAAGTGAACCCGGATATGAAATCAGAAGCTATAGCAGAAATGAAAGAAAATGAGGATGCGGCTATTACAACTCTTCAGGACCAAACCACACCTTTGGCCCCCATTTTTGAAGAAACTTCTTCAAAAGAAGAAAAAAATTCAAAAAAAATTGAAGAAAATAAGCCCCAAATCATTGAAAGAACCTACTATGAAGACTGCGGAACAGGGCATGGTTACTGGGTTCTGAAGTATTCCGACGGAAGTTTTGGAATTGAATAAAAAAAGTGTTGCATTTTGTTTTGGACCGTGATATTATAAAACACGTCGTCGGGGTGTGGCTCAGTTGGTAGAGCACTATCTTAGGGAGGTAGGGGCCGCGTGTTCGAATCACGTCACTCCGATTGATTAAAACCGCTCAACAGATTGAGCGGTTTTTTCTTTATTAGTTACTTATTGGTACTCATTGATACTTTATGGCTGGATTATCCGGTTAAATTACGTATCATCTAGAGTTTTTATCTAAACAGACGTAGTCCTTTCCGGGCATTACGTCTAAAATCCCATTTTTA
>NZ_ATVS01000031.1 GCF_000420845.1 Butyrivibrio sp. AE3009 | reverse complement strand
TGAGATCTTTCCAGTCCCAATCCTGATGGTAATAGACAATCTTAGGGAGTTCATCGACTTTGAACTTTTGATATTTGGGAGAATGAGAATCATCGAAAGCCCACTGCTTTAGAGGTATATATCTGCAGATGAAATTAATCAGCCAGCAGTTTTGCTGATAGAGTTGTTGAATGATTTGAAGTAAATAAAGTATAATGTTCACGAGCATTGTCTCCTGGTTATTTTGTGAGTTTGGTCGCTGACATTATACCAAAAAGGGAGGTCAATGCTCTTTTTATTTTGAACTCCCGATAAATCAAGGTTTTAGAACTAAAAAACGGGTAGTTAATTTGACACTACCATCAATTTTCCGGAGGTATGTTAATGAGAAAAAAAGTATCTGTTGTACTGGCCCTGGCCATGATCGTCTCAGGACCTGCTGCTGCGCAGTTCACTGTAAGCGCTGCGGAAGACGTCCTTTTAGAGGACTCGTACGTCCTGTCCGATGAAGACGAAAATGTCCTATCCAATGAGGACGACTTTATTCTATCCGATGAGGATGACTCCATTCTATCCATCGAAGATGAACCCTCCCTATCCGATGAAGAGATATCTCTGACCTATGGCGAAGATAACTCTTTGGACTTAGAAGAAGACTCCCTATCCCTCGATGAAGAAGAAATAACTTGGGACTTAGAGGAGGAAAAAGAAGAAGTAACCGCCGTAAAGATGATCATCGAGGATGGCATGGCCCAGCCCATGGTCAAGTATTCTGAGATTGCCGACGGCTACACGAATAAAAACAGTGATATCCTTCGTTTTGCAGTATACGTGGAAACCGATTATGACACCGACGAAGATGGAAAAAAAGATCTTGTTCAGGCAGTAGTCCAGGTTCCCAGGGCCGCTGCGGAACAGAAATACGATGCTCCCACCATATTTGAAGCCAGCCCTTATTTTGCAGGCACCAGTTCTGATCTCGGTCTTAGTGACAAAGACCCGACAATTCCCCAGGGAGCTTCAGCGGACGAAGTGGGAAATTGGAACGAGTCTTCTTTGTATGATACTTCTGCCGGAGCAAGGCGCACCTATAATGCAAGCGATATAATCAGTTCCTCTGCACTGGCAGGCAGAGATGACGAAGCTGCATTTTCATCTCATAACTGGTTCTACAATTACCCTGATGCTCCCAAAAACTCAGGTTACTTTTACAATAGTCTGACAGGGCATGACTACTTCCTTATCCGAGGTTTTGCCGTTGTCGAATCGGCGGGCCTTGGAACCAAAGGTTCTGAAGGTCTTGAAACCTGCGGAAGTATTGCAGAAGTTTCTGCCTTCAAGAACGTTGTGGAATGGATCAACCACAAAGAAGGAAGACATGCCTTCGCCGACAAAGCCGGAACCATTCCCATTGAAGCAGACTGGTCCAACGGCAGAGTGGCCATGAGGGGCTGTTCCTACAACGGCACCATGGCCTATGAGGTTGCTGCCACAGGCGTTGAAGGTCTTGAGACTATAGTTCCCGAAGCCGGAATTGCCAGCTGGTACGAATATAGTAATACTCAGGGTGTTTCCCACTATGCAGACAACAGGTATACCAGTTTTCTTGCAGCCGGTTGTGCCAGCAGATTCTTCACACCTGCCCCTTCGGAGGCAGAAGCATCCGCTGCCCAGGCAACGCTAAGAAGCCTGTGTTCCAAGCTTTTTGGCTTCTTTAACATCGCCCAGGAAAAGCTGGCCGGTCACTACGGTCCTTACTGGGAATCCAGAGAGTACTCTTATTCCGACAAGATTCACATCCCTGCCCTTATAGTTACGGGACTTAACGACTATAATGTCAATGCCAAACAGGCCGACCTTATGAGACAGGCCTTTGAAAGAAACAGTCAGGATGTCAGAATGATCCTTCACCAGGGTGCCCATGAGACCCTTGAGACCATCATGATAGATGGAATGTTCTACGAAGAGATTCTGAACAAATGGTACTGCCACTACCTTCTTGATGTAGACAACGGCATGCCAAATGATCTTCCGCCTGTATATGTTCAGAGTAATGTAAACGGTGATTTCCTAAGATATGACAAGTGGTACGGCGATGAGGCCCTGCGCTATGATTTCGCCAACAGTGAGGAGTTAACTCTTCTTCATCCGGACGCAGCTGATCCTGCCCAGCCGGAAGAAAACACCGAAGAGCCCAATCCCGAATATCATGACGGTTACAGTGACATTATGATGTCAGGCGATGACCCTTATTTCACCATGGAGGACTATATCAGCGCCCTGGGCATTGAAGCCGATGCTCCTAAGGCCAATGAAGAAAACGGCCTCTACTGGGAATCACTGGTAAAAAGAGTTCCCGAAGAGATCACCCTTCAGGGCAAAGCCACAGTTACTGTCAAAGCCAAGGTACCCACACTTCCCGAAGAGGGTAAGCGAATGGTCCTTGGAGCCTTCCTCTATGACATATCCGACACTTCCTTCCCTGCTTATAACCTGGAATCTGCCAATATCAGCAGATCGCTGTATCTATACGAAGGAATCTACAGAGGCGATGGAATACCCAATTATAATATCGAGACCTTCAAGCAGACACCTGTAAAGAAGAAACTCATCACCAAGGGTATGATAGATCTGGGAAGCCCCAACGCCGGCTATTATCCACGGACTGCAACCCAGGGAAGCATATCAGCTGATACTTATTATGATTACACCATACACATGATTCCAACGGTATATACGATCCAGCCCGGACATTATCTGTGGCTCTATCTCATCCCGGGTATGGACGGCATAGATTCCGATGTGGACATCATGTTAAGCAGTAACGCAGGATCTGTAAGCATACCGGTAAAAGATATTCCGGAAGACTTTACATCTAACGACGACTTCACTGAGGAATGTACAGAAGATCCGTCCGGCAAAAGAATCGTTGAAAAAGTTAACGGTCAGGAAGTTGCTGTTAAGATCGTCGATGTCAACAACAACATAACTACGGTATCCTCAAAGCTATGGATAAAGAATCTTTTCCCGGAATATACTTATCTGGGCGTACCTGTGACACCTCAGATAGATGTCTATGACGGCACACAGCTTCTTAACCCGGAAAAAGATTATAAGATCACCTACTCAAATAACACCAAACCCACTGAGATAAGTGGCAAGGACAGCAAGCTTACCATCACCTTCAAAGGTGACTACTCCAAGACCCAGCCCGTAGTTCAGACCTATAGGATCGCGAAGGCCTCCCTGTCAGATACCGCCGAGGAATCCGATGTTGTTGCCCTTGATGCCACAACTGCCTACACAGGAAAGAGCATCAAGCCTGTTCCGATATTAAAATACAACTGTGACGACGGTAAAGAAATAAGCGCAAGCACTTTCAAATTAAGTTATCTCAAGGAAGGCGCCTCAGAAGCAGTAACCGCTATAGCTGAAGCCGGTGAGTACACAATTATCATCGAACCCAAGGATGCAAAATCCTATTTTACCGGCAAAATGACTGCCCATCTCAGTGTTATAAATGATAAAAATAAGCTGCTTCAGAATGCCAAGGTGACCTTTACTCCAAATACCTACGCCTACACCGGCAAGGCTATTATCCCTGAGGCAGGGACCTACACACTGCAGCTTAAGCTTGACGGAAAGACACCCACAACCCTCACCGAGCGTTCTGATTACACAGTAAGCAGCGTCAGAAACAATACTGAACCGGGAAAAGCTGAGGTTGTCTTCAACGCCGTAGAAGGAAATGACAAGGGACTTACCGGCAGCGTAACCGCAACCTTCACTATAAAGAAAGGCAAAGACCTTAGTTCTCTTGCAGACAACGAGATCTACTATGAGAATTATGTCAGATACTCAAAGAGCGGTGCTACACCATCCTGGGTAATCCTGTATGATAACGGAGTACTCCTGGAAAAAGGCAGAGATTACACCATAAGCTATAAGAACAACAAGAGCCTTACCCCTTCCGATGGTAGCAAAAACGCCAAACTCATCATCAAAGGAAAGGGAAAATACAAGGGAACCATAACCCGCGACTTCACTGTTGTCCGCTGCCCCATCGACGATATGACCGTCAGAGTTAAGGATAAAGTTATCCCCGCCAAGCTTCCGACGAAGGGAAAAGGTTATGAGAATCCTCAGATAACGATCACAGACCCTCAGGGCAAAAAGCTTAAGGCCGGTACTGAATATAAGATTGAAGCCTATTTGACTGACAATGAATCAAATTCCTATTCTCCAATGACCGAAGATGGGAAAACATGCCTCATTATGGTGACGATATCCGGCCTCGGCAATTACTGCGGCGATAACTTCGGCTATTATATGTACTACGACAAAAAGAATGACCTCAGTAAGACTACGGTGTGGAAGAGCATAAGTCCTAAGACCTTTGACGGTAATCCCACAGAGCTCACCTATTCCGATCTGCATGAGATGTTTGCCACCGGAACCAAGAAGAACCCCGGTACTTATCTTGAACCGGATACTGATTTCGTGGTGGAGGAATACAGGAACAATACAAAACCCGGCACCGCCAGCGTTGTACTCAGAGGAAGAGGTATCTACGGCGGCACCAAAACACTCAAATTCACCATCAAGCCTAAGGAGCCAAAGACCTTCCTTGGCATATTAAATAAGCAATAACAATACCATTCTTCTAGTTTTTCACAGATTAACAGAATCGTAGGTATAAACCAGATCCTGTTCGATCACAAAATCATCCTCCAGATATTCGGGCAAGGCATGTTCCTTGCCCAGAAGTCTGGTGGTGCACATAGAGGCCGTCGCTCCTGCGCTTAGGGGATCCTCCGGCTCATTCCTATCATCCGCCAGATAAGACCCAACCCCCAATATCATTATCATTGCCAAAAATACAAGTATAAAAGTATATACAAAAATCATCATTATCCGTTTTCTCCAAGCTGTTTTCCCATAAATCCGTCTATTCTTATCCTAACGTTATACATCTTCTCCCTGATGATCGGGAGTCTCTGTTCAAATCCGTAAGCTGCAACGCTCTGAATCTCACCGGCTGAAGCGACTCCAAATGCCAGAACAAAGGATACCGCCGCAGAAGCAAGGGCCACTTTCACACATCCCCTTATCTTTCTAAGCTTCTTTTTCCCCGGATAACTCCTAAGCTCAGCCGCAACTTCACTGACGTCCTCAAATCTGTCCTCCCTGTCGGGTCTGGTACATTTATCAATAATCTTAAGAAACTCCGGGGATATTCCCTTTACTCCTCCGGCTTTGTAGGCAAAAACCATCTCATCATCCCTTGGATCCACGCCGGACACAAGCTGCAGCATAGTCATTCCAAGGCAGTATATATCTGTTCTCTTGTCGGTCTGTCCAAGATTACCGTACTGCTCAGGTGCGGCATAGCCAAGAGTCCCCAGATTGGCTGTATCAGCCCTGTCGCTTTTTCTGTAGAGCCTTGCGGTTCCAAAATCAATCAGAGACACCTTGCCTCCCGGACCTATTACAATATTTGAGGGTTTCAGATCCCTGTAGATCACAGGAATCTTCTCGGAATGGAGATATCCAAGAATATCTGTAAGTTTAAGGGCTATATCGGCAGCTTCCTTCTCGGTAAAAAGCCCCTTTTGCAATATCTTCTTTTCGGCGCTGACACCGGGCATATATTCAAGTACCAGGTAGCCACCCTGATATTCTATAAACTGTGGTATCCCGGGGTGGTTTAAGCCCCGCAGAATCTGCGCCTCGTTCTCCAGGCTCTTTTTGGCAGCGCAGTAGTCCGGGCCTTCCGAAGCCTTGATCCTCTTGATAGTGACCTTCCTGCCGCCGCTGTCTCTGGCGAGAATGGCAGTGCCGTTGCCGCCCTCCCCCAGAGTCTTAATCTTCATGTATTTTCCACGGTTCATGGCTGCCCTCCTAGAATTCCAGGCACATGGCCGCTACCAGAATATTGTCCTTCTCATCCCGCTCCTGAACGGTGTCGATGAGTTTGCGGCACTGATGCATCATATCTTCGTCAGTCAGGCACATCTGAGGGCACAGCCTCGTATACAGTTCCTGTCCTGTGATCTTGCGCCAGAGTCCGTCTGTGCAGGCTATCACTGTGGTATTTTTGTCAAAAAAGCCTTTTCCTACCTGAGGCGTCGGCGGTGTATGCGAGCCCACGCATTGAAGAAGCACGCTTCTCTTATCCTCATCAATGTCATCCACGTCAGTTGCATGTCCCATATCCACCATGCGCTGAGCAAGGCTCTGATCCCGAGTAAGCTGCACCACGTCACCGTCCTTGGTGTAATAGATCCTGGAATCACCGATATTCATAAACATATAACGGTTCCCCACCTGCAAGAGAGCAGTCAGTGTAGTCCCAAGGCTGATACCTCTGTGCCTTCCGTATCTTCTGATATCGCCGTTGATCTTGGCAATCAGCCTGTTCCAGGAAGTCTCTGCAGTCTCCCAGAACCTCTCAAGGCTCATGTTCACCATAAGCACCAGTTCCTCGTGGAACCAGGTCTCAAGTGCTCTTATTGCCTTGCAGCTTGCAACCTCACCCTTTGGAAGTCCGCCCATACCGTCACAGACTGCAATAAGCGCTATCCTTCCAAAACTCCTTGAATTAGCTACCTTCACCAGTGCCGCATCCTGATTGATTTTGCGATGGTCACCGGCATCCGTACATATACATGCCTTCACATTCATAAAAAAATCCTTCCTTCCAAAATCAAGTAAGTACAAATCAACTTCCAAAATGGGAATTGTTGCCCGAAACGGGCTGTGATAACAAAAAAATAAGGACTGTGTCTTAGACACAGTCCATTAATACTATAATCCAATTTAGTTGTCAATAAGTTTTTGGAGGACCTCAATGCCCTTTTCAAGCTGATTGTCCATCTTATTCTCGGAATCAACGGAATCGGGATCGTACTCCACCTCAACGTCAGGATCAATACCTATTCCGTGGATGTTTACGCCGCTTGGGGTGTAGTAGCTGCTTACTGTAAGCTTGACTGCAGTGCCGTCCTTGAGATTGATGATTCTCTGAACGATTCCCTTGCCATAGGTTGTTGTGCCCACAAGAGTTGCCTTCTCATAATCCTTAAGGGCTCCGGAAAGAATCTCAGAAGCGCTGGCAGAATACTTGTTGACCAGAACAACTACCGGAATATCTATCTCATGCTTGCCGTCACAATCATAGTTCTCTCTGTGACCGTCTCTGTCCATGGTATAAACAATGGTGCCCTTTGGAAGGAGCTGACGTGCTATATCGCAGACAGTTGAGAGGTTTCCTCCGGGGTTACTTCTAAGGTCGATTATAAGCCCCTTGATGTCATTGCCTCTAAGCTCGGCCATTCCCTCTACAAACTGATCATAGGTAACATCGTCAAACTCAGTGATCTGAAGGTAGCCGATGTTGTCATCAAGAAGTCTTGTATTAACGGTTGGAACCTCAATCTGGGCTCTTGCAACGTCAATCTCAAGATTATCGCTGTTAGTTCCTCTTACAAGTGTCAGATGCACGGTGGTACCTTCAGGTCCCTTGATCATATTGACAACCTCTTCAAGGGTAAGACCCTGGGTTGAATTCTTGTCAACCTCATAGATGATATCATCAATGGCAAGACCCGACTCCTCAGCCGGAGTTCCGGGAATAACACCTGCTATTCTTGGCATTCCGATGGTGTTATCAAGGCTCACATAGGCGCCGATGCCGTAGTAAACACCCTGGGTATCGCTCATGAGCTTAGCCAGTTCTTCCTCTGTGTAGTATACGGAGTAAGGATCTCCGAGGGAATCAAGAAGGCCCTTGTACATGCCGTTTCTCACATCCTCTATGTCAACATCGGTCTTGTAATAGTTGTCGTCAATGGTTTTCTTCAAAAGATCTATCTTGTCCTGAGTTGCCTTATCAAGAAGTTCCTGGGATGAAGCGGTTTGTGCCCCCTTCTTCATGGAACCTGCTGCATTCAGAAATACATAGGCCCCCGTCAGCACCAGACAGGCACATAAAAAGCCTACAAGAAGGCCGACTGCAAATTTGCGGCCTCCGTTGTCCTGATTGTTTACATCATTATTGTTCATATCCATTTCTCATAATCTCCTCATTATTTAAGGTAATTCCAGGGACTTGTGTAGGCGCCGTTGAGACGTACACCAAAATGCAGATGGTTACCTGTAGATCTTCCTGTAGATCCCACCGCTGCGATCTTGGTTCCCGCTGTCACATCCTGTCCCTTGGAAACATACAGAGCGGAGCAGTGCATGTAAATCGTATATAATCCGCCTCCATGGTTGATCATTATATAATTACCCATGGATGCTTCATAGGCTGCGGCCACAACTGTTCCCTGATAAGCCGCAAGAACAGGGCTGCCTCCGGGAGCTGCCAGATCTATGCCGTTATGCATCTTCTCAATTCCGAGAGTGGGATGTATTCTCATTCCGTAGTTGTCGGAAATTCTGGTGTATTTGGGGCAGGGCCAGGTGAACATACCGCCGTCATAAGTATATTTGCTGTAAAGGGCTGCCTTGTCAGCCGCAACCTCTTTTTCCAGAGCTGCGATCGCTGCATTCTCAGCCTTGATCTGGGCTTCATACTCGGCGATGGCCGCTTCCTTGTTGCTGATATCGGCATTAACGTTGTTTAGCTCTGTGGTCTTGGCACTTAAAAGACTCTCAAGATTGGCCTGTTCCTCTTCGCTGGAAGCCTTCATGGCATCAAGAGTCTCTTTTTCCTCCTCAAGAGCCTGCTTGGTAACTCTGATAAGGTCCGTGGTGGCAATGTACTCATTGAGCTTATTTCTGTCATACTCAGAGAGCATCTCTATATACTCAGCCTTGTTCAGCATATCCGCAAAAGTGCCGGACTCAATAAGAAGCTCCACATAAATGATGTTCCCCTTCTCGTACATGAACTTGATTCGCTTCTTCATGGCCTCGTACTGGTTCTGCTGGGTGATCTCAGCCTCCTCAAGTTCCCGTGTGGTCTCATCTATTTGAGCTTCTTTTTCGGTTATCTGCTCATTGAGGGAATCGATCTTGGCCTGAATGTCGGACAACGATGAGTCAATCTGTTTGATATAAGCGTTCAGATTGGACTTGTTGGTCTCAAGGTCCTTCTTAAGCTTCTCAAGATTGGTCTTGGCATTCTTAAGGCTGTCGCGCTCTTTTTTGGAATTGGCGATCTGATTCTCCTTCTGCTTGATACTCTCCTCGGTGACTGTAGCCCCTGCCCTGATGGAGGGTCCAGCCACTGCTGTCAGAAGGACTGCAACAAGAAACAGATTCAGTATTCTTTTTGATAGTCTCTTCAAATGTATGTTCAAAACAAAGAAATTCCTCTTTTACTCTTTATACATGCAGATGTCTTCTTACGGTCACAAAGCTGCCGAAGAAGCCGATTCCTATGCCGATTATCAGTGATATAGGTGTAAGCTTGTTGAAAATAACACCAACCGGCAGGAATTTAAGGAGTGAGCTCAGCACCGTAAATTTGGAAATAACGTATTCAATTGCATGTGTATAAACAAAGTAAATGATCACAAGAGGAATAAGTGATCCGATGATTCCGATGAGAATACCCTCAACAACGAAGGGAGCTCTTACGAAAAAGTCGGTAGCACCTATGTACTTCATGATGTTGATCTCGTCTTTTCTGACGGAAATACCCATGGTTACGGTATTGCTGATAAGGAAGATCGAAACCAGAAGAAGTATCAGGATAATTCCTGCAGATACATAGGCTATCAGCTTGTTGATACCGCTCAAGGTGGTGGCTGTTACTTCGGAGCGGTTAACCTCTCTTACAAGGGTTATGGACTCAATGTAGGTTACAAGAGCCTGCTGCATCGACACATCGTTGAGATAGATCTGCAGGTTGGCTGAATCCGCAAGGGGGTTCTCCGTGAAGCCGTCGGCGTACTCACCAAGATACTCCTCCTTGAAGCCTTCCCAGGCTGCGTCTGCGGAAACGTAATCAATCTCTCTAACCTCCGACCTCTTCTCAAGGTCGCTCTTAACTGCCAGAATCTCCTCTTCGCTGGTTCCCTCGTTAAAGAAAACCGTTACGGAGACGCCTTCCTCTGCAGTCTTAACCACGTTCTGGAAATTTGTAATGATTGAATAAAATATACCGAAAAGGAAAAGGCATGCACTGATGGTGGCTACAGAAGCCAGTGTGTACCACTTGTTTCTTCCAAGATTCTTGAATCCCTGTCCTATGGTATAAAAGAAGCTACTAATCCTCATCGATGTACATACCCTCTTCCTCGTCCTCTATGATGACGCCTTTCTTCATGGTGATAACTCTCTTCTTCATGGCATTGACTATCTCTCTGTTGTGGGTTACCACAATGACGGTTGTGCCATTCTCGTTGATCTGTTCCATGAGCTTCATGATTTCCCAGGAATTATTGGGATCCAGGTTACCGGTGGGCTCGTCCGCCAAAAGAATGGCAGGCTTATTGACCAGAGCTCTTGCAAGGGCAACTCTCTGCTGTTCGCCTCCTGATAACTGACTTATTTTATTTTTGTATTTGCCGGCAAGGTTAACCGTTGCCAGTATTGATGGGACGTTTCTCTTGATCTGACTGCCCGGAACCTGAACGATTCTCTGGGCAAAGGCTACGTTTTCATAGACATTTCTGTCCTTGAGAAGACGGAAGTCCTGGAACACGATTCCGAGATTTCTTCTGAACTTGGGAATCTTCCTGTGTTTGATTCTCCTGAGATTGTAGCCGAGAACTGTGATCTCTCCGTCGGTGGGCACAAGCTCGCGAAGAAGGAGCTTGATAAGCGTGGACTTACCGGATCCGCTGTCACCTACGATAAATACGAACTCCCCCCTCTTGATGTGAAGGTTGACTCCGTTCAAGGCCGGTGCACCCGTAGAATAAGATTTGGTCACGTTCTCCAGCGTGATGATCTCATCCTCGGGTATCTGCCTGTTATTTCTTCTTTTTCTGTAAACTCTTTCCATAAATCTCCCCCAAAAAGTTCCTGGTAATATACGCATGACTCCGCTTCGCTTACGTAAATCTCTCCATATACTTCATGTATCTGACAACCATAAGCGCGATCTTGAAGGTTATGGCATCATCAAACACTCGAAGGTCAAGGCCTGTGCTCTTCTGAAGCTTATCAAGTCTGTAGACAAGAGTGTTTCTGTGTATGAATAACTGTCTGGAGGTTTCCGAAACGTTAAGGCTGTTCTCGAAGAACTTATCGATGGTGGTAAGTGTTTCCTGGTCGAAGTCATCAGGATTTCTGCCCCCGAAAATTTCCTTGATGAACATCTTGCAAAGAGGAATGGGCAGCTGGTAAATAAGTCTTCCTATGCCCAGCTCGCTGTAACAGATCACCTTGCGCTCATCGAAGAAAATCTTGCCTACATCAAGGGCCATCTTGGCTTCCTTGAAGGAACGGCTGACCTCTTTGATCTCACCTACAACGGTACCGTAGGCAATTCGTACGCCTGAAAGACCTTCCTTCTCAAGCACAGAGAGCATCTCCTCTGCAGCCTTGCTGATATCTCCGGACTTGCCGAAGTCGCTTACGTCCTTGACCACGATCACGTTGTCCTCGTCAACCTCGGTGACAAAGTCATTGCCGTTGCCGAAGTGAGTTCTTGTAAGCTCCAGAGCGTTGTTGTCACGGCCGTTCTCAGACTCAATGATCATCGCGACTCTCTTGGCGTCGGTCTGAATGTGCAGTTTCTTGGCTCTGCTGTAAATATCAACCAAAAGCAGGTTATCCAGAAGCAGGTTCTTGATGAAGTTGTCCTTGTCGAATCGCTCCTTGTAAGCCACCAGAAGGCTCTGGATCTGATAAGCGATCATCTTGCCGAGCATATAGGTGTTCTCACCGCTGCCTGTGCAGATAAGGATATACTCAAGCTGCTGCTCGTCGTAGATCTTGAAATACTGATAGCCCTGAATTTCCTGGGAATCAGCGGGAGAGCTGACAAAATCCCTGGCCACTGCAGATACGGCTCCCATATCCGAGGTGGTGGATGCCACTTCCTTACCGTCAAGGTCTAGAACGCAAAGATCAACATGGGCAATGGTCTTAAGCCCGTCAATTGTATTCTGGAGAATCTGATTGGAAATCATCTTTCACTCTTTCCGCAGCCGCATAGGACTGCTAATAATAAAAACTATAGACATTTTAATATAAATACACAAAAAAATCCACCTTTATAAAGGCGTTTTTTGTATATTTTTTTGATTTCCTCGTCAAAACCACCAAAAACAGCCTTCGCTTTTTGTAATCATGGATGTTTATGCGATATAAAGTTTTACGAAAATGAGTCGATATATTTATAGATAAGGAATAATCTGGTTTTCGCACCGGCCCCTTATAGGCCCGCATGGTGCAGAGTACAAGGAGGTGCTTATGGATATTCCTGCTGTATCAATGGCGCTTGCTCAGAACAAAGTAATGAATGACTTTGGTGTTGCAATGCTCTCAAAGAGTCTGGATAACATGGAAAGCGCAGGAGCTGCAATGGTTAATACCATCGAGGCTGCTCCGGCCCCTTCACTTGATCCTAATCTTGGGAACAATATTGACATCAGGGTATGAGTAGAGTAGTGGCCAACTATTAATTGGGGGGCCAGTCCTCATCAACAAACTGTGAACAACATAGTCTTCCGTTAATCTTAGAAGTTCACAATTTGTTAATGGGGACTGGCCCCCTTATCGGCGTTAGCGTTATTTTTTCTCTATTGCACTTTCCTTTATCTCTATCAGTCCCTGCTTAAGGAGACGTCCAACGGCTCTCTTAAACTCGTTCTTGCTCATTCCGGTCTTTTCACGGATAAGCTCGGGAGATGCCTTGTCGGTAAAAGGAATCTTACCGCCCTGCTTGTCCATCATGGCAAGGAGCTTGTCTGCATCGGTATCCATCTGAAGATAGGCCTTCTCACGAAGACTTAAGTTAAGCCTTCCGTCCTCTTTAACCGAAGCAACTCTTGCATTGACGCTGTCGCCTATCTGAATATTGCCGTAAAGCTCTTTCTTGGGAATAAGTCCCGAATAAATATCATCAACCGCAACGAAGGCTCCGAAGTTATCGCTCATCTCATATACTGTGCCGATAACCTTGTCATCCTTCTTGTAAGGGCTCTCGTTCTTAAGATAAGGGTAAACGTTCATTGTCACGCAGAGTCTTCCGCTCTTATCCACATAAAGAGCACAGAGAACCTCTTCGCCCTTGTGCACCTTCCTGGTCTGCTCTCTGAAGGGTAAAAGAACGTCCTTCTCCAGGCCCCAGTCCATGAATGCACCGATTTTGCCGGTTTCCTTGACCTTGAGCACGCGCACATCCCCTAGCATGATCTTGGGCTGGGTAGTGGTGGCAATGGGTCTGTCATCGGAATCCTTGTAAATAAAAACTTCTATCTCAGAGCCAACCTTAATGCCGGCAGGTACCTGCTTCTTGGGAAGAAGGACCTTCTCCTCTTCCTTGCCGGGTTCTGCCACGTATACTCCGAAGTCTACTGTCTTAACAACTGTAAGTGTCTGTTTTGTTCCAATCTGAATCATAATTGTCTTCCGTCCTTTCGTTGGTAGCATGTCCCCATACATGCTGTTTACTTCTGTAGTTTATTGCTTTTTTCATATATATGATAAATGATTCTGCGAATCATTTTCAACGAATATTTATCTGGTCTTAAATTCCACAAGGCAGTAGGGCTTGCCCTCATGATTATTAAGGCTGATGGTGTATACTTTTCGAGCCGATTGCCTGTTTGTAACCACAACCGGATAAATTGTATCTCCAAGTCTTGCCTGCATTCTGTACTCAGCTCTCATGGAGGTGATATTCATATTCTTATCCGGAAGGCATTCCTTGGCCATTCTGACATATTGACCGTTGTTGACATGGTCATTGGTGTCAAGATGGTAGGTCCTGACCGTTATCTCTTCGCATTCCCTCCGATCCCCCTCAGAAGGCATAGCAATCTTACGGTCTGCGTAGTCCATGGAAAGCTTGTCACCGGTTGGATAGGTCTCTATCATCTCAGGCATTACTCTTGCCGGAACCTGCTTTTCAAAATCAAACAAAGTCCAAATGGAATTGGCAACTGCCAGCCTCTCGCCATCCTTCGTATCCATAAAAAAGTTCCTGAGACCGAACATGCCCTTCAACTCATAGGGAACGGTACCGATCACAACCTCTTCACAGAGCTTTGGAAGTCTCTTAACTTCTATCTGCCAGAAGTTCAAAACCCAGGCCACATTCCTCTCCTTCATAAACGCAATGTCTGCAGGTCCCTGCTGGGTCTGAAAGGTGGAGCAGTCCTGAAAATAATCTATCAGGGATTCCAGGGTCAAAATAGCATTTTTATCCACTTCACTGTATCTGATTCGGGAATCAAAGGTATACATGAGCGCCTCCTGTTACCTATAAAAAAAACGAGACTGATGAACCAGTCTCGTTTGAATTAACTGGGCTAGTAGGATTCGAACCTACGTAATGACGGAGTCAGAGTCCGTTGCCTTACCGCTTGGCGATAGCCCATCGACAAGATTGTATTATACGCACCTTTTTTTAAAAATGCAAGCACTTTTTTAAAATTTTTTTATTTTTTTAATAATAGGCTGTATATAGGGGACAGTCCCCATTAACAAATTGTGAACTTCTCAGATTATCGGAAGGTTTTGTTGTTCACAGTTTGTTGATGGGGACTGTCCCCTTAGTCGTTATCCTTCAAAAAGTAGATCCGCGTAAGTAGGGAACGGCCAATCATTCTTGGCAACCAGCATCTCCAACGCATCAGCAGGTGCTCTGAGGTTGTCCATTACAGGGCGAACATGATCCTTGTAATAAAAAGCCATCTTTCTGGGCTCAGTGATCTTTCTGGCCTTGGCTTCCTCAGCCTTGAGCTTCTCAAGGGCCTTCTTCATCTTGGTAAGCTCCTTCTGGATCTCAGTGAGCTCAGATACCTCAACAGTAGCATCTACGCCTGCTGCCTTGATCTCGTTCGCATCCTTGGCAAGACGTCCTGCGTACTTCATAACTGCAGGAATGATCTGCTTGGAAGCCATATCGATCATGGTGAGAGCCTCGATATTGATGGTCTTGGCATAGTTCTCGAAGATGATCTCCTGTCTGGAAGAGAGCTCTGTCTTTGTGAAGACACCAAATCTCTCAAAGAGCTCTACTGCCTTCTTGGAGGTCAGTGTATCTGCTGCCTCGATGGTGGACTTGATATTGGGAAGTCCGCGCCTCTCGGCCTCTTTTTTCCATTCATCGGAGTATCCGTCGCCGTTGAAAATAATTCTCTGATGCTCTGTGAGATACTTCTTGATAAGGTCGTGTACAGCCATATCGAAGTCATCGGCCTTCTCAAGGAAATCTGCTGCCTCGCAGAATGCCTCGGCTACGATAGTATTAAGTGTAGTATTGGAGCTGGCCATGGAATCCGAAGAACCAACCATTCTGAACTCAAACTTATTACCCGTGAAGGCAAAAGGTGAAGTACGGTTTCTGTCAGTGGCGTCCTTTTCAAACTGAGGAAGTGTTGATACGCCGGTCTTGAGCTTGCCGCCCTTCTTGCTGGACTTGGCTTCACCGGTCTCGATGAGCTGTTTAACAACGTCCTCAAGCTGCTCTCCGAGGAATACGGAAATAATAGCCGGAGGTGCCTCATCTGCTCCAAGTCTGTGGTCGTTTCCTACATCGGCAGCACTCTGGCGAAGGAGGTCTGCATGAGTGTCAACAGCCTTCAGAATGCAGGCAAGAACAAACAGAAACTGAACATTCTTGTTGGGTGTATCACCGGGATCAAGGAGATTAACTCCGTCGTCGGTGCAAAGTGACCAGTTATCGTGCTTACCTGAGCCGTTAACGCCGGCAAAGGGCTTCTCATGAAGAAGGCATCTCATGTTGTGATGCTCTGCAACACGCTTCATGGTCTCCATTATGATCTGGTTGTGATCTACTGCGATATTGGCAGTCTCATAGATAGGTGCGAGCTCATGCTGTCCGGGAGCAACCTCGTTGTGCTGAGTCTTATCGGGAACTCCGAGCTTCCACAGCTCCTTGTTGAGATCCTTCATGAACTCGCCGACATTCTCACGGATAACTCCGAAATAGTGATCCTCCATCTCCTGCCCCTTGGGAGGCATTGCACCGAAGAGAGTTCTTCCGGTGAAGATGATGTCCTCACGCTTCATGGACTTGTCCCAGTCGATAAGGAAATATTCCTGCTCCGGTCCAACGGATACGTTGACCTTGGTAGCTCTGGTATTTCCAAATAGCTTAACAATTCTGAGAGCCTGTTTGTTAACAGCCTCCATTGAACGAAGAAGCGGTGTCTTCTTATCCAGCGCTTCTCCTGTGTATGAACAGAATGCAGTGGGTATGCAAAGAGTAACTCCGGTGCCGGATTCCTTGAGGAAAGCCGGTGAAGTGATATCCCAGGTTGTGTAGCCTCTTGCCTCAAAAGTAGCTCTAAGGCCGCCTGACGGGAAGGAAGAAGCATCAGGCTCACCCTTGATCAGCTCTTTTCCCGAAAAAGCTGTGATCATCTTGCCGTCCTTGTCGGGACTTCCGATAAAAGCATCATGCTTCTCGGCTGTGATTCCCGTAAGTGGCTGGAACCAGTGTGTGTAGTGGGTTGCCCCGTGCTCAACAGCCCAATTCTTCATGGCATTGGCCACCACATCGGCGCTTGTCTTGGAAAGCTCTCCGCCTCCCTCAATTACGCTTACAACTTCCTTGTAAACATTCTTGGGAAGACGCTCTCTCATCTTCTCGATGGTAAAGACGTTCTCTCCAAAGATCTCTTCTACGTTAACTCTCTCTCCCATTATGCACCCCTTTGTACAAAAATTTTGATATGTAACGCTTTTTTATTTTAATCCGTCACAGTATACAACAACTTCAGAAAAAACTGTAGTGTTTTTTCTGAAGTTTGTATCGCGAATCATATATATCAGGTCTCGGATTCCATTCTGAGGATGTCATAAACCTCCGCAGGCTCTGACAATTCAACATATATCACCTGCTTGGAGTGAGGACAGGACTCAACGCTCTCTCCCTCTTCGTTATACATGGCCTTGACGGTTACCTTGACGTCGGTTCCGTCGGGCTTCATGATTTCTATATTGTCGCCAACGCAGAACTTGTTTCTCTGCTCAATCTTGGCATAACCTATGTTATCTATCTCTCCCACTATACCAAGATAGATGTATTCGTTAACATAGGTGTTGTTATCATATATCTGAGCATCTTCACTGGGCTTGCCAAAGTAAAAGCCTGTCGTGAACTGACGGTAGGTGCACTTGGAGATCTGCTCCAGATACCAGGGCATGTTCTGCCTGTACTTCTCCTCCGACTCAAAATAGTCATCTATTGCCTTCCTATAGGTTCTGGCAACGGTGGCAACATAGAGGGCTGTCTTCATTCTTCCCTCGATCTTGCAGCTGTCGACGCCGGCATCCACAAGCTCAGGAATGTGATCGATCATGCACAGATCCTTGGAGTTGAAGATATAGGTTCCTCTGTCATTCTCATATACCGGCAGATACTCACCGGGTCTCTTCTCCTCCACGATGGAATACTTCCATCTGCAGGGATGAGTGCAGGCGCCTTTGTTTGCATCTCTTCCTGTGAAGTAATTGGACAGAAGGCATCTTCCCGAATAGGAGATGCACATTGCTCCGTGAATGAAGCACTCCATCTCAAGATCCTCGGGTATTCTGGAAGTGATCTCCTTGATCTCATTAAGAGAGAGCTCTCTTGCGGCGACAACTCTCTTGGCTCCCAGCTGATGCCAGAAATTGTAGGTTTCATAGTTGGTATTATTGGCCTGAGTGGATACATGAATCTCTATCTCGGGGCAGATTCTCCTGGCCTTCATGAAGATTCCGGGGTCTGCGATAATAAGAGCGTCAGGCTTAAGTTCCTTGAGTTCATGAAGATACTTCTCAACTCCGTCCAGATCATAGTTGTGGGCAAGGATGTTCACAGTAACATGAACCTTAACTCCGTGCTCATGGGCGAAGGCTATTCCTTCCTTCATCTCCTCGGGGCTGAAGTTCTTGGCCTTGGCCCTGAGGCCAAAGGCATCGCCTCCGATGTATACCGCATCTGCGCCAAAAATAACAGCTGTTTTCAACACTTCCAGGCTACTGGCAGGTATAAGTAACTCAGGTTTTTTCATAATCTTTCTCCATTTCCAAACAAAGCTTACAGCTTGACAGACAGCGTCATTCCGTCTCCCACCGTAAGTATAACTGTATTAAGGGCCTCATTGTGTTTGAGCTCGTAGAGATACTCCCTCATCCTCGCATGGATCGTCCGGTCTCTCCTTGTAACTGCAAATCTGGACTCGATGACGTCGCCGTCCTGAAGGACATTATCCGACACCAGCAGTCCCCCTTTATTAAGGATTCTCAGACAATCCGGCAAAAAATTGATGTACTGCCCCTTGGCTGCATCCATAAAAATAAAATCATACCCCTCAGGCAGAGTCTTTAAGATCTCCAGTGCGTCCCCCTCAAGAAGTGTGATTTTCTTGTTTTTGTCATACCTATCAAAATTGTCCCTGGCTACAGGAATCCTCTTCTCATATTTCTCTATTGTGGTGATCCTGGTATCCGCACCGGAATACTCAGCCATAAGAAGGGCCGAGAAGCCGATGGCGCAGCCCACCTCCAGGATATTCACCGGCCTTGCCTGTGCCATTAAAAACTTAAGAAGTGCCTGTGTATCCTTACGGATAATAGGCACCTCATCCTTAATTGCTATTCTCTCAAGCTCATCAAGATAAGGAGCGTTCCCCGCATCCATTGAATTGATGAAAGCTTTCATTCTGTCCTGTTCAACCACCGTTTGATTCCTCTGTCTGTGCTGATTCCTCAGTCTCTGTCGATTCCTCGGGTTCCACTGCGGGAGTAGCCGCTGCGGCATCCTCATCCCCCTCCGAAACCGCTGACATTATCCTCAGCATCTCCTCCGGTGTCATAGCTGTGCTGAGCTCGTAGGTTCCGGGCTTCTCCATGCCGTGATACTCTGACAGAAGTTCCTGGAACCAGAAAAGATTCCTGTCGGTAATAAGGCCCACATCAGCCAGTTTCCTACCTATCTCCTTGGCACCGTCGCCCCTTCCTATGGTGACTGTAACAGTTCTGCCGGTTCCGGAAGAAACGGGAGTCTGGTTAAAAGTATGATAGCCGTAGTCATAAGCAACCTTGGCATATTTCATGATAAGCATAGCGATGACTACAATAAATACCACCTTGACGATGGTATCCAGAAGACCAAGGCCGATTCTTTTAATGCTCATATTGCTCCTTAATAATTTGTGTCCATGATTATAGGCATTATCATAGGCCTTCTCTTAGTCTTTTTCCAGATGTAGTCACTAAGAACGTCCTTGACAATGCTCTTAAGCTTGCCCCAGTCGGTGATTCCCTTATCGAGGGCCTCAGTGACCTCATCAAGCACAAGATCCGTCGCATCGTCTATCAGCTTGTCGGACTCCCTTACGTATACAAAGCCTCGTGAAACAATGCTGGGGCCCGAAATAAGCTGTGCGGTGTCGTTATCGATTCCGAATACAACTATCACAATACCATCTTCCGCAAGGTGCTGTCTATCCCTAAGTACAACATTTCCTACATCGCCGACTCCAAGACCGTCAACCAGGATTGCTCCTACAGGCACCTTGCCCTTAACCCTGGCGCTCTCCTCGTCCATCTCGAGGATCTCTCCCGAGTGAAGAATGAAGATATTCTCCTTGGGGATTCCAAGCTCCTTGGCAATGCTTCTCTGAGCCATAAGATGTCTGTACTCGCCGTGAACAGGCACTGAATACTTGGGCTTAACAAGGGTATAGATAAGCTTGATGTCCTCGCGGCAGGCATGTCCTGAAACGTGAACATCCTGGAAAATAACATCCGCGCCCTTCATCTGCAGCTCGTTGATAATATTGGTAACGGCCTTCTCATTACCCGGAATGGGGTGAGATGAGAAAATAACCGTATCTCCTGCGCCAATGGTAATCTTCCTGTGCTGAGAATTGGCCATTCTGCTAAGAGCCGCCATGGACTCACCCTGGCTTCCGGTGGTGATGATAACCGTCTTGTTCTCAGGATAGTTCTTGAGCTCATCTATATCGATAAGTGTGTTCTCCGGAATCTTGATGCAGTCAAGCTTCTGAGCTATATCGATGATGCTGACCATGCTGCGGCCTTCCACCACAACCTTCCTGCCGTGCTTGTGGGCAACGTTGATGATCTGCTGAACACGGTCAACGTTGGAGGCAAAGGTAGCAACGATAATCCTTGAATTCTCATGCTCTTCAAAAAGAGTTCTGAGAGCTCTTCCGACTGTTTTCTCAGAGGGAGTAAATCCGGGTCTCTCTGCGTTGGTTGAATCACACAGAAGAGCCAGTACGCCCTTTTTACCGATCTCAGCGAATCTCTGAAGGTCGATCGGATCTCCGAAAACAGGGGTATAGTCAACCTTGAAGTCACCGGTGTGTACCACTGTTCCTGCAGGTGAATAGATTGCAAGAGCAGCTGCGTCAACGATGGAATGGTTGGTTCTGATAAATTCTACACGGAACTGTCCAAGGTTAATGGACTGTCCAAATTTGACAACCTTTCTTCTTGTTGTCTTAAGAAGGTTATGCTCCTCAAGCTTGTGCTCGATGATACCCATGGTAAGGCGAGTTGCATAAACCGGAATATTAAGTTCATGAAGAACATAGGGAAGTGCTCCGATATGATCCTCGTGGCCGTGGGTGATTACAAAGCCCTTGACCTTGTCGATGTTGTCCTGAAGATAGGTGATATCCGGGATAACCAGATCGATTCCCAGCATCTCATCCTCAGGGAATGACAGACCGCAGTCCACCACAATAATACTGTCTTCGTATCTGAAGGCAGTGATGTTCATTCCAATCTGCTCAAGACCACCCAAAGGGATGATCTGCAGCTTGGACGCATTTTCAATTTTCTTTTTAGCCAAATTCGTTCCTCCATATAATCTTGGCGGAGGGCATAGAGATACACAAAAACCAATTCCCCGTTAGATGTCTAAATCTATGCCGTCCTCAGAAAGAAGCTTACGAAATACACCTGCGACAGCTTCAAGCTCCAGGTCATCATCTACGATCACGTAAACCGCTTCCTCATCTTTTAAATCGGAGTCATCGCGCAGTATCAGCGCTTCTCCGTCACCATCTTCCTCATCTGTTACGAGAAGATATGTTTTCGCCCCAATAATAGTCTGTTCCAGGCAAAAAAATTCTACTGACTCTTCTCCATCCGGACTAAATACTATCTTTTCCAAAATAAACTCTCCATGTGGGCCTAATAATATCAGGCCTTATCCTTGCTGTTGTCGAGATAGTCCTGAAGTATGATCTGGGCTGCGATCATATCAACATATTCCTTGCGATCCTTGCCCCTGATGCCGACTTCATCCATTATCTCATCAGCTTCAACTGTGGTGAGACGCTCGTCCCACATAATAACAGGTATTCCTGTTCTTCGCTCTATCTTGTCCTTGAACTCAAGGCTTAGTTTAGAGCGCTCTGAATCAGACTGATCCATGTTAAGGGGGAGTCCGAGTACAATCTTCTCCACCCCGTATTCCACGATCAGCTCTTCGATACGCGCAAGTGTCCTGCGCAGCTTGTTCTCTTCTTTTCTGCGGATAATCTCCCTGGCCTGGGCTGTTAACAGCAGCTCGTCGCTGATGGCAACGCCCACGGTCCTGGAGCCGTAGTCAAGTCCCATAATACGCATCAGGTCTTATTTCTGTCCCCAATCATTGTTCTTGATGTACTCAGTAAGCATCTCTTCCACAAGCTCGTCTCTCTCAACCTTCATGATAAGGCTGCGAGCGCCCTTGTGGCTGGTGATGTAGGTGGGGTCTCCGGACATGATGTATCCAACAATCTGGTTAACCGGATTGTATCCCTTCTCCATGAGGGCGTCGTAAACAACAGAAAGAACCTTCTTAACGCCTGTTTCCGGCTCAACCTCAACCTTAAAAAATTGGGTGTTTCCTAAATCCTGCTCTGCCATATTGTCTCTACCTTTCCTTGTGTATTTTTTTAGCCCCGGGGGCCTCTTGCTCTATTTGAAAAAAACATCTTCAAGCCCGAACTTATGTCGGCGCATATATATTAATATTACACTAAGGTTTTTAAATAAGCAATGTATCAGAATTCAGAAACCCTGTCGGCACTACCGATGTTATCTCTCCGGTGACGCAGGGTATGCACAGAGGAGAATCAGAGGGAATGGCCACCTTGACATATCTGTCGCTGTGTCCCGTCATATATTTCCTGCCCTTGATCTCTTCCTCATCCTCCCAGAGGATCTCCAGTTTCTCGCCGATGAAGCTGTTTCTGTAGTTCTCGGCCTGGGTCTTGGTAAGATGCAGCAGTACATCACTTCGCGCACTCTTTTCCCTGTCTGTGAGCTGATCCTTCATGCCTGCGGCAACGGTGCCTTTTCTGGGAGAATACTTAAAGACATGCATCTCATAGAAATCAATGTCCTCGACAAACTTCCTGCACTCATCGAATTCCTCCTCTGTTTCGCCCGGGAAGCCCACGATGACGTCAGTTGTGATGGCAGGTCTGTCAAAATATTTTCTCAATATCTCAACGCCCTGTCTGAACTCCTCAGCTGTGTAGTGGCGGTTCATTCTCTTAAGGACGCTATCGCACCCGCTCTGGAGTGACAAGTGGAAATGAGGGCAGAGCTTATCCACCATGGACAGTCTCTTAACATTGTCCTCAGTCATGATCCTTGGCTCCAGGGAGCTTAATCTGATCCTTCTGATACCGGCGATCTCGTTGATATGCTCGATAAGGCTTATGAGATTCACATCCTTGTTCTCAAAATCGCTGCCGTAGGAGCTGACATGAATTCCGGTGAGGACCACTTCCTTGCAGCCCTTCTGAACAAGACCCTTGATCTCGTTTATTATCTCCTGCTGGTCTCTACTGCGAACTCTTCCCCTTGCATAAGGAATGACGCAATATGAGCAGAACTGGTTACATCCGTCCTGAATCTTAATATAAGCCCTCGTGTGTTCGGGAAGCTCTGACAAAAACATGCTCTCATACTCATGGGTGCTGTTGATGTCGATGATAGAAGTTCCTCCGAGAGTCTTATCATCGGCGGCCGCCTGCTCTCCGGCTCCGCATCTTGCTGCTCTTGTTTCCAGGTACTTGTTTAATATGTCAACGATCTCAGCCTTCTTGTTATTGCCGATGGCGAGGTCGATGCACTCATCCTTTTTGACACCCTCAGTGTCAGTCTCAACATAGCAGCCAACAGCCACTACAACGGAGTCCGGATTGTTCTTCTTGGACTTGTGCAGCATCTGTCTTGACTTTCTGTCTGCGATATTGGTAACCGTACAGGTATTGATGATATATATGTCTGCCTGCTCGGAAAAAGGCACGATCACAGCCCCTGCCTCCCTGAGGCGCTGGGCCATTACGTCCATTTCATAGCCATTAACCTTACAACCAAGATTGTGTAATGCAATTTTCAGATTATTAACGTTATTTAACATATGCTATTTTCTTTCCAAATCGGTCAATTTAGTCATTGACTTTTGTACTTTACACGTTTACTATAAAGAAAAGAAGGAGGTATTTGCGCAATGAAGACCGTAAAAATTTCTTTAAATTCAATCGATAAGGTAAAATCATTTGTAAACGATATTACGAAATTTGATTATGATTTCGATCTCGTTTCCGGAAGATACGTTATCGATGCAAAGTCTATCATGGGTATTTTCTCACTCGATCTTTCTAAGCCTATCGATCTTAACATCCATGCAGAAGACGGCGCAGATGAGGTTCTCGAAGTATTGAAGCCTTACATGATCTAATCTTTATGGATTAGATCTATTTTAAAAAGATATTCCAGACCATCAATCAATATCGGTTGATGGTCTTTTTTTGCCCATTGGCAGGTATATCTTCTTTAGTGTATCTTCATTAGGCTTTGTTTTTACAGTTCTATTACTTCATCAGTGTCAATCGCAGTCTGAACCAGTTCGTCGATCTTCTCGGCCAGAAGCTCCTCGTGCCTTCTGATAATGTCAGCTCTTGGCTTGGTTACAGGGTGCTTGGCAACGAAGATCGTGCAGCAGTCCTCGTAGGGAAGGATTGAAGTCTCGTACGCATCGATTTTTAACGAAATATCAACGATGTCCTGCTTATCAAAGGCAATGAGCGGTCTGTAAACAGGCATATCGGTAACAACTTCTCCTGTGCACATAAGTGAAGGCATAGTCTGAGATGCCACCTGTCCGATGCTCTCTCCGGTTACAAGTCCCATGCAGCCTGACTTATTGGCAAGCATATCAGCGATTCTCATCATATATCTTCTCATGATGATAGTAAGCTCGTCATGAGGACAGGTCTTATAGATGTACATCTGAATGTCGGTAAAGTTGATGACATGAAGCTTGACGCTTCCTGTGTACTTGGAAATAACCTTGGCAAGATCAACTACCTTCTGCTTGGCCATCTCGCTGGTGTAAGGGGGAGCATTGAAGTATACAGCCTCAATATCAACACCTCTCTTGGCGATCATATAGCCCGCAACAGGAGAATCAATTCCTCCCGACAAAAGAAGCATTGCCTTACCTGCAGTTCCTATCGGCATTCCGCCGGGCCCGGGGATAACCTCTGAGAAGATATTGAGCTTCTCTCTGATCTCTACATTGATAAGAACCTCAGGATTATGAACGTCAACCTTCATCTCCGGATAAGCATCAAGGATCTTGCCGCCAAGAGCTGCTGCCATCTCCATGGAATCAAGAGGATAGCTCTTGTCAACACGGCGGCATTTTACCTTGAAGGTCTTGTTCTTGTCCGGATATACTCCGGCTATAAAATCAATTACAGCCTGAGCTGTTCCCTCCAGATCCGGAAGGTGATTCTCATTGTCTCTCTTAATGGTAACCGCAGGAGCGATTCCGGTTACGCCAAATACGGTCTGAAGAGCGCCTACAGTCTCGTCAAAGTCAAAGTCCTCAGCCTCGATGTATACTCTTCCGGCAACCTTGGAAATATTGAAGGTTCCGTCGCACTTTTCAAGAACTCTCTTAAGCTGCTTAACAAGAGCATCCTCGAAGACGTATCTGTTTTTTCCCTTTAAGCCGATCTCGGCGTACTTGATGATAAAAGCATGGTACTGCATATTTTAATCCTCTTTTTTATAAAAAAACTAATGTATCAGTGTCTGTAGAACTGTCTCATGGTATCCACCTGCTCGCTAAGGGTATCCACAAGAAGATCAAGTTCCTCTTTGGTAGTCATGAATGACATACTAATACGGATTGTGGATTCAAGCAAGTCACTTTCAAGACCGATGGACTGAAGAGTGCCTGAAATGTGCGGATTATTGGAGGCGCAGGCGCTTCCTGCCGACACGTAGATTCCCTTGCTGCTGAGCATATTAAGTATGGTCTCGGCTGCCAGGCCTCTGATGGATACGCTCACGATATGGGGCGCTCCGTCTCTTCCTTTGGGGCCGTTGATCTTGATGTCGGTCAGCTTATCATTAAGCGACTTCACAAGATACTCTTTGAGCTCATAGAGCTTGTCCTTCTCTGCCTTAAGATGTTCGTCGCACATTTTGGCAGCCAGGGCCATTCCTGCGATTCCGGGCACGTTCTCGGTGCCGGATCTCATGCCCTTTTGCTGACCTCCGCCGTAGTTGATGGGAGTGATCTTGGTTCCCTTTTTGATATACAAAAAGCCGATTCCCTTGGGGCCGTGGATCTTGTGGCTGCTGACAGCAAGAAGATCGATATTCATTCTTCTTGGTCTTATCTGAAGCTTACCATAGGCCTGCACCGCATCTACGTGGAAGTAGGTGTCGGGGTTAATGGATTTGATCAGCTTACCTGCCTCTTCTATGGGCATCACAGAGCCTATCTCGTTGTTAACAAACATCATCGAAACAAGGATCGTGTCCTTCCTGATGGCATTTTTCAGATCCTCAAGGCTGATGACACCTTCCTCATTAACAGGAAGATAGGTTATCTCAAAGCCCTCTTTTTCCAGATATCCGCAGGTCTCATATACCGCAGGATGCTCAACAGAGGTGGTGATAATATGCTTGCCACGCCACTTGTTAGCCCTTGCCACACCGATTATTGCTGTGTTGTCTGACTCCGTTCCTCCGGAGGTAAAAAGAATCTCTGAGGGCTCGCACTTCAAGGTGGCTGCTATAGTCTCCCTGGCGCCGTTAACCCTGTCGTAGGCCATATGTCCCATATGATGGACGCTGGAAGGATTGCCGTATTCTTCTGTCATAACCTTAACCACCAGGTCTGCGACTTCATCGAAGACTCTCGTGGTTGCTGAATTGTCTAAATATGCTTCCATTGCTGTAATATTCCTTGTAATGATGATTTAAATTGTATCGTTACCCTTTTTGGCTATGTCATCCCTCGAGATGATACATAAGCCAGGAAATGATAGTGAATCCCGCAGTTTCTGTTCTGAGGATTCTCTTTCCAAGTGTTATGGGTTTAATATCGTTATTTCTGCAGAGCTCTATCTCCTCATCGGAAAATCCTCCTTCAGGGCCGATAAAAACGGCTATGTCCTGTCCGGGCTTTATTCCCTCTATGAGCTTCTTGGTCTCATCGATGTGCTCTGCATTCTCATAGGGAATGAGCTTTACAGCCATGTCCTTGCAAAATTCCACTGCCTGCTTCATGGTCATTGGCATAGCGACCTCAGGGATAATAGCTCTCTTACTCTGCTTGGCCGCTGCCTCGGAGATAGCCTGCCAGCGTTTGATCTTGGACTGAGCCTTTTTCTCATCCAGCTTAACAACACATCTCTTGCTGGCCATGGGGATTATCTGATAGGCGCCAAGCTCCACAGCCTTCTGAATGATAAGTTCCATCTTATCAACCTTGGGAAGTCCCTGAAACAGATAGATCCTTGAAGGCAGCTCGTTCCCCACTTCTTCAACGAAGCAGAGGTTACCTATTACATGGCTGTCGTCTATTTCTTCTATCTCGTAAAAAAGCTCTTTTCCCTCCTCATCATCTCTGATGCTGACGGAAAACTGCTCCCCGGCCTTCATACGAAGGACATGGGCTATATGATTGTAATCTGCGCCTGTTATCTCCACCTTCTTATAATCCGGTGTGAGCTGGCTGCTTTCCACAAAGAAATGATACATCAGTTTTTCCTCGAAGTGATGGATACCCAGTCGCCCTGATGATGGATCTCGAGAATCTCAAGTCCTGCATCAAGATGTGCCTTTTTGACCTCTTCTTCCTTGGTATTGATAATTCCGGAAGTAATATAGATTCCGCCGCTCTTAAGCTGCGCAAGGATGACAGGGGTAAGTGGCACAAGGACGTTGGCCAGAATATTGGCAACAACGATATCGTACTTGTCGTACCCTACTTTGTCCTGAACCTGCTTATCATCGATGATATTTCCGATCATCATGTCGAACTTGTCGGCAGCAATGCCGTTGTTCTCCATATTCTCTTTTACAGCCGGAACTGCACACTTATCAAGGTCAGTGCCTACAGCGTGCTTCGCTCCAAACATAAGGGCAAGGATGGAGAGAACTCCGCTTCCTGTTCCTACGTCCAGAAGCTCTGTATCCGGGGTTACATACTTTTTGAGCATTCTGATGCAGAGCTGAGTGGTCTCATGCATACCGGTTCCAAAGGCTGTTCCGGGATCGATGTGGAGCACCATCTCTGCCTTATTCTTATCCTCCTCGTTCTCCTTCTCCCAGGAAGGGATAACAAGGATGTCATCTATATAAAATTTGTGGAAGTACTGCTTCCAGTTATTGATCCAGTCAATGTCTTCAGTTACGTCAACAGATATGGTGCCGTCTCCGATATCAGAAAACTCTTTGAGCTCATCCAGCTTCTCCCTGATCTGAGCCTGCATCTCCTCGGGAGTCTTCTTAACCTTAACGTAGTTTCCGTCCTCATCAGGCTCCTCAACTGTGAGCATGTTCTCATCATCTATCTCAAGGAAAAAATTGAGATAGGCAACTCCGCTCTCTATTCCTGTATCAGTCTCATCCGGCTCTAGCTCGGGAGCATCAATGAACATCTGCTCCTTATCCTGGGCAGTGAGAGGGGCATTATCCTCAATCTGTGCTCCTTCAAGACCTATATCCTCAAGGTAGCTGACAATGATATCCTCTGATTCTTCATTTGTACGTACTCTAAAACGCATCCATTTCATAATTAAAGCCCTCAAATAGTTTGATGATTGTTTTAATAAACGGTAATCCGTTTTTACACTCATAAGTATAATATAAATCCAGCCAACGAAGTATAGCACATATATCAAAACTTTACCATTTAAATAAATGTAAACTTAAATCCGTGTAAGACCTGTTTGCAAAAATACGTAGTTCTCGGACGAGTAGGATGATTTACAAAATGAAAAAATGCGGGGGTGCTGACTGTTCTGAACGAAGCTGAAAGGAAGCACTCCCACATTTTTGAGTTTTAGTAAATCACCACGCAGACGAAAACAAGCATTTTTGCAAATAGGTCATACGCGGATTTCATATCACTTACCGAAAAAGCCCTTTTTCTTCTTTCCGCCGGATCCGTCTGAGGGTCCCTTGTCGTCGCTGCCCAGGATACGGTCAGCTGCTGTAAGGGAATCGCCGGTTTTCTCATCGAACTGCTTAAGAATCTCCTTGGCTTCCTTGGAAATCTTCTCAGGAACCTGAACAACGAGGGTCACATAATGGTCACCTCTGACTTCCTTATCACGAAGTGAAGGAACACCCTTGCCACGAAGTCTTACTCTGGTGTCTGTCTGGGTTCCGGGCTTAACATCATAAGCAACCTTGCCATCCACGGTATCTATGATAACGGTTCCACCAAGTGTTGCAATAGCAAAGGACATGGGAACTACGGAATAGATATCATAGCCTTCTCTCTGGAAAATAGGATGATCTGATACAACAACTTCAACAAGAAGATCTCCTCTTGGTCCGCCGTTGATGCCGGGCTCACCCTTATCTCTTATTCTTACGCTCTGGCCGTTATCGATACCTGCGGGAATAGTGACCTTGATCTTCTTCCTGCTGGCGATATAGCCGGTGCCGTGACAGTCGCTGCACTTGTCCTTGATAACCTTACCGGTTCCGCTACATTCAGGACAGGTCTGAACATTTCTGACTGTTCCGAAGAAGGACTGCTGAGTATAGACAATCTGTCCCTTACCTCCGCACTTGGAGCAGGTCTGAGGCTGAGTTCCGGGCTTAGCGCCGGTGCCGTGGCAGGTAGGGCATGGATCCTTAATTGTAAGCTCCAGCTCCTTCTCACAGCCAAATACGGCCTCCAGGAAGGTGATCCTTACGCTGGCACGAAGGTTAGCCCCCTTGGAGGGACCACTTCTTGCTCCGCCTCTTGCTCGTCCGCCTCCGAAGAAGTCTCCGAAAATATCTCCGAAAATATCTCCGAAATCAGCACCGTTAAAATCGAAACCGCCGCTGAAGGGATTGCCGCCGCCTTCAAAGGCTGCATGTCCAAACTGATCATACTGACGTTTCTTCTCAGGATCGGAAAGAACTGCATAGGCCTCTGATGCCTCTTTGAATTTATCGGCTGCAGCCTGGTCTCCGGGATTCATATCGGGATGGTACTTCTTAGCCAGGACTCTGTATGCTTTTTTAATCTCATCCTCGGTAGCGCTCTTGCTGACACCGAGAACCTCGTAATAATCGCGCTTCTGTTCTGCCATATTACTCCTAATCTACATCTATGCTCATCGTGATATACACATTGCTCCGCTGACGCTTTCGCAATGCTACATATTATACCACTAAGGTTATACTTCCCTGTAGTCACCGTCAACTACGTTGTCATCGTTAGATGATGAGCTGGAAGAAGCACCGCCCATATCAGGGCCTGCTGCACCACCCATGTTAGGGCCTGCACCTGCTGCTCCCTGAGCATTCTCATACATCTTGGCAAAGAGTGCCTGAGCATCATTCATGAGCTTCTCCTTCTGGCTCTTAAGAGAATCAATCTCAGAGTCTGAAAGCTCCTTATCCTTGGTCTGCTCAAGAGTTTCCTTGAGAGCCTTGATATCATCCTCTACTGTCTGCTTCTGAGAAGCATCGATCTTGTCGCCTACATCCTGAAGTGCCTTCTCTGTCTGGAATACAAATGAGTCAGCATCGTTGCGGGCATCAATGCCTTCCTTACGCTTCTTGTCCTGAGCCTCATACTCCTGAGCCTCTTTTACAGCCTTGTCGATATCTTCGTCAGACATGTTGGAGCCTGCTGTGATGGTGATGTGCTGCTCCTTACCTGTTCCAAGATCCTTAGCTGATACATTAACGATACCGTTTGCATCGATATCGAAGGTAACCTCGATCTGAGGGATTCCTCTCATTGCCGGAGGGATTCCGTCAAGTCTGAACTGTCCAAGGGACTTATTATCCTTGGCAAACTGTCTCTCACCCTGAAGTACGTTGATATCTACAGCTGTCTGGTTGTCAGCGGCTGTTGAGAATACCTGGCTCTTCTTGGTAGGAATAGTTGTATTTCTCTCGATAAGTCTTGTAGCAACACCACCCATTGTCTCGATTGAAAGTGAAAGAGGTGTTACGTCAAGAAGGAGGATATCACCTGCACCTGCATCGCCGGCAAGCTTACCACCCTGGATACCTGCACCAATAGCTACGCACTCATCGGGGTTAAGGCTCTTGGAAGGCTCCTGACCTGTGAGCTGCTTAACCTTCTCTACTACGCAGGGAACACGAGTTGATCCGCCAACAAGGAGAACCTTGCCAAGATCTGCGTTTGTAAGACCTGCATCCTTCATAGCGTTCTGTACGGGAATAGCTGTTCTCTCAACGAGATCGTGAATGAGCTCCTCAAATTTAGCTCTTGTAAGATCTACATCGAAGTGCTTAGGGCCGTCAGCGCCTGCTGAAATGAAAGGAAGGTTGATGTTGGTTGTTGTGGCTGATGAAAGCTCCTTCTTAGCCTTCTCTGCAGCTTCCTTAAGTCTCTGCATAGCCATCTTGTCGCCTGAAAGGTCAACGCCTTCCTTGTTCTTGAAATCCTGAACCATCCAGTTGATGATAGCCTGGTCAAAGTCATCACCACCAAGATGTGTATCACCGTTGGTTGAAAGAACTTCGATAACGCCGTCACCGATGTCAATGATTGATACATCGAATGTACCACCACCAAGGTCATATACCATGATCTTCTGCTCTTTTTCGTTATCAAGACCATAAGCAAGAGCTGCTGCTGTAGGCTCGTTGATGATTCTCTTTACCTCAAGGCCTGCAATCTTGCCTGCATCCTTGGTTGCCTGACGCTGTGCGTCATTGAAGTAAGCGGGAACTGTGATAACCGCCTCTGTAACTTTTTCGCCGAGATACTGTTCTGCATCAGATTTAAGCTTCTGAAGGATCATAGCTGAAATCTGCTGAGGAGAATACTTCTTGCCATCAATTGTACGGCCATGGTCTGTACCCATGTCTCTCTTAATTGATGCGATTGTGTTGTCTGCGTTGGTAACTGCCTGACGCTTAGCAGGCTCACCTACGATTCTCTCTCCGTTCTTTGTGAAAGCAACGATTGAAGGTGTTGTTCTTGCGCCTTCTGCGTTGGCAATAACGGTGGGCTTACCACCTTCCATAACTGCTACGCAGCTATTGGTTGTACCAAGGTCGATACCGATTATCTTACTCATGTTTTTTTCCTCCGTTTTACTTAATCAAATGTTTTAATCTATTCGAACCACTCCGCCGGTTAAATTTCTTACTGAGCAACAGCTACCATACTGTGTCTGAGTACGGTGTCGTGGAACATATATCCCTTTTGAAGTTCCTGTGCAACAAATCCGGATTCGTATTCCGCACTCTCAACCTGCATTACTGCGTTGTGAAGGTTGGGATCGAATTCCTTACCCACAGCCTCAATCGGGGTTACTCCAAGGTCCTCCAGCTGCTTGATAAGCTGCTTGTAGATCTTGTTCATGCCGTCTGCGAATGCTCCCTCTTTCTCTTCCTCGGGAACTGCCGCAAGGCCTCTCTCAAAGTTATCTATAACGGGAAGAAGCTTCTCAAGGACGTTACCCTGGCCCTGTTCAAACATCTGAGCCTTCTCCTTGTCAGTTCTCTTCCTGAAGTTCTCGAACTCAGCCATCTGTCTGATGAGCTTATCATTGAGTTCGTCAACTTTCTCCTTAAGGGGATCCTTTTTGTCTTTCTTGCCAAACAGGCCCTTTTTCTTGGGTTCCTCACCCTCTGCGGATGCTTCATCAGAAGTTTCTTCTGCCTGAGCCTTATCTGCTGCGGGCGCTTCCTTGGCTACTTCCTCAGCAGCTGCTTTACCTGCAGCTTCCTCAGCTGTCTCATCCTTGCTCTTCTGGCCTGAAGACTTCTCTGACCCAGCCTTTTCATTGGCCTCATTCTCGAGTTCCTCCATTATGTTCTCAAGGATCTCTTTTTCACTCATGGTTTTCTTCTTGTCATGAGCTGCCTTGTTATCTGTATTTCCCAAAACCTTTGCCTCCTATTGCTAGTTCTTTTTATATAAATCATCAAGTGCATGTCTCATATTCTTAAGTGTTGTGATGACCTTATCATAATCCATACGCTTGGGGCCGATGATTCCGACGGTTCCCTTCATTCCGTCGCCCAGCTCATATGTGGCGGTTACCACGCTGCAGTCCTTCATGGCCTGAACCGGTGTCTCATTGCCGATATAGACCTGAATGCCTGTCTCCTCGCCTTCGTTGGCAAGGGTTCCTTCCACGATACTCGACAGATCCTTGGTATCCTCGAAGGTACTTATAAGCTCGCTGGCCTTGGCGTTGTCTGTAAGCTCCGGATATTTGAAAATGTTCATTGTGCCGCTGGTGTAGATCTGAAGGTCCTCATCCGCTGTTATGGACTCGGCAGCTGCATCAATGACGTTGCCTATGATCTCGCTGTGTATTCCGGCTTCCTGCTTGACTGCTGCTATAAGTCCCAGGTTGATGTCCTCAACTGCAAGACCGTCAAGTCTTGTATTCAGCAGAATGTTAAGCTTGAGCATTGTGGCATCATCCAGAACCTCTTCAACAGCGATGATCTTGTTCTTGATCACGTTGCCCTCGATTACGATGGTGGCCAGAAGGTGTTCTTCGTCAACCTTGGAGATCTGAATGAACTTCAGCTTGTTCTTCCTGATCTGAGGAGCCGATATCATGGTGGCGTAGTTGGTATCCACAGCCAGTGTCTTGGCTACCTGCTTAAGGAGATTTTCAAGCTTCTCCTCTTTATCAAGGAGCATTTCCTTCATGTTCTCCACTTCTTTTTCCTTGTCGCGGAGCATCTCATCCACATAGACTCTGTAGCCCTGATCCGAAGGAATACGTCCGGCTGAAGTGTGGGGCTGAAGTATAAGGCCCATCTCTTCAAGGTCCGCCATCTCGTTCCTGATGGTGGCTGAGCTGAGGTTAAGATCCGTATACTTGGAAATAGTACGGCTCCCCACAGGCTCTCCGGTCTCTAAGTAGTTCTTCACTATGGCATGAAGTATTTTTCTTTTTCTCTCATCCAGTTCCAAATTGTTCACCTTCCTATGCATTTTGCGCTTAAATTCATTGGCAGGTATGTTAGTCTTTTTAATGTGTTAGCACTCACGTCATATGAGTGCTAACATCTTCTGTATCATAAATTATCACTATGGGCTATCAATGTCAACCATGTATTTATAAAAAAATAGTTAATGTTTATTGTCTAAAACGCCGCAAAAAGGGCCTGCCTCCTATTCAGAGACAAGCCCTTTTATAATCTTTACGGATAAATCAGATTAGAAAATTCCGAAGAGTTTTACAATTGTTACAAACTTGATGTTTGACTCTTTTGAGTAAATAATCTCATCACCGTTTTTCTGGTATGCAACAACCTTGTAATAATATGTTGTTCTGTTGGCAACCTTGGAATCATAGAATGATCTTCTGTTACCTACATCTCCAACCTGAACGAACTCACCATTCTTGCCTGTTCTGCGATAAATAAGGAATCCGTCAGCATTGTCATCCCTGGTCCAAAAAACCTTTGCGCCGAGGATTGTCTGGCTTACATACTCAAGCGTAGGATCGATGATATTTCCTTTACCTACATTGAAGGTGTCCTCGATTGTCACATCTTCAAGAAGAACTTCGTCTTCATTGTTAAGTGTGATAACTTTGGTCTTGATAACTGTATCCTGAGCTACGAGTCCCTTTGCAACATTGAAGGTAAGTGTCAGAAGTGTTCTGTCAGCCTTAACTGCATTGTCGCCTACAAATGCGATAGAAAGTCCTGTCTCATCGCCGTCTGTGTAGTTCTTGTTTACGTCGCTCTCTCTAAAAATTCCGTTTACACTGCTCTTAGCAAGGCTAAGCACTTCGGGATCGTATAAAACTGCGATCTGTCCGTCGGTTGCTTTTGTTTTCTCAATCTTAAGCTTATATACAATCTTCTGATTGTCAGGCAATCCTGATAATTCTGCCACTGTGCGAACAGGAGCTGCTTCTGCAGCCTTTACGGATTTAGCAGGCATGCCGGCAAAAAGAACGATTGCTGTTAAAGCTGCAACAGCTGCTCTTTTAAATAATTTATTCATTAGTTGATCCTCCTACTTCCTCGGCTACTTCGATTTCTTCGACTTCTTCCAGAACTCCGTCCTCAGATGGTTCTTCTGAAATGTCAACTATTGAGTCTTCATCATCATCTGCTCCGCCGTAATCCCTTACTGTAACCCAAACTGTTGCTGTAAGGTTCTTTCCATCCTTATCTGTTGCTTTCGTGGTAACAAGGATGGTGCATCTGCCTTCCTTAAGTGCTGTTACTGTACCGTTCTCACTTACAGTTGCAACAGACTCGTCTGAGCTTGTGAACTCAACTGCGTCATAACCTTTCTCAAGGTTCTCGGGACCTACTGTAACTTTGATGAGTGCTCTGTTTCCTACATCAAGGTCCATCTCCTCGCTCTCAACGGTGAGGCTTGTTACGAACTGAGTTGTCTCTGTATCCTTCTCGGCAGGTGTGAACTTATATATGCAGGTATTAAGCGCATAGTCATAAACCTCTACATAGAATTCTCCATCGGGAACCTTGATTGTAAGAGTCTGATCTTCGCCTTTAACCTTCTGGTTTACTGCATATTTGCCAACAGTCACGAAGTTCTCATCAAGAACCATAACTGCTGCCGCATAGCGGTTATCGGTAACAACGACATTCATTGTTCCGTCTTCATTTGCTGACATCTCTGCGATATCCGGATCCTCGTTATCAATAGCAAATGAGTATCCGATGCTTAATCCCTTACCGGTAAGTGTGCTGATATCATCAACACCATCATAGTAGCTGGGTACTGCTGTAAGCTTAACTTCAACCTCTGTGTCATCAGGAAGAGGATTGCCCTCAGCATCTGTACCTGTCCACATAAGATCCTGAGACTGAAGGTTGTTTGTCCACTGCTGCTGGTAAACGAAGGAAGCGTAGTTCTCGTCTTCCTGCTTCTGGAAGTATACTTCACCGGTCTTCTTGTTGCTGATTGTAGTTACCAGTCTGCTTGCATTTCTGATAAGAGTGTAATAGAAGCTGCCAAGAGCTGTTCCGTTGGATGCACTAAGTGCAAGTCTGTCGGCAATGTACTCATCATCAGTAGCGATCAGGTTAGGAACAAAGAAGTACTCATTTTCCTCATCTGTATCTCCGTAAGGGAAGAATGAGAGGAAGTTGGTTGCTGAAACTCCACTGTAGATATATGCATTACTTGCATATTCCTTATCATATTTGCCAAGGTAGAAGTCATAATCCTCGAACATAGAGGAATCGCCCCAGTTTCCATAGAATGCAAGGAAAGGAACTGAAAGAGTTACATTACCCTTAGCATATACATATCCGTCTACATACATACCGTTTTCAAATCCGGCAAGGTACTCTCTGTCTTCTGCTGACAGTTTGATTGAAACATTAACATTGGTTTTATCTTCAACAACTGCTGCCTTAAGTGCGGTGTCAGCAACTACTTTGCCGCCCTTAATGAACTGTTTGCCGAAGAGATATACGTCCTTGGTATTTACAACACCGTCGTTGTTGAAATCAAAATAATCCGGGCAAGCTTCAAGAGCAGGAAGAACAACAGAGCCGTTTACAGCCTTAAGGAAAGGAACACGGTCTTTTTTGTTAACCTTGCCGTCGCCGTTAAGGTCATATACGAGCTTGGTCTTGTCTGCCTTAAGAGTTACTGTAGGATTAAGCTTGTGTGATGATCCTACAAAGTATTTGATTCCTGACTCCTCATAGAGCTCTTCTGTAAGAACAGATGCATCAAGTACATAGTACTGAGGGACATCAGAAAGGTTGTAAAGGTCAAATGAGAAGCTGTAAGCGCCGTTCTTCTTGGGATCATCGCCAAGAACTGCCTTAACCTTACCATCATTGCCTTCCTTAGCACCAACAAGAGCATATACAGGTGATGTTACAGCGTTATATACATTGGCAAGACCTGCACCCTGTGATCTGGGAGAAACCTCAGGATTCTCAGGATCATTGTCCTCGTGAAGAGGTACTGCGGTTGCCATAATAAGTGACTGTGCAAGTGTACGTACGGATAATCCGTTCTTCTCTGCAAGTCCGTTCTCTCTGATGTACTGCTCAACAAGTGCGCTCTGTCCTGTAACTGAAGGAGCTGCCATTGAAGTTCCGCTCATGAGACCGTAATCGCCGTTATCGATAGTTGAGTAGATGTTTCCACCGGGTGCTGTGATCTCAGGCTTGAGGTCAAGAGTTCCCGGAACACCGTAGGATGAGAAGGAGCTCATTGTGTAGCCGTCAGCTGCGTTGTAGTTGGTAGCTGCGTTATATACAACCTTGAAGGTTCCTTCATATACACCCTCAGCAACTTCTTCGGAAAGTGCTGCAACAGCCTCTCCCTCTGCAAGAGTGATGGATACGCAAGGAATAACTGCCTTGCTTCCCTGAAGTGTCATGCTGATAGTGCCGGGCTGATTGTTGTAGATTACAGCTGCAACAGCGCCTGCGTTCTCAGCGTTCTGCTGCTTCTCACCGAATGTGATGCCACCACGCTGAACGAATACAACCTTACCCTTAACATCAACGCCGTCGTAATCTTCAGGAGTACCCTTGGCAGCAAGAAGAACGTAAGGATACTCTGTTCCGTTCTGATCTGCTGATGTATCAAGTGTTCTGAACTTAGGTGCAAGTGTGTCATTACCATCGTTGTAGAAGATCTTAGCACCGTCTTTTGTCTCAAAGTAGTTGGCTGTGATTCCGCTGTTGTTGGCACTGGCTACTGTGAGAGCGTTGTAATAAGATCCGGGAGATCCTACTGTATCCTGGTTAACATCCTTTGAAAGGTTAACACCATAAGGTGAGCTGTCTGCCCAACGTCCGGAGTTACCTGCGGAAATGGATACAACAGTGCTGGTTCCCTGAAGCTTGTCAAAGATATCATTGATATACTGCTCTGAATCAGCTGAATATCCGGCAACGGATGAACCAAGTGAAAGGTTAACAACGTCAGCCTTAAGAAGGATAGCATCCTCGATAGCTGCCATGTAATCATCACTGTATGCACCACCGTTGGTTCCGAATACCTTCATGGTGATGAGCTGTGCATCGGGAGCGATACCTACAACACCTACTGCCTGCTGAGCGAAGCCTGTCTCTGTAACTGCGCTTGGTACATAGGCATTGGCAGTAGCGATACCGGATACGTGTGTTCCGTGGTCACCCTGCTCATCGTTATCATGTGTGATATCAAGGTTCTTGTCTACATAGTTATATGCAAAAGCAATCTTGTCATTTACAAAGAGCTGGTCAGCTGTAAGTTCAACTGCCTTTTCTTCATCATCACCCTTGCTCATCTTGGAAGCATTAAGATTAGGAAGAACAGTGGCAATCTCTTCTGCTGTAAGAAGTGAGTAATCCTCAACTGTTTTGCCTGCCTTCTGAGCTGTCTCTGCAAGATGCGCATCAAAAGCTGCGCTGTCAAAAGAAGGGTGATCAGAATCGATACCTGTATCGATAATTGCAATTCTTGTGCCGGCACCGGTATAGCCGTTAGCCCATGTTGAATAGCTTCCAACCATATCTCCGGAAGTAATTGTCATGGGATCTGCTGACATAAGAGGCTCGTACTGCTGAGCAACATATACTGCAGCAACGCCGTCTACTTCTTTGATCTTCTCAATATCGCCGTATGCTACATCTGCTGATACAGCATTGGTGAGAATTGAGAAATTGAAGTTAACATCAAGTTTGTCTCCGTCAAGAGCTTCCTCTTCGATCTTCTCAACAGTGCTCTCCTGTTCACTGAGGATATTATCGGAAAGAGTCATGGCCGCGTCATTTTCAGCAAGATCTGCAGTATCAAAGCCTGCATCAATTACGCTGTCGCCCTCCATAACGATAATTACACGGGTCTGCTCGTCGGGATCATGCTTGGTGGCATCTACATCCTCAAGCTTACCCTCAAAGACATCTTTGGATGTCTCCAGGCCGACCTTGGCAGGATCAACCTTTTCCATTACAGGAACTTCACTAAGTTCCTCTTCTTCGCCTGTCTCTTCTAATACTACTTCTTCAAAGAGCTCTTCAGCGTCGTCGCCTGAAGCAGCTGAAGCTGTAACTGCTGGTGATAATGCCAGTGATGCACTAAGGATCACAGCCAGCGCTTTTTCAGGGCACATTTTTTTCTTCATACACTTTCTCCTCCGTCGTTAGTATAGTAGTGCTTTATAAAAATGCATCGATAGCGGTCTCAAACTAAATAGGATTACTTAGTATATGAAGTTACCGGTGCAGCTTTATCAACGGTTGGGTGAAGAGCTTCCATAACCTTGACTTTCTCAACAATAGGAAGATCCTCGATCTTTTTTCTAATGGAGGTACTTACGATGGCCACTGCTGCGTGACCTCTGACATCAAATCTGGATACCTCAAGCAGATCCCCTGAAAGGACCTTGTTCTCGATGGTCTCTATGCCATTTTCGATGCTGATGTCCCCGGAAAAGACGATGTAGACATGCTCCCGGACAGTCTCAGATGTACTGTCGCCGACGGATTTTTCGAGATTAAGCCTGTTTTCATCCTTAAAAGCCTCAGAGGACGCACCTCTTTTGACCTTCTCAAAGGAAGCTTTAATCATAAAAACACCTCCACACAAACTCTTTCCATGACTTATTGCATCTAATGTACCTGCAACAAACGCTTAGTTCTCCAAATTATCAGAATAATATTCGGCCCGGTGACATTTTAAAGCGTAATGCGATTTAAAGCGTTGGCCTTTTATCACTTCTATGTGTTAAAGCGTTTGGAGTACAATATCCCCATCTGCAAAAAGTTAATTTTAAGTTTAAGTTTGACACTGTGCAATGTCAAGTCTTTTCTTAATAAATTCTCCTTGTATTGAATTGTAATATGGGTATTCTTCGGCGATATCGCCTCTGCCAACGAATGTGGCATGTCGCCCTGACCAGGGCCTAAGATCTATTCTATCAGGAGATTGTGAACATTCTGTGATTGGGGTCTGACCCCAATTTTTTTTAAGAAAAAAGAGGCGCCCACGGATGTGAGTGCCTCTGAATATATATCGGGATTGAACATTACAGATCGTAGCTGCCCTGTACCTTGTTGTCCATTACGAAGTAAACCTTGTTCTCCTCAGGCTTAACATAAAGATTGATCTTCTTAACAGCCTCAGCGTCTCCGCCCATATCGTACTGGAATTTGTTCTTGGCATTCTGTACAAGATCTGCATAGGATACAGCTCTGTCGCCATACTGAAGAACGATGTTGGTCTTAACATCTTCCTTGGGAGCTACTGCCTTCTTGGTAGCGGGCTTCTTGGCTGCTGTAGCCTTCTTAGCTGCAGGCTTGGTCTCCTTCTTAACTGTAGCCTTCTTGGGCTCAGCCTTCTTGGCTGCTGCAGGCTTCTTAGCTGCGGGCTTCTTAGCTGCAGGCTTCTTGGCTTCTACCTTGGTCTCTTTCTTCTCAGCCTTAGGTGCCTCTGCCTTAACTTCAGCCTTCTTAACTACTACAGTAGCTGCTGCAACAGGTTTAACGGTGCTATCTGTCTTCTTAATCTCTGCCATTTTTGTTCTCCTCCTCATAAAATCGCATTTGATTTAATCAGCTCGTTAAAACACTAAAGTGATTACGAAATAGAGTTTACTCCCTTTAATCCGCATTGTCAACGCATCCGCTGACAAAACATCTCAATTTGTTCAACATCCATGCGCTCTTTCAGTCCGCTTCCTCTGTTTTTCCTATAAAAAGAGCGCTATAGAACTCTGTTATGGTTGCGGAAATCAGTAAGCCTCCGAGAATATCGGTTATCCAATGAACTCCTGCCAGTATCCTTCCTATAACCGCAACGAACATGATAAAGCGTGCGCATGTTTCAAGGCCTTTGCGAAGCTTGGCCCTGTCTCCTGAGATAAATACCGAAGAAGCTGCGCCTTTTTTCTCATCAAGGTTCTTGACACTGACATCCTTCACATACTTGCCCTCTCCTTCAAATACCTTTCTCCAGAAAAGAACAGCTGTTGACAGTATCGTGCAGATAACCATGGTGTGAGTGGAAGGAAATGATGCCTCCAGCTCAGTCTCACCGGGCACCAGTACCGGCCTGTAGTTAAGGGGCACTTTGTCAAAAAAGACATATAGTACCATAACCACAACATACACCAGCGCCAGTCCGTAGATCTTCTTATCAACTTTGAAAAGACTCTTTCCCTTCACCAGCTGAATAAGTCCCAGCACTGCAAATCCTGCCGCAACAAGAATTGCAATAAGCATTGCGACATCTGTTATCTTGTCAAAAAGAGAGTTGTAACCAAATATTCCCGCCATCTTGCCGTTAATCTTGGAAAAGCCCACCACTGTATCATTTGGTCCTATGGGCGCCTTGTCCACATTCATAACAAGCAGAGTATAAATAACGGTAATGATAAGGTATACGAAGGCAGCCTTGATCCCCTCTGCCCCGATCTGAATCTTCACTTCTTTTTTCATACTCTTAATATCTCCGTCCTCAAATATAATGATGTAGGTGTCAAAAGTACCTTTTGACACCATATGATATACGAATTGCTCCATGACTAAAGTCATTTTCGCAATTCTGCAAATATTCGGAAACCGCTAATTTACTGCGTAAATTGCTTATTCCTCATATTTGTTCGGGTCATAAAGTCAAAATGCTTAACATGCAAGCATGTACGCATTTTTGACTTTTGACCCCATATCATATAATAGATTACTTTCTGTATTCCTTCTCCACGAATTCACGGAGCTTGACCATTGCTCTCTCAACCTTCTCGGTGTCGATGCAGTAAGCCATGCGGAAGTATCCCGGTGCTCCGAAGCCGTCGGCAGGAACAAAAATGAGATCGTAGTCCTTGGCCTTCTTGCAGA
>NZ_ATVS01000030.1 GCF_000420845.1 Butyrivibrio sp. AE3009 | reverse complement strand
CCCGTTATCTCAATATACTCATGTCCGTCTTTATGAATCTTCTTCTCGTATATAACCATCTATATCTAAAACATCTTTCTCTTAATTACCTTGGCTTGCCACCAGCTCCTGATTGCCGCCCTCAAAAGTCCGCTAAATAACCTTGGCTTGCCATATTACAGCTCATTACACTTAGCCTGCCACCAGCTCCTGATTGCCGCCCTCAAAAGTCCGCTAAATTACCTTGGCTTGCCATATTACAGCTCATTGCCCGGCGAGCCTTGCTTGTATAGATAAATAAACCGATTTTGGTGCTACGAAGAAGAGACCATTGTATCGCAAGTGCCTTATGCACGCCGCGATACAGCGCTTATGGGCTCTTCGCAGTGTCCAGCGCCATGAGGTTTATTTGTCTATACAAGCAAGGCTCGCCGGGCAATGAGCGTCCTCATGTCAATGTATTTAGCTCTTCTGCAATCCTTTGATGAATTTGCCAATGGGATTTTCCTGCACTTTCATTGCTCCCACCAGGCAGTACTCCTGGCAGCAAAAGCACTTGATACATTTGCTCCTGTCAATCGACGGAATCGTGATCTCCTTCTCCGTCCCATTAACCTTCTTGGTATAAGGCACCATCGTAATAGCCTTGGCCGGACAGGTCTCATAACACTTCTTGCAGCTGATACACTCCGCCGCCTTGACCTGAGGCCTTGCATTAAACACTGTCTTCACCGCCCAGGCCGCAATCTTCCAGCCTATGCCCTCACCCTCAAAGGTAATACTCTGATGGCTGGTGGCCCTGTGAAAATCAGGTATCTTCACATCACTTAGGGAAACCCTTCCCACTATATCAACCTCAGCTACAGTCTTCGGTCCCAAACCTCTCTCATAGGCAGCTCCCAAAATAGCACAGTCAGACAGCCCCATTCCTATAATATCAGCGCAGGCCATATCAAGAGCATAGGGTCTCTTGGATGCAAGAAGCGCACCTACATGCCTCTTATCTCCCATGGTCGGTCCGTTTCCTTCCATTCCGTCTACGGCATCCACCACATACAGCACCGGCTTAAAATACTCATTGAGATCCACCATCATATTGGCAAAGGCTCTCTCCTCCGGAAATCTCATATGATACTCCGGCTTGGTGGTACCGGGCACCGTTCCGAACATATTCTTGACCGCACAGCTAAATCCCATCATTGCATGGGTCTTGAGCTTGCAGAAATCTATGATGGCATCCACTTTGTCCAGCCACCCCGTGTAGATAAAGGTCTTGATGGACTCTGCCTCGGGAAATACCGCATTACTTATGGAAAAATCGTCATTTAGCCTGACCTTGCGTTCCCCCGACAGCTCTTTTACCATGTCTGTGAGGCCGCATACTCTGTAAACTCTGTCAAGAACAGCCTGATTGTACAGCTCCCCGGGGCTGTCTCCTATTACCACCTCTGCCCCAAGGTCTGTCAAAAGAATACTCAGCTCCCTCAAAAGAGCCGGATGAGTAGTCCCTGCCTTCCCCGGTTCCAACGCCGTAATAAGATTGGCCTTAATTCCAACCTTCATCCCCGGCTTAACAAATTCAAGCCCGCCGATATTGTCCAGAACTTCCTTAAGGGCGGGCCTTACATCCTCTATACTGTAGCTGTCGCACTTAGCGACGGATACGGGATCAAACATTGATTATCCTTTCTTGCCTGTCATAATGGTTATGGCCTTGTCTATTACTTCTATCTCAGTGGTTCTTGCGTCTCCGCCGTACTCTCCGTCTATGGTCCAGCTGGTGTTCTCATCGGAATAAAAAGTAACTTTGTTAACCTGTCTGAAGGTGATGAAATTACTGTTAACATCTCCCACCGCCAGAGCTGTCAGTATCAGATTTATCTCTCCGATATTCTTGGGTGCGCGAATAAGGATCAGCTCCATCTTGCCGTCATCCTGCTGAACATCTGCATTCTCAAGAAGCTTCATTCCGCCAACGGAGGCTGAATTGCACACAGCCCCGAAGATATAGTCCCCTTCCTCTGTAAGATCATCGGTCTCTATCTTCATATGACAGTTATAACCAATATTCTGAGGGAGCTCCGCAATGGCACTGATTACGTAGGCTGCGTAGCCCAGAACGTTCTTCAGCTCCTGATCCGTAGCATAACTTACCTTGGAAAAAGCTCCGAAGGCAGCTACATAGTTAAAATAGTGATCGTTCATTTTTCCCACATCATAGGAAAAAGGCTCGCCCTCAACCGCAATCTCGGCGGCAGCCAGGTGACCGGACGGAATCCCAAGCCCTCTGGCAAAATCATTGGTACTTCCTGCGGGAATATAGGCCAGAAGCGGTCTCTTTTCCATGTTCATCATGGCATTCATAACGTGGTTCAAAGTTCCGTCGCCGCCACTGCACACAATAAGCTCGGCCTCCGTGTCATATTCGGCCACAAGTTTCTCAGAAGTTAATTCGGTTCCCGGAATAATCGGATAAACAATAGGCTCATAGCCCTTTGCCCCGAGCTTTTCCACAAGCTGCATGACTTCATTGCCGGCCTTGCCCATTCCGGCCTTTCTATTAATCAGAACTAACGCTTTCTTCCTGTCAGCCATAATACCCACCGTTACTTTCTCTTATAGGTTCTGTAAGTATAGGTTATGTCAAAATATACCTGCTCATCGCTCTCATCCACCATTTCCCAGTTCGGGTCTTCGTCCAGATTGGGGAAATAGGAATCTGCCTGATATTCCTTATCGATAAAGGTCACGATGGCAGTGTCGCACTCATCAATAAACTCATTGTAGACACTGGAGCCTCCGATGATAAATACCTCATCGCTATTAAGGCCTCCAACCATATCAAGAAGCTCTTCCTTGTTGTGGGCTACCCTGGCATTTTTAACCGCATAGTCCTCTCTGGTTGATAAAATAATATTGTCTCTTCCGGGAAGAACCACCTGCTGGGGAAAAGTCTCAAGGGTCTTTCTTCCATATACTATTGTGTTCCCCATGGTAATGTTTCTGAAATTCTTCTGATCGGCGGGAATGCTGACAAGGAGCTTGCCCTTGTTGCCGATGGCCCAGTTACTGTCTACTGCTACGATTGCTTTCATAAACTCCTCCGTTTGACTTGTTGTATGATACCCACTACTTTATGAACGATATACGGCTTGCTCCGCTTACGCTCTCGCAATCCTACGCACATTCGGAATCCGCATTACCACGCTACTTCCTCATGTACGTTCGGCCATTTCATAATCACAGCGCTTCGTGCAAGCACAAGCACCGCGATTACTCATGCCCTATATCGTTCAGATCGCAATTGGAATATCCTTGATCTGCTCCCCGGCTACTTCGTAGCCCTCGAGGGATACATCGTTTCTTGTAAATTCATAGAAATCCTTGACGTCAGGATTTAAGTGGAACTTAGGTGCAGGAAGAGGCTTTCTCTCAATAAGCTCCTTGATGAGCGGTACATGTCTGTCATAGATATGTGCATCTGCGATAACGTGCACCAGCTCTCCCACATTCATGTCACAGACCTGAGCCAGCATATGAACAAGAACTGCGTACTGGACAACATTCCAGTTGTTGGCTGCAAGAACATCCTGGGATCTCTGATTAAGGACAGCGTTAAGAGTAAGCCTGTCCTCTCCCTTCTTCTGAGTTACGTTATAGGTAACGCTGTAAGCGCAGGGGTACAGATTCATCTCATGAAGATCTGAGAACACGTAGGTGTTGGTCATAATCCTTCTGCTGAAGGGGTTGTTCTTAAGGTCGTAGATAACCCTGTCGATCTGGTCAAACTCACCCTCTTTGTAGATACTCTTTTGCCCAATCTGATAGCCGTAGGCCTTGCCGATGGAACCGGTCTCGTCGGCCCACTCATCCCAGATGTGGCTGTTAAGGTCGTGAATATTGTTGCTCTTTTTCTGATAGATCCAGAGAATCTCATCCGTCGCACTCTTAAGGGCAGTCTTTCTAAGGGTCATTATGGGAAATTCCTTGGACAGATCGTACCTGTTCACCACGCCGAATTTCTTGATCGTGTAGGCTGATGTTCCGTCAGGCCAGTGAGGACGTACCTTCTCCCCCTCCGTTGATGTACCGTTCTCTAAGATATCTCTGCACATATCAATAAAAATCTCATCTGCTCTTGACATACTCTTCTCCCCTCTTTTTTCATCCTATTTACATCGCAGATAAACACATGGCTCCACTTATCTGCTCCATTTGTCACATAGTGAATTGATCTGATCCGCAAATTTGGCCTTGTCCTTGTTGGATATACCTTCCGATCTGGCAATAATACCCATAAGGCGCGCACCTGCAGCCTTAAGACGGGCATATACATCCGAAACAAGCGTGTACTCCTTCTTCTTGATAGGAATCGGAATACCTTCTTTGGTTATCATTCCGGATATGATGTCGAACTCAGTTCCGGAATAAGGTGCATAGGTATCATAGCCGTATTCCTCTTCAAGGCACTTGGCAAAAGACATACATACACTGTCTTCACCATGCACGATAAATACGCGCTTGGGTCTCTTGACATCAAAGCCCTTAAGCCACTTGATAAGTCCGTTCTTATCAGCATGACCGGACAATCCCTCGAGCTTGCACACCTCTGCCTTCACGTCAATGGTCTCGCCAAAGAGTCTCACCTGTGTAGCTCCGTCGATGATGGCCCTACCCGTTGTTCCAACGGACTGATATCCCACGAACAAAATAGTACACTCAGGTCTCCACAAATTGTGCTTAAGGTGATGTCTTATTCTTCCCGCATCGCACATTCCGGAGGCAGAGATAATTACCTTGGGCTCCGGATCTTCATTTATCGCCCTGGATTCTTCCATAGTAATAGCAAGATTAATTCCCGGGAAAGTTATTGGATTGATCCTCTTTCTGATCAGTTCAAGAGCTTCCTCATCGTAGCACTCAAACTGGTTGTTCTCAAATATCTCGGTTGCTTCAACGGCAAGGGGACTGTCCACAAATACCGGGAAATTAGGATAAGACTTAACCAGCCCATCCTTCTTGATCTTCCTTATAAAATAGAGCATCTCCTGGGTTCTTCCCACCGCGAAGGATGGAATGACCACATTACCGCCTCTTGCAAAGGTTCTGTCGAGAATCTCCGCCAGCTCAGCCACATAATCGGGCTTCTCCTCGGCATGAAGTCTGTCACCGTAGGTTGACTCCATTACAACATAATCTGCTTCTGAGGTGTACTGGGGATCCTTGATAAGAGGCTGGTCGGTATTACCTATATCACCGGAAAAGACTATCTTCTTGGTCACATTTTTTTCCGTGAGCCACACTTCTATGCTGGCACTGCCAAGCAGATGTCCGATGTCTGTGAACCTTATCTTAACACCTTCACAGACCTCTATCTCCTTGCCGTAGGGGCAGGGAACAAAACACTTGATGGTCTTGTCAGCATCCTCCATAGTATAGGAAGGCTCCATTTTGTTAATATCTTTGCTTCTCTTGGCCTTCCTGTTTCTCCACTCTGCTTCCTGCATCTGAATGTGTGCACAGTCACGCAGCATGATGTTGCACAGCTCCGCAGTGGCATCGGTGGAATAGATCTTGCCGCGAAAGCCCTTGGCATACAAAAGCGGCAGATTACCGGAATGATCCACATGTGCATGGGTCAGAAGTACATAGTCGATCTCCGGAGCGGATACGGGAAGGGGAACATTCTCAAAATAGTCCCTGCCCTGCTCCATACCGTAGTCCACCAGGATATTTTTACCCGCGCATTCGATGAAATGACAGCTTCCTGTCACCTCATGATCTGCGCCTACAAATGTCAATTTCATAGAATTATTTACTCCCGTAGCGCTTCTTATAATGTTTTAGTATACCACAAAAAGCGGTCTACTTAGGCAAAAAACATAAGTAAACCGCTTAGTAAAAATCTCGTTATTACAGTTCAACATCCGGGAATATCTCGGGCCCCAGGAAACGAGGATCAAAATAACGACCGGGATCCGGCATTGGTACAGGTCTTACTCCGGGTCTGAAAGGTTCCGGCATGGGAATAGGATCTACTCCGGGAATAGTCGGTGTCGGCATAGGAATAGGGTCCAATCCGGGAATAGGATCTATTACAGGCATAGGTACAGGACCGCCTGATCCACCTGGATAAATAGGCTCAAATCCGGGTGAAGGCATAGGGATAGGATTCACTCCTGGTGTGGGCATAGGGATAGGATTCACTCCGGGTGTGGGCATAGGAATAGGCTCTACTCCGGGTGTGGGCATAGGAATAGGCTCTACTCCGGGGATAAGAGGTTCCGGCATAGGAATAGGCTGTATTCCGGGGAATCTCTCAATCGGAATACCTGTTTCCGGATCAACCGGCATGATATGATCGATCGGAATGGCCGCATCAATTGGCATATCCGGATTAGGCATATAAGGTAAAGGCTCAACTGTTATAGCTGGGTTGCCGATGTTAATATATCCCATTTCGGCCCTCACTTCTTCTGCGCTACCTGAGCCACTTGCGCTACCGGATCCGCTTGCGCTACCTGAGCCGCTTCCGCCGTAGCCGCCTGCTTCTCCGCCGCCATAGCCACCTGCGCTTCCGCCGCCATAGCCGCCTGCGTTTCCACCGCCATAGCCGCCTGAGCTACCTGGATTGCCTGCTGATGCGCCACCGCCAGCCTGTGCACCGGCTGAGCCGCTGTTGCCGCCTGAGCCGCTTCCGCCGTAGCCGCCTGCACTACCGGGGTTTCCACCGCCTGCGTTTCCACCGCCGTAACTGCCTGAGCCACCTGATCTTCCTCCGGCTCCGCCTGTGCCTGCGCCGCTATTGCCGCCGGGTACTCCATCGCTGGGATCGCCCGCACTTCTTCCTTCATAATCGCCACCGGCTCTGCCTGACTCTTCACCGTAACCGCCGTAGCCGCCTGCTTCTCCGGCACCTGAGTCTCCGGGTCTTCCACCGGGCATACCCCAGTCACCAGTGCCAAAATCTCTGCCGGGATTCCACGATTCTCCGGGATTCCAGTTATGATTACCGTCATACTGTGGATTATATATTCCCCTCTGGGATTTGAACTGCTCGATTACTTCCTGTTCGGTTGTAATATAGTATTCAACAATCTGTTTCAATACTTCACTGAATTGCTCCAGCTTGGAATGATGCTTCACAATATCCTCAAGGATTGCTTCCAGCGTCCTACGCACGATCTCGTAAGCAGGTCCTGCCAAAAAAGGAACATTTAAAATCTCCTGAAGAATATCAGCCTGTGACTGAACTGTTGCAGCAGCATCAGCCAGTGTCTGAACCTGCTGTTTAACTGAATCAGGTTTGATACTAAACTCACTCATACTTTTTCCGTTTACCTTTCGTTGTTTAGATCTGTCTATACTTACTCCCACGCTTCAAAACAGATCCTCTTTTCTTATGGGCAACATCCTAACACATAATCATCTTATAATGTTGATTTTCTGACGAATGACACTTGAAATCGGACGAATGACACTTTTGGGGTTCCAAAAACCATTATTCATAATTTTTATGGCATTATCATCCCAACTCTGTTAGAATGGTAATAATGATTTATTTTAAAGGAGATTATGAAAATGTATATTAGAAAATATGCAAAGAAAGCTATTGCTATCGCAATGTGTTCCATTACATTATTATCTGTTGCAGCTTGCGGTTCCGAGGGCGAAAATGCCGGAGAGGATACCGGTGCGGTAGGTGTATCTTTTGAGCAGATTGAGTCACAGAATACAACAGAGGCTACTGCTGAGGCGACCACTGAGGAGCCCGCTGCCGAAGAGGCAGAGGCCTATGTACTTCCCGAGGGAATGTACTTCTCAGAGCTTACAGGCGAGCCTATCAGCGAGGAGCTCAAGGACCAGCGTCCCATCGCAGCAATGGTTGATAATGAGATTACAGCTCTTCCTCACTACGGAACATCAGAGGCAGACGTTGTATATGAGCTTATGAACAGCACCAAGAACGACCGCATCACAAGACTTATGTGTGTTGTTAAGGACTGGGGCAGCATCGAGCAGCTCGGAAGTATCAGATCAACACGTCCCACCAACATCCTTCTTGCTTCAGAGTGGAACGCGATCCTTTGCCATGACGGTGGCCCTTATCACAACGATGCATACTTTGCCAACCCTTGGGCCAAGGATCACATCTCAGGTTACTTCTCAAGAGTTAACAACGGCAAGGCAAGAGAGTTTACAGAGTATATCTTAAAGGGTGATATGGAATCCTGCATCGACAGATTCGGTATCTCCGCTACTTATACAGAATATGCCAACGAAGGCAGCCACTTTAACTTCGTTCCTTACGGTACAGAGGTCAAGCTCGATGAGAAGTACTCAAGATATTATCAGGCTTACAAGGCAATACTTCCTTTCTCTCACAACGGCTCACAGCTTGTATACAACACTGAGACAGGCTTATATGAATATTATGAGTACGGCGAGCGTCACGAGGATGCCGAGGACGGCGCACCTCTTGCTTTCAAGAATGTAATCCTTCAGAAGTGTTCTTTCAACCAGCTTGATGAGAACGGATATCTTATTTACAACTGCATCGATTCAGGCAAAAATGCATGGTATCTCACTGGCGGTATTGCCAAGGATATCACCTGGGTTAAGAGCAGCGAGACAGGCGTTACCAAGTACTACGACGAGAACGGTGAGGAGCTTGCCATCAACACAGGTAAGACTTACATCTCACTTATCCCCGAAGACTCTTGGGAAAACATCATCTTTGAATAATGCATTACCATCTAAAATAGTTTAAAATAGGTCATGACAGTTATCATTTCTGTCATGGCCTTTTCTTTTGGCCTTATCTACCAAAATAATCCGTAAAGGAAGATCGTTACCATGCCTATTTCCATTCCAAAGAAACTAAACGGCAATCTCCTGAAACTGATAGCATGCTTTACAATGCTGATAGACCACGCAACCGCAGGCATTATGCTGCCAATGATAAGGGACGGCCTGTACGCGGGTGGTCTTACAAATCACGAGCTTAATCTCATCTACAAGATTCTTAGGGGAATCGGCAGAACCGCTTTTCCCATCTTCTGTTTCCTTATTGTGGAAGGCTTTTTTCACACCAAGAGCAGGCTTAAATACGCCTTGAACCTTCTGCTGTTTGGAATAATATCGGAGCCTTTTTTTGACCTGACTCTCTACGCCAAGGCAGACAAATACGATTTCAACATAATTAAAGTCCTTACAGCCAACTCTGATATACTTATTTCGCACCAGAACGTCTATTTTACCCTTCTTATAGGATTACTTGTAATATGGGGCATCGAAACGATACAGACCCGATTCGGCCGTATACTGCCCTTATCTGATCCCATGGACATGAACCTTGCAACGGTTGACGGCAACATCAATTTCATAAGCCTTATTCTCTCAGGAGCGCTTGCCGCTGGATGCGCATATCTGGCGCAGCGTTTACACACCGACTACCGCTGGTGGGGAGTTACGCTGATTGTCATTTTTTACCTTCTTAGGGATTTCGGTGTTCTCTCACTACTTGGGGGCTATCTGTTTATAAGCAATCTGGGCACGGAATATCTTTCATTTCCGGCCTTTATACTGCTGCTTTTCTACAACAAAAAACGAGGTAAAAGACTTGGCAGACTCAAATACTGCTTCTACTTCTTTTACCCCGTTCATCTTCTTGTTATACATCTGATACGTTGTCTGTTATTCGGTTTAGCTTAGCTCTCTCTGTGTCTTGCCATTGCCTCCTGGGCGCCGGAAATATCGGTCGTTGACAATGTGTAGTTCTGAAGGAGCTGAGTCTCGAAGGATACGCACTTGTTGCTGTCAGCTGTGGTCACAGCCACCTCTCTGTATCCCTTCTCCTTGTTGCCGGTAAGAATATATACCGGCTGGCCTTCCTCCACGTCCATCTTGACCTGGACTGTTGCCTTGTCGTTCAAAATAGCATTTCTGCTGAATGTAAGCTCATATGTTCCGGGATAAAATGCATCCTGGGACTTAGTCACTGTGCCACTGATCGGTAAGGTACCGCTCTCATCATAGATCGTAACTCTCTGAGTAAGCCTTCCCCTTTCATTCAAAATGCCTTCCTCATTGAGTGTCTGTTCGCCTCCGGCTATAGGATCGTCATCTGTAGAAACAACAAAACTTGCCAGGGAGTTTCCATTCTCCTCCGGAACGTCCTGAGCTGCACCGACTCCTCCCTCCATGTATCCGAACTTGAAGAGGGCTGCCGTAAAGCAGGTACACATCAGGATCACAGCGACAAAGAGCGATATCTTGTACACTCTTGTCTTTGTCATAATATCAAACCCACCTAAACTGTATTTTGAAGTAAAAATGCAAGTCTTTCACAAAACTGAAACAAGTTTATCACAATTTGGACACAATTTTCAATGGGTTTTTTAAAAAAAGTTTATAAAATTTTATAAATGTTTATACTTTTTTTATAATTGTATGCAATGGAATTATTTTTTATTTTCTCCAAGTCTTAGGCTTAATTACGATTAAAATAGGTAACAGCTCAAGTCTTCCTGCCAGCATATCAAACATTAGGACAAGCTTGGAAAGGTAGGAGAACTCTGAATAATTTCCCATTGGACCAACCATACCAAGACCGGGTCCTATGTTGTTCAAGGTTGCGGCAACCGAAGTTACCGTAGTCTGAAAATCAAAGTTATCAAGTGCCACAACAAGGGTTGATACTATGAATGTAATAACGTAGATGCCAAGGTATGCGGAAACCGACTTGACCGTGGTGCCCTCAACAGTATGTCCGTCCATATATACTCTCTTGATGGCCTTGGGATGAACTATAAAGTTCAGCTCATTTCTGGCATTTCTGATCACGATAAGAGCTCTTGAGAACTTGAAACCACCGCCGGTGGAGCCTGCGCAGGCACCGACCAGAGACAGGATGCACAGTATCATCTTGGAAAAAGTCGGCCACTTATCAAAATCCAGGGTTCCAAAACCTGTCGTGGTCATAACCGATGTCACCGCAAACAGCGCATGATGGAAAGATAATCCTGCATTTTGCAGAACTCCCGCTCTGTATATATTTATAGCTATGAGAAGAGCCGCTACAAACATTGTGCCAAAGTAGTACTTGACCTCATCGATTGAAAAGGCTTCCTTGGGCTTTCTGTTAAGAAGGAAATAGTACACGGTAAAATTGACACCGCACATAGCCATAAACACAATTATTATGGCCTGGCTGACAATCGGATATCCACCTATTCCGGAATTGGTAACGGCAAATCCTCCGGTTCCAACCGTTGAAAAAGTAATTGTTATCGCATCATATAAAGGAAGTCCCGAGATGAATAAGCAGGTGATCTCAAGGATGGTAATGCCAAAGTAAATCAGATAGAGAATCTTGGCTGTGTCCTTAACCTTGGGAACAATCTTACCAACAACCGGTCCCGGGCTCTCCGCCCTCATAAGGTGCATGCTGTAGCCGTCTGCCATGGGCACTACGGCAAGAAGGAATACCAGAACTCCCATACCTCCTACCCAGTGAGTGAAGGTTCTCCAGAACTGAACGCTCCTCTCCATTCCGTCCACAGAAGTAAGAATACTTCCTCCCGTCGTGGTAAAGCCTGATACCGTCTCAAACATGGCATCTATGAAATTGGGAATAACCCCTGTCATTACGAACGGAACAGCTCCAAGCACACTTATTCCGATCCAGGCAACGGCTGTAATGGCAAAACCTTCTTTAGCATAAATAACGGTATTGGAAGGCTTTTTTACAGATCCCACATATCCTATTACCAGACAACTCAGAATAAGGACAAAAAAGGCCTTGGCACTGTCATACTCACCGTAAATAAGGGCAACCGCAAAGGGCAGCGCCAATAGCAGTCCCAAAGTTCGCAGCAGTCTGAATAGTACGTATCTTATCATTGAGTAATTCATTTATCGGTTCTCCAGTATATCATTTATGTCTTTAAGGCCCGTAAGCATTGTTACTACGATTACGGAATCTCCGGCTCTTATGATGCTCTCACCACTGGGGGATATGATCTCGCCGTAGTGGCTGATGCAGGCAATAAGAATGCCTTTTCTAAGTGACAGCTGACTTAAGGGAACACCTATAACAGGGCTTCCCGCCTTAACTATAAATTCAAGAGCTTCGACTCTTCCGTCATTTAGCTTGTAGAGAGTCTCGATATTGCTGTCCGCTGAAGCTGACATTCCTCTTACGAACTGGACAATTCTGTCAGCGGTGATGTTCTTGGGATAGATAATACTGCCGATTCCAAGAGAGCCTATAATGTCGCCGTAATTAACCCTGTGAACCTTGGTAATAAGCTTAGCCTTGGGGTTGATGCTCTTAACATACATTGAGAGCATGATGTTCTCCTCATCAAGGTTTGTGAGGGAAACAAAGGACTCGACACTGGTCACGCCTTCTTCCAGGAGCATATCCTTGTCTGTTCCGTCTCCGTTGATGATAAGGGCCTGTGGAAGGAGTTCTGACAGCTCTTTGCACCTTGTCGCGTCCTTATCGAAAATAGTAACCTTGATACCGAAGTTAAGCAGCTGCTTGGCAAGGTAGTAGGCTGTCTCTCCGCCTCCGATGATGATTGTGGAATGAACCTTGGCGGTGGGAAGTCCCAGCTTCTTGAAAAATCCCAGTGTATTCTTACTTGAACCCAGGATAGTGATCTCGTCCTGATCCCTTAATATAAAGTTACCATCGGGGATATAGACCTCGTTACCTCTTGAAACTGCCGCAACAATGACCTGTTTTTTGAGATCTGCGGGAAAATCCTTAAGCGCCAGATCGCAGAGCCTTGACTTGGCATCAATGATAACTTTGACAAGCTCCGCCCTTCCTCTTGCAAAGGTCTCAATCTTGGTGGCGGAAGGGAATTTCAGAAGGCGCTCTGCTTCAGACGCAGCAGCCTCTTCCGGGTTGATTACCATGGAAAGACCAAGCTCCTCCTTGATGAAGTTGATCTCTTTCTTATATATGGGATTGCGAACTCTGGCAATAGTGTGGCAGTTACCGGCTTTCTTGGCAATAAGACAGCAAAGAAGATTGAGCTCATCGGAATCGGTAACGGCTATCATAAGATCAGCTTTCTCGATGCCTGCATCATTCATAATGGAATAGCTGGCGCCGTTGCCAACGATGCCCATTACGTCATAACTGTTAACCACATTCTGAACAACACTGCTCTTTTCCTCAATTACAGTGATGTTATGGCCTTCCTTGCTAAGCTGCTGTGTAAGAGCCTGCCCCACATTTCCGCAGCCCACAATAATAATATGCATACATTCCTCCGGGATACCTGTAAAAAGTATCGAAAAATTATTTGTCTGACAGGCGATTTCTCTGCCTGTAAATCCACATTACATTATATTTACATTGCAATATTTTATCAACCTTCACGGTTTTTTAATTATAGTTTATTGCAACTTCATTGCATTTTATGCCCATGAAATCTACAATTATCATGTCGGTAGATGGCAACATCCCGATTCTGCCTATAGGAGATGGCTATGAGACAGTTTTTTATCAGGTTATTCCAAGGGCGCTACGGTTCCTACGGTACCGATATGCTGACGAGATTTTTACTTTTTGGAGCTTTTTTATGTTTCCTTTTGTCTGTCATTGCCGCGCCGCTTAGTTTTTTTTATTATATTGCGATAGTACTGCTCATCTACTGTTACTTCCGACTTTTTTCCAAAAATATCACAAGACGTTATAAGGAAAACGAACGGTATCTGAGTATAAGAAGAAAGATCACGGGACTCTTCAAAAAACGCTGAGGACACATATGCTGAAATACCTTGTAATATATGCCAGTCAGACCGGAAATACGCAGATGCTGGCAGAAGAAATCTATAATTCCCTGCCTGTATCCTCCAAGGAAAAAAAGCTGGTGGATGTCCGCTCCTGGCACGGAGAGACCGATGCTGAGACCTACATTGTGGGGTTCTGGGCCAACCGCGGATCCTGCTCTCTCGAGATCATAGACCTTCTGTCCTCCCTGTACTGCAGAAATGTGGCTCTGTTTGGGACCTGCGGAATGGGAGCCGGCAGCCGCTACTATGAGTCCCTGGAGCAAAACGCCAGAGTATGGCTCCCTGACAGTAACCGATTCCTTGGTTCCTTCTTCTGTCAGGGTAAAATGCCAATTGAGATAAGGCAAAAATATGAATCCTACAAGGGAAAATGTGATGACGCCCGAATAGACCAATTTCTCGGATATTTCGATGAGGCCGCATCACATCCCGACAGACAGGATTTTATGCATGCCCATATGTTTGTAGAAAAGGTAGTGGAAAAAGCTAAAGAGAATTCTCTTGAATATGCATGAGCCGCAGCTGTGAAGATCACAGCCACGGCTCATTATCTTTTGCATTATTATATCTTAGTTCTGAAGTACTCCGTTCTCATCAAATTCATAGGTCCAGCCCCAGATTTTGATCTTACCGGTAGCCATAGTTCCGTCTGCCTTGAAGAAGTACTTATTGCCATCGATTTCCTGCCAGTTGGACTTAACCATTCTTCCTGATACATCAAAGAAGTAGGTCTTACCATCAATAGTGGTCTTGCCTGTTGCAAGAAGTCCGTCTTCCTTGGCATAGAAAGTTGCAGAATACTTGTTAAAGAAGCCTGTAACCATTGCTCCTGTGCCGTCAAAATATCTAATGCCCTCAGGGAAGTATTCAAATGAAGCTACTGCCAGGTTGTTGCTCTCTCTGAAGAAATAGTACTTGCCGTCAATATTTACCAGCCCCTTTGCATAGGTTCCGTCTGCGTAAACATAGTATCTTGCACCCCATTTGGTCTTCCACTGGCCTGAAACAGGTTCAGGTGTAGGAACTACCTCTTCTGAAGATGCCTCAGATGAAGCTTCTGATCCGGACTCTGAGGAAGCTTCTGATGCTGCCTCTGAGGATGCCTCACCTGCTGCCTCGGAAGAAGCTTCTGAGGATGCCTCAGAGCTGCCCTCACCGGGCTTGTCCTCATCATCTCCTGTGTTGCCGTTTGCTGAAGCTGTCTCAAATACCATATAGAAGAGATTCTCGACATCCTTCTTGGTAAGCTCATGTGCTCCCTTGGTGATATCAAGTACCATTACACTACTTGTATCCTTGAAGTCCTTGCCGTCAAGCTTGATTGAAGAATCCTTGTCACCAAATACAAGTGTAAGTTTTCCTTCTGCAGGAGCTGTGAACTTAATTTGGGTCTTGGACTCAATCTTAAGGCACTGTGTGAGGTTCTTGCCATCATATTTAACACTTCCCTTATTGGTTGCAAGGCTTCCTGTTATAGTAAAGAAATCATCCTTAAGACCTGTTGCTGTAAAGTTGTGAACATATTTGCCTGTTGTATCGGAAGGTACTTCTATCACTACTTCTGAAGAAGCCTCACTGGAAGCGTCACTTCCGCTGTCGCTGGTTGATGCATCTCCTGAAGAATCGCTGGAACCACCGGAAGATGCTTCACTTCCTGAGTCATCGCTCTTTACGCCCTTGCCGCCTACAGAAATGAGATTTGTCTTGTAGGAGTTAAGTTTAGCCTTGAGAGCCTTGTTTACACCGTAGTCTGCATCGTCAACGGAATCATTGAACTCCCACTTGAAGTCGCCGCCGTTTTCTCTTCCGGCTAATTTCTCAACCTTCTCTTTTGCTGCCTGAGGTGAATCAGCCTTGTATGAGTACATGATGTTGGATGTATCGAAGTTGTTATAGCTTGAACCGCCCTTGTATGCCTTAACTTCTGCAGGTACCTTGGCAGTCGCACTTGTTACTTCATATGCATCGAACTCAGTCTTATTCTGCTGATAAGTAACATAGCTCTTGGCACCTGTAATGTAGTTGTTATAGCTCTTGATGATACCGCCATCCTCGCTTGAGAAGGTTCCCATATTCTTCTCATCTCTCTTAAGAGTCGCCCAGTCAGCGATGACATCGGAACCCTGCATGGAGATAAGCATAGGATATTTGCAGTTTCTGAAGTAGTTACCCTCAACAAATGCAGATGCACCCATGGTTACGCCTGCACCATACTTGGCATTGCCGTCATAGAAGTTATTGTAAATATGAACAGAGCAGGTTCTGATACGAGGATGTCTTGAATCTGAGTGATCATACCAGTTGTGGTGGTAAGTGATGTAGTTAGTAGTAGACTCGCTCTTCATTCCCTGAAGATTGCTCTTACCTGTATCATAGAAATGATTGTAGGAATGTGTTACAAAAGTAGACTTCTTGGTATCAAGTGCGCCGTCGCCCTTAGCCTGGTCAGCATCACCACCTGCAAGTCCATAGAAAAGATCACAGTTATGAACCCAAACGTGATCATTGCTCTGCTGAAGTCCAATATCATCACCCTCATCGCTGTTACAGTTCATAAATCCGAGGTTTCTGACTTCAACATTTGAAGCATTCTTAATTCTAAGTCCCCAGCCATCAGCTGTGGCATCCTCTCCTACGCCCTCGAAGGTAATACCGCAGGAAAGTCTCTTACTGTCGCCGCTTCCGCTGATGCAGATATCGCCACCTTCCGAAGTAGCGAAATCAGTGATCTGTCCAACAAATCTCACATCAAGAGGACGTGAGTCATAGCCCTTTTTATAATTATTCAGAATGTTCTGAAGTCCATTGGCATTGGTTGTAGCTCCCTTGGCGTTTGTAACAACATCAAGAGATACACTGTCCTTGGTCTCCTCTGTGATATAGAGAACAACTGCATTGCTTTTAAGTGTTCCATCGTTATTATAAGCTCCGCTGCTGGTGCCATTCACAAAGCCAAAGCCGCTGCGGTCATGGCTGCTAACCTGAACCTGTGATGATTTAGCTCCTGTCTGAGCCTTGCCATTTTCTACAGGCACAACGGTAAATGTATAATTTCCTGCCTTAAGTCCGAGAGCATCGGCTCTGTAATACTTGCCGCCCTTGCCATCGGAGTATAATCTTATAAGCTCATCGTCAAGCTGAACGTCTCCGGATCCTCCGTTAACGTAGACATTATAGCCATCGGCGTTGCCTACTGCCCACTCTACGTAAGCTGACTCCATCCATCCACCGCATTCGGTGATAACAGTCTGAGCCTTGGCAGCACTAACCTCTACAGAAGGTGCTGCAAAAAATGTTGTGGTAGCCATAAATCCGGCCATCACTAAACCCATTCCGATATTAAATTTCTTCCCCAACTTTTTTCCTCCCTTTGATGTTAAAAATTTTAAGATAATGCTTATCCGGTTCTGATAAATTAATTCAGAATTGTAAGCATATACTATAATAAAAGTTTCAGCGGGGAATTACAACGAATAAATGAAAGCGTTTACAGAGAAAATACTGAAGTAAATTTGGTGATTTTTGACAATTTAGTTTTGGAAGTGGTTACAACAAAATCAAATTGCGCCACATCAAGGCTTATGTTAATATTTTGAGGGAAATGAATACATAGTTTTAGAGGGAATTATGGAAGATAATCTTATTTCGGTGATCATACCGGTCTATAACAGAGAAAAATATCTTGATAGATGCATTTGTAGTGTACTTGCTCAAAAAGAGGTTAACACCGAGATCATTCTAATTGACGACGGAAGCACCGATCAATCTCCTGAGATCTGTGATAAATACGCAAAAGAACATTCAAATATAAAAGTAATTCACAATACTAACCATGGTGCATCATATTCTCGAAACTGTGGTTTGGATGTAGCCAAGGGCAATTATATTTTTTTTGTTGATAGTGATGATATCATTACAGAAGATGCCTTAATCAGTCTTCAGACTGCTCTTGTAGAAAATGATGCCGACTATTGCATTGGAAACTTTGACCAATATTTGGAAGACGGAACATGCATCTTAGAAAACAATATACCTCCCGATTTTTCAAACATGATAATCGACGAAAAACGTGCTTGGGATATTATGGTGGATGTCAATAGCTTTCTGATCATAGTCCTTTGGGGAAAGCTTTTCAAAAGAGAAATATGGAACAATCTCCGCCTACCTGACATGCCAATTTCGGAAGATGATAATATCTTATCCGATATACTTGAAAAAACAAATCGAATCTATATATTAGACAAAATCATATATCATCAGACTATGTCCGGCGAGAGCCTCATCAGAAGTGCTTCTGCCGGTAAAAAACTGTACTCCACCAACACGATCATTAAATCTATCAAATACCTGATTTCAAAATCGTATTACAGAGTTGCTTTATTTAGATTTGGTGATGGCACAAGAAGACTCTTGGATAATAAAAGATTTCTTTCAATAGAAACAGAAAAGCATGAATTCCATCGCCAATACAAAGAGTACTGTACTCTATCAAAACAGCTTGAATCCCATACCGGCATGAAAAACCGTGTTAGATTTATGCTTTTTAGGTTCAGTATTCCTTTATATAATGCCGCAAGAAGAGTATTTTAGTTAAGGGTATAAAATGCAAAACAAACTAATATCTATTATCATACCTATTTACAACAGAGAAAAATATATACATAAATGCATTGAAAGTGTGTTGAATCAAGAAAACGTTGAGACAGAAATTATTCTGGTCGATGACGGAAGCTCTGATAGCTCACTGGAAATATGCAATCAGTATGCCCGTAACTATAATAATATTGTGGTCCTTCACCACGACAATCACGGAGTATCCTACTCCAGAAACCGCGCTCTAGATTGCTGCAAAGGCGATTATATCTATTTTCTGGACAGTGATGACTCAATTGCTCCAGGCGCACTCTATAAAATGATGACTGCTCTTGAAGAAACAACAGCAGGTTACTGTGTAGGGCCTATTTCTGTTTATTCTGATGACGGTAAACTTGCTTCAATAAATGTCCTGCCAGAAAGCTATCAGAACAAAGAAGCAGACATCAAAACCTTTTTAGGGCTACTCCGTGTAGTTCATCAAAATATCGTAGTTACCGTAACCGGAAAACTTTTCAGAAAAAACATATGGAAAGATCTACGCTTTCCTGAACTCAAAAGCTCTGAAGATGATTATCTTCTAACAACAATTCTGTCACGGGCAAATACTGTTTATATATTAAAAGATGTTGTTTATGAACAAACTTTATCATCTTGTAGCATTATTAGATCAAATCCATCAGAAAACCTTTTACTTGGCAGTCAAACCAGATTAGACTCGTTGCCATATTTAATTGAAAACGGTTACTACGACGCCGCCCTATATAGGTTTGGCGATGGTACAAGACGACTTATTTGGGCAAATAGACAGCTCAAAAACAAAGCCGGCAAGTCTGAGAACAAGAAACAATATAAAGGCTTCTGCAAAGCATCAAAAGCTCTTGCCAAGCATGTAAGTCCTAAAGAGCAAATACGCCTAATGCTTTTCAGAACAAATCTATCCTTATACGGATTTATTCAAGACAAGGCTGCTAAATAATCTTTCAGCCTTCTTAAATACAATAGACAAAACGATAGTAATAACAAAACACACAACAAAATACACATACTTATTCTCAACTACATTTTTCAAAAGCATCATAGGTATTCTTTGCAATATATATATTTCAAAAACATATTTTCCAAGCCATGACAATATGGGATTACCTATAGCAAACATCATTGTCACTCCGACAATAGTCAAAGCAAAAGTAATATTCTTAATTTCCACAAATACCAGATTCACAAATGGTACCTGTAACTTCTTCTGCGCCAGATGTGCAAAAACACATATAAAAAACATGAGCATAGTAGCTACAGCAGGATATACTTTGCGCTTTCGCAGAAGGGAATTAAGCTTGTCAAAGTATAAAGCATATAACATACCTACCGGAAAACAGAAAATTGTATCATAACAATATCTTGGCTTACCGCCAATTTTCATCAGTATAATATTGACAAAGCATCCAAGACATACAGAAAGAATAAGCATAAGGTATTTCTCTTTGCATAGTTTACCCGCAATAAAAGTAATAATATAAAGACATAGCACCGCAAAAATATACCAGTTACTATTGCCTATTGATTCCCAACCGGTAAAAGCCAACAAAGTATCAGCAAAACCATACTTTTTACCAAGAATAGCATTTGCCACCACAAAAAGTACTATTGCACAATCAAACTGTAACAAAATTCTTACAAACCTTTTTGGAATAGTATTAACATAATTCTTTTTATTTATCATGGAATACATCATTCCATAACCTGAATATAATAAAAATGTAGTGACTATCACTTGCCCAAGTTCATTATCCAAAGCATGAAATATCTGATCATACTTCCCATATTCGATATACTGTCCAAAATGCCTAAGGAAAACAAGTAGCACAAATATGCCGTTTATCGCAGAAGTCTGCTTTATACCCATGTAATCTTCCGTTTTTCTTTCTCTTGGGCACATTTTCCAAATTGACACAGCTAATACGAACAGCAAAACAAAATTCATAACAATTCTCCGATAATAAAGAGCTTCTTTCTACTGGTTACTTAATAGAAAGTGTTCCCGCACTCTCTTCGAACGCATCCTCACAATCATCATCTTCAGCTCTCTGATAAGTCACAGTGAACATTCGGTACTTTGAGATCAGCATGTACACCGTCTGGTGAATCACCTCTTCATCAGCGGGCTGATAACTAGAAACTATCTTAAATCCGGGATAACCGTCTACTTTTATCTTTTCAAAAGATTCCACTTCAAAACCAACCTTCTGCTGATATTCATTATCATAGGCTGCGGACATGGTCTCCTGGTATATCTCCTTGGTAAGATTAAGAGATTCGTCAATGATCTCCATCTCGCCGGAAGCAATAACCGCTGCCTTTTCTCTGTTGGTCAGAATCTTGTCTTTTTCATTGTCATAATAACTGAATTTTATGGAAGAAGATTCCATGGGATAATTCTTATTGATAAATAGTCCCTTTTCAGAACCGGGAACAAATTCTCCGGGCACGATAAAACTGCAGGATGTGGCCGTTTTAAGTTCAGTCTCCGCATTGGCTCTGATTACTCCCTGGTAACTTAAAGATGAAAAAAAAGCCAGAATCACCACTGCCAAAGCCACTACGAAAAATCTGATCTTACCCAACTTACTGATCTTACTCATACTTCCTCCGGGACCTACAAATAGTTAGAAATAATTACTTAGAAATAGGCACAGTACCAAAGGCACTGTGCCTACACTGTTTGAAAATTATGCCTCGTAGCTGTCTATAAGCTCTAAGCTATGCTCCTCGTTCATCTTCTTGCACATTGCAACAAGACCTTCAAGAGGAACGTTCTGGATCTGCTTGTTGGAACCGCGAACATTGATAGAAACAGTTCCCTCTGCAGCTTCCTTATCACCGATAACAAGGATATAAGGATCCTTGTAGTTCTTGTACTTCTTGATCTTCTCCTTCATGTTGTTGTCAGAGTAATCTGCCTCAACACGAACGCCGGCATCCATAAGAGCCTTCTCAACCTTCTTGGCATACTCGTTGTGCTCAACACGGATAGGAACGATACCTACCTGATAAGGGCTGAGCCAGAAGGGGAATACGCCCTTGAAGTTCTCGATGATGATACCGATAAATCTCTCAAGTGATCCGTAGATAGCTCTGTGAATAACTACAGGCATCTGCATTGAACCATCCTGAGCCTGGTATGTAAGGCCGAAGTTATGAGGAAGCTGGAAGTCAAGCTGTACTGTTCCGCACTGCCACTCTCTTCCAAGAGCATCCTTGATCTGAAGGTCAATCTTGGGACCGTAGAAAGCTCCGTCGCCTTCGTTGATCTCATATCCGCCCTCGCCGTACTTCTCATCAAGAATCTCCTTGAGAGCAGCCTCGGCTCTGTTCCAAACCTCAATATCACCCATGAAGTCCTCAGGTCTTGTTGAGAACTCAGCTCTGTAGGTTACACCAAAGGTTGAATAGATCTCATCAGCGATTGCGATTACATCGGCAATCTCTTCCTTGATCTGTGACTCCATTACGAAGGTATGGTCATCATCCTGTCTGAACTCCTGAACACGGAAAAGACCATTCATCTGTCCTGACTTCTCCTTACGATGAAGTACATCGTACTCACTGTAACGGATAGGAAGTTCCTTATAAGAGTGATTGGTTCTCTTATAGGTCATCATAGCGTTAGGACAGTTCATAGGCTTAGCAGCCATTGTATCGTCAAGCTCACGGTTGTAGATAACGGAGCCTGCCTGGATCTTAACGTTTGTAGGAACCTCTGTGGCATCATTGATATTCTCAAGGACGCCGGGGATCTCAGCATCAGCCTTAACCCAGCCTGAAATGCCGGGAACCATGAACATGTTGTTTACATAGTGTGCCCAGTGGCCACTGATAAGCCAGAGCTTCTTGTTGTTAACAAGAGGAGCTGCGATCTCTGTATAGCCGTGTCTCTCCTGTACCTCTCTTGAGTACTTAAGAAGAGCCTGGTACATCTTCCAGCCTCTTGGAAGCCAGTAAGGCATTCCGGGAGCTGTCTCGTCAAACATGAACAGGTCCAGAGCAGCACCAATCTTCTTGTGGTCTCTCTCCAATGCTTCCTGGATCATCTTGATGTGCTGCTTGAGCTCATCCTTGCTGGGGAAAGCATAGAGATAAATTCTTGAAAGCTGATCTCTCTTCTCATCACCTCTCCAATAAGCTCCGGAAATGCTTCTTACCTGGTAAGATACATTCATAAGCTCCTGAGAGTTCTCAACGTGAGGTCCTCTGCAGAGATCAACATAATCATCACCTGTGTAGTAAACAGTGATAGTCTCATTCTCGGGAAGATCATTGATAAGTTCTGTCTTGAACTTCTGATCCTTGAACATTTCAAGTGCTTCCGACTTTGAAACCTCTTTACGTGTCCAATCCTCTCTTCTCTTGATGATCTCGCGCATCTTGTCTTCAATGGTCTTGAAATCATCCTGAGTTACTGCCTTAGGAAGTACGAAATCGTAGTAGCATCCATCATCGATCTGTGGTCCGATGGCATATTGTACTTCCTTACCGTACAGCTCGATCACCGCCTTTGCGAGGATATGCGCCATTGAATGACGATAAACCTCTAAAAATTCTTCTTTTGTCATTTCTTATCCTTTCTTTGCAATACCTACCGGGTAGAGCAATATAAAAATATATTTCTATAAGCCGTTATTGGCCTATATTCAAATTAATTATGCGTTTTTGCCGTGGCACTTCTTGTACTTCTTGCCGCTTCCGCAAGGGCAGGGATCGTTGGGATATACCTTGTTCTCTTTTCTTACGGTGTGAGAAGCCTTCTCCTCTTTGTAGAGAGCCTTTCTCTTGTCCTCATCAAAGATGTCGTTCCACTCCTCAAGGTTATAGAGCCAATCAGCACCTGCGTTGACCATGTTCTTGTAAAGAAGTTCCTTGTCAAAGCCAAGGTTAACCTCTGTATCCTCTGTCATATCGTCGATAGGATTGGGCTCCTTCAAGCTGTCGTTGATACCGTCAAGGAAACCTGTCATTGTCATGATATCAAGACCAAACTTGTCAGCAAGCTCCTTAACTGTTCCCTTAACTACCTCGTCAGGGTTCTTGAGAAGCTCTGCGTATACGTCCTTCTCCTTCTGAAAATAATCTGTCCATAATCTCTGAAGATCGCCCTTGTTAGCGGTCTCAGAATAAGCTTTGTCACGCCACTCTTTTAATAATGCCATAACTTATTACTCCATTTCTTTGAATTCAAAATTATATCTCCAATAAACAATTTCCGTTTATGAGAATATCATTCAATATTTTAATATATTTGCCCCTGTATGTAAACAATCGACATTTCTTTAAATAATAAATATATCCGCACTAATGAATACCTATATCCTATATTTGCAAATATGTTTTCCACTTATCAAGAGCCCGCTGAAAGTTCATTTATTCAGTCTTATCTTCTGAGGATCACACTGGCAGGTAATAACAATATCCGGATTAAATTGATTAATACAGTTTATTATGCTTCCTGTAAAATTACCGTTTTCAATTCTTGTATCAATTAATACAAGTTCTGAACAGGATGCAGCAAAATATGGTGCAACAACACTTGCATACGAATCCCTTATCATGAATACTTTAGGTCCATTCGGGTTGTTATAATTTGTTATTGCAACATAAGGAGGATTTCCATAAAGCACTTTACCATAAGCAGCTCCCCCGCCCTGATTTGCGATATCCTTAATCCCGTCCTGATCAACAAAGAGTTCTTCAAATGAGCCCCTTTCATCAACACCCTTATTAGGAATGACTAGTCTGTAATCAGTATCAAACTTTGGAAATGGTATGGTAAAGTCCTCAGGCTTAACCAATACGTGTGTCACAGTTTCGCCCTGAGCGCCAAACTCTGCTTTTGGAAATGATAGAGTCTCGTATTCTCCAAGTTTCTTAGCATCTGTCAGGGAATACCCATATCTTTCATTTAATTCTTTTGCCATTTGTGACGCCACCCAAAGTCCGGTTTCAGCTGTCCAATGATGATCTGTTTTGAAATACATAGCATAATGATCCATATCATCAGCGTGAATATTGTCTCTCAGATCAACATACTGAATTCCATACAACTTCATTGCTTCCAGATATGTATCAATATTATCATTGTCATAACATATTACACCGTCTGATAATTGATCATCAAACCTGCATACTTTCGATGGTGCACTAAAATACAGAAAATCTATTCCCTTATCAGTAAGGTATTCCTGTAATGAAGCATACACCACAACATCTTCTCTCGCTTCATCCAAGGATAGCTTCTTTGATCTGGCATAAGTTACATACCCATTCCGATTTTTCACATAAATAGTGCCTACTGAAGGATCCTTTAAAAAGGCAGTGGCAGCATATCCAAGCTTTGAAATATCGTCATAAAAAAATGTAAAGCCAGCCCATTCATTACCCACCTTGCTAAGTTTTAATAATCTGTTTTTGAACTTATCCGGTTTTGATCTTTCTTTTTTTTCAACTCCTGAAGAAAGTTCATCTACCAACGTATCATAAGGATACAATTCTTCCCAATTAATCTCGACTACATTTGAGCTTCTTGCGGAAATCAACTTGGCTTCGCTTGTCTTTTTGTAAGAAACTTTTGCAACTATTAATGATGCAAAAAGTGCGAAGGTAAAAGCAATATAGGTCAGCACAAATAGCCTGCTTCCTCTGTTTTTCATATTTGTAATATCTCCTAATTAAAATCCTGCATATAATGGAGCTGAGTATCCCTGACTAATTGTAATTATCATACAGAGAAGGTACATCCCAAACATAGCAAATAAATAGACGCCGCGCGTCATATTATTCTTATATAATTTGTCTCGTATCTTAACACCGATATTGGTCGACAAAACAACTCCGAGCAATAACGGAATAGTATAATATGATATAGTCTGTAGGTCATTTGCTTCAATAAATGCATTTCCCCTTAACATAAACATTGTCTTAATAAAGTACAATGCCTCTCCTACGCTCGCAGACCTGAAAATCACCCAGTCAACAATAACTACAACCATAGTATATACATGTCCGATATGAAGCTTATTAACAAATTTAGCCAATCCGGTATATTTCTCAATTGTCTGTAATACAAAATATATTAGCGCCCATAAAACAAACGTTATATTTGAACCATGCCAAATTGCAGTAACAAACCAAACAACCATAAGGTTAAAAATATGACGTGCTACCGTTTTTACTCTGGATCCTCCAAGCGGGATGTATATATATCTGGTGAACCATTTTGTAAGTGACATATGCCATCTTTTCCAGAATTCAGATATAGATGAAGCCATATATGGATAATTGAAATTCTCAGGTAACTTAAATCCAAACAATAGTCCTATGCCAATGGCCATGTCTGTATACCCTGAAAAATCAAAAAACAGCTGGAAGGTATATGCAACTGCACCGGCCCATGCCATAACACAACTGGGATCGGATGCTGAAAAAACATTCCTTACGAGATAGCTCAAACTATCGGCAATAATAACCTTCTTTGCCAGTCCACTCACCAACCGCTCTATTCCGCCATATACAGTGTCCCAAGATGCTTCTTTTCTTACTCGAATCATTGGAAGTTCATCCTGATAAGTGGAAATCGGACCAGAGACAATTGTCAAAAAGTTGGAAATGTAAATAACAGCATCAAAAAAAGTCCCTTCTTTATTTTGCTTGCTATCAACCACATATGAAATTGCCTTAAAGCTAAAATAAGAAAGTCCTATTGGAAATACGATTTCCGATATATCTTTATGTATAATTGCATAAGAAAGTACCTTATTAATGTACTTAAAAAACAGCAATACTCCTGAATCCACCAAAATCGCAAGGACACGATAAAAATCTTTTGAAGTTTTATCGCTGATTTTTACCAAAAGGTAATTGATCAGTATCAGCCCTATAAGCAGAAAAAAATAAATCGGTTCACATATTATGTATAAGCCAAGACTTGCACAGAAAAGAACAGCTTTTCTAATAGTATTACTCCGCCAAAAAGGATTGTAGTATACAATCAGCAGAATCGGAAAATATATACCCAAAAATGTCAAACTGCTTAAACTCAAATTAACTTACCTCTTATTTGCATGTACTAAATAATAATAATTCATTCCATCGTCATACAACAATTGACTGTCCAATCCGCCTACAACGTCTTCTCTTCCCTCTTCCAGATTGACGATAAGAATATAGTCATCTGTCTGAGAATCCATTACCGACTGCGCATTCTTTTCATCTATAAAAATATATCCGTCAGTATTCTGTAGAATCACAAAATCATATAGGATCTTCCAATCAAGATCCACATAAACAACAGCCTTTTTCCCTGCTGCCGTTTCCACTGCAGCCATCTGATTCTTGTCGGCATAGTCCATAGGAACAGTGAAATTTCTTGTAGAAAGATTGAATATACTGATAATGCAAAACGCAGAGATCACAATATATTCTGCTGCCTTTCCGGTCTTAAATTCCTGCAAAAGATAACGAACTGACAGATAAGCAGAAACAATGAATATCCAGCCTACAGGCATGATATATCTTGTCGTTATCTTTGGACAGATTTTTCCTACCACTACAATATAGAACAATCCACACAAAAACATGATGAATGCATAAGAAAACACCTGCTGCTTCTTCCATACTCTCACAACAACATAGCATAGACCGATCAAAACAAAAACAATTCCGATTCCTGCAAAAGCCTCACTGTTAAGAATTGAGACCATTCCTGTGATTCCGGAAATAAGTCCCCCAAGACTCGTAGCCTTGGAAATAGCCTCTTTTCCTCTGTAACCATTAAATATATGAGCCAGAATATGATACCAGGTAATACCATAAACTAATCCGGAAACGGCCAGCGCAATAATATAATTTCTTACGCTCTTCCCATCCTTAGCCATAATCAGCTTGATACCATAAGCAAGGCACATAAAGAATGCTATAAGAAGGAAATAATAATGTGACAGCATACCAAGAACCAGCGTAACTCCAAGGTTGATCAAAAAGCTCTTCTCCGGCTTCTTATCCCAGTTTTTCTTAAACAGAAGCATAAGCAATACCACAAAGAAAGTGAACTGAGCATACATTCTGATAAGAAGCATGGTGTCCAAAAATACAACCGAAGAAACATATGCAATAACCGCTCCTGTCGTTGCCACAACGCTTTCGGTAAGTTCCTTTATAAGCAGATATAATCCGATAATGGTAAGAATCATCCAGAACATATTCACGCCTATTCCATACCACTTACTAAAGCTCCCCCTAAACACAGAACAAACTGTATGGATAAAGAGATAATAAAGCGGAGGATGAACATCCTTGGCCTGATTCTCCCAGGTGTTGGCATAATGAAAGCCTTCGCCGTCCTGCACCATGGTAAAACTCTTGAAGGGTCCCATGCCGCTATATTCAACGCCTCTATCAAAAGAAGGATTGATTCCTCCCTGATTATTAGATAGACCATATGTCCATATCTCGTCACAATGATAATTTACCTTTTTGCCTCCAAGTATTATCACCAACAGTGCCGCAATCAAAATAATAATTCCCAATGCAATTTTTTCAGATTTTTTCATTCCATCCTCCAACTCACCTATTATCACCGATAATGTTCTTTACACCAATAAATGCATATGTCACAGCAACCGTCAGCAATGTAGTAAGTGCAAATCTCGGTGCCCCAGGCAACTTCATAACATAATTGGTAAGAAAAACAAAATACATATGAATATAATAAATATATGAGCTCGCAGTTCTAAAACACATTTTCTGCATGCCATTTACAACAGGCAGATCTATCAGTGAAAAGAAGATAGCAGTTACTACAATCGGACTCATTATAGTTGCACAGAAGCTATTGGTAATAACACTTGCTACAATTCCTATTATAATGATACCAAGAAGGTATCCCCTTTGAATTTTCTTAATCTTATTTGCATTTATTCCAATCCATAAACATAATGGACCTGTGAGCATACGTCCGCTTCCAATAGTCTTTTTGATTAGAATTGCTATTACTTTGGCTTTAGGAAAATAAGTCATTCCCCCTTCAACCATATACGTCAATATGCTTCCGATAATGTAGAGTGCTATGACAATTCCCCAAATAACCTTATAATTTACATTAAGCCTTTTAAGGATGAATATAAAAATCAGGCTGTACACCGCACACAACAAATACCACAATTGCCAGGACCAATCATGATTCCCCCATACCAAAAAGCCTCTAAAAAAGCAAAACAGATCATTGGCTATACCATTTTTATGAATAATATAACTGTAAACAGTAAGCGGTAAATAAACAGCAGTCCAAATCGTATAGATCTTAGCAAAGGAAACTGCTCTTTTCCAAATTGACGATATGCCCGTCTTGTCAATGCTTCGCCCAACAAAAAAACCTGTACACAAAAAGAAAAAAGGAACCGCCAGATCGGTAATTACCTTCCAAGCATCAAATATCATGGTTCCTTTGAACATTCCCACCGGATCGGTATGTATGGAAATAACCATAAGAGCAGCTATAAATTTCCCTACATCCAGACTTTCATAATATTTTTTCATTTCTTAATATCTCACTTAAGTTTGTATAGTATTATTCTACTTGCGTCGTTTGAACCAATAACATCATCAATAGAATATACTTCATAATAAGAGCTAAGTATCTCACCTATACTTGATTCCTCAGCATTGCTGTACACAATCCACTTAGGCTTCCTAGCTTCAAATTCAGTTACCAGTTTGCTTCTGAAATCCTCACTAAACTCAGCTTGCCAATCCTGCATAACAAAAAATTTGCAAGCCGGAGTTATGTCCATATCCAGATAAAACCATGGGTTTGTACCATAGCCAACTATGGAGTTTCTGTCCTCTTCAGGAATACGACCGACTACATCAAGTAACTGCTTATATTGAAGAACGGCATTGGCCTGTGAATCAGCATAATATCTGTTGTAATAGTTTTTTAGTTTCAGCATTTCCTTACCTGTTCTTGCTCCGGCAATCAGAACTACTCCTGCCATCACTATGATTGCAAGTCTCGTGGTAAGCTTGCCCAAACTATCTGTATCATCCTTACATTCATCAATGTTTTTCTTAAGCGCATAAATTGCAATCGGCAGATATGCAAAAGTGATCATCGAGTAATGACCGTAGTTCATGATATTCATCAGAAGCACTTCTGTGGCTGCGCCCAGTGAAAAATACAGTGTTCCGTCGAAGTACTTCTTTCTGATAATGCAGATAATACCTGCCGCCATGATAGCATAGCTTCCAATCTGTCCGGCTGCACCTTTTATAACAGTCATGATGCCACCCTTTGAGTTAGTGGCATAGGCTATATTATATAAAAGTGTGCCATACCAGAAATCATAGGTTGCCCCCTTGACTGCAAAATAGATCATGAAGGGAGCAACAATAAGTGCGGTTCCAAGAATGAAACCCACAGCATTTTTAAGGAGATTAGCAAATTCCTTTTTGAATATCAGGTACAGCATGATAAAGAATACCGCCACACATACGCCTATAGCATTTGTAAGTCTTGTCATCATGGAGAATCCAAATGTAATGCCGTATACAAACGCATACAGAGGATTGTGGCTATTCTCTCCACTATTCTTATTGTCAATCCATCTTGTTACAAGATACATACTTGCAAGAAGCAAGGGATTACAATACTCTTCGCAGAGATTACCGAATTCGTAATTGCATGCGAAAACAAAAATTCCAAGTGCGGCGATGAGAAACGCCGCCCAGTCCTTGAAAACTCTATTGCAGATCTTGTAAATAATACACTCCGAAGCGAACATGAAGGCTATCTGAATGATAAATACTCCGATTTCACTACCGGCTATTGCATACCCCAAGGTTGATATAAAGAATATGGCAGGTCCCTTCTGATCATATAACTCTTTGTAAGGAACATGGCCTTGGAGCCACCCTTTTCCTATTACCTGGAAAAGTCCGGAATCCCATCCTTTGTAATTGGGATATAGGGGACTTGTTGTTGCCGATGCTATCAAAACAAAGATAGCTGCTGAAACAAACATCAAAACATATATAAATATGTTTCCAAGTGCCTTTTTGTTGTTACTCATTACTACAATACTCCTTAAACATGATTAGTTCTCATATATCAGTCCTCATCAAGATACTGAGTGATATAGTCTCTTAACTTATCCGGCCTTTCCTTAGCAAAGGTCCTGAAGCCTTCCACTTTGTCCTCCCAGGTCTCAACGCTATAACGCCCCTCCTCACTGCTCCCTTTGTGAAACAGTAATTTTATCTTATTAAACCAACCGGTCTTGATGTGCCATCTGGTGTACTGGTCGTCCATCTCCGGGCGATAGAGGTTCGCAAATCTATCTATTTTCTCAAGTACATTATCACTACTAAAAACAGTGTCAAGACTCTTTTCAAACCGGTCAAAAAACTTATTCTTAAATTCCTCATTCTGTATAAGAGCCTGAATCAGTTCTCTGTTCATGTCATGAAAATGCGCAATGGATTTGACACTTTCCTCATCATATTCCTCGTTAAGAACATAATCTATGGTGTTGAAATCAATATATCTAAAAGAATTGTCCAAATCAAACAGTACCGGCCTCCACCTGTTATCTCCCTTATCAAATCCGGTCTGATCTGCTCTGTAGATGCGGTAATTATTTCCGGGCCAGTCATCATTTCCAAGATACATCTGCACCACATAATAATCTATGAATGCATCCACATCTATTCTGTCACAAACATATTTATAGCAATCGGGGTCGCTAAGATCATGACTCTGTACATAATCTATAAGATCCAGATAATCTTGAAGGTCCTGCTCTGTGCCAATCGTAATCTCCGGCTCATGGTCAGAAACTCCTAGATTTAGCTTGATAAGCGCAAGATTCTTTTCCTCTATACCATAATGCCTGAAAAAATAATCTGCATTATAGGTCTCTCTTATATTATGTATTCCCCAAAACTCACCGTTGATAAAAAGAACTGCCTGCTGAGCTGCCTGAGTTGTCACTTCAAGCTTATCTGAGACCAATGACTGAGCCAGTATATCAGCGAACATTGTCCAGTTAAACTCTGTTCCCGCGGCCCTTAGCGCAATCGCATCCATTCCAACACGTGATATTCCGTCACTTACGGGAAGAAGCTCAAACATTCCGCTGGAAAAACTTGACCTGGTCTCATCCATATCCACCTTAATGCCCTTGGCAGCAGACATCCTTGAAGCTGCTCCCATCATGGAGATTACCACGTTGTTGTCAGCCCTTAGAGCGCCATCACTTCCAAATATCTCAATATGTGCCTTAAGCTTTTCATCACTGTTATAATTCCCGGGAGGAAAACTCCAGAAGTTTTCTTTGTTGTATTTCTTCCAGACATAATAGGTCTCACCTGGCACATAGAGACCATCCCACTCATCAAACATTTTATCGGGATCTACAGATAGCGAAATTATGTTAAAGCTTGTGTCCGGTGAAATAAAGTATGACGCTGTCGCAGTCTCATCTGAAAGAACTCCGTCTTTCATTATCCTGGCTTTTACGACAGTACCTTTATAGGTATAGTCATTCTCCCAGGTATAATACATTGAATAAATAGTGGTAGTTTTAATATTTCCTATGGTATTAGGTTCTGCGCTTCTGTCCTTAATCTGGATTGGTCCTTCGTAAACTTTGGATCCGTAAGTAGGCTCTGAGCCATCCAGAGTATAGAGAATCTTCTCTCCTTCCCCTGCACTTAAGACAAGTTCAAATTCCTCGTCATAGATTCCTGCCTGTCTGGAGAACTCCGGAATTCCCAAGCTGTCATCAATTCGGGTGATCAGAGATATTTTCTGAGCATTATTGGGCGCCCCGGGAGTATTAGCTGCAAAAAGTGCAAGCTCCGCCGGGTGCTTCTCTACCCTTCCAACAGAAACTCCGGTATCTACAGTACCATCAAAGTAGAATTCGTCTATACACTCATTATCTAAGTCATAGAGTGTTATGGTATCGGAATTATTCACCATAAAATCAGTGTGAATCTCGCCGTTTGCCGTGACCTTGTCTTTACCTGAAGCCCATACCACAAGATAGTCTCCTGCCTCGATATCAGTTTCCGGGAAGTACCATCTTCCCTTAGTTCCTCTGTGATCTGCAAGAGATATTCCCATAAGATTAACTTTTTTGTCACCGTAATTGTATATTTCTATGTAGTCGCTGCGATCCCCGTCTTCATCTTTGATATATCCAAGATTTGAATATAGAACTTCATTGATACATAGCGTAATGTCTGTGGAATTCTCCGGATAATCGTATCTGTCCTTGACATCATAACTGATACAATCGCACATAAGAAAAAGCGAAGCCACAAACGCGGCACCTGCGAGGATCCTGTATTTTGCCCTGCTCTTCAAAAGATTACCCCGCAATTTCACCATTATAGGTTACAATGTTGATTCCGTTAACGCCTTCCAATGATTTAAGCTCCCCTGATAGCTCATTATCCTTATCTGCAGCCAAAGAAACTTCATAAGTAATGTCACTGCTTACAGAAGTAATGTTCTTCATCTTAAGATTCACCTTCTTGCAGTATTTCCTTACAGTCTCGGTAACCTTCTGCTCATCAAGCTCCTCTGTCCCATGCACGATAACAAGATAAGTACTGTCATCAAGAATATCCTTGCTGATAAAGAACAAAATAATAGCTATTACAATACTGCCAAGGATTGCAATAGAATAGATTCCGGATCCGCAGGAAATACCAACGGCAATGGCCCAGAAAATATAAGCCGAATCCTTGGTATCCTTAACTGCAGTTCTGAATCTGATAATTGAAAGTGCGCCCACCATACCAAGTGATAAGGCAAGATTACTGCCGATTATCATCATTACCATGGTGGTTATCACAGTGATAAGAAGAAGTGTCACATTGAAGTTCTTGGAATACATAACTCCGGTGAATGTCTTCTTATAGACAAAATAGATAAAGAATGCCAGCAGAACTGACATGATAAGGCCGATTGCCACCTCGGCAACAGAAATGTTAGTGTTGTTCTCCAACAAATAATACAAAAGTTCTTTCTTACTCATTAATCTCTCCCTCTTTTTTCCCTCATCCCACCAATTCTCTTGCCATGCAATACTTGCTGACGGAAGAATTTAGTAGTCTTGCGGTGCTGATCGCATCCTTGATAAACTGCGGAAGCACCTGATCGTATTTTACCTCCAGCACCATAACAGGCTCCCTTAGAAGGGGTGTCATTGGAAGATCGCTGTCGTAAATCCTGTCCGAAGCTGCTGCCCTGATATTCTTATCGAAGGTAACTCTCACATTGTGCTCCGGATAGACATATGCTTCCCTCTCGTAATCCACAATTGTTTTGGGTGTATAGATCCCCGTTTCCATGATATTCTTAGCCTTGCGTGCAACAGTGTCTGAATAATTATCCAGGGTCTCATAGTCTCCTGCAATCAACCGTTCCGCAACATCTCTGTCGATAGTCAGAGATTCCTTCAGCATATATTGATTATAACGATTTTTGATCTCAAGCTTGGCCGCATCCGCCTTGGTATTATAGATTCTGATACGGATTTTCTTTCGCATCTCGATTCCGGCCACCTTGGTTACGTAATCGGTATTGTCAACGGAATCAAAATACAAACTTCGTATGTAATACTCCCCCTTATCCTCCATATGAGGGTCCGGAGTCATGATTCCTGAAAGCAGTCCCTTTAAATAATGATACTCCACAAGGCTTATGTAGAATTTCCACTCGCTACGATATACCTTTAAAACATTCTCGCTCATGGACACCTCTACCTTCTTCCAAGGAATCTGTACATATGGTAGATTGCCACAGCATTCCTCGTAAGGATGAAGTGCTTGGCAAAAAGTCTTCTTGACTCAAGCTCTGCAATCCTAAGCGCACTTCGAAGCTTTTCATTGTTACAGATTTCCCGGATCAGAGCCAGTTTCCTGGACTTATCCATATCTGCCTTATTACTTATCTGTTTAAGGTTAGTAGATACAAGCTTTACATACAATTCTGCAAAACTCTTTTTCTGTTTTTCATTGTCCTCATATTTATCGCAGTACTTAAGCGCATTTTCATAAAAGTATGTGACAGAATCAAAATATCCGTCCACATATTTGGTTATAAGACTTCCTGAACTTCTGACATAATATACGTAATATCTCTTACTGTTCACGGCAATTGTCTTAGCATGCTGAAGCATTCTGGAAGCGAAAATTATGTCTTCGTAGATCGGATATTCCGGAAGAAATTCCAGCTTGTTTTCCCTTAGAAATTCAAGCTTATAGAGCTTGTTCCATGGCGCATTGAAAATCTCATGCTTGATGGTCTTCCCCAAATACTTGTGGAAAAACTCCTCCCCTGAGCCCACAAAATCCCCTTCGTAGGCATTTTCCTTCTTATCATCTGTGTCCACGTCGTAATACCAGAAGTTATACATAACAACGTCAGCATCAGATTCAAGTGCTATCATGATATTATCAGAAACAAGATCCGCAGTGATATCATCATCAACATCAACATATACCACATAGTCACCGGAAGCCCTTTTCGTACCTGCGTTTCTGGCGGCGCTAAGACCTGCGTTCTTTTGATGGATAACCACAAACCTGCCATCTTCTGCGGAAACTTTGTCACACATGGCGGCGGTACCGTCACTACTTCCGTCATCCACCAGCACAAATTCCAGATTGTCGTAGGTCTGCGCCTTCAGGTTCTTCACACAGGAATCTATATATTTCTCTCCGTTATAGACCGGAACTACTATACTTACCTTAACACTCATGAAATCTCCCCATTATAACTTCCCGCCTGCCACGGGAATCTTCACGGTAAAAGTGCTGCCCCTGCCAAGGTCCGAATCACACCATACCTCGCCTCCATGCTGTGTAACTATACTCTTTACAATTGACAGCCCAAGGCCGCTTCCTGACTCGCCGGAAGGAGTCCTTGCTCCCGAAACTCTGTAAGTTCTGTCAAATATATATGGAAGAGACTCCTTTGGAATCCCCTGCCCATTGTCCTTCACATAGAAGAAAGCCTCGTTCCCTTCAATTCCTGCACCAAGGGTTATGGTACTTCCTTCTGCAGTATATTTTCTGGCATTAGTAAAAAGGTTATCCAGCACTCTACAGAACTTGGAAACATCTATATTAACCAGAGCATCCAATTCTTCCGGAACCTCCAGTCTTAGATCATAGGCCGCATATTTCTCATCTACTTCCAGAGCAAAAAAATATTCCTCCAAAAACTGCACAAGAGGAACCGCTTGAAGGTTAAACTCTTCTCTGCCACTTTCTATACAGGTCATGTAGTACAGATCGTTTACCAGCACCTCCAGGGTCTTTAACCTGACATCCAAGAGGCTTAACATGGCCCTCCTGTCTTCGGAGGGCATATCACACTGACCGTCTTTACTCTTTTCTCTCATATAGTCCACTGTACTTCTGATAGCGGTAAGAGGTGCTCTGAGGTCATGAGAGATGTTCTCTATCATAAGAGTTCTCTCATGCTCAGCTTCCTTGAGCTTTCTGTTTGCTTCCAATAGTTTGGCTGAAAGCTCAGCCACTGTATCACTTGCAACAGAAGGCTGTTCAAATTTCTTTTTTGTAGCCATAATCTCCCCGAATCTGATGCTTACATAATGCTTACTTTCTGAGTTTCACCAACTTGTAGCCCTTGGACCACACCGTCTCGATAAAATTGTCAATGCCGGTCTGGCTCTCGATCTTTTTCCTGAGCCTTGAAACATTAACCATCACATTACGCCTGTCGGTCTCGATATAACTGCCCCACAGCTGCGTTCCGATTTCCTCAAAGGTGATCTCTTTACCTACGTTCTTGGCAAGAAACAGGAGGAGATCATATTCCTTGTTGGAAATTGGAATCTCTTCCCCTTCGTAGAAAAGCTTGTGCCTCTCTTTATCAATGTAAAAGGGATTTAAATCTATCATTACGCTGGATTTTTCTTTTTTAGCAGAGGCCATGCTCTTTCGAACATGAGAGTTCATCCTTACATACAGTTCTCTAAGGCTGTAGGGTTTTTCTATGTAGTCATCGCCGCCTGCCTCGAACCCCTCAACCTTGTCGTCTTCGGAAACTTTTCCTGACAGGAACAGAACAGGTACATCTGTAACCTCTCTTATCTGTCTGCACAGTGAAAAGCCATCAATGTCAGGCATCATAACATCAAGGAAAATGCACTGAGGCTTGAATCTCTTTACCAGTCCCAGTGCTGCCATGGCATCGCTGCAAACTTCCACTTTGCAGTCCTTTTCCTCAAAGAATCTCTTATTAACCTCTAAAACTTCAAGATCATCATCGATCATAAGAATCTTAATCATAACCCCTCCGGTTATCAAACAGCCACATCACTCATTTTCTTATCAACAATCTGAATCTCTCTGTCACAATACTGAAGAACTGACCTTCTGTGTGTGATAAGAAGACATGTGGGTGAAGGATTCCATTTCCTGATTCCCTCAAGAACACTGAGCTCCGTGCTCTCATCAAGAGAAGAAGTTGCCTCATCCAGGATAAGGAACGGTGCACGCCTTACAAGTGCCCTTGCGATGGCAATTCTCTGGGCCTGTCCCTCGGAAATACCAACTCCCTTCTCTCCTATTACAGTATCTACCCCATCAGGAAGCTCCATGACAAAGTCATAGGCAGATGCACTCTTAAGTGCGACAATTACCTCTTCATCGCTGGCGTTCTTATTGCCCATAAGGATATTGTCCTTAATCGTTCCTGAAAAGAGTGTATTGCCCTGGGGCACATAGGAGATAAAGTTACGGGCATCGGGACTTGCGGGCATCTCCTCTCCCTTTTGGTTATAAAAGGTGATATTACCCTTGAACTTCTGAGTAAAGGCCATTATCAGCCTTACCAGAGTAGTCTTACCAATTCCGGATCTGCCTACAATTGCTGTAAATTCGCCTGGTCTGAACTCAATGTCGGCATCCTCAAATACCAGCTCATCAGTATATCCGAATGAAACCTTAGAGACCTTGACACCCACTGACTCAGGATAAATGCTTCTTCCAAGGTATTCCTCCTTTGGAAGAACCTGAAGCTCAATAATACGTCCTGCAGAAGCCAGCATTCCGATAATCCTTGGAACCAACTGTGCCAGTCCCAGTACAGGAGACTGAATTCTGTTTACCAGAGTAAGGAAAACAGTCATGGTTCCATAGGTTATGCTTCCTCTAGCGATACAGACAGCTCCCCAGGCAAAAGCAACAATATATCCGAATTGAAAGGAAAGTCCCATTACCGTGGATGCAAACAGATTGGTTCTGTTCTTCTTAAGTACCCAATAGATTCTCTCATCACGAAGCTGGGTAAGTCTCTCCTCTGAATAATCCTCCAGGCAGAAACTCTTCTCAATAAGAATATTGGCCAGTGACTCCTGCATAAAGGATCTGTACTTGGACTCTGTCTGCTGAACTTTGATCGTAAGATACTTGAGCTTTCTTCCAAGCCATACGCTTGCAAGCATTGCAACCGGTGCAACCAACAATGCGAAAAGTGCAAGTCGAAGGTCATAGTATGCCAGAGTGAAGAATGTAACAACAAGTTCAACAAACAGCTTTATAATAGTTGGTATTGTTCTGGAAATACCGTCCGACACAGCTCCAACGTCACTGGTAAGTCTTGTCATAAGGTCGCCGGTATGATACTTGGAAATATCAAGCCAGCTGGTATCCAGTATCCTTCTGTATACCTTTTTCCTGATACCAAAGCCAAACTTCTCATATACAACTACGGCAATCAGTTCACTGACAACGGAAAGAGCCTGACTTGCCAGGATAATGATCACATACAGTGCAATTATTGACCACAGCTCAGATATCTTACCGCCGGAAGCCTTATCTATCAGCTGTTTACCTATAACCGCCATTCCGACGGAAGTAAAAGTTGCTATAAGGTCAAAGAAAAGAAGTAATGACAACTGCGGAATGTATGGCCTGGTATACTTCATGACCCATACAAAATATCTGCCCGCATCATCTCTTCTATTCCAATAATGCTTTAATTTTTCTATCTTACCCATCTTACTTATTAACCCTCGCTCTAAATCTATCTACTATTGCATATCCGTCTGCCCCGCCATTACCTCCGGTGACATAAACCTTACCCACACGTATCCAGGCATGGGCCACCATCTTCTTGTTTTCATCCAGCTTGCACCCCAGATAAAGAGTGGATTCTACGCCCTTTTCAGCCAGAAGTTTCTGGGCTGTAAGGGCCCTTACAAGACACTTGCTCTCCCACCTGGTTTTACTGCAGACCTGGTTCACTGCATAGGAAACTTTCCTGCAAAAACGGTATTCCTCCGGAGTGGCTTCATAGGAGGATTCTTCCCCCTCTATTCCCCACTTTTTATTAAGCTTTTTGGTGTCCGCATATAACATCTGAAATCTGTATCTTGCAGATAATACCCAGGCTTTCAGGGTTATTGCCTTGTGTTCATTGTACCTGATGAACCGGTACGTTCTACCTATGATTCCCATATATCTTTACCTTTCAATCCTGTCCCATGTCAGGAACCTCATCACAAATTATAATCGATTTATTAAAAATTTATAAAAAAATTACAGTTTTGATAGATTTCTTTACTATAAAAAAAATACGCATTATCCTTTACTTATAAATTCTAAAGGAGGAAGCTAATATGAAAAATTGGAACGCACCTGAAATTAAAGAACTTACTCTCAGCAGCACAGAAGCTGGTCACGGACACGGCTATATGGATTGGGAGTTCAAGGATCAGTGGGGCAACGTATTCCAGAGCCACAGCGGAACTGATTATAATGTTGATCACAGAGAGAATCGTGAGCCTGTAGACGAGCCATAATTCAGGTATTAAGTTTTCAAGTCGCATGTTTTACATGCGACTTTTTTCTTTGGTCAGAAACTCATTAAGAGTCAAAATTCTTAACAAATTGTCGACATCATCTTCTTCAAATGATTTCTTCGAAAGAAGCTGCAATACCTTATCCTTGTTAAGATATTTCCATAAAACATCCACCAATTCCTTGTTCAAATATTCTTTTCCAAATTGGTTTATCCTATATGTGGCATCAGCGCCCTGAAGTCCTCTCTTTTTAAACTCAAGTCTTACTTTATCCGGAATAATATCATCCAGATAACCTCTCACCAGTCGCCTGTCCAATCCATTATCGCAAAACTCCGATTCAGGCATTCTCATAACCAATTCAACAAGCCTTTTATCAATTGTCGGGTCCTTTAAAATTATTCCGTGAAATAATCCTATCTTAGTATTAAAAATACTCTTGTTTTGGGTGGTTCCTTTATCTGTAATGCTTCGCTTGATTTCCTTATCATTCACAATAAAATGATATCCAAAACGCTTTCCATGCTTTTTAAAGAGCCGGTTCATTCCATGTTTGCGGAGCATTTCTCCTTTAATATATTCTGAATCCATATAATCCAGGTAATCTTTTTTTATGCCAATATCCTGAAATAATCTGCCTGACAATTCGGCTAATGTAACATTAAAAAGTTCCTTTCTGGAAATTCCATGAACGAAACCAAAAGCTGCCAATTGCCTCTTTGCCTCCATAAATCGAAGATGCCTAAGTTCATAATAAACTCTGGAAAGCACATGGCCACGTGATATGGTCGTATTTCCTCCCTGGCCAAGAAGAAGCACTTTACACCCCTTGCCCTTCGCCTTCTCCAAGATATCATCTATCCAGACTGCATTTCGCATCGCCTTAACAGGTACTTCCATAAAATCCACAATTCTGTGAAGCTCTGTCAGTCCGCTTTTTCCTTCATAGTGGTCAAATTCATGCTGTATATTACTATACTGTTCAAGAAAGGTTTTTACTCCCTTTGTTTCGTCAGTCACCACAGTCCAATCATATTTGCTGTTAAAATCAGAAAGCGGAACTGAAGTAAAGCCGTAAAGCTTTCTTCCATCTTCTTTGAGGATATTTGCAGCAACTCCCGAAACAGAAGTTGAATCAAGTCCGCTACTGATTGTGGCAGCAAGTGGAACATCTGTATCCACAGCATCCCTAACACACTCAAAGAATGTATCTCTAAAAAGTTTCCTATATTCATCAGGCTTTAATTTTAACTTAGGAAGTTTTTCAGGATACCAATAGCATTCCTCTTTTGAATATAGTTCTCCTGACTCTTTATGCTTTATATGCACAAAGCTTCCCTGAGTTACCTGTTGTATATTTTTATAAGGCGTTTCCCCGGGATAATAGCACAACTGAGGTGAATCATCTGCCTCACAGGCCACGATCCATCTATCATTTATTTCACGATACTGATTGGATAAAACATCAACAATAGGCGATGTAAGAGTTGAGAAGATAATTCTTCCATCACAGCAAAAATAATTAATACATCTGCTTCCCATATGATCTGCAAAAAGAAAGAACTCATTCTTTTTCACATCAAAAACAGCAATTGCAAAAGCACCGATAATATGGTTAACAAATTCTTTATTCCAGATAAGCCATGAAAGATAAGCAAGATTGCCATCCGGTTCTTTTTCCAGTGCTTCCATAGAGGCTATGCCACTTTCAGAAAGTTCTTTCAGAAGCTTTTTTCGTCCACTTAGAACTATATCCGCTGTAAAAATATAGCCTTTATCATTGTCCCTGATAGGCAGTACTTCCTTTTCTGCTCTGCTGCCATAATATTGAAGGCCACAAGCAAAAAAGCCTCTATCAAAGCAGCACTCGTCATATCTGTCAATGGCATACTTTTCATAAGTACTTTTCATTTTAGTAGCGAATTCATTATTTTCTTTTTCACCTTCATAAGATCCGTTAAGATCGATCATTCCCCAAATTGCTGACATACTCTATTCCTCTCTTGTAACGGAAATAATAATATAATCTACAATCTCATCTTTAGTATTCTTTTCAAGTGGTCGGAAAATTTTGTGTATCTTTGCCTCAGAAGCCAATTTTACGCATTTAAAGACATCTGATGGTTCAAGTCGAAATAATCCCTCATACAATTCCTTTAAAAATAGGTTATCAATAATAGCCTTTAAGGAATCTTCCCCTGTGATATCCTCAATTTCCAAAGTTTCTCCCATATAAGGAGCAATCATATAGATATCTGATACTTCCATACCCTCTTTTACAAAAATACTATTTCTGTCAAGAGCAAACTTATCCTTTTCTTCGTCAATATACCTGAGGGTATCTAAATTCAGCCCCTTCTCTAAAGCAGCATCTCTGCAAAGCTTTTGCTCAGGAAACCCCGGATAGGCCAATGTTTTACCGGTAACCTTATCAATATCAATAACAGAAATGTCATCCGCCAGAAGCTTTGCTCCTCTATCTATTACCCCCATGGCTGTCGTCGACTTACCGGAGCCGCTGCCACCACATATGATAATCGCCTTATTTCCAACAGCAAGTGTACTCCCGTGGATAGCGATTTTTTTCCTCTGAGTCATAGCAATAGCAAGACTGTTGCCAAGTAAATAAGACTGAGCTTCCTGATACTTAATATCCGAACATTTGACACATTTCATGACTGTTTTCCCATTTTGAGTTTCTATCTCAAAATGTCCTGCGCTGTTATCAAACCATATACCGTTTTCTGTAAGGTCAAAGTACTTCCCGGAAGCTTTGATTTCCTCGAAAGATCTTGATAAAGCATCACTATTTTCCACATAGATCTCAATTTCTGTGTTTTCTTCCGGAAAAGGCTCTACCGGCAGAAGCTGTGGGAATTCAATATTCGATTGTGCTACTAATCCATACACCTGATAATAATACATAATACCTCTTACTTATTTGAAAGTAGTTCAACTATCTTTTTATATGTTCTCTCACAGCTGTTCTTGTCGTTGAAAGCAAAGATTCTGTCCATGCGTTCTCTATATACTTCATCCAATGCGCATCCTTTATCAGCCATTTCGATAAGCATATTGGTCAAGATGCTATAGTCTTTTACTACCGGGCCAAAGCCATCCTTCTCATAATCAAAGAAGCCCTTCTTGGTAAATGGGTTGTTTTGATAATACTCATCACCATCAAACTGATAATATATTATGCTCTTTCTAAGATAAGCAAAATCAAAAATCGCAGAAGAATAATCCGTTACTATTAGTTCAGCCTCAGAATACATCTT
>NZ_ATVS01000029.1 GCF_000420845.1 Butyrivibrio sp. AE3009 | reverse complement strand
GAAAGTAATCAAATAGAGGTTCTTAATATGCCTTTAGATGAGTATAATCCCTAATATCTATATCATTTTGCATTCTTGTGCATATGAAAGCTTCATTATCAGTCTCTTTCGTATGCTTTTTCATCTTTCTCAAGACTCTTAGCAACCACTTCATGCATACTAAACGTCTTACATTTGACACTCTTCATATGCACTTATGCAACGTAACAGCCATAATCTGTTCGGCTTAGACTGTGAAATGCATATTAGAAGCAAGTTCCATGAGTAGTTCGTATGCTGCAGTCAGGCTTTTGCGAAATGTTCAAAAGAATGAAGTTTCCCCAAGTATTAATTTATTCTATAGACAGGGAGAATTGAAAAGGGAGGAGGAAATGGCTTACGGTGGCAAAATTTTTACCGCCGGAAGTCATTTTCTCCTCCCGTTCAATTTTTCCGTCAGGGATGAATTAATAAGCTCTGCCCCAGTAGACCATCTTGGTGGCGGGCTTGCCACATACTACGCAGGTGTCGGAAATCTGCTCCTGCTCGAAAGGTATGCAACGGCTGGTTACGTTGTATTCTTCTTTGATCTTGTCTTCGCATTCGCGGCATCCGCACCACATAGCCTTTACGAAACCATTGGTCTCCTTGAAGGCCTCTGCGAACTCCTCTTTGTTCTTAGCTGCGAAGGTGTGTGCCTCAAGGTGTGCCTTTGCTCTTGCAAACATATCCTTCTGGATTGTATCAAGAAGCTCTCCAACCTTAGCAGGAACCTCTGAAATAGCACATTCGATCTTTTCTCTTGTGTCACGACGAACAAGTACGCACTTGCCTGCCTCAAGATCCTTAGGTCCGATCTCAACACGAACAGGAATACCTCTCATCTCGTGCTCGGCGAACTTGAAGCCGGGAGTCCTGTCTGAATCGTCTGTCTTTACTCTGAAGGCTGAAAGGCTCTTAGCGATATCATATGCTGCATCAAGAACGCCTTCCTTCTTCTGCTGGATAGGAATAACAACAACCTGAACAGGTGCGATCTTAGGAGGTACAACGAGACCTGAATTGTCGCCGTGAACCATGATCATAGCACCGATTGAACGGGTTGTAAGACCCCAGGAGGTCTGATTTACATAGTGAAGCTGGTTGTCCTTGCCGGCATACTGGATACCGAAGGCCTTGGCAAAGCCATCGCCGAAGTTGTGGCTGGTTGCGCTCTGAAGAGCTCTTCCATCGTGCATAAGGGCCTCTACTGTGTAAGTAGCCTCAGCACCTGCGAACTTCTCTTTATCTGTCTTCTGGCCTCTGATAACAGGAATAGCCATGTCGTTCTCGAAGAAATCAGCATATACCTCAAGCATCTGCTGTGTGCGCTCCTCAGCCTCTTCGAAGGTTGCGTGAGCTGTGTGACCTTCCTGCCACAGGAATTCGCGGCTTCTAAGGAAAGGTCTTGTCTCTTTTTCCCAACGAACTACTGAGCACCACTGGTTCAGAACCTGAGGAAGATCCTTGTAGGAGTGGATCTCTCCCTTATAATAATCGCAGAAAAGAGTCTCTGAAGTAGGACGTACGCAGTATCTCTCGGAAAGCTCCTCGAGACCGCCGTGGGTAACCCAGGCAACCTCAGGTGCAAAGCCCTCTACGTGGTCCTTCTCCTTCTGAAGAAGTGACTCGGGAATGAACATAGGAAGGTAAGCGTTCTGTACGCCTGACTCCTTGAATCTTGCATCCAGGTGCTTCTGGATGAGCTCCCAGATAGCGTAGCCTGCAGGCTTGATAACCATGCAGCCCTTGATGTTTGAATAGCTTACGAGATCAGCCTTGATACATACGTCTGTGTACCATTGGGTGAAATCCTCATCCATGGAGGTGATCTCAGATACGAGTTTCTTGTTGTCTGCCATTTTCTTTTTCTCCTTTTTGATTTGTTTTAAAGGAATCAAAAAAGCCGATGCTCTTTGATCCCAAATCAGGGACCGAAGTTCATCGGCGGTACCACCCTTTTTAAATCCGCTTAAAAAAGCATAAGCGAATCTCTCTCAACTGCCCCTTAACGCGGGAAACGCTGTATTTATGCCATTTCCGAATAAATATGACCTTCATACAGGACTCCAAGGCAGGTTCACTGTTTCATCCTAAGAGCCTTCCACCAAGCGGCCCTCTCTCTGTGAAGCTTACGCAGCTACTATTCCTCTTCAACGTCTTTATTTATATTTAAAAAAGATTCTATTCGGATTTATGATTATTGTCAAGGTATTAGATGACAGGGGGATGACAAGGGGATGACAAGGGGACGGTTGCGAGTCAATGGGGACGGTTTTTATACCAATGGGGACGGTTCTAAATGGTAAAGTTTTTGCAAAGAAAAAACTTTACCATTTAGAACCGTCCCCATTGGTATAAAAACCGTCCCCATTGACTCGCAACCGTCCCCTTGCCATCTCGGAATCAATTACCTGAGATCGTCACTCCCCCGGCCAGGATATATGGCATAACCATACTTCCGTTACAAAGAAGTTCCTTGGAAATAGCCTTGATATTAAACAGCATGTCAAAAAGGTTAGTGCTGATCATGGTCTCCATGACAGCGCCCTTGATCTTGCCATCCTCAACATAGAAGGCATTCTTGGCAACACCGGAGAGTTCGCCGGTGGCGCCGGGCATTCCGCAGGAAATGGAGCCTACGATAAGGCCTTTTTTGATGCCCTTAACCATGTCTTCGTAAGGAGTATCTCCGGGATCAACCACTGCGTCCATACCGGTATTGCGAGCACGTTCCACACCACACTTATTGGAGGCATAGAGACTTGCTGCAAAGCTCTTTAACACACCTTTTTCGATGACATCGTAGTTCTCTGACCTGAAGCCGTCCAGGGTGTGAACCTCGTGGCAGATGATCCTCTCATCCCAGGGATTCGCCCTGATCGTAAGAAGAGGAGAAGCCACCTGCTCACCGATCTTATCAAGCCATTTGCTAGTCTTGTTTACCAGGGCATTGTCCATAACGGTATTGCCCATCACATAGGATAGAACCTGATATGCACAGGCCGGTGTAAAGAGCACATCGCCCTCAAACTTGTCGCTGATATTTATTGGATCAAGGGAGTTCTCGGCATCTGTCAGATCTTTTTCAATGCTGCCAAGCTCGATCAGCTTCTTATCAAGGTTGTCGAAGTTAACCCAGGACACATTGATACCGGTGGAGTTCTGGCCGTCGTTGCCGGCAAATTCCATAACGATCTGGTAAAAACCGTATTCCGAATCATCGCGGGTTCCGTTGGTATTGATAAAAAGTGAGTGGCCCCGGGTGTACTTGGCAAACATCTCCATGACCTTGATCTTCTTGTGATCCCTGGCGATGTCCTCTGACAGCTCAAGACAGCGCTCCATCAGTTTATCAATATCCGGAACAAGGGCCTTGTTGCTGAAGTTCTCCGGTTCAAGACCGGGAGCGATGTCGAAGCACTCATCGGGGTCACTGGCCTCTGCGGAGGAAAGGGCCTCATCTATTGCGGCCTCAACAGCCTCTTTTTCAAAGGTGTTGATGTATTTGGTACCTCTTTTGTGGTCCTTGATGACCATGATACTGAGGTCGTTGTCAAAAAGGGTTCTGAAAAGAGTGAACTTCCCGTCCTTCATGCTGATCTCGCGCTGGGTAGATTCAGTGATGGTAAAATCTGCCTTCAGATCGCCCTTAGTCTTAATATGCTCTGTAATGATCTCTGAGATCTTCTGTAAGTCAGCCATTTATCTACCTCCTATGGAAATCTTGCATCTGATGGCGGGACCACCCATGGAAACGGGCATCATCTGCTTCTTGCCGCAGTATCCAAGAGGGCACCAGGTTACGGTATCCGAAACCATATCAACAGTCTTAAGAAGGTCGAAAGCTACGCCTGAAACGGTGGTATCAAGGATTGCCCTGCCAAGCTTGCCGTTCTTGATCTCATAGCCGCTGGTGATTCCGAACATGAACTCGCCGGTGAGATCTGCCTGGCCGTTGTTGGTGCTGATAAGATAATAGCCGTCATCTACAGAAGCTATCATGTCTTCCAGGGTATCTTTTCCCGGAAGTACAGTGGTGTTTCTCATCCTGATAAGAGGCTCGTCTGAGAAAATATAGCCTCTTGAGTTGCCGCAGGGCTCAGCGCCAAAGTGGTCTGCGCTCTCCCTGTCGTGCATGTAGCCCTTAAGGATTCCGTTTTCTATAAGCACGGCGTCCTTGGCCACAACACCTTCGTCGTCAAGATATACGGGAAGCGGAGCCTGTCCGCCCCGGAAGGTATGGGCGTAGTCAACGATGCTGACAAGGTCTGATGCAACCTGCTCCCCGATACGTCCGTTTGCTACGGAGCCTCCAAGAACAAGGTCAGCTTCAACAGTATGTCCGATGGCCTCGTGGGCAATCATGCCCGCAACGTCAGGGTGAAGAATAACGGTCTTAACTCCCGCCTCAGCGTATACCCCTTCAGCCTTGTCACAGAGCTGCTTGTGGAGCTTCTCAATCTTTTCATAAATAGGAGTAAGGTCCTTGAAGTGGTCCTCCAGATCTCCGAAGCCACCAATGGCATCGGAGAGCTCGATGGGCTGGCCGTCTGCAGATTTTTTGCTCATCTTTACATACAGACCGCACCTTGGATAAGCCACATGTCCGTCCGCTGCATCGGAGGTCACAATTATCTTTTCCATGGTCATCTCGTTATAGGAAACGCTCCTTGAGAGAAGATCGGGATAGGTCTTCTCGATGTGGGCGTCGATTTCCTTGCAGAGCTCTACGATTCTTTTCTGCTCAAAGTCGATTATCATTCTGGGTGAAGTTACATAGGAACTTCCCAGTGAAGGATAGGGTTCCTTTTTCTGAGTGTTGTATTTGCCAAGATATCTGGCATTTTCTGTGGCAGCCTTGATGGTCCTTGCAGCAGCTTCCTCAGAGTACTCTGCAGTTGAAGCAAAGCCGTAGGCTCCGCCAAGATACACTCTTGAGCAGATGCCACGTTCCTCGGATCTGGAGTTACCGATTAGGTTGCCGTTTTGGATAGAAACCGATCTGTACCTGTTTTCCTGACCGCGAAGAACGGTCTGCAGGCCGGTTTCAAAGAGACTTTTTTGTTTCAGTAAGATGTCTTCCAGCATTATTTCTCCTCCAATACTTAGTTTCCCCTCAGAAATCATTGTATAGGTCGGGCAAACATACTTCAATAGCGGATTACATGAGGAACTATAACAACTTCATTATTTTCAACATTCTGTTTTATGTAAGCACTTACATTGGAATTTCTTTTTCATTATGATTGTCTTACAAATTTTGCTTAAAGAGCGGATATTGATGGTTGGTTACGTAAGAGGAGGGCTCATGGGAGACGGCAGATTTGATCTATTAACATTTGGAGAGATAATGCTGCGTCTCTCACCCCCGAACTACGAGCGCATGACAAGAGGCGATGTGTTCGACAAGAGGGCAGGAGGGTCAGAGCTGAACGTGGCTTCAGGCGTTGCTCTTCTTGGACTTCGTACCGGAGTTATCTCAAGACTTCCCCAGAATGCACTGGGAACTTTTATCAAAAACAGAATCCGTTTCGAGGGAGTATCCGACGATTACCTTATCTACGATGAGTCGCCGGAGGCAAGACTTGGTATTTACTATTACGAGAACGGCGCAGCTCCCCGTAAGCCATCCATTGTTTATGACAGGATGAATTCCTCCATCACCAGAATTTCACTGGATGAGATACCGGAGGATGTGTACACTTCCACAAGGATGTTCCACACCAGCGGCATTTCACTGGCCCTTAATAAGAACACCTGCGAGGTTGTTACAGAGATGATAAGGCGCTTCAAAAAAGGCGGCGCAATGGTATCCTTTGACTGCAACTACAGAGCCAATCTCTGGAGCGAAGAGGAGGCAAGGGCAGCCATTAATAACATTCTTCCCTATGTGGATATTCTTTTTGTATCAGAGGAGACTTCAAGACGCATGATGCAGAAAGAGGGCGAGCTATCCGAGATCATGAAGAGCTACACCAGAGATTATCCGGTGAAAATAGTATGCACCACCCAGAGAGAAGTAATAAGCCCCAGGAAGCATAACTTCACCTCTACTATCTACGATGCAACAGCGGATGAATTTGTAACGGAAAAGCCATATACAGATATTGATGTTATAGACAGAATAGGTTCCGGAGATGCCTATGTATCCGGCGTTCTCTACGGAATCCTTAAGTACAATGATGTGAAAAAGGCGCTTTCCTACGGAAATGCCACCTCCAGCGTCAAGAACACTATACCGGGAGACCTTCCCGCCAGTGACCTTCGTGAGATTGACGGCATCATTGCAAACCACAAGTCAGTGGGACCGGTAAGCGAGCTCAATCGCTAAGTGGTAGCAGCTGACATTTACAATGCCGATTTACGTTCGCCATAACGTATTTCCTTTATAAAAACCTCTAATGAAAAGACCGGTTCCTCCCGGTCTTTTCTGTTATTCTGATATTCTATATTCTATTCCAGTCATTCCCTTGTCATCATGTGGGAATAGTACTTCCTCTTAAAATCATACATTCTTTTATCCGCCAGAATGAAGACGGTGTGGGTATCCCTTTCCTCGGCCTCGGTGCTGAAGGCGTAGCCGTAGGATACGCTGTGATTAACCTCAGGATCCTTTTCGTCCAGATCTTCAAGCTTGCTGATAAGAAGCTTGATCCGATTATCCAGACTCTTTCTGTCAATGCCCTCCAGAAGAACAAGGAACTCGTCGCCGCCTATCCTGCAGCAAAAACCAAGCTCGGAGAAAGTCTCGGACAGGGCTTCCGCAAAGGATTTAAGGAGCCTGTCTCCTGCGGGGTGGCCTGCGTTGTCGTTTACTTCCTTAAGGCCGTTGAGGTCGAGGCTTAAGATGCAGTAGTCTCTGTCTGTATTATTGAGCTCAAGGAACTTTTTGTCGCAGCTGGCTCTGTTGGGAAGGCCCGTAAGATTGTCGGCGTAGGCAATCTGTCGCAGCGACGCATACGCTCTTTTCTGGGAGAAGGCATGTGTCATGAAGATGAAGTAGTTAAGGAGCTGAACGATGGCAAAAAACATGGCTCCCAGCGGCAGTGCTACAAGGACAGGACTCTGCCTGTAATCAGTGTACAGATGAAGGGCAGTTACAACTGCGTATACCACGAACATTGCAGACAGCACGCAGACTCCTGCCATCAGCGTTCTGGTGGTGGCATTCTTGATTTTCCTTCGAAGGTCCGTGATCTCATAGCCGGTGATAATGATAATGCTTATTGCCGACAGAGTCAGGTACGGAACCTGGAAATGGTGAATATGGACGATGTTCAGGACATGGAGCACGATGAACAGTGTTGAAAATGACATCGAAGCTATGCCCAGAACGGTAACGACCCTGTTGTTGTAGCGCTTATGAAGATCCAGGATAAGCAGGTAAATAAAGGGTACCAGCAGGTACTCCGCCACATGCTCTGCGAAGGTACTGAAGGAGTTGGTGATCAGAATCTCCGCGCATTCATAGGAGCTGATTATCCACACGCCGATCAGCATATTCATCAGGGAACAGATGACCTGAGTGGATACGCCGGAGGATTTCATATAAAAGAGCAACGATATGGACAGGAAGACCTGACCGAAGATGATCAGGAAAACACCGGTAAAGAGTGGAATGTAAACGCTGCTTAGCTGATATCTGTACAGGTCGTCGAAGTTACCTATCATGGGGCTTACCATATCTGCGGAGGTGTTGTTTTCCACCACAAATAGCCTGATTGAAAGAGTCTTGTTCTGAAAATCAAGGGGGAGTGCGATCTTGTTATAGCCCTTGCCCACAAAATGGTTGTCAATCATGGCTGACAGATCCTCACTGGCAATGAGTTCGTCGTCGAGATAGACTTCATAGGCCATGTACTGTGTCTTGAACAAAAGGTATGGGAAAGGAACGTCAGGAGAGCTTATAGGAACCGCATAGGTGAGAGTCAGATTGTCGCCTCTTCCCAGGGCAGCTCCTACCTTGGAACTCATTTTTTCCAGATTAGTATTTATGTACTGCTCGTTGTGGTAGGTTACGGTCCAGCCCTTTTTGAGTGTCATGATCGGGTATTGGGGTGTGAACTTAAAAAGCATCTGAAGGAGCAGGATTATAACCGAGATTATGACCAGAGATATGGTAACGAAGGATATAGTCTTACGCATGTGCAGTCACCTCCGTTTTACTCTGGTGTTCCCGCTTCATCTCATACATGCGGTTGTCCGCCAGCATATAAACCTCCTGGGCAGAGCCGTGAGGAACTTCGTAGCTGTAGGCATAGCCGTAGGAAGCGCTGTAGCTGAATTTGGTTTCTTTGTGATTCCACTCGTTGATGAGGAAGTAGAGCTCATGGATACGCTTGGTCAGGTTGAGGGCTCTGTCCTCTATCATCACTACAATGAACTCGTCGCCGCCCATTCTGCCTATCAGGTTGGCATCCCAGAAGCAGTCCGAGAGAATGGTGGCAAAGCCGGTGATAAGGCGGTCGCCCTCGTGATGCCCCAGTGTGTCGTTGACCTGCTTGAGCTTATTAAGGTCAAGGCTGATTATGGCATAGGCGCCCTTTTCCTCCGAGAGCATGCTCATCATCTGCTCGCAGCGGGCTCTGTTGGCCAGTCCCGTTAAGGGGTCCGTGTAGGCCAGATTGGCGATCCTGCTCTGAAGAGAATCGTAGTTGGTACTAAATACGTTGAAAAAGAGATAACTTACCAGCAGGCAGGATACCAGAATCAGGGACCCCACAGTGGTTCCGTTAAGTTCTGCGTAGGCTTCGCCGCTGCTACTAAAGAACACCAGATAGTTGTATTTTACAATGTCATAAAAAGCGCACAGGGCAAAAAGAATGATGCCCACAAGGAAAATATTGTCGGAGCTCATGTTCTTTTGCTCCGCTTCCTGTCTGGTCGTCACGTAGAAATAGATTATGAGTACCACTACCAGAACGCACTCGGACAGGGAAATGCTGTGCAGAAAAACGGTGTAGGACGTGAATCTTCTGATATGAAGAAAGTGGAGCGCAACGGAAAACAGGAACAGGCATACATCAGTGATGAAAAGGCCGGTGAAGATCTTTTTGGCCTTACCCGTGTATACGGACATAAGATACCCCATGAAGGCCGTGGGAATGTTGTAGAGGGAGCCGTACTCCAAGATGGTGTTAAGTACAGGGTTACACACAAGGCCGTCAATGATAAGGTAGTAGCACAGCATATAGGTGCCCAGGGTCAGCGAGATAAGCCCTGAGAACAGAAGCCTTATGTCATGATTGTGATAGATAAAAAGATAAGGCGACAGTATCAGCAGTATAAGTCCAAGAGTAAACAGGAATATTCCGGTAAAAAAGCTGGCTCTGAAATGAAGGGATCTGTGCGTCATCAGGTCTGCTCTTGTACCCACTTGAAGGGGAGAAAGTCCGGAAAAGCTTCCGCGCATGGTGCCGGTCAGCTCTATTCTAAGTTCTTTGCCAGCGTAGTCCTCTCCAAGGGGAACTACATTGATCTTGTTGGGAACGGTGGTGTTGGTGTCGTAGTAGTTCTGGCCGAAGGTGTAGATCAGCTTATCATCTAAGTAAATATTAACGATTGCTCTGATGGAATGATAGGAGATACAGGGATGCTCGAAGCCGAATTCCTCCAGGGTGCGGGAAAAAGACACGGTCTCGCCCTCGTCGATGATGCCTACGCCGGAAGAGGTGAGGGGAGCGGTGGTGGTGGAGTGGTCTGTTTTGGTGATGGTGAAGCCTTCGGTGAGCTGGAGAAAGTTGGGGGTGGATTTGGTGATGCGGTCGTTGTAGCCAAGAAAAAAGAACCCCGTAAACAATAGTGCGAGGAAGAAGAAAGCTATGCCTGTTTTTTGGATGCTCCTAAATTTCATTACAAAATCCTCTTTATTTCATATATTTTACCATAGAAAACCCTCGAAAAAAAGTGCGGGAGATTGCCGTCATTCATGGGATGTCCGCGGTGGGAGGGGCTTTGACGGCTTCCGGGGCTTGGGACTTCCGGGGGAAATCATCACAAAAATACTTGTTTTCGTGCGCCTCCTGATTCTCTAAGACTCGATGTCGCCGGAATGACTCCTACTCATGCCTATTCGTGGACAGTCGTCATTCCGTCGCCCTCTCGTCTTGAGAATCATCTCGTCGTACAAGAACTGCGCATTTTCGCGATGCTTTCCCCCGAAAGTCCCAAGCCCCGGAAGCCGGCGAAGACTGTGAACCGCGGGACAGCCCATGAACGGCTGGCGACAGCGGCACTTTTTTCGGAGGTGCTATGAAGAAATATATGAAATGTAGAGGAGTTTAGGTGGAATTTGGGAACAGGCAAAGGGGCGCTTCTTCCTCGACAGTTTACGGCAGCAATAAAGAATGAAATAACGGCTGCGCCGTAATTTCATTCCGCGAAGCGGATTTTCACTCATCTACGATGAATTTCATTTTTCCAAAAAAAGGGGTCTCCTATTTCAGCAGACGCAAACTGTAACTGACGGCATCCATAAAGTGAGAGCGGAAAGGGGCAGGCGGGGAGGGGGAATTACGAGGGAAAGTGTCGGGAAAATGCGCAGTTCTTGTACGACGAGATGATTCTCAAGACGAGAGGTCAAAGGAATGACGACTGTTCACGAATAGGCATGAGTAGGAGGCATTCCTTTGGCATCGAGTCTTAGAGAATCAGGAGGCGCACGAAAACAAGTATTTTTACGGCGCTTTTCCTCGTAATTCCTCCTCCCCGCCTGCCCCTTTCCGCTCGGACTCTATACCAACGCTACAGTTGCGTCGGTGAAGGGTGTAGGATATTATTAAGATATGAAGATTAATATGCCGAAAAATGCGAAAAAGATTCTTGACACCATCCACGAGGCAGGTTTCGAGGCCTACATCGTGGGAGGCTGTGTTAGAGATGCACTGCTGGGAAGAGAGCCGGGAGACTGGGACATCACCACCAATGCACTGCCGGAGGATATCAAGAAGCTTTTCAGAAGAACAATAGATACAGGAATTGAGCACGGAACCGTCACTGTAATGATGGACAAGGAAGGATATGAGGTAACCACCTACAGGATCGACGGTAAATATGAGGACAGCAGGCACCCCAGCGAGGTCACTTTTACCAAGAACCTCACTGAGGACATGAAGAGACGAGATTTTACCATCAACGCCATGGCCTACAACGAGGAAGAGGGACTGATCGACAGGTTTGGCGGAATTGAGGATCTAAACAGCAGGGTTATCAGATGCGTCGGTGACCCCATGGAACGTTTTTCCGAGGATGCCCTTCGTATCATGAGGGCGGTGAGATTCTCTGCGCAGCTGGATTATTCGATTGAGGATAAGACAAGGCAGGCCATCAGGGAGCTGGCGCCGACACTTGAGAAGATCAGTGCTGAGAGAATACAGGTTGAGCTGGTTAAGCTCCTTACTTCTCCCCATCCGGACAGGATCAGAGATGCCTACGAGATGGGTGTTACAGCGGTGATACTTCCTGAGTTTGACAGGTGCATGGCCACGGAGCAGAACAATCCGCACCACATGTACAACGTGGGAGAGCACATAATCCAGAGTCTTCTGTATGTACCTGAGGATAAGGTGCTGAGGCTCACAATGCTGCTTCACGATCTTGGCAAACCGGAGACAGCGACTGTAGATGACAAGGAAATCAGCCATTTTTATCATCACGCCGAATATGGCGCCAAGATGGCAAGAGATATTTTCAAAAGACTTAAATTCGACAGGGATACCATGGAGCTTGTCTGCAAGCTGGTGCTTCACCACGACGACAGGTTTCCTGCCGAGGAAAAATATGTAAGGCGAGCCATGAACCGCATCGGAGTAGAGGAGGTAGAGCTACTTCTCAAGGTAAGATATGCGGACACCATGGCCCAGAGCGAATATGCCCGGGAGGACAATCTGGCTCTCATTGAGAAGACCGGAGAAGTCTACAGGGATGTTTTGCAGAAGGATCAGTGTGTGAACCTAAAGAGTCTTGCGGTTAACGGAGGCGATCTTATCCGGGCGGGGGTAGCACCGGGTAAAAAGATGGGAAGCATCCTTGAAGCCATGCTTTCGGACGTCATCGATGAGCCCGCCCACAATACAAAAGAGTATCTGATGGGTGAATTGGAACGCTTTGCCAAGGCCGCAGAAGAGGCGGGCAGCGACGCATAAGCTGCACTATGAGGGGTAATTATGAGAAAGAGCGGTAAGATCGAAAGGACGATAACGGCTTTGATTCTGATGGCTGCCTTTGTTTTGTCAGGAATAGGCAGCGAGGCTGTCAGCGCTCAGAGTAGTGAGAAAGTGAACATTTCGCTGGTTGGTAAGTACGACTCCGCAGATACAGCGGCCATCAGGGATATTGACCTGGAGGGGCGGACCATCAGGTTCAGGAACCATTCCACGGGAAGAACCTATACTTTGAACTATGACAACACCAGCATGATGTACGATAAATACGGCGGGCCGTTGTCTCCGGCGCTTCTTAATATAGGGGAAGTGGTGGATGTGACTTTCCTTAAGAGCACCAAGAAGATCACGACGCTGAACATGTCTGACAAGGTTTGGACTATTGAGAACACCAGAGATCATGAGCTGTCCAGGGGTGATGGCACAGCCAAGATCAAGAAGGATGTGTACAAGCTTGATGTGAGGACTCTGGTCATGGCAGACGGAGATCTGGCGCTGCCTGAGGATGTTCTTTCAACGGATACGATCACTGCAAGGGGCATCGGCAAAGATGTCTACAGCGTCATCGTCACCGGCGGTCACGGCTATGTGAGCCTTTCCTCTGATACGGTGGAGGACAGGAGTCTGGTGGGAGCCTGGATCGAGCTGGACAACGAGGTTATTCACAAGATCTCGCCCAACATGCTGCTGAGTGCGCCGGAGGGTGATTACAAGCTGCAGATCCTGGGTAACGGGGCCAATTATCAGCAGAATGTCAGTATCTCAAGGAATCAGGAGACTGTGGTTGATACGGGCAATGTTGTTATATCGAGGCCCAAGGAAGGCCTTGTGACCTTCGAGATCAAGCCTGAGGAGGCAGAGGTCTTCGTTGATGGCAAAAAGGTTCTGACGGGCACCCCTGTGACCATTCAGTACGGATATCATAATCTTAAGGTAATGGCTGACGGATACGAGACTCAGACCAAGTATCTCAAGGTGGGAACACCTAAGTCGGTCATTCAGATAGAACTGGAAAAAGATGCTGCGGCTTCGGATGCAAGTTCCGACGAGGATGATTCCGAAGATGCTTCCAAGTACAAATCCAAGACGGACAAGTCTTCGGAGAAAAAGAGTAAAGACAACGGAAGTTCAGCCAAGAAGGCTTCCAGCGCCGCCAGCAGCGCATCCTCTAAGGATGTCAGCGCCAATGACTCCGACAGGAAGAAAAAGAAAAAGGACGGAGATCTTATCGAGGGCTACAAGGTATATGTGGATGAGCCCTACGGCGCAGAGCTGTATCTGGACGGCAATTATATCGGGATAATCCCCACCAGCTTTAACAAGGTGTGCGGAAATCACGAGATCATTCTTAAAAAAGAGGGTTATCAGACCAAGAGCTACAGGGTTAACATAGATGCCGAGGAAGAGAATGACACCTACAGATTCCCTGAGCTTGTGAAGATCAAAACGGATGATCCGTCCGAGGGAAAGAGCTCGGAGGGCTCCTCCGAGGGTTCCTCTGAGGGCAGCAGCGCTGCCAGCTCCGCTTCCTCAGAGGATGCGGGAGGCGCAGCCTCCGGCGATAGCGGAACCGGAAGAAGCGGCTATGGCGAAGCTGCATCGGGCGAGAGCACCGGCACGGGCGCCGGCTCCGATGGCTCCGGGGGTGACTCCGGGGGCGAAGCTTCGAACGGAGGCACCAAGGATACCGGCGGCTCGGAGGGTGCCGGCTCCGGAGGCACAGGCGCAGGAGGCAGCGATGGCGCCGACGATGCAGCAAGCACCGCTTCCGGCGGCGAATAGCCTTATTAATGTGCCCCGGCACAAATATTTACAGACAGAATGGAGAATTACAGCAACATGAGATTAGACAAATATTTAAAGGTAACAAGACTTATCAAGAGACGCACCGTGGCCAACGAAGCCTGCGATGCAGGACGTGTCACCATCAACGGCCGCCCCGCCAAGGCTTCTGCCGAGGTTAAGGTGGGAGATAAGATCACCATCGGCTTTGGCAACAAGGATGTTAGCGTGGAAGTCCTGGATGTTCAGGAGACAATACACAAAGAGGACGTGACTAATCTTTATAAGTATATTTGACGTGGTCAATATAGCGTATTACAATGTATTTAGAGGTTTTATGAGAAAATCTATATATTGTGGGGTACAAAATGGCACGCAGAGCACGTTATAAGAGGCGTGGCTTTCAGAATAAGGCAGGCATCATCCTGACCACAACAGTAGTTCTTTTCCTGGTAGTTGCAGTATCCATCAAGGGATACGGTCTTAAGCAGAAGGCCAATGAACTTCAGGAGAAGGAAGCACTTCTTCAGCAGCAGATCGAGGAAGAGCAGGCCAGGAGCGAGGATATCGCCGAGTTCGAGAGATACACGCACACACGTAAATACATAGAGGACACAGCTAAGGAAAAGCTTGGATTAGTCTATCCCGGTGAGATTATCTTCAAGAACACCGGCAACTGATATTACAAATCATAGCGCAGACAATGTACGGGGACGTATCTGTCTGCGCTTAGTTTTTTGAATGAGGCACGTCCCGCCGCAAAAGAGAATGAACGGATTTGAGAACAAAGTTTATAACTTCATAAAGAAAGAGCGGATGCTGGAACAGGCAGACGCTGTAGTGGTGGGCTTTTCCGGCGGAGCAGACTCAACGGCCCTGATGACGGTTCTGTATGAGCTTAGAAGACTTCTTGGAGTAGAGCCCGTGGCAGTTCATATCAACCACGGTATCAGGCAGGATGCGGCAGAGGACGAGGTATTTGCCGGGAATTACTGCAAGGAGCGGGGGATCCGCTTCATCTCGGTTCAGGAAGATATTCCATCGCTGTCTAAGAAATGGAACATGACAGAGGAGGAGGCAGGCCGCAAGGTAAGATATGAAGCCTTCAATAAGGCGGTAACAGACCTTGCCGGAGAAGGGAAAAAGGCAGTAATCGCCGTTGCTCACCATGAGGACGATGTGGCGGAGACTCTGCTGATGAATCTCCTTCGGGGCTCGGGTCTAAGAGGAGCCGGCGCCATAAGACCCGTTCGCGACAACGTGATAAGGCCGCTACTGTGCGTCACCAGAAGAGAGATTGAGGAATATCTTCAGGAAAAGGGCATAAGTTACTGCACCGACAGTACCAATGCCGAGAGCATTCACACCAGAAACAAAATCCGCAATGAGGTGATGCCATATCTGATAAAAAATATCAATGATGAGGGCGCGGAGCATTTATCCCGTGCGGCTACGGATTTTGCCAGGGCAGATGAGTATATCAGAGGGCAGGCAAGCGAGCTTTTTTCACGAATCGTTACCATTACGGGGGGAAAAGAGGTGTCATTTAATGTGACAGAGTTTGGCCTTCAGCCCGGTATCATCAGAGAGTACCTGATACTTATGTGCTTTGAAGCGCTGGTCACTGCCAGGAAGGACATTACAAGAGCCCATGTGGAAGCGGTTCTTGAGCTTACGGATACAACAGACGGAGGAGGGTGTTTGAATCTTCCCTATGACATTCTGGCAGAAAGAAACTATAATGAATTCAGGATGTTTGTTCAAAATACCGGGAAGCGCGAAAAAAGTGAAACATCCGTGGAAACCCGTTTTGACGTGCTATCGCTTTTAAAAGATAAAAATAGTCAAAAAATTAACATAAATTTGCCGGGATTGGGTGTAGCGGAAATTGAAATTTTAGAGTACAATGGCAAGACACCATATCCTACTGCTTCATATACGAAGTGGTTTGATTATGATAGAATACAAACAGCTGTCTTTAGGACAAGAGAGCCTGAGGATGAGATAATTCTCGATAAAGGCGATGCTTTTTACAGTAAGAAATTGTCCAAATACATGACGGATGAGAAGATTCCGGCAGTTGTGAGAGACAGTTTGCCGATCCTGGCGGAGGGAAACAGCATCATCTGGGTTCCGGGTTACCGCTATGGCAGCAAATACAAGGTCAGCTCAAAAACCAAAAGAATTTTGGCTATAAATATAATCAATGGAGGAAATAACAATGGCTGAATCAGTTCGAATTCTACTTACAGAGGAAGAGGTTGACAAGAGAATCAGTGAACTTGGAGAGATGATCAGCAGAGATTATGCAGGTAAGACAGTTCATCTCGTATGCGTACTTAAGGGTGGTGTATTCTTTATGTGCGAGCTTGCCAAGAGAATCACTGTTCCTGTAACAATGGACTTCATGTCCGCATCAAGCTACGGCAGCTCAACCAAATCCAGCGGAGTGGTCAAGATCGTTAAGGACCTTGACGAGCCTTTGAAGGACAGGGATGTTATTATAGTTGAGGATATCGTAGACTCAGGAAGAACACTGTCATACCTTATCAAGATGCTGGGAGACAGAGGACCTGCAAGCATCAAGCTCTGCACAATGCTTGATAAGCCTGAGAGAAGAGTTACTGACGTTAAGGTAGACTACACAGGTTTTGAGATACCTGATGAATTCGTTGTGGGTTATGGTCTTGATTATGACCAGAGATACAGAAATCTTCCATATATAGGAGTAGTCGAATTCAATTAAACTTTGGGGGGAAAGAAGTTGAATCGTTCAAGAAATTTTAGTCCCATCTTTATTTTTGCACTGATCATGCTGGTATTTGTGGTAATACTGGAATATGGCTCAAGTCTTATGGCAGGAGGCAGTACCACATATTCCAGAGCCTTATTGGAGAGTGATGTCACAGCAGGGAGAGTCAAATATGTTGTGATCATGCCAAATGCTGAGACGCCTACAGGCTCTGTGAAAGTCAGCTTCACCGAGGGAAAAGATGATGTGACCTTTTATACCACAGATGTGGTATCGCTGGAGGAGTTCCTGACAAGCAACAATGTCACCGTTGAAGTTAAGGACATACCTACAGAGAACGTACTGATTAACGGCATAATTCCCATAATAGTGGGACTTGTGCTGATGGTCTTCATATTTAATCTGATGACCAATATACAGGCGGGCAATTCCGGCAACAGCAAGATGATGAACTTCGGCAAGAGCAGAGCCAAGATGTCCACCGGTGAGGAGAACAAGGTCAAGCTAAATGACGTGGCAGGTCTTAAGGAAGAGAAGGAACAACTTGCGGAGATAATTGAATTCCTGAAGGACCCCGGCAAATTTACCCAGGTGGGAGCAAGAATTCCCAAGGGAGTTCTGATGGAAGGCGCTCCCGGAACAGGTAAGACACTGCTTGCAAGGGCAGTTGCCGGTGAAGCGGGAGTTCCCTTCTTTAGCATCTCCGGCTCCGATTTCGTAGAGATGTTCGTGGGCGTAGGTGCTTCAAGAGTAAGAGACCTTTTTGCCGATGCCAAGAAGAATGCACCCTGTATCGTGTTTATCGATGAGATCGACGCCGTTGCCAGAAGGAGAGGAACCGGAATGGGCGGCGGACACGACGAGAGGGAGCAGACCCTGAACCAGATGCTTGTTGAGATGGACGGCTTTGGCGTAAATGAGGGAATCATCGTCATGGCAGCCACCAACAGAGTGGATATTCTCGATCCCGCAATTCTTCGTCCCGGACGTTTTGACAGAAAGATTACCGTTTCAAGACCGGATATTGGCGGAAGAGAAGAGATCCTCAAGGTTCACGCAAGGAACAAGCCTCTTGCAGAGGATGTTGACCTTAAACAGGTTGCTCAGACTACTGCCGGATTTACCGGAGCAGATCTTGAGAACCTCCTGAACGAATCGGCCATCAATGCAGCCATCGGAGACAGGAAATTCATTACACAGAACGATATCAACAAAGCTTTTATACAGGTTGGAATAGGAACAGAGAAGCACAGCAGGATCATCTCCGATGAGGAGAAGAAGATCACTGCCTACCACGAGACGGGACATGCGATCCTCTTCCATGTTCTTCCCGATGTGGGACCTGTTCATACCATATCTATCATCCCTACAGGCCTTGGGGCAGCAGGTTACACAATGCCTCTTCCGGAGAAGGATGAGATGTTCATTACCAAAAGGAGAATGCTCCAGGATATTATGGTTTCTCTCGGGGGGCGTATTGCAGAGGAGATCATATTCGGAGACATTACCACCGGCGCTTCCAGTGACATCAGGAAGGCCACACAGGAAGCCAGAAACATGGTTACCAAGTACGGCATGTCCGATAATATCGGCGTGATCAACTATGATGAAAATGAGGAAGATGTTTTTATCGGCTACGACATATCTCACAGCAAGAAGCACAGTGAGCTTATGGCGGGAGAGATAGACAGGGAGGTTAAGACCATCATTGACAAGTGCTATGCCAAGGCCAAGGAGATCATCCTTCAGTATGAGGATATTCTTCATGCCAGCTCCGAACTTCTTATAGCAAAAGAGAAGATCGGAAGGGAAGAGTTCGAAGCACTTTTTGAGGGTCATGCTATCACTACCGATGTTGAAGTGGCAATTTGACGGGCGAAAACGTTTAAGTCTTGTTAAAAATCCACAAAAACGAGTAGCTGTTTTTAGTAAATTTGTGAAGTATGTGTCTTTACTCATGGGTAAGTGGGTGTTAGTATAATATGCGTAACCCCCCAATACATTATATAGTTTTTTGCTATACCCCATAAGAAAGAAATACCTTCTCTAAAAAGACAGCTTGCCGCTGTCTTTTTTGCTTTATACGAAAAAATTGGGGTACAGAGGATTTTATGAACACTAAAGCTTTTTTCCACGACATGACGCTGGACTACTTAAGACCTGCGGAACCGGATTCAAACAGAGTTACACTGGTGCGCTTCAGATGCGGAAGCGGCGAGGCTGAGAGTATAGAGCTTATCTGGAATAACGAAAGACATCCCCTTAAGCTGTCGGAAACTGAGGGGGAATTTGATTACTTCGAGACCAGAGCCAAGACCGGAACAGGACCTTTTACCTATTATTTTGAGATCAGAGGCAAGGACGGAAGCTTTTTTGCCTACGATAAAAGAGGGTGTTGCAATGAGCCCATGGAGAGCATGAAGTTCAGGGTTCTTCCTGATTTCGCAACCCCTAACTGGGCCAAGGGCGCTGTAATGTACCAGATATTTGTGGACAGGTTCTGTAACGGAGATCCTTCCAATGACGTGGTGGACAGGGAGTATGCCTACAACGGCGGCTACAGCCATCATATCGCGGACTGGGATGCATATCCTGCCACCAGCTTTGATTTTTGCAATTTCTACGGGGGAGATCTTCAGGGAGTTCTTGATAAGCTTGATTATCTCAGGGACCTGGGCATTGAGGTTATCTATTTTAACCCCTTGTTCGTATCCCCTTCATCCCATAAATACGATATTCAGGACTACGACCACATCGATCCCCACTTTGGCAGGATCGTGAAGGATACCGGTAAGGTTCTTGCGGAGGGTCAGTACGACAACAGCCAGGCCAGCAAATACATCAGCAGAGTGACGGATAAGACCAATCTCACCGAGAGCGATATGCTCTTTGCAGAGGTGGTCAAAGAGGCTCACAAAAGAGGCATCAGGGTAATCCTTGACGGTGTCTTTAATCACTGCGGTTCCTTTAACAAGTGGCTGGACAGAGAGAGAATCTACGAAAAGTCCGGTGAGTACGAAAAGGGTGCCTTTGTAGCAAAGGACAGCCCCTATCATGACTATTTTGCCTTTAACGGAGGCAACTGGCCTTACAACGGAAATTACGACGGATGGTGGGGCTATGATACCCTGCCCAAGCTTAATTATGAGGGCTCCTCCGACCTGGAGGAGTACATTCTTGAGATTGGAAGAAAATGGGTGTCACCGCCATTTAACGCAGACGGCTGGAGACTCGACGTCGCAGCGGATTTGGGACATTCTGCGGAATACAACCATCATTTCTGGAGACGATTCAGACAGGAGGTATTAAGTGCCAATCCTGAGGCACTGATCCTTGCAGAGCACTACGGACCTGCCAAGGACTGGCTCATGGGTGATCAGTGGGATACTGTCATGAACTATGACGCCTTTATGGAACCTGTCAGCTGGTTCCTTACAGGAATGGAGAAGCACAGTGATGAATTCCAGCCCTACAGAGTGGGTAATGCGAGACAGTTTTTTGACACACTGCTGTATGCCGGAGGTGAGAACTTCACAACCTCTTCTCTGTACTGCGCTATGAATGAGCTGTCCAACCATGACCATTCCAGATTCCTTACAAGGACCAGCCAGAAGGTGGGAAGGACGGAGACTCTTATGGCAGCCTCAGCCAATACAGGCATCAAGAAGTCGGTGCTGAGAGAAGCTGTTGTTATGCAGATGACCTGGCCGGGAGCGCCCACTATTTACTACGGCGACGAGGCTGGTGTATGCGGCTTCACCGACCCCGATAACAGAAGAACATATCCCTGGGGCCATGAGGACAAGGCCCTCATTGATTTCCATAAGGAGATAATAAACATTCACAAGACCTGCCCTGAGCTTAAGACGGGCTCTGTGAGAGAGCTTCTTGCAGATTATAACTTTATTGCCTACGGAAGATTCAACAGGACTGCGGCAACGGTTGTGGCTATCAACAACAACGATTTCATGGAGACCAAGGAGATCGAAGTATGGCCCCTTGGAATTCCGAGGAACGCCAAGCTGTCAGTTCTTATGAAGACCGATAATGCGGGATATTACACCACTAACACAACATTTTCTGTGGTGGAGGGAGTTCTTACACTGACACTTCCCGCAAGAGGCGCAGCCATCCTTCGTTACAACAGTTTCGAGGCTGTATCCAGTGATGAATTCTGGGCTGAGAACGAACTTGATTTCGGAGGCAATGAAATACACTAAATTTGTTTATTTTTCTGAACTACAAGTATATAATGAAATATAACTATAACCATCAAAAACACAAGTAAGGGAGAGAAACAAATGTTAGTATCCGCAAAAGACATGCTTGTAAAAGCAAAAGAGGGCCACTATGCAGTAGGCCAGTTCAACATCAACAACCTGGAGTGGACAAAGTCAATTCTCTTAACAGCAGAAGAGCTTAAGTCCCCTGTTATCCTCGGTGTTTCCGAAGGCGCAGGCAAATATATGACAGGTTTTGAGACAGTAGCAGCAATGGTTAAGGCTATGGACAAGAGCCTTGGAATCACAGTTCCTGTAGCTCTTCACCTTGATCATGGTACATATGACGGATGTTACAAGTGCATCAAGGCAGGTTTCACATCCATCATGTTCGACGGTTCACATTATGACATCGAGGAGAACGTTGCCAAGACATCTGAGCTTGTTAACGTATCTCATCAGCTTGGCCTTTCAATCGAGGCTGAGGTTGGTTCCATCGGCGGCGAGGAAGACGGCGTTGTAGGAATGGGCGAGTGTGCTGATCCCGATGAGTGCAAGAGAATCGCTGATCTCGGCGTAGACATGCTTGCAGCAGGTATCGGTAACATCCACGGCAAGTATCCTGAGGGATGGCCGGGACTTCGTTTCGACGTTCTTGATGCTATCCAGCAGAAGACAGGCGTTATGCCTCTCGTTCTTCACGGCGGCACAGGAATTCCTGCAGATATGATCAAGAAGGCAATCACACTTGGCGTATCCAAGATCAACGTTAACACAGAGTGCCAGCTTTCATTCGCAGAAGCTACACGTAAATACGTTGAGGCAGGCAAGGACCTCGAGGGCAAGGGATTTGATCCTCGTAAGCTTCTTGCTCCCGGCGCTGAAGCTATCAAGGCTACAGTTAAGGAGAAGATGGAACTCTTCGGATCAGTTGGCAAGGCTTGATAGAAGATTTACATTCGAAAAAATTAGGAGACGGGGCCCGGGTTCGGACCCCGTCTTTTTTAGGAGTAAACTATGCATAACGAACTTACAAGAAAAGACATTGAGGATATGGAGGCAGAGATCGAACACCGCAAATGCGTGGTTCGTAAGGAGCTCCTTGAGCATGTAAAGGAAGCAAGGGCTCAGGGGGATCTGTCCGAGAATTTCGAGTACTATGCGGCTAAAAAGGCCAAGAACCAGAATGAAAGCAGAATCAGATTCCTGGAGAGAATGATCAAGACCGCAAAAGTAATTGACGATAAGGCCGGTGAGGACGAAGTTGGCATGAACAAGTCTGTTACGGTCAAGATCGTGGAGGACGACACCGAAGAGACCTACAAGATTGTCACAACCATGAGACAGAACTCTCTTAAGGGGCTTATCAGTGTAGAATCTCCTCTTGGCAAACAATTACTTGGACATAAAGTAGGTGACCGTGTTAATATTGTAGTAAGCAATGATTTCAATTACGATATTATTATTACCAAAATTGAGAACACGGGTCTCACGGATGATGATGTGATAAGAGACTTCTGATCTCGGGAAATGGAGGTTTTATGCGCGTTTTTCAGCCTGTTGACCCTTCGGATATTGAAGATGGACCATATACCTTTGTGGGCGATAAGATCATTATCACCAGTACAGATGGCAAGAAGGTTAACATCACTGCGGCTGCCTGGGGCGGCGTAGGATATCTGTGGGACAAGCGCCTTGTTTTTATCTTTGTCAGAAAGAGCAGATATACAAGGGAACTGCTGGATACAACGGGAGAGTTCTCCGTAAGCTTTGTTGACCAGCAGGAGTTCAGAGGAGCGCTGAAGTACCTTAGTCTTGTGTCCGGAAGGGACGAGGATAAGGTGGCCGGTGCGCGCATGAATATCGGTTATTATGAGGGCATCCCTTATGTAGAAGAAGCGGGGGAGGTCCTTATCTGCAAGACTGTTTTCAGGCAGGAGCTTGAGAAGGAAGGCTTTATGGAGGAAGGCCTTGCCGAAAAGTTTTATAAGGATGAGGGTGAGTACCACATCCTCTATGCGGGAGAGCTATTGAAGATCCTGTTAAGATAAGCGGTTTTGTTTTACATATGAACATGGGGATGAAGATATAAGACTGATAAGTTGAGGTATCTATGAAAATCAGCAGAATCAAAAATATCTTTGTCGGAATGATTACTACCTTGGCGGTAGCAGCAGGGGCGCTGAATGGTTGCGGACAGGCGGCGAACCCTGCTGAAAGTACGCCAAATGCATCATCAGAAGCATTGCAGGAGGCTGCTTCGGATACAACCTCCCGTGAGCAGACTATCGGAAAACCCACTGCCGACGAAAGTACCGATATCGGCGGTGAGAAGATCACAATTCGCATAGCATCCTGGTACCAGGAGAGCTATCTTACCAATCTGAAAAACTATTTATCTGAAGAATTTCCGGAGTATTCCTTTCACTTTTTATATCTTGAAAAAAACAATTATGAGGCCCTGATGGATGATCAGCTGGCCTGTAAAGCTGCGCCCGACATTGTGTGCATCGATCCGCCAATGGCCAGAAAGCATGCAAAGAGCGGTAATATCATGAATGTATCGGATATAACCGCAGCTTTTTCCGAGGAAGGAAAAGAAGCCTTCACATATGACGGTAAGGTTTACGCCGTACCCAATACCTGTAACTACGAGTGCTTTTTCTACAACAAGAAGCTGTTCGAGGAAGAATGGAAAAAAGAACCTGCTGATTACATGGAGTACATAGAGCTCTGCGATTATTTCAGGCTGGAGAAAAATATGAAGCCTCTTGCTGCCGGTTTTAAGGATGAGAGACTTCTGGCCAACAGTGCGATTATTTTCCCCAATGCCGGATATTTCACTACTATATATGGCAAAACCTTTGGAGACAGGCTGCAGTTTGGCAAGGCATCTTTTTACAAGGAGCTGTATGCGGACCTTAGCCTGTGGGAAGTGCTCCTGGAGCATGAGATTCTGGTTCCGGAGATGTTCCTTCTTGATAAAAGAGCAGCGATAGAGGAATTTGCCACCGGCAAGGCGGCAATGATGGTGGGAGAGCCGGCTGATTACGCTCAGGTGATGGAAACCAACCCCGAAATGGAGGTGGGAATCTTCGTCATTATGGATAAGAGGAATAAAGAATCGGCAATGATAGGCGGGAATGAGTGCGGCTTTGCAGTAAACAGCTATGGCAAGCACGTGGAGGAGGCTAAGGCGTTTGTGGCAAGCCTCGCAACGACAGAGGGGCAGGAGGCTCTGTGGAGGGACAGAGTGGGAAGTCAGACCTATCTGGCCAACGTTAAGTTCAGCAATCCTGACAGCTTTGACCCGATCAGGGATATTCTGGAGGAAAACAGACTGGTGGCGCCTTATTACAGCTGGGGCCCCCATAGCAGAGAATTGTATCAGACCTTTGGACGAGAGCTTCAACAGGTGGTGCTGGATAAAAAGGACCTGGCCACTGCATTACAGGATATGGACCAAGAGGCGCAGTTAATCCGAGAAGAAGAGTGGTAATAGAGGGGCTTATATGAACGGGAATAACAGAAAGAGCATAAAATTTCAGCTGAGGATAACATTCGCGATACTGATCGTGGTACCTATTGTGGTGCTGGGCGTGTATGCGTACATTGTGGCGCGCAATAATCTCATAGCGCAGACTAAGATAGCAATGCAGGGAAATGTGGATGTTATAGCCTATGGTATTGAGAACAATATCAAGAATGAGAATGATGTCATTAAGTTCTTTTCCTATGAGACGGATTTCAGAAAGGTGCTGCAGCATGTGGATCGTGATCCATATGCCCTGACGGAGTCCCTTAATGACAGGATTGAGCCTCTTATCTGGTATTACTTAAGTAGCGATACTAATATTTCTGATATTCATATCTATTCGACGCTTCTACAGCAGGATCATATAGGTGATTTTACCAGCATTCCTGAGACAGCGCAGGAACTTGCGTGGTACGAAGAGTGTAAAAAAGAGTACTCAGCCATGTGGGTTGTGGACGGCGAGGGCGGCGTTTATGTCATCAAGACTCTTCTTGATGTGGCTACATCTTCGCAGGTTATCGGAATGATCACCTTAAAGATAGACACGGATCAGTTTTTCTCTATCCTGAACCAGGCCAGCTATCTGTCCAACGGTATCTATGTGCTTAACGATAATGATGAGATAATCATCCATAAGGCCACGGGCAGCGAGGCAGTTGATAAGGGGGTTCTTGAGAATATCACAGCGGGAACCACAGAGCAGAATGCTGAGAAGTTCAGCTATACTCAGAAATATTTTCTTTTGCCCTCTGAGACGATCTCAAATGGCTGGACTGTTTATTACTATATTGACAGAAGTGACATTACCACTGACGTTTTTGGAATGCTGAGGACGGTGATAGTGATAGCACTGATCATGTTCCTGTTGTCTTACAGCTTTGCCAGCATTTTCGCAAGTAACTTAAGCAGGCGTGTTACGGGGCTTAATAAGCTGGCAAATGAGGTAAAGCACGGCAATTTCGAGGTGTCCTACAGCGATGCCTATGAAGATGAGATAAGCCAGCTTGCGGATTCCATGAACAGCATGACCAGCAAGCTAAAGGAAATGATGGACGAGATCAACAGAAGGAATGAGGAGGACCTTAAGCTCAAGGAGAGTGATATTCATTACAGAGAGTGGCTCTTCGACTTCGTGGTTGAGAGAAATAATGACGTTTTGGCGGTGCTGAACACAGAGAGCTATGCGCCGGACTTTGTTACGGCCAATGTTGAGGCTACACTGGGAATCCCGCTGGATAAGGTAAAAGAGGATATCAGAGTCCTGTCGCAGATTCAGCTTGAGGACGAGAGGTTCAAGGAAAATGTGAAGATCTCTGACAAGATTCAGGAGAGCATGCGAACCGGCGAGATCATCGTTATGGATGAGCTTAAGTTCGAGCACAAGCAGACCAATGAGCATCTGTATTACAGAGGCGTTATCGTCAGCACCATTGACGACGGCGGTAAGAGGCTTGCTATCGCTCTTTATGACAGAACTCAGGAATTCAGGAGAAATCACCAGCTGCAGGAGGCGCTTCAGGCAGCCGAGACAGCTAATAAGGCCAAGACAAGCTTTTTGGCAAATATGTCCCATGACTTCAGGACTCCTATGAATGCCATTACGGGCTTTAATCTTCTGATAGACAAGAACTGCAACGATCCTGAGAAGGTAAGGGAGTATACTCATAAGATCAGTCTTGCGTCCCATAATCTTCTGGGACTGTTAAATGATGTTCTTGATATGAGTAAGATCGAGAGCGGTAAGACGACGCTTGATATACAGGAAATGAGGATGGGGCAGCTCCTTGAGGAGGTTAATACCGTCATCGGAATGCAGGCCAAATCCAAGAATCAGGATTATATCATTAATGGCAACGGGCTTCTTCATGACAGGTTCATGGGTGATAAGCAGAGGATAAATGAGATTCTGGTGAATATCCTTGGCAATGCCGTTAAGTATACTCAGGAAGGTGGCAGGATAGAGTTTACGATTGAGGAGAGCACCACCTCTTCCGAGGGCTTTAACAATGTTCGGTTTATTATATCCGACAACGGTATAGGAATGAAGCCGGAGTACAAGGACAAGATCTTTGATGCCTTTTCAAGAGAGGAAAAGGGAGCCACCAAGACTATTCAGGGAACGGGCCTTGGTATGGCTATAACCAAGAGTCTGGTTGAACTCATGGGCGGAACCATCAGAGTGGATTCGGAGGAAGGAAAGGGATCCACCTTTACCGTGAACCTAAGGCTGCAACTGGCGGGAGAGAATGAGATATATTGGAAGGACAACGGAATAAAGTACTTCCTTGGAGTGAATGGCAATATCGAAGAGAACGTATTTTTCAGAGAAAGGATGAAGGCTGCAGAGCTTGAGGGCGATGTGGCTACCAGTGCAGGTGAAGCTCTGCGCTATATTGAAGAGTTCGAAAAGACGGGAAGGCATTTGGATTTCATCATAATCGATGACGACATAGAAGATATGCCGATTACGGATCTGATCAAGGCCATAAGGACCGGTGAGCAGGGCCGAAAGGGAATTATATTTGTGGCTGTCATCAACAAATCCGAAGTAGAAAAGCCTCTTATAGAGGCCGGCGCCACCAAGGTGCTTCAGAAGCCGATTCTGGAATACATGTTCAAGCAGGCCTTTGATGAGATGGCACAGGGAAGAGCCGATGCAGAGGCCAAGGCAGCTGAGAACACCAATCCACTGGATGGTATGAAGTTTCTGGCGGCAGAGGACAACGATATCAACGCCGATATCCTCATAGAGCTGATGGATATGGAAGGGGCTACGGTCACAAGAGGTGTCAACGGACAGGAAGTTGTTGAGATGTTTAAGAATGCCCATGAGGGAGACTATGACATGATCCTTATGGATATTCAGATGCCTGTGATGAACGGCTATGAAGCGGCAGCAGCCATCAGAGCCCTGGGTACAGACTGGTCTCAGAAGATTCCTATTATCGCCATGACAGCCAATGCCTACGCTGACGATGTGCAGCAGGCATTCGATGCAGGTATGAATGCGCATGTCACCAAGCCCATTGATATCCGCATAGTGGAGAAGACGATTTTGGAATTTAAGAAGTGATGTGATAGAATTGAATAAGCACCGTATTTCGTTTAATTTCTTAAATGTAAAGAGGGATAATTATGAATAACATCAAGAAAGTGACTGACAGAATTTCCTGGATTGGCGGAAGCGACAAGCGTCTTGAGCGTTTTGAGAACATTTTTCCCATACCGGAGGGTGTTTCTTACAACAGCTATTTTATTGATGATGAGAAGACTGCGGTCTTCGATACTGCGGATATTACCGTGGCAGATCAGTATCTTGAGAATCTAAGTGGGGCTCTTAGCGGAAGAAAACTGGATTATCTCATTGTTCTTCACATGGAGCCGGATCATTGTTCACTTATCAACACAGTAGTGGCTTTGCACCCCGAGGTTACGGTGGTGGGAGGAGCCAAGACTTTTACCATTATGGAACAGTTCTTCCCGGAGGCTGCGGGCTTTAACAAGCTTGAGGTCAAGGAGGGGGATACTCTTTCCACCGGTGCGTTGGAGTTTAGTTTCATCGCAGCGCCAATGGTTCACTGGCCTGAGGTTCTTATGGCTTATGAGAAGAGTAGCGGTGCGCTGTTTTGCGCAGATGCATTCGGAACCTTCGGGGCCCTTGACGGCGGCATTTTTGCCGACGAATACGATTATGAGAAGGACTTCATGGACAGCGCAAGAAGGTATTATGCCAATATCGTTGGCAAGTACGGAATGCAGGTTCAGGCGGTTCTTAAGAAGGCAGCAGGACTTGATATCAAGATGCTCCTGTCTCTTCACGGACCTGTGTGGAGGAAGGACATCAATCTTCTTATGGATAAGTATCAGAAGTGGAGCACCTACGAGCCTGAGAGCGATGATATAGCTATCGTGTACGGAAGTCTCTACGGTCACACCAGGAGCGCTGCGGATGCGGTGGCTTCTGGACTTAGGGAGAAGACCGGCAGGAACATCAAGGTGTATGATGTGTCCGGAACAGATGTGTCCTACCTGATTGGGGAGGTATGGCGCTGCAAAAAGATTGTTCTTATGTGCCCAACCTACAACAATGGGATCTATCCTCCTATGGCGGCATTTTTGCACGATATGGAGGCGCTTGCTGTACAGAACAGGACTTTTGCTCTTGCTCAGAACGGAACCTGGGCTCCGGCTACGGTTAAGCTCATGACCGAGAAGCTCTCGGCCCTTAAGAATGTTACTATACTTGAGAATAGTCTCACCATCAAGAGTGCGCTTCATTCAAGTGACGAAGAAGCTGTGAAGGCTTTTGTGGATGCTATTGCAAGTGCGTGATCTTAAATTCTTTTCGAAATAAAAAATAAAATGTGTGGAGGTTCAGTGTGAAAAAGGGTTTGTTATTTAAGAAGATTTGTGTTGCGGTGATGACTGCAGCAACTGTTGTGATGGCTGTAGGCGCCCATGACGTCGTGCTCCCTGAGGGAGTTGTAGCTGAGGCGGCCGGCCGAGTTGTAAGTATCAATTCTTGTATGATCCAGGGCGGAAGCGTTGTGGTCAATGTGGCTGCTTCCAGCATTCCGGCTTCGGATGACGGATTGTATTATCTGTACGCCGACGAGGTATATCAGGATGGAACGGTGGGAAATGTTGTTGCCACTGCTCCAAGAGATGCGGCGGCTACTTTCTCTTTTGATCTGGGACTTAATACTCCGGGTTCCAATCTCAGCAAAAAATTCCTTGTGGCAGTTAAGCAGGGCGGCAGCATGGTTCAGGTAAGTGATGAGCACTATATCACCAATCCTGAGGCGGTTGCTACGCAGACCACCGGCAGAAACGACCACGGTATCAAGGGAATTCTTCCTAATGATGCAAATGCAGCTACTTTCAAGGATCTGGGAGTTGCCCAGATGGTTTATAACCTGTACATGGGTGATATTGTAGGACCTTCATCGGATCCGGCTGTTGCAACTACAGAGTTTGCCTATGACGGAAGAGTATATCAGTTCAATACCGCAGCTCTTGCACAGTATGACGGCTTTGTTCACTGGTGTAAGGCCAACGGTTTCCAGCTCACAATGACTATCCTTAACAACAAGACTGCTGCAGGAGCTGATCTTATCCATCCACTTTCAAGGGATTCCCATGTATGCCCGGGATATGCCATGAATACCAAGGAGGACGGTGGTACACAGCACCTTAAGGCTATCGCAGCTTTCCTTGCTCAGAGATATTCAGGCGGCTCCATCGGAACTGTTGATAACTGGGTAATCGGCAATGAGATCAACGCAAGAACAGAGTGGTACTACATGAACTCCACCAATCTTGAGCTCAATGTCAGCGAGTATGTTAAGGCCTTCCGTATTTTCTACAACGGAATCAAGAGTGTCAATGCCAACGCCAAGGTGTACAATTCGATCGACCAGGAATGGCAGAGAAAGTCCAATCCCGGTTGCTTTCTTGCCAAGGACTTCCTGGACAGATTCAACTACTACATGCTCCGCGAGGGTAACATAGACTGGTCACTTTCGGTTCATCCTTACAACGCTCCGCTTTTTGACCCCTACGCATGGAAACAGCAGGCTCAGTATGTCAGCCAGAACCTGTCTACACCATATATTACAATCGAGAATATTTATCTTTTGACAGATTATATGTGCCAGCCTTCCTTCCTGAATCCTGCAGGAGCTGTGAGAGATATTTCTCTTTCAGAGATTGGCTATACTTCAAGCTTCGGCGAGGAGTATCAGATGGCATCCATTGTTTACGCTTACACGATGGCTTCCAACAATCCTTACATCAAGAGCTTCATTCTCTTTAGAGAGACCGATGATGCCCATGAGATGGAGAGCCATATCGCCCAGGGACTTAAGAATCTTGATGGTTCGCCCAAGGCTTCCTACGGCGCATACAAGGCAATGGGCACCGGCGCAGCAGCAAGCTACAAGGCCCAGGCTGCACAGGTTACCGGAATGGATATTGATGCTATGGTAACTCAGCGCACCTTCATGACCCGTGGCGGCTGGTTCCTAAATGATTAATGAATTAGTGATTAGATGGCGCTTCGTGGCAGAAATGCTGCGAAGCGTTATTTTTTGTCCAATTGTGAACATTCTGTGATTGGGGTCTGACCCCAATTTTTTTTGCGTTGAAGAGATGTGGGGATATGTGCTAGTATAGTGTGAATAGTTTTTTGAAATTGCATTAGTTTTAGAGAAAAAAGTAGGTTGGAAAAATGGGACTTGATTTGGATAAGAGAGACAAGGAATTAGAGGCATTAAATAAGATCACAAATATGCAGAAGGACATTCTGGGAAGTCTGTACGGAGACTTCTTCAATGCAGCGAAGACCACTGTTAATAACGCAAAGAATACTTTCTCCGGTAACGGATTTAACTATGACGCCATTAAGAGAGAGGAATCAGATAATCAGACAACTCTTGAGTTTGACGGAAATGTAACAGAGACACCTAAGAAGCCTGTCGCTGCAGGAAGTGTAGGGCTTGGCAGCGAGGATGCCATGGAAAAGGCTAATTCTGCACTGGATGAGGCTAAGGCACTGATCGCAGCAGATAAGCATGTAACAGCAACTTCCGGTCCCAAGGCAGAGGAAGCAGCCAAGGAGCCTGAGGAGCCTGAAGAGGATCCGATGGAGACTCTTGATAAGCTTATCGGTCTTGGAACGATCAAGGATGATGTCAAGGAGCTTGCAGCCTTCGTCAAGGTTCAGAAGCAGAGAAAAGAGCAGGGACTTAAGTCCGTACCTGTATCTCTTCACCTTGTATTTACCGGCAATCCCGGAACAGGTAAGACCACAGTTGCCAGAATTATCGCCAAGATCTACAAGCAGATCGGCGTTCTTTCCAAAGGACAGCTGGTTGAGGTCGACAGATCAGGACTTGTAGCCGGTTACGTTGGTCAGACAGCCATCAAGACCACAGAGCAGATCAAGAAGGCTATGGGCGGCGTTCTTTTCATTGATGAGGCATATTCACTGGCTCAGAAGGATGATGCTTTCGGCCAGGAAGCTATAGATACCATCCTTAAGGCAATGGAGGACAACAGAGATGATTTCGTTGTCATCGTTGCCGGATATACCAATCCTATGAAGAAGTTCATCGACTCCAACCCCGGTCTCAAGTCCAGATTCAACAAGTACATTGAATTCTCCGATTACAATATTGACGAGTTGGAAGAGATCTTCTACATGAACTGCAACAAGTATGATTACAAGGTTGCTGATGATGTTAAGCACCAGATCAGAGCTCTCATCACAGCCAAGAAGATCGAGAACATCGACAATTTCGCCAATGCCAGAGAGGTTCGTAACCTCTTCGAGGAGATCATCACCAATCAGGCCCGCAGGATTTCCCACATGGAGAATCCTACCAACGAGGATATGATGACCATTGTCCTTGATGACCTCTTTGAGAAGTCCCCTGAGGAGAAGACCAAGGAAGAAGCTGAGAAAAAAGCTGAGAATTCAGAATCAGCTGATGTAGACAAAGCAGAGGCTGCTGATACAGATAAGAAGACCGAGGAAGAAGCTACAAGTGAAGATACAGAGGCTGCTGAGGCCGTAGAAGAAAATCCTTCCGAAGAAGAAAAAGCCGCAGATAGCAATGACACAGATAAGGCAGAAGAGTGATTTATAGAGGTAAAGGGTACCGTTTTGGTGCCCTTTATTTTTTTATGATATAGGAAATTTCTTCGAAATTCCTATATCATAAAAAACGCTCCGCTATGGATGCGCACTCGCGCGATAGGAATATGTTGCCTTCAGCAACCACGCTCGGCGCGAGAATGTCGGAAGCGACATTCTTTTTTGATAGTATGTGTGACATTTCTGTGATAAAAGCTGTGATAGACTAAAAATGTAAAGAACGAAAACGTTTAAGTCATTTTCTATGAGGAGAGGAAAAAATTATGAGAAAACTTATTTTTAACAAAGTAGTAATGATCGCAGCAGTAACAGCAATCGCAGGAGGTGTTCTTGCAGGTTGCGGAGCAAAGACAGAAGAGACCATCGGTGCTGAGGAAACAACAATAACGGAAGCAACAATAACAGAATCAACTGATCAGCAGGTGGCACTTTCAAATAGCCCTGAGCAGGGCGAGACTGAGTTGGCCGGAGCACCTTATTTTGAGGCCGGTGTATACGCTGTTTATCCTGAGAATGCCAAGAATCAGGAGAAGACAAATTTCTATGTATTTAACGCCGACTCTTACGGATATACCACAGACGGAGCAAATTATGGAATGGGACTTCCTTTCTCCTGCACACAGGCTGACGGAACAGTAAAGTTCAGCTTCGGCGGAGCTGATTCTACAGAAGAAGCTTTTGTGGTAAAGGCTGATGAGAGCGGCAAGATCACCGGTGCTTTTGGAGATGGGGTTGTAATGGTGTTTGAGAAGCTTGATGGTGTTGATCCTGATACCTTTGTTGCAGAAAACTATCTGAGCGACCCTAAAGACCAGGTTTATCATGATGCAAACGGCTGGAGTGTACGTTATGATGCCACAAATATCTCAGTCACAAATGAGAACGGCAAGGTATTCTTCGTCTACACCGGAGAATGCGCCGGAACAAACATGATCACAGCCTATTATACTGTAGACAACAAGGGCGAGGCAGCTATCGAAGAGCTTGGAAACAGCTGGGGTGAAGCAACAGTATTTTCACAGGGACCCTTCCCCGGAGCTGAGAGCGAAACCGGCTATTGGGCAGTTCTTCCTCCTGCAGAAGAGGGATCAGGCGCATACATGACAGCCATCGGCAGAGACTATATGGACGGAGCACTTATTTTTGAACTTAGCGGCCACAATGGAAATGATGAAGAGATGAACATGGCTGTTTCAGATGCTCTGGCAGCAGTTATTGATTCACTTACTTTTGAAACCTACGGTGAATAAGCACAACCTGAGGTTGCAGGAACTTGCAAACTGCGTCATTGTGACTATAGGCATTATCATCTACAATAATCCTTGTAAGATATGAAATAGAGCTCTATTTCTTCACAATCAGATGAGGAGAATGTAGAAAATGAATATAGGGAACAAGATCAAGGCACTTCGTCTTAAATCAAGCACTACACAGGAGGCACTGGCTGAGGCTCTTGGAGTCAGCAGTCAGTCCGTTTCTAAATGGGAAAATAATGTGTGCGCTCCGGATATTTCTTTGCTTCCGGCTATATCGGAGTTTTTCGGCGTGACGATCGATGAGCTATTTGACCTTTCTGTAGAGCAGAAGCTCCACCGCATCGAGAATATGCTGGATTATGAGAATGAGCTCACAGATGAGATGTTCAATAATACCAGGGAGTTTCTGCTGGACATCAAGGATGATTATGATGAAAGTCACCCCGACAGGATGGACGGCAGGATCTATACCTTTTTGGCCCATCTGTATCATCACAGAATCGTCAGCGACAGCAGATATGTCAGTCGCTACGCCAGAAAGGCAATGAATCTCCATCCAAAAGCCAAGGAGGATCAGTGGCTTCTGCAAAAGAGCGAGGGCGCTGTAATCTGGGATTGGAACGCAAGGCAGCATAACGGAACAATAGAGTTCTTCAGGGAACTTGTGGATAAACATCCGGAGATTGGCAGAAATTACCTGTTTCTTATGGACAATCTGATCGCTGACCACAGGACAAAAGAGGCAGCAGAGTACCTTGGCACATACGCCGGGCTCGCTGATCACAAGGAGGTTCTGATTCCTGTATATGAGGCCAATATTGCCTTCGCTGAGTATAGAGCAGAGGATGGCTGGAAAATCGTGGCCGATATCGAGGCAAAGTACCCTGACAGCTATGATGCGATATTCGAAGTTGCCGGCATATATGCTTCTAATGCCAGATATGAAGAGGCTCTGGAGAGATATCATAGAGCCGAGGAAATCTATATCACGGATCATAAGGACCACGTGTGTATGGATCACCTTCAGGCCCAGGCAAGGATATATGAGATACTGGGAAAATATGAGGATGCAGTAAGGTATGTTGAGGCACAGATCACATTTTTGAAAGAGGAATGGAATATCACTGAAGGTGCGGATGTAGACGTACTTTTGGAGGAAAAAAGAAGGCTGATTGAGAAATTAAAGTAATTTTTCAAAAAAATCAGAAAAATAGTTTTATTTTTGAGATTTGTGTGCTAAGATGATTCTATCCTAAAAATTGTACTGTTTTTTCATTGTGGTGTGGCTCCTGAGAAATCGGGAGCCTTACCTCTTTTTTTTGCAAAAAAATAAGGGCTTGAATAACTCAAACCCTTGAAATATCAAGTCGGGGCGACCCGATTCGAACGGGCGGCCTCTACGTCCCGAACGTAGCGCTCTACCAAACTGAGCCACGCCCCGAAAGCTAATATGGCAATTAGCAACATTAGAATTATATCATACAGTTGGGAAAAAACAAGATATAATTAAAATGATGACAATTCGTATATCCTATGTCATGGAGGACTAATTTGATCATATAGGAGGGGGCATATGTCAAAGTCAAAAAGACTGAGTCAGCAGCGGAAGATCGCACTGCTTCTTATAGTGTGGAGGCTTCCTGAGCTTGTGACGTCATTTATAGCGGCCTGCGCCAGCGGATCTGCGGTGGTGTGGCTGGAGTTTGTGGAGTGCGCCAGCATAGTGCTGCCGGGGGCAATACTGGTTATTCTGACAAGTAAGCTTAACAGGAATCTCAAGTACGTTTTTAACTACGGAACAGGCAAGGTGGAGGCTATAACTGCCCTTAGCTGTGAGATGTTCGATGTGGCCGGAATAATGTGCCTTATGTTCTTCTCGATAAGAAGTCTCCTTGGCTGGGAAGCGGAAACGGGGAATTCGAGATTTGCTCTGGCGGTGAGCATACTGGGTCTCATAATCGATATCTTCATTATGCTCAGGCAAAAAAAGATCCTGGAAGAAAGTCACAGCAAGATGTACCACACGGCCTATGTGAGTGCTCAGAAGGAGTTTGCATTTGACGCAGCTTCCATCATAACCCTGATAATCACCATTATATTTGAGGGCACAGTCTGGATCCGCTATTTCTCTCCGGTGGTATGCATTATAATCGCAATTCCATTGTCGCGGCTTGTATTCGGGCATCTGAGGGAGTCTGTGGAGGAACTTATAGACAGGACTTTGGATGAAAAGAATCAGCTTAAGATAATCAAGGTCATCAATGAGCATTTTGACAAGTTCGAAGAGCTGGGAGCGGTGAAGAGCAGGATAACGGGACAGGAAAAATATATTGATATCGAGATGAAGTTCCATGAGGATATGCAGTACTCGGAGGTGAGAGAGGTGGCGCAGCAGATCAGCCGCAGGATCTCCGAGGAACTGGGACATAGCAATGTTAATATCGTAGTTATCTAAGAAGTGCATTAAATGATCAAATAAAGGCGAAAAAATAAGGGACGGTGCTGACTAAGCGCCGTCCCATTTCATTTTTGCCTGAATTATTAAGCTGCTTCTTCTTTGCTGCCGGAAGCCTTTTCCTTGTGCTGCTGAAGAAGTGTCTTAACTGCGATGACAGCAAGTACAACGGACAGAGCTACGAGAAGCACTGCGATAACAGACTGGATAAGTGCCCAGTAATCAGCTGCACCTGACAGGTAAGCTGTCATTTTGGCCTTGATTGTCTGGCCCAGTGAGCAGATTGTTACAGCAAGCATGAAGGTCATAGGGATGTAGAACATTTTGTTGTTCTTACCTACAGATCCGAGCCATGTGCAAACTGCAAGAAGTCCGATTGCTGCAAGAAGCTGGTTGGCTGCACCGAACAAAGGCCAGATCTTGGTGTAACCGTTCATTCCAAGGGCAACGCCAAGGACAACGGTAAGGGCTGTTGATACATAAGGATTGGTGATGACTTTTTTAACACCTGTGACATCCTTGTTGGTCTGGCCATCGTGCAGGAAGAACTCCTGGAACATGTATCTGGCAAGACGTGTAGCTGTATCTAAGGATGTGAGGCAGAATACGGATACTGCCAGGATCAGAAGCTGGTACATGATGTTCTGAAGTCCGGGAGCGAAGCAGCCGATCATTGCTGAAAGACCACCTGCAAATACCTGTGTAGGGCTTGCGTAGGTTCCGTCTGAAGCTGCAGCCCATACAAAGCCGATAGCACACAGAGAGATAACAGCAACGAGACACTCGATGAGCATTGAGCCGTAAGCTACAGGACGAGCATTCTTCTCGTTATCAAGCTGCTTGGCACTTGTTCCTGAAGAAACCAGTGAGTGGAAGCCTGAAATAGCACCGCAGGCGATTGTGACGAACAGTGCAGGGAAGGCAGTTCCTGTTGTAAATACACCGGTTCCCTTAAGAGCTGCATCGCCAAAAGCAGGAACCTGGAAATTGCCGTTGCCTGAAACAACTCCTCCGATAACAGCAATGATACCTGCTGCGATCATGAAGTAAAGAAGGAATGAGCTAAGGTAATCTCTAGGCTGAAGCAGGATCCATACAGGTGTAACGGAGGCTACAAGGATATATGCTCCAACGATCCACATCCATGCGTTGTAGGAAAGTGAGATGGGATGGAAGTTAAGTCCGAGAGCTACAATAGCTACGATTCCAAGAACACCTACAACAGATGCGATTCCGATAGGTACATTTTTACGATAGATAAAAAATCCAAATGCAATGGCAAGAGCTATGAACAGGATTGAGATCATTGCTGTTGACTCGTTGGCTGCAAGGGTTGCGCCCTCAACAGCTGCGCCTGCTGCAGTGGTGTTACCGAAGGTGCTGGCAACGATTGAGCTGAAAGCTGCCACAACAAGGATCAGTGTAAGATAGCCAAAGGTAAGGAACAGCTTCTTGGCTGCTCTCCCCATTGAATTGTCGATGATCTCGCCGATTGACTGGCCTTTGTTACGAAGTGATGCGAAAAGTGCGCCGAAATCGTGCACGCCGCCGAAGAAAATTCCTCCGATCAGAACCCATAACAGAACGGGAACCCATCCGAAAACTGCTGCCTGGATAGGGCCGTTGATGGGGCCTGCGCCCGCAATTGATGAAAAGTGGTGTCCCATAACCACCGGTGTCTTGGCAGGAACATAGTCCATGCCGTCCTCCAGCTCGTGTGCCGGAGTCTTTCTCTTAGGGTCGATTCCCCACTGTTTTGCAAGCCATCCGCCGTAGTAAACATAGCCTGCGACCAGGACCACAACGCTTGCAATAAGTAATACTGCTGCATTCATGATACTTTCTCCTCCTTATCCTCATTAAGGGATTTAAATATATTGGTAAAGAGCGGTTTTAGCTCTTTTGCCCCAGAGTTGGTGGCACAGCTGCGACTGTCCAGGAATACGCAGCCAAGCTTGCCTTCACTGTGTCCGCGGAAATTGAAGAGGTAACCCTTGTCGAAGTTAAAGCGCCTGATGGCCTTAATGACTTCGGGGCCCGGTGTCGTATCGGATATTATGACAAAAGAGAGGTAGGAACACATGTGATCCTTCTCAGGATATTTCTCACCTTGCCTTACCAGGAGCGGTTCCATCTGCTCCTTCATTGTCTTCCTTAAATCTGCTATTAAATTCTCATCTATGGAATCTGTTTTAATGAAAAGAACATGCTCGTAAGCTCTTATGGCCCAGAGCTTGGCTTCTTTTTTAAGAACGTATTTCTCCCCAAGGGAAAAAAATCTCGCGTAGGCAGGATAAATTCGCTCACCCAGAGCATAGTTCTCTGTGATATCGAAATTTGCGCGATATCTGTTAAGAAGTTCTTGTAAATACGCGTCAGATGTAGTCCCCATTGAATACTTTTTCTCCCAAAAACTTGATTTGTTTTTAACTTTATCACTGTGACGCTTTATTGCAAGATGACAAAATTAATGTCTTTTGAGATTAATTTTGTAATGTTTTTGGATTTGGTTAAGTTTGGACTTAATGTTTGGGACAAAATGAAAGGGCATCGCGGTGATCGCGATGCCCCAATAAGCGCTTCCAGAAGAAATGTTCCCTATTATATTGATCTATTTGTATTATTCCAATGTGTAATCAAAGGAAGATCCGATGGATCCGGCGCCAAGGCTGCCGAATTCGATGCTGGAACCGTTTGGAATAGTCCTGTTCCAATCAACAGGGGTGATAACGTAATAGTTACCGCTGGTTGTGATGTTTACATTCCAGCTGGAACCGATGTTGACCTGATTCTTGTTGACCTTGAGAGTCCAGCCGTTAACGGTGCTGCCCGTGTTGTTGCTGATCTTGTAGCTGATCTGATAACCTGATCCCCAGTTGTTGATAGTATAGCTAAGATCAAGTCCTGACTCTACGATGACAGGCTCCGGCTCAGGCTCGGGTTCCGGCTCAGGTTCAGGTGTAGGCTCGGGCTCCGGAGTAGGCTCGGGTTCAGGTTCAGGCTCCGGCTCAGGTTCAGGCTCCGGCTCAGGCTGAGGATCCTGTGATGATGAAGAATCAACCTTCTCGAACTGCCACTGCTGATTAGGATTGCCGTTGTAGGTCCACTGGCATACCTTTGAGCCGTCAGTTGTCTTTTTCTCATAAACATCCAGATACTTGGTGGCGCTTGAAGCCTTGGTTCCGATGGTGTAAATGCCGTTTGTACCAGTAGTCTTGACTATGAACTGCTGAGCGTTGCCGCCGTAAGCTGAGTAGATACCGATGCTGGCTCCGTCTGTGTTCTCGCCGTTGGCAACATCAAGCATTACGTTGCCCATCTTGTTGGTAAGTGTGATATAGCCGTCGTTTACATTAGTAACATACCATTTCTGAGCATCGATGCCGCTGCCGGTTCTGATGCATACGCCCTTCCAACCGCTTACGTTGTCGGCATTAACTGTGAGGTACTTCTGGGACTGTACACCCTTGATGTAGTACCAGCCATCGTCAATGCGGGCTGTGGAGTTAGGATTGGTAGGAGTAGAAGGTGTAGGATCTGTTGTGGGCTGAGGCTCAGTGCTGCTCTGGCCCGGCTTACCGAATACATCTGTATAAGCCTTAATAACATAGTCATAAGCGGGCTTGGTCACACCGATATTGGACCATGGAAGAGGCTTCTCCCCGCGAAGCCAGGTCTCTGCATCTGAAGGTCCCCACCAGGTGATCAGTGAGATGTTTCCGCCGTTCTTCTTGGCTGTATTGATGCTCTTAAAGAGGTTGTAGCAGTAGTTATCAAGGTTCTGCTCGCCGGTGTTCTTGATGTCGAGCTCTGTGATCTGTACTTCAAAGCCTGCCTTAAGGAAAGCGTTAAGGGCCTGTGTGTAGTAATCAACTGAAGGATAAGAGGTGCTAAGGTGTGACTGCATTCCGATACCTGCGCAGACCTTTTTGCCCTGGTTGATGTAATTAACAAGCTTGATCTCATCGTTAACTACCATGTAGGTGTTGTAGTCATTGTAGAAGAGCTTAACCTTGTCGGTGAGCTTGTACTGCTCAAGGACATCATAGGCGTAGTTGAAGGCTTTTTTAACATAAGTAGCATTGGTTTTGTTGTTGCCGTAAACTGCCTCCCAGCCTGAGTTGCTGGCATGCATGATCTCGTTGGCAACATCCCAGTATACAACAACGCTGCCGTACTGGCCTGAGTAAACGTGTCCCATAACGGACTTAATGTAGAACTCAAGACGGGCGTCCATTGTGCTCTGACTTACGAAACTGCCGCTTCCGTTAAAACCGTTTCTGAAAAACCAGGTAGGAGTCTGTGAGTGCCATACAAGAGTGTGGCCTCTCATCTTAAGACCGTTTTGGTAGCAGAGCTTGAGTGCCTCATCAACTGTGCTGAAGTTGATTTTGGGTACATAATTCTCTTTGTAATTGGAAGGGATGTAGTAGCCCAATCTTTTGGCCTCTGCAACTGTGATAAGAGTTGCGGATCTGCTGCCGAGGAGATAGTCAGGCTTCATCTCGTTACCAAGGGTGATGATGTTGGAATCTTTTTTGATAGCATTGACTGTGTTCTGATTACGGAGCATATAGGTGTGTACGCAGTTTCCTGAGTAGCCGTACCTGGCTCCGTAGGTCTCCATGAAGTTGTAGTCAGCTGCGCTTGCTGTGGTCTTCACGGATAATCCGATCGTACTGACGAGAAGAACAAAGATCATCAGTTTTGCAAAAAAACTTTTACATACTTTTTTCATACTTTTTACCTTCTCCCTTTATTAAGTTGTGTGCCCTGAATGATTCCCGATAAGTCCCCCAACCATCGGCGTTCAAGGCTTTTGCCCGAGCAAAATAATCATAACAGTAACCCTATGGGTGCACTTACTACTAATTGCGACATGTTACGCAAATATTGCGAAAAGAGTAAGAAATTTTGACTTTTGGGGTCAGCGACGGCTCTTGGGCGAAAGCCTCGTATCCCGGGATTTGGTAATCTCATCTTATTTTTCCGTGAATGGAATCTGATCATGTATAAGGCATAATGACGCAGCTAACGAGAGATCGGGGGCTGCGTTTTTATGAATGAAAACAGAAATTGTATTCGTTGAAGAGACAATTTGCGAATGATATAATGATTATACAAGGCTTATGGGGGTTCTTTTTACATAGGAGACAAGATTATGGAGAAAGGAAATGTACTGGTAATCGGGTTTGCAGGAGTAGGAAAATCGACGCTTATTAAGACCGTTCTTGGCGAAGAGGTTATGGAGAGCACCAAAAAGAGCGTAGCGGAGCGCCATACGGATTTTCAGGTATATGAGAACAAAAACGTACCCTTCAGGCTCATCGACACAACCGGTATCGAGCCCGGTGTGTTCAAGGAGCAGAAGGCTGTAAATGCTGTTAAAAAATGGTCCGAGAGCACCATCAAATCAGGCAAAAATGACAAGCAGATAAGCGCGATCTGGTTCTGCGTGGACAGATATACCGCCAAGCTTTTTCCCAAGACCATCGACTCCTTCATGAATGCCATCAGCAGTTGGAAGAATGCGCCCATTGTGGCGGTCATCACCCAGTCCTACACTGACGCTGCCACCAGTACTGCCAAGGAGGTTGTGGAAGAGGCCTTTCTATCCAAGAAAAAATATATGACAAGGCTTGCGGAGGTGGTATCTGTAATTGCCATGCCAAGAGCCAAGGATGACGGCGAAATCCTGCCACCCAAGGGGATCACGGAGCTTATCGAGATCACGAATAATCTTTTGCCCGAGGGTATTCAGGCGGCGGAGAAGGATATCGCACGCTATAATCTTACGAGGAAAAGAGCAATGTCCCACGCGGTTGTCAGCGTAGCTACTCTGGCGGGCATCACAGTTGGCGGCATCGCATCTCCTGTAATTGACGTAATGCTCCTTAAGCCCACGGAATCTCTGGAGATTCAGGCTATTTTCAAGATATGGGGCATACGCAATACCAAGAAAGCCAAGGAGCTGGTGAAGCTCATCGTGGATATAGGAACTGTCAGCATTACGGGAAAAATGCTGGTTTCGGCCCTTAAGGTCATTCCCGGAGTGAACCTTGGAGCAGCGGCGGTTAACGCAGCTATCTCAGGAACAATTGTGTTTGCGCTGGGAGAGGCGGCTGCCTACATTTTTGAGCAGATCTATACCGGCAAGAAGACTCTTAACGACATGGAGTGGGTACAGAAGGTAGTGAGTGAATCCATATCAAGCACAGCTCTTGATAAAATCACAGATACAGTCAAAGGCGTTGCCAAGAATGCGGACAAAAACGAGATCCTTGATGCGGTGGCCAGCGCTTTTGCCAAGAATTCACCCGCCTGATCGGTGTCATCAGAGTAACGTTCGGAGTAAGGTTTTCTACAGAGAGGATCTGCAATGCACAGATTATATGAAAATGAAGATATTGCGGTGTTCTGGAATTCGGATAAATGCAGACATGCCAAGCAGTGCGTAAACGGAAGTCCCAGAACATTTAACGCCGCAAGAAGACCCTGGATAGATGTGACTAAGGCTCCAACAGCGGAGATCTGGCAGGCCATAAGCGCATGCCCTTCGGGAGCCGTGACCTGCATCTACACACATGGGATCAGAATAGAATATGAAAAAGACGAAAGCAGGAGCGCAGCCTATGACGGCGACCTTCTGATCGGCGAGTGCGACTACCGAAAGACTCCGGATGGGTGGAATATCTACCACACTGAGGTGAACCCGGAATATGGCGGAAAGGGCATCGCCAAACGTCTGGTATATAAGGTGATAGAAGCCGCAGAGCAGTGCGGAAATACGGTGGTTGCTACTTGCTCCTATGCGGATAAGGTGTTGAAGGAGTAAGTTACCGGGATTAAGTGAAGGTGACACGGGAACGGTTGCGGGTCACCTTTTTTAAATTAATGTATTGACAGATGACTCAATTTTGATTATATTGAATACAGATTCAATGAATACAAATTCAACAAAACAATTCAAAATATAATCAAAAAAGAGGGTATGGGTATGAACAATCAGAACAAAGTAGTAATAATCGGTGGTGGAATTTCAGGATTATCTGCAGGAATCTATGCGCGTCTTGCAGGTTTTGACGCAGTAATATATGAGAAGAATTCTATTCCCGGTGGCGAGTGCATCGGCTGGAACAGAGAAGGTTATCACATTGATAACTGCATCCACTGGCTCACAGGAACCAAGAAGGGCACAGAACTCTATGACGTATGGAAGACAGTAGGCGCAATTGCAGATGATACAGAATTTGTCGGCCTGGATTCATTTTTTACCTCCTGCCATAATGGCAAGAGCATTACACTTTGGGCGGATCTTGAGAGAACCAGAAGAGAGATGCTTGAGCTCTCTCCTGAGGATGCTGATGAGATCAATAAATTCATAGATTACGTTGAGTACTCCAAGCAGTGCCTGATTCCTGCCAAGAAGCCAATGGATATGTTTGGAATAGGCGATTACATTGCATACGGCAAATCCATGGGTGATTTTGTCAAAGTTATGAAGGAGCTTGGCAGCATCTCCTTGGAGGATTACAGCAAGCGTTTTAAATCCGAGCTTATCCGCAAGATGTTCTGCGACTACCTCCCCAAGCAGTACACAGCCTATTCACTTCTCGTTTCCTACGCTTCAATCGCAGACGGAAATGGTGATATTCCTATGGGAGCTTCACTCCAGATGTCCCTTAGGATGGAAAAAAGATTTAAAGACCTCGGCGGAAAAATATTCTATAATAAATCAGTTGAAAGAGTGAATGTAAAAGGAAGAAAAGTCTCATCCATGATCCTTTCAGACGGAAGCCGGGTTTCCGGCGACTATTTCATCGCAACTTTGGATGCCAGCATTCTTTTTAACAGGCTCATTGATAAAAAGTATATGCCCAAGGTCCTTAAGAAGGCCTACGAGGCACCGGAGGCATACCCGGCAGTCAGCGGCTTCCAGGTTGCTTACACAGTTGATGCGAACTTTAATCCGGGAGAAACTGTTTTTATCGACATTGCACCAATTAAAGCAGGAGCTACAACTATAGACAGAATGTACGTTAAGGTCTACGGCTATGATCCGCTGTTTGTGAAGGACGGCAGACAGGTTATGCAGACCAACCTGGTTCAGAGCGATGCCGACTATGAGTATTGGAAGAGTCTTTCAGCAGAGGAGTACAAGAAGGCCAAGGAAGCGCTTGTAGCAGCTGTTACTGAGAGAATTGAAGCTGCATATCCTGAGATCGTCGGAGCGCTTCACTTCCTTGATGCATGGACACCTCTTACCTATGAGAGATACTGCAATGCTTATCACGGAAGCTACATGAGCTTTGTGACCACAACTAAGGGTAAGCCTGTCAGGATCAAAGGGGATATCAAGGGTATCAAGAACATGTGCTTTGCAGGTCAGTGGAACTCCGCGCCCGGAGGACTTCCGATAGCAGTGACCAACGGCAAGTTTGCAGTACAGAGACTTTGCAGGAATAAAGGATATTTTGAGGGGAAAAACAATGACGAGAGAAGAACAGAAGGAAGCCAAAAGGAAAGCCATACTTATGACGGCGCTGACGCTCTTTGTGGAAAAAGGGTATCATGAGACCAAGGTGACGGACATAGCCGCTGCGGTGCCCATGAGCACAGGCCTTATGTTCCACTACTTCAAGTCCAAGGAAGAGCTCCTTATGGCGCTGGTGGTCATGGGAAAAGACTTCACCAAGGCAACAGGCGGAGGCGATGGAGTCCCGGCGGACTTATTTCTTAAGGGTATGCTAAGCCAGCTTTTTTCCTATGCCAAAAAGGAGCCCTTCGTTGCCAATATGTTCGTACTTATGGCCCAGGCAAGACGCGCCGGTATGCCCGAGGAAGTGCGCAAAGTTGCTTTATCCGTGGAGGCAGTGGATAACACCGCCAAGATAATCGAGAAAGGTCAAAAGGATGGGCTCTTCAGAGAAGGTGATCCGGGTCTCTTAGCCCGGTGCTTTTGGTCAGCTTTCCAGGGAATCATGGAAGAGATGACCATAGACAAGGAACTGGATACGCCGGATCCGGAGTGGCTGATGGGGATATTATATTCATGAAAGAAAGGTATTAGGGGATGGACGAATCAGGAAAAAAGGTATTAAGAGAGAAAATTCTGGCACTGGCCAAAAACGAACTTAAAGGATGTTGCAGATCTCGATGAAGAGAATCTGCTCCCGAAGACTGGAATCTTAAGTTTCTTTTATGAGGTGGAAACCATGAGATGGGGCTTTGATCACAAGGATAAGGGCTGCTCCAAGGTTTTCTACTTCCCGGAGGGTACTGAGCTGCATTTTGCAGAGATGCCCGAGGATTTCTGTGATATCGGCGTATTACCTGAGCTTGATGTGGATATCGAGAAGCATATCAGCCTTTATAACGAATGCGACATTTGACAATGTATGGCTGATCGCTCAGTGTGGTTGATGCCTGTAAGAGGATACGTGGACGTTTTTTATACCAATGGGGACGGTTCTAAATGGTAAAGTTTTTGCAAAGAAAAAACTTTACCATTTAGAACCGTCCCCATTGGTATAAAAAACGTCCACGCGATACTAAAAAGTGCATTTCGTCCGATTTCAGATACCGTTCGTCCGATTTTGATAACATAATAATTTTTTGTGATATTATGGCTACACTTGTCACGTCAAGGAGGCTATAATAGATGCCATCGTTTTATATTGATTTAAATGCTTGCTATGAGGATTCGCTCTTCAGGAAATCGGAAATGGATTATTTGATTATGTATATGACAACTGGGATGAACTTGTGCAATTTGCTAGAGATAATTGGGATATACATGTAGATCCTAGTGATTTACGTGTTGGTGGACTTGGACTTTCAAACAACTTGTCTATGGCAGTTGGTCCTCGTCTTGGAACAGCTTTTGGATAATTAGATAGGAGATATTTATAATGAAAAAAGTATTATTGGCAATTGGCTTTAGTGTTATTTGGTTTGCTGTTTTTTTTGGAACTGCACTTTTAAAAGCCCGGCACAGTCCTAACTAT
>NZ_ATVS01000028.1 GCF_000420845.1 Butyrivibrio sp. AE3009 | reverse complement strand
TGTCATTACTACCATCGACGCGGCGATCATTAGTATCACTGTTCGTTTCAATACTTTTTTCATTACATTTATCTCCATATCAATAGATTATCAATTCAGTCTCCAGTTTACACACTCATTTAAACACAATATTTTTCTCTAATAAATCTCGCTATATGCCAAATGCTTATTCCTATTCCCCAAGCTATACAAATTAGTAGAATCGAGTAGGCTGACTCCTACTCGATTTCGCACACGAACATTCCGCATTTCATGCTCCATGTTCTTACGACCGGCAAATGAATTTGTATGCAAGCATCCATTCGCTTGCCGGTCTTGTGCTGCAAAAAGAGCCTAACCCCATTTGGATTAGGCTCTCTGATAATATTCAGTTAATGTTTATTCAAATGTAATCAATGTTCCGGCCTTGCCTCTAAGGGCATCAGCTACCGATGAAAGTGATGTTATAAGAACGGAGCCTTCGTGGTTGGCATTGAGGAACTCGATTGCTGCTTCAATCTTGGGAAGCATATCTACCTCGCCGAATTCTCCGGCTTCTATGTATTTCTGTGCATCGGCCACGGTCATCTTCTCGATAGGTGCCTGGTCCTCTTTTCCGAAGTTCTTGTATACACAAGGAACAGAGGTGAGGATGATGAGTCTGTCGGACTTAAGATCTGCGGCAAGCTTGCCTGCGATCGCGTCCTTCTCGATTACTGCAGAGGCGCCCTTCAGATTATGTCCCTGCTGGATTACGGGGATTCCGCCACCGCCGCAGGCGATAACTTCCTGGCCGGCATCTACAAGGGCCTTGATGGCGTCAATCTCAACTATGTCGATGGGCTTGGGAGCGGCAATGATTCTTCTGTATCCGTTGCCGGGTTCTTCCTTGACGAAGTTGCCCTTCTTGATCTCTACATCAGCGTCCTCTTTGGACATGTTACGTCCGATGGCCTTGGTGGGTTCATAAAAAGCTTCGTCGTAAGGGTCAACAGTAACCTGTGTAAGAATGGTGCTGACAGGCTTGGAAATACCGCGGCTTGTAAGCTCAGCCTTGAGAGAATTCTGAATATCGTAGCCTACATATCCCTGGCTCATGGCGCTGCAAACGCACATGGGAGCTGCCGTGTAATCGATATATATTCTGTGAAGCTCAGTCATGGCCTTGTGGATCATGCTGACCTGTGGGCCGTTACTATGAGTGATAACCAGCTGATATCCTGCCTCAACCAGATCTGCCAACGCCTTGGCTGTGATCTTGGTGGCATCCTTCTGCTCATTGGTGGTTACGCCAAGTGCTTCGTGTCCAAGAGAAACTACCGCCTTAATATTTTCCATTTCGCCCTCCGAATTCAAAAAAGATAAGGTAATTGTACCCCATTTCGCCCTGTATTAAAACATAATTCGTAAAAAAGCCCAACTGGCATTCACTGCCAATTGGGCTAATATCATTTTTAAAGCATTGTTGCCTGCTCTGTATTGAACTTGGGAAGCTTGGGCTGGGCTGCCTCTCCTCGGATCTCGATAAGGGGAGAAGCCTTGCCTTCAATATATTCACGGGTTATGGTCACACGGCCGATATTCTCGTCCTTGGGAATCTCATACATGATATCCAGCATGAATTCCTCGATGATGGCACGAAGGGCACGGGCTCCGGTATCTTTTTCCATGGCCTTCTCTGCGATGGCTTCAAGGGCGCCGTCGTCAAACTGAAGGTCGACCTCGTCGAGAGCCAGGAGCTTCTGGTACTGTTTGAGAATAGCGTTCTTGGGCTCCTTGAGGATCTTGATCAGCATCTCCTTGGTAAGGGCCTGCAGTGTGCAGATAATGGGAAGACGACCAAGGAACTCGGGGATCATACCGAACTTCTTAAGGTCGTCAACGGTAACGTTGGTAAGAAGATTAGGGTCATCCTCGTATTTATCCTTCAGGTCTGCATCAAAACCGATGGAAGTCTGCTTGTTAAGCCTCTGGGTGATGATCTCCTCCAGATCCGGAAATGCTCCGCCGCAGATAAAGAGGATATTTCTTGTATTAACTGTCGCAAGAGGAACCATGGCGTTCTTGCTGCCTGCGCCTACGGGAACCTCAACGTTGGAACCCTCCAGGAGCTTCAGCATTCCCTGCTGAACGGACTCGCCGCTAACGTCTCTGGAAGTGGTGTTCTTTTTCTTGGCAATCTTGTCTATCTCGTCGATGAAGATGATACCGTGCTCGGTCTTCTCCACATCGTTGCCTGCTGCAGCCAAGAGCTTACTTACAACGCTCTCGATATCGTCGCCAATATAGCCTGCCTCTGTAAGTGAGGTAGCATCTGCAATAGCCAGCGGTACATCAAGGAGCTTAGCCAGCGTCTTAACCAGATAGGTCTTACCGCTACCTGTGGGTCCCAGCAGGAGAATATTGGACTTCTCGATCTCGATATCATCCATAGTATCTGTGGCAACTCTCTTGTAATGGTTGTAAACCGCAACGGACATGACCTTCTTGGCCTGATCCTGACCGATTACGAACTCATCAAGCTTAGCCTTGATCTTGTGAGGCGCAGGGATATTTTTAATGTCAAAAGCGGGCTTGGCTGCGGTCTCACTCTTTTTCTTGATCTTCTGAGAATTGGGAATGCCTCCGCCCATGTTAAAGCCACCGGGGATACCCATATCAAAAAAGCCCATTCCGGGGAATCCACCGCTGTTCTTGTTGAGCTCATTCATGAGATTGGGGTTGTTCAGCATGTTCTGATAATCAAACTGGCTGACAGTATCCATGGTCTTGTGCATGCAGTCATCGCAAATGCAGATATTATTGGGAAGATGGAACATCTTGCCCGCCTTGCTCTCTGGCCTTCTGCAGACAAAGCACACATCCTCATATTCGTTTTCCTTCGGTCCATAAGTATTATCACTTCTGGTGCCACTTCCGCCATTCTGACCATTGCCGGAACCATTACCACCGTTTCCTGAATTATCCGCACTATTTCTCAGAACATCCTTCTTGCTATCATATTCAACTGTGTAGGGAGTCTCCTCAATATCCACTCTCTCATCATCAGTCACTTCTCTGAAGTCAAAATCGTCATTTCTCTTATCTGTCATCTATATCTCCAATCTAAATCCTGTATTCCTTACTCTCTCAATCCATTCAAATTGCCGAAACTTACGCAATTTAAACACATTATAATATCCGCCCTACCGCTAATCAAGTGAACTTTCTCTAAAATCCCCCTCCCCTCACATGATTGCCGCCTACTTCCTCCCTCATATGATTGATGTATTATGCATCTAAGATTCAATGGCTTTAGGCACAAATCCGGTGCTGCTGCTTTATATATAGTAATAGTTTTGGCCTTACAAAGACAGGGGGAGCGGGTAAGGTGTCGGGGACGATGGCTTGCAGGAATGAAAATTACTTCTTATAATGTTGAGGAGGATTTAGGAGCGCCTCAGACAGACAATCATGTGAGTGTTCCGAACAGCGTGAGATGAGCATGATTGGCTGGATGAGGTGCCCTAAATCCCCGATAGGTTATGAAGGAATTTTCATTTCTGCAAGCCATTGGCACCGGCGCATTACCTGCCCCCCCGTCATGTATCCAAACCATCACCATATAGAAAAAGGCACCGGATTGTGTTCCGGTGCCTTGAATTTAGTGGCCGCCTCTTTGTTGGTTGGAACCTGAGTTTCTATCCTCCGGCTTCCCCGGCTGCGTCTGCCCATCATAGTGATCACCCTCACCATTACTCTGGTCCTGTCCTGAACCGGATGTGCTATCCGCGCCTCCAAGTACCACATCAAAGGTCTTCTCAACATATTCGTTGCCTTCCAGCCTCATTACAGTTATGGAAACAGTACTTCCTGCTGCATAGTACTGAAGCCTGTTCTGAAGGTCCTCTCTTGATGCGACCTCCTCACCGTCAAGGGCTACAATAACATCTTTTTTCTCAATTCCTGCTGCCTCAGCGCCGCTTCCCTGCTGAACCTTGTCAATGTAGATTCCCTCAGGAATGCCATAAACTTCTGAAACATCTGCAGTAACACTTACGCAGACAACTCCGAGATAACCTCTCTGGCTCTCTGCAACCTTGAGCCTGGTCTGCTCATTCATGAGCTTCTCAATGATAGGCTGTGCTGCAGAAATAGGAATTGCATAGCCCATACCCTCGATGGTATCACCGCCAAGCTTGTTGGAGTTGATTCCGATTACCTCACCCTGAAGGTTAAGAAGAGCTCCGCCTGAGTTACCGGGGTTGATAGCTGCATCTGTCTGAATAAAGCTACGGGTTACGCCCTCTGAAATCTCAAGTTCACGGTTAAGAGCAGAAACAACACCGGTTGTAACTGACTGTCCATAACCAAGAGCATTTCCGATAGCTACAACGGGCTCGCCAAGAGCAAGTGCATCGCTGTCACCAAGGGTTGCAATCTTAATAGTTGAAAGTGTGTCTGATGAAATGGAATCAAGGGTTACCGCGATAACCGCAAGGTCCATGTCTGAAGCTGTACCTTTTACCACTGCCTCAATTGCAGTATCATCGGAAAAAATTACTTCAAGGGTGTCAGCTCCCTCAATTACGTGGTAGTTAGTAGCGATAAGAAGTTCTGTATCGTTCTGTCCCACTATGATTCCGCTACCGGAAGCCTGCTGCTCGTCCTGATAGGTATATCCGAAATAGTTGCCTGATACAGTGTAGTTGTTGTGGATAATAACAAGGGCAGGCATAACCTCTTGTACAACCTGTGTAACATCGGTAACTACCGCCATTGTCTGACCTGTAACTGTGGTTGTCTGGATGTTGTTTGAATCAGTCTTGGAAACAGTAGTCTTCTCTTTAGTCTGTTCCTGTGTATCCTCAGAAGCTACCAGGGTTGTATCTTCCTTCTCTTCAACCTGTGCCTGCTGATTGTGACCTGTGATCTTGCTATAAGTGTAATAGGCTGATCCGATGCTGACTCCGATAAGTGCGATTGCTGCGAGAGATGCTGCAACTATCTTGATCACATTGTTCTTTTTCTTAGGAGTCTGTTCTACTGTATTGGTAGTTGTAGTATTAGCGTACTGATATGTACCGTAGGTCTGACCGCTTGACATGTCACTTGAAGGAATCTGTGACTGACTTGTGCTGCGCTCGTGGCTATAGGGGCTGTATCTGTCGCCGTAGGGATCATGCACCGCATTGGCATCGGTATAGCCACCAAAAGCGGGCTTGGGTTCCTCTAATGAAGATACATTCTCTTTAGCATTTGTAGATTCGTGGTCGTTGGAAACTACTCTGCTGTAGCCGCCGTAGGTTCTTGAAGGCTGCTCGTCATAGCTGCCCATCTGGTGACCGGCGTAGCCGCCTGTCTGTGCACCGCCATAAGTAGTTGTCTGCTGTCCGCCATATGCCCCACCTGCATATGTCTGACGGTTCTGTCCGTAGTCATAACCCCTGTAGTCAGGAGTACTATAGGATCCGGTACTGTACGGATTGTTGCTGCTTGCAGAAGAATTGGAGCGTCCAAGTTCCTCTGTTGAAGAAGTTTTGTCGTTTCCCACACCATTGTTTTTCAGTTCATTGTCGTTCTGTTCATACATGGTATATCACCTCTTCCTTTCGATTATGATTTTTAGTATAGAGGCAGTTTGTGAAGGAATTGTGTTTATTTTCTTATACAATTATTAATAAATTGAATGATAATGGGGCTAATTATGAGGACGGGCAGAATCGGCAGGGGCCGGGGAGATGGCTTGCGGCAATAATAATTTCGTCAGAACCCCATGGGTATTTATGGCACCCCATCCAGCCAGCTATGCTCATTTCACCCTTCCTCGAAAATTTACTTATCGAAATACTCTACCACTTCATCAAGGCTGGCAAGGACCGTCTCCGCAAGGTGCTTCATCTCTTCGTTGGCGGGGAGAAGATCCGGCACCATGATGGGGCGGAGTCCTCCGGCGGCGGCTGATCTTATTCCGTTGTAGGAATCCTCGATAGCGTAGGCATTTTCGGGCTTCACACCAACCTTTTCACAGGCAAGAAGGAAAATCTCAGGATGAGGCTTACTGTGGGTGACCATGTCTCCGGTGACGATCTCATCAAAATAATCGATAATACCTGCATCTCTAAGCTCATTAACTACGGTCTGCTTTCTGGTTGAGGATGCAAGAGCGATTTTTTTTCCCTGATCACGAAGATACTCAAGAAGCGCCTTCACTCCGCTCTTCATGGGGAGTTTGCCGCCATCATATTTTTCGTGAAACATTACGGAAGCTTCCTTAGCAAAGGTATCATAAGGAAAATCCTCGCCATAAGCTTCCAGCATTATTTCCCTTGTTCTCTGATTGGTGGTTCCGGTGCAGGCAAGAAAGTGTTCTTCAAGATTTTCAATGTTATACTTCCGGGCCAGCTCCAGCCAGCAGTACATGGTTGCTCTCTCGGAATCGAAGATAACTCCGTCCATATCAAAGATTACCGCATCAAATTTTTTCATGCTTCCCCCTCATTTCGCAAAATTTTTTTCTATACTTTCTTAATATGCCAATTACTTAATAATCTTCCTCCAGGACCTGGATTTCCATGTAGTCAAAGGAGATCTGCTCGATAAAAGCGTCCTTGGTGAAGCGGCATTTGTTGTGAAGTTGGAAATCTTTGACGATATTGTCAAGCCAGATGGGCTTGGAAAGGTCCAGCTCGTAGCAGGCCTTTTCGATGGAATTCATTACTTTGTGGGTTCGGGTATCTAGGGTGTCATCGCAGATGACGGTGTCTTTGATGAGGTGGTTATCATCGATGAGTTTTACCCAAAGTCTAAACATTTTTTCATTTCTCCCGGATAGTATAGTATTTGACTAATTATAGCAGAAAATAAATAAAGGAGGCTAATAAAGAATGTGAGTGCTACTGCATCATAGTAAAAATGAAATAACGGCTGCGCCGTAATGAAATGCACTGCGTGCATGAAATTCCCTGCAGGGAATTTCATTCCGCGAAGCGGTATTTCATTCATCTACGATGATTTTCATTCAAAGTGTTTCAGCACTCCACTTGCACTGAGCCCACTAATAAAGCTCTCCCTGGAATGATTAATAATCAGCTCCTCAGGGAAGTGCAAGGTCTCCAATGCCTTCAGTGCCCTGTCAAATCTTCCGATATCGTATGAAACATGGGCATCCGTATTGACGCAGATCTTAACTCCCAGCTCTGCGCAGCGCTCGGCGATCCTGACGCAGTGCTCCTGATGGTCTCCGGGCCACATGAAGCTGTGTTCATTGATCTCGATAGCCTTGTGGAGCTCTTTTACCCGCTTCAGGACTGTATCCATATCGAAGGCGACACCTGCGCGGCCGATATGGCCTATGAAATAAACCTTTGGGTTCTCCAATATCTTGAGATACATCTCTGTGGTCTTGGCGATTCCTGCACCTTCCGCAAAGCGCTTGGCGTGGACGCTGGCGATGACGAAGTCCATCTTTTTGAAGACCAGCTCCTGCAGTGTGGGCTCGCCCTTATAGGGATCTCCGATTATAGACTCAGGGCAGATGATGTCGTGACCGAACAGGTGACCCTCAAGGTCCACCACATCTGCTTCGCAGCCACGAAGAAGGGTGACCTTGTGCCACTCTCTGGGCCACTGATCCACGCCGAAGAAGTACTGATAATTCTTGATGTTTTTGTAGTCGGCATACAGCATGTCGCTGAAATGGTCTGTGCTGGCAAGGAGCTTGAGTCCCGCCTTCTTGGCCGCCTTGACATTCTCCTCTATGGTTGAGTAAGCATGCCTTGAATAAAAAGTATGAGTATGGGTATCACATTCGATTCGATACATATTAACCTCTTCCGGAAGTATTTTTTTATTAAACACAAAAAATGATATGAGGACCTATGTCCCCATATCATTTATATCGTCCAAAAATTTAGTTTAGTTAACCCTTAGTCTTCGTAGCCGTTAGGATTCTGGCTCTGCCATCTCCAGGAATCTTCGCACATTTCCCTGATGCCGTTCTGTGCGGTCCAGCCAAGTTCAGCCTTAGCCTTGTCTGCATTGGAGTAGCAGGTTGCGATATCACCGGGACGTCTGTCCTTGATCACGTAAGGAACCTTAACTCCTGTGGCTTCCTCGAAGTTCTTGACGATATCAAGAACGCTGTAGCCTACGCCTGTTCCAAGGTTGTAGATGTTAAGTCCGCTGCCGGGCTCAAGCTTCTTAAGAGCCTTGACATGGCCCTGTGCCAGGTCAACAACGTGGATGTAATCACGAACGCCGGTTCCGTCCGGAGTATCATAATCGTTACCGAAAACAGACAGCTCAGGGAGCTTGCCTACAGCAACCTGTGTGATGAAAGGCATCAGGTTGTTGGGGATTCCGTTGGGATTCTCGCCGATGGTGCCTGACTTATGGGCTCCGATAGGATTGAAGTATCTAAGGAGAACCACGTTCCACTCGGGATCAGCCTTCTGAATATCTGTAAGCACCTGCTCAAGCATGGACTTGGTCCAGCCATAAGGGTTGGTGCAGGTTCCCTTGGGGCATTCCTCAGTGATCGGGATAAATGCAGGATTGCCGTATACTGTAGCAGATGAAGAGAAGATGATGTTCTTGCAGCCATGCTTTCTCATAACATCAACCAGTGTAAGGGTTCCTGTGATATTGTTATCGTAGTACTCCCAGGGCTTGGCAACAGATTCGCCAACTGCCTTAAGTCCTGCAAAGTGAATAACGCTGTCGATCTTCTCATTGGAAAAAATCTTCTCGAGACCCTCTCTGTCTCTTATATCAGTCTCGTAGAAAGGAACTTTTTTGCCGGTGAGAGCTTCTACTCTTCCGAGTACCTTCCTGCTTGCGTTGACAAGGTTGTCCATAACAACAACGTCGTAGCCTGCGTTCTGAAGTTCAACAACTGTATGGGATCCGATGTAGCCTGCGCCACCTGTTACTAGAATTGCCATAATCAACCTCTTTTCTTCTGTAAAAAAATCTTGTCTTTTGTTTACTATGGTTTCATTTTAGAGCCGTATTCCGCTTATTACAACTGTCTTATGTTACAAAGAGCAGTCAAAATGTTATACACAAGCAATGCAGTAACTTACAGCTCGATTCCGTTAAGTTTGCAAAGTTCTCTTGCGGACTCAACTGAGTCGATGCCTGTCTTGTTCTTAATAGGAGCGAACTCGTGCTCTCTTACTACCTCATAGGGAAGGCAGGTCTTGAGCTCGTGGATCATATCAAGAACCAGCTGCTCGAACTTGCAGCCGTTGGGAGCCTCGGGCTTAACAAGCTGTGCGTTCTCATCGATATAAGGAATCTTCTTCTCAACAACGTGAAGAGGAAGTGTGTTCTTGGAAATCTCGTTAAGTGCCTTCTCGTTAAAGAGATAGTTAAGGATAACGCCGAAGTTGTAAGCAGGATCGCCGTTCTCATCCTTGGCATCAGCCATCTCCTGTGACAGCTCGTAGTACTCAACGATTGAAGGTCTGCCGTCCTCAAGACACATAACACCTACCTTCTCATCGGGAGCGTTCTTTCTTACAACCTTGGCACCGCAGTCAACGCCTGTGCTTACGGTAGCTCCTACGAAGCAAGGATCTGCGATTCTCTGAAGTACGTTGTCAACAGCGAAGATATCGATCCATTCAATGCCCTCCTTGAGGATCAGGTCGCGAAGGCCTGCCTTGAGCATTGATGAATACCAGCCGGCATTACCGTTGGGAGAGGTAGAGATTCTACCCTTGCCCTCCATGTATACCTTTCCTTCGTAATCTGATGCAGGAGCCATATCCTGCTTGAAGAAGGTAATCTTCTCCTCGGGATATCCGAAGAAGTTGTGCTCCTTGAGGAAGTTAATGGTAGCATCATTGTTCTTTTCACTGGTCATGATGAAAAGGCGGATGTAGGTTCCGTCAGCTGCCTTAACTGTATCAAGAAGGTTCTCAATGATTCTCTGGAAAATATAAACGGGCTTGGTAAGACCGATATCATACATTCCCTTAGGGTTGTCTGAGCCAAGTCTTGTACCCATTCCACCTGCGAGAAGACATGCTGCAACCTTGCCGGCCTTGATGGTCTCGATACCAACCTTTGCAAACTCCTCTTTTCTCTTCTCAATCTCATCTACCTGCATAGCTGCAAGAGGCTCAAATACTCCTCTCTCTCCGCCTTTACCCAGGTTCTTGCAGTTCTCAAGAACTGCGAAATCTGTCTCATCGATCTGCTGAAGAAGGTCTGCCTTTTCAGCCTCTGTGAGTTCGTCGTAATATTTAAGGACATGCTCCTGTCCAAACTGTTCAAGTTTTGCTTTTGCTTCCCCGTAATTCATAACTCTTTCCTTTCGATATAAATTCGTTGCTTTTTCAACCGATTTATTCTATCACAAATAGACTATAAGTCAAAGAGAACCGTTTAAGTTGATGACATCCATCACAAAAAAAGAGTCAGGTACTATAGCTATCTACAGTAACCTGACTCAGGTTCTATGTTATTTCTGTCCGGGTGTCCATCCGGCGGGATCTATGAGTACACCATTTTTATCGAAGGTGCAATTTACATTATCAAGAAGAGCCGATACACCGGCCAGCATGCGGCCGTTGTTGGCATCGTAGTAGTGCCAGCCGTCGGGCTGCTGTACCCAGCCTACAACCTGATGACCATCGGCGGGATCGAGATAGTAAACACCCTCGGGAAGTCCCAGCTGTCCGAGAGCCATTCTTCCGTCTGCAGCGAAGTAGTAAGACTTGCCGTCGATTGCATTCCAGCCGGTAACCATTTTGCCGTCAGGTCCGAAGTAGTATCTTGCGGCCACTTCGCCTGACCAGCCTGTGCTCATAACGCCGTCTGCTCCGAAGAGGTAGTTGGCGCCGTCAACAGCCTGCAGGCCAACCTTGGCGGTATGTGTGGCAGGATCAAAATAGAATCTCTGTCCCTGCTCGTTGGAGTACCAGCCTGCGATGGCAATTCCGTCGGGGCCAAACATGTATTTTCCGGTCTCAAGGGCCACCATTCCGGTAACCATGACACCTTTTTCATTGAAGTAGTAGAGCTTGTCGCCAATCTGTGTAAGGCCTGCGTGCATCACGTAGTTCTCGTCAAAATAGTGAATGCCGTCTTCAAGTGTAACAAAGCCTCTCTGGCAGACACCGTCAGCGTTTGCATAGTACACGGGGCCGCCCACATTGAGAAGTCCGGTGCATCTTACACCATTTTCATTAAAGTAGTAACGGGCGCCGTCGATATCGGCAAATCCGGTCTTGGCCCTTCCGCCCTCAGCGGGGTCAAGGTAAAAGATTCCGCTCTCATCCTGGAACCATCCGGTCTGAACCCAGCCGTTGGCTTCGGTGTGGTATCTGCCCTGGGCAAGATTGAGCCAGCCGTACATCTTGCGGAAATTGCTGTAGTAATAGGTATGTCCGCCCCAGCTGTTGAAGCCCTCGGGAATAATCCTTGAGAAATAATCGGAATACAGGTGGTTAACGTCTACCCTTCCTGCGATTCCTGCAAAAGAGCCGTGGCTGGAAGACTGCCACATTGCATAGTCTCCGCCGTACTCACAGGCACTGCCGTACTGAGCAACCCATTTTGCAGAAGAAACATTGGGCATTCTGCCCTGGAACCAGTTCTTGCTTGCGTATACCATGGGTTCGTAGCCGTTGGCATTGATAATGCCGCAGAAGGTATCTGCGATTGCCTGAAGCTGCGCCGCATTAAGGCTCTTCTGGCAGGAGTCCTCAATGTCTATGGCAATGGGGAAAGAAACGCTGTAGGGCGCTATCCATGCCAGGACCTGATTGGCCTCAGCTGCTGCCTGCTCAGGAGTTGTGGCATAGGAATAGATATAGACTCCGGTCCTGACGCCCGCTGCGTTTGCTCCATTGATATTGTTGACGAACTGCTCATCCAGTCCTTTTTTGGTGGTTCCGACTCTGATCATGGCGAAACGAACGCCTGAATTTCTGACCTGCTGCCAGTTGATGCCTCCCTGATACTTGGAAACATCGATTCCTAAGGCAACTTCCGGTCCTACTGCCTGTGACTTAACAGAAGCAACCGGTGATAAAGACATAAGTGCAACGATGGACATGATAAGTCCTGCACTAACAAGACTCTTCTTAATTCTTCCCAACATAAAAACTCCCCCGTATAATGTTTGTTAAACTTTTCTTAACAAATATTATACGGGAGGGGACGGTTGTGAGTCAATGGGGACGGTTGTGAGTCAATTGGGGACGGTTCTCTGTGACTCGCTTCGTGAGTCACAGAGAACCGTCCCCATTGACTCACAACCGTCCCTTAGCCTTAGTTAACCAGGTTTCTAGGATTTCCGTTTATCCACGCCTGCGCATTCTTCTTAACTTCCTCAAGGCACCTGGTCCTTGCCTCAGTGCTGGCCCAGGCAAGATGAGGAGTCACTATGAGTTTGCCGCTGTCCTGAATCTGAAGAAGCGGTGAATCCTTGGCCATAGGCTCAGGATTAAGTACATCCAGACCTGCTGCCCTGATCTTACCCTGCAAAAGAGCATCTGCCAGGTCCTGTTCGCTGACCACCGCACCTCTTGCTACATTGATAAGGATCGCAGTGGGCTTCATTTTGTCAAAAGCCTCTTTATTAAAGAGGTTCCTGGTTCTGTCGCTCAAAGGACAGTGAAGAGATATGACGTCAGAGCGCTTAAGGAGCTCATCGAAGCTCACCTGCTCATAGTCTGTGCAGTCACTGCTACCTGATGATGCGTAGAAAATAACCTTAGCGCCATAGGCGGTTGCGATCTGGGCAACCTTTTTTCCTATATTGCCCATTCCCACGATGCCGTAGGTCTTACCGTCCAGTTCTTCGAAGGGAATGTCGAGGCAACAGAAATGGCTCTGGGCCGCATAGTCACCTCTTTTAACAAACTCATCGTAGTGACGAAGTTTCTCCATCAGGTAAAAGAGCATAGCGAAGGTATGCTGAGCAACGGATGCCGTGGAGTAGTTCACCACGTTGGCAACCTTAACTCCATGTCTGTCGCAGGCAGGGATATTGGCATTGTCAAAGCCTGTGGCAAATTCGCAGATAAGCTCAAGGTCAGGGGCGTCATCCAGGAGTTTGTCGGTGATCTGACTCTTGTTGATCATCAGGATCTTGGCTCCTGCCATCCTCTCTTTTGCATTGTCCTCGGTTATCTTATCCTCGTAATAAACCACTTCGCCCAGCTCATCGTAGATGCTGTAATCCATGTCCTGTCCAATACTGTCGGTATCCGCTACTACTATTCTCATATCAAACCTCTCGTTTTTTATATGTATGATACCACATTATGATCTTTTCTTCTTTCTGCGGATCATAAATCCTGCTCCGCCTGCAGCTGCTACACATGCAAGAGCTGCAACTACGACGCCAACGGTCTTGTAAGGGAACTCATCATTGGTGAGTTCGCCGCCAATTCCGGTTGTAGATATATCTGAACCGGTTTCGTCCTGCTCAGAAGATCCGGTAGAAGCTTCGTCCGCTTCTTCTACTCCGGGCTTACCACCCTGACTATAGCTGGGTTTGTTGCCGGTTGTGGATGAAGTCTTATTCGATGTTGACACCCTTACATCCTTGAACACAACGGTCTGCTTGTTGCCCGCAACGTCCTTGGCAATAAGTGTGATGTTCTGAAGTTCGTTACTCTCATTAATAGTTATTGTCTCAACGTTATCATCTGCAGCCAGCTCTTTGCCGGTAAAGTTACCAATCTCTTTGCCGTTACTGTATACAGTGAAGCTTACAAGTCCCATATTATCGGTTACGTCAACGTTGAAGCTGTGACTCTTTTCCCTGTAAACGCCCTTGTCTTCGATGTCGGCAACAACGATACTGGGTGCTGTTCTGTCAACGGCGAACTCAATCTCAGCATCTCTGCTCTTGTTGTCCATCTCGTTGGTAGCTCTGTCCTTGGTGTAAAGAGTTACAGAATATACGCCGTCTTTGGCAAAATTGGTCTTGTTAACATTGTAGGTAAAGGTCTTCCAGGTTGTATCATCGCCCTGTCTGCTAACCAGGTAATCAGACTCGCTGTTAAGCTGTCTGATAGCGCCGTCTCTGGTCACTGAGATGTTACGCTCAACAAGGTCATCGACGTTGATCTCGGTGACAACAACGTCCTGAGGGTCATTTACGTAATACTTGTTGTTCATCGCCTTGGTTCCTTCGCCAAGTACGAAGACAGAACCAAAACGGTTAACTGAGAATACAAGTGTCTGGATTGCTTCATTTCCGGCAAGATCCATTACTTTGGCTTCAAGAGTATAGAGGTCATCATTTGCCTTGACTCTGGAGAAATCAGCGCAAGAGATTACAAGTCCGTCCAAAGACTCGGAGACACTACTATTAATATCCATCTCGCCGTTATTGGAACCGGTGAGCCTTATCTCTGATACCTGCTTGTCCATATTGAGGTCGTAGCAGTTGATAACAGGAGCTACTTTGCCGTTATTGGCAGAGAAATTCTCAACTTCTGCAAAAGAGATCACAGGATTGGTTCTGTCAATTACGTAGGTTCCGAAGTCTATATCAAGGGTCTTTTCCCAGTCATATCTCTTATAGCAGATTCTGAAGGAATATCTTCCGTCTTCGTCCATGATTGCTTTGGCAATTGTCTTATTACCCTCGGTCGCAAACTCAAGTCTGGGAGTCTTGGTAGGAAGACCGGCTTCATTGTTTTCGATATATACGTACTTATCTACATTTCTTTTGTCAAAAACAACGCTCTCAATTACTGCTTCGTTATAATAAAAGCCGTTTCTGGCATCGCTCTTTTTAATAGTGTTCTTAGTGGCATTAGGAATATCAGATGCGATTACGAACCTATCACCTTGGGCTTCGGATGTATCAATTGACCAGCCCACACTATCTTTTGCCCCATTTGAACTTACAGAAACACTGTATTCACCACTTCCGGAGAAGTTAAGTCTTGCTGAATAAGTAGCATCTCCATATTTATAATCACTGATAGTATATGTGTAATCCTGCGCACCATTTCCGTTATCAGCTTTCCTGGTTGCTGTAACCATGCATCTGATAGCGTTATCAAGATCTTCTGTAGTAAAAAATACACCGCCACTTATCATAACATCCATATATACTTCAGAGCCAAATGGATATGTCTTTACACCATTATCAACATACGGATCAGGCATGCAGCTTCCAAGACTCAGCTGGGGAGCTCCCGGCATATATATAACAGTAATTGGCTCATCAAACGCTTCACTTTTGTTATTGGCGTAATCTGAAGCGATTACCCTCTTAATTGTATATTTACCCGGACACTGAAATTCTATTGTGGCATGAGCCTCGCGTTTTCCTTCGCCATTAACAAAAATTTCTCCATCTACAGAAAGAGGTCTGGTATATGTGGGGCCGTTATCATTCATACTATCATCATCTGTACCAATTAGTGAAAGCCCTTCGTATGAGAACTCGTATCCTTCAATATCCTTAAGATAATCATCAGTCACACAAACATCTAAATATTTATCTGAACCAACGATACCAATGGCAGATGTTACTTTCCCGGAAAATTCATCTGTGTCGTTATCTTCTTGTTTCTCTCTCGTTGCAACTGTTACACTAGCTTTCGGTGCAACATTATCAATATATACATCACTTGTTATTGAAGAAATATCCGATCCGACACTCATTTTTCCGGCAGGGCCATTTGCTACTATAGTGCAATGCAGACTAGCAGTCTTTGCACCGGATAGAAATACTGCGGTCTTTGCATTTTCATCTTTGGATGTGATTGTATAGTAGCGTTTTTGAGGAGTCATTGGCATAAAATTATTACGATTGTCATTGTCTCCATCCATCATAACTTTGCCATGCATATCCTCAATACGACTCGGTGTAAGAGCAACAACAGAGCCATTATCATGCGTCACGCTAATACTAAGTCCGTCACCTTCATACACATTTTCCACACAGTAAACAAGCGTAAAGCCGTCAACATCAGGATTAACATAGTAGACTTTATCAGATGTCTTCTCATCAGAAGAATCCTTTTTCTCTACAGGATATGGCGCAAAGTCTTCGTAACCACCATCAGAAGAGCCTTTAAGCAATTTCATGTTATAAGGTTTATTATTATGATAATCTTTGCGCTGAAGAACATAATTACGACAAACACTAAATAGAACGTTTTTCTTCTCGGTAACAACAAAAATATCTGACGCTTCTATTTCTCCCTCAGCTTCACAAGTATAATAATTTGAATTACCGGCAGTAGTAACCGGTTTAATTTTGGGATCATCACTACCGCTGGCATCCCCGAGAAAACTTACCCCCCTCAGTTCATAATTTCTATCATGGCTCCAATCTGTAGGGAAATATACAATGGTAGATTTAACTTCATCACCCTCATATTTGTAAATTACTGACAACTCAGAGCTGCTATACCCACGCATTACAATATCTTCAAACTCAGCCTCATCCTCTGCATCATTATCACTAACATCCCCTGCAGAGTTCTCAGATACCTCATCATCCTTCCAGTCATCCTCATCAGAAGCACTTGAGGATGCAGCAGCGGACTCCTCGGATGACGCACTGCTTGCAGCATCAGCGGAGTCCTCGGAGGATGCATCTGTGGAACTGTCTGATGCGCCTTCCCCATCAGTTGAGGTTGCATCTGTAGAGCTGTCTAATCCTGCGCCCTCAGAGCTTGCGCCTGTTGATGCGCCTTCTCCGGAGCCGGAATTATCACCTTCTACAGGAGTAGCACCTGTTGATGATGCGTCTTCTTCATCTGATGTATCATCGCCTTCAGAGTCACCACCTTCAGAGTCTCCACCTTCGGAATCTCCACCTTCGGAATCTCCTCCCTCGGAGTCTCCGCCCTCGTAGTCTCCTCCTTCAGAGCCTTCTCCCTCGGAGTTGTTATCCCCATTCTCACTGTCTTCACTGCTTTCGGGAGCACTATCCTGCTCTTCGACTTCAGGCTTTTCCTCATTCTCAGCTTCAGCCATTGCAGCTACAGTCTCATCGGCTGATGCATGAATAGATGCGAAATTACACCCCATAATAGCGGGAACCAATAGCGCAACAAGAAGTCGTCTGCCCAGCATAGACTTTACTTTCTCAAAATTCATAATTCCTCCTAATGCACTACCCCATTGAGGCCCCTCAACCAGAATGAGATTAGTAAAAAATAAATAAATTTTGTGTAACTTTTTTGTAAACCAGGAGCCGATTATATATTATTTATTTCAGTAAAAGCAATGAATTTTGTGTGAAAAATATATTCGTAATTTAGTTAAAATCGACATTCAATTCTATTTTTTATCGATTATATTTGCTCTTTTTTTGACTAATTTTCTTTGATTCCATAGTTATCAGATAAAATCTCTATTTGTATAAATGTTTAAAAATACACAAAAAAAAGAGGCATCTGCCTCTTTTTATCAATTGTATGAAATATTTTGTATTCTTACGCTATCAGCCTCCCTGGGACCTGGCCATCTCTATAGCTTTTTTGGCCTGCTCAACGTTACTTTTGGTTTCGACGATCAGCGATTGTACATGGTCGCTCTGTCCTTCCAGGGACTCAATGTCGTTCTTGATGTGGAAGCTGACTGTCTCAAGTTCCTGCTCCATGGTGTCGTAGCTGACACCTGCCATGGCAAACTTGCTGTAATGGGCAAAAACCTGGGATGCTATCTCGTTATAGATCATTAGCGCCGTGGTTGGATTGTCTATCTCGGCAATATTACCGTCAGCAATCTCAACAAGGTTCTCCCAGTACACATTGTAGGGCATTCCCGGATCACCGGTCTTGTCATCTCCGCCAATGGAGTTGTAGTATTCAGCGATGGTGCAAAGTCTCTGGGCTCTGGCCTTCTGTGACTCCTCAAGATAGTCTGAAGCAAAGGCCGCCTTCAGCCATTTCAGCGAGAGCTGCTTGTTGCCATCATCCTCATAGCAGTAATAATATGCCATACCAAGCTTATAAGCGAACTCATCATAAGCCTCGCGGTTAGCCATAAATGCCTTCTCTATCGTAGTTCCGTCGCAGCTTGAAATAAGGAGCTTACGAAGGTTCTCATCCTCTGAAGCGGTAAAACAGTCATCTGCAAGAATCCTGTTATCAAGCATCTCCGTAAACGCTCTGGGATTGGTGGGCTGCAGTCTGATCGCCTCTGCAAACTTGCCTGTTGCAGCTAAATCATCCTCTTCTCCAAGCGCATCAAGAAGCAGATCCTCGTAGCTGGTAGTCGCAGTCACAGTTGCTGCATTGTGGAAATAATATGACATGGAGCCGCAGATAACAGCCCCTGCCGTCAAAAGAGCAACCAGCGCCACGCTCATTTTGGCCGTCTTCTTGTAGTCTCTGTCCAACTGCTTGTAATGCTGAAGATCGTACATCAGCTCAGCACAGGACTGATATCTGTCCGCAGGATTATTCTGAACGCACTTGGCAATGATCTTCTCAAGTCCCGCAGAAAGAGAAGGGTTCCAGTACCTGATGGGATAGAACTCGTAGGGCGGCTCGTTGGAGGTATGCCCTGTCAAAAGATTGTACATAGTAGCGCCAAGGCAGTATACATCTGTCCTCGGATCAGTCTGTCCCATTCCGCCAAACTGCTCGGGAGCCGCATAGCCTCTGGTTCCAAGATACTGCGTATCTCCTGTGCGGTTCATCTTGTATTCCCTTGCAGTTCCGAAGTCGATAAGGCAGACACGTCCGTTGGGGCGCAGCATTATATTTGCAGGCTTCAGATCCCTATAAATGATTGCCGGAGTTCTGCTGTGAAGGTATTCAAACACATCGCAGAGCTGTATTCCCCACTCGATAACATATTCCTGGGGCTGCGGACCCATGGTCGCCAGCGCCTTGTCCAGCGTATTACCCTCTATGTAATCCATAACGATAAGGAACCTGCCCTCATCATCGATAACGTCTACAATACTGGGTAAATATGGGTGCGAGAGGTTCTTCAAAAGATTGGTCTCAGTAATTAGACTCTGACGCACCACCTGATAGTTGGCAACAGCGTCCTTACGGACCTCCTTGATAGCCCAGGGCTTATTGGCCTTCTCGTTCATAACAAGATAGACGGTACTCATACCGCCCTGTCCTATGACGCTAAGGACCTTGTATTTTCCATCAACTAAACTTCCGATCTGTAACATTGTTTTATTTCTATTAGTTCTCCACTGTAATACTTTTTCACGATATTATCCCGACAATAATAACATCAATACGTCAGATTAACTACCACATTCTGCAAAAAACACAGAATGTTCAGAATTGCTTCGAACCAAATCAAATTACCTTTATAGTTACTTTTACACTTAGTCCGCTTCCATCCATTGCTTTAATGGTTACAGTCGTAGTTCCTTTTTTCTTCCCGTGAATATGAACATAGTCCTTTTCATTAACAGTTAATGTTGCAATATCTTCATTTTTATTGACTATGTACAACTTATTCTGACGATTCTCGCTAAGTAGCATACATGTGTAAGGATAATCTTTTCCTACCAGTACCTCGTATGTATTACCACGGCTAAGCTTCATATATGTGTTACAATCCACACGCTTCACCAATTTGGTTTCACTATGCAGATTTGAGCCGTCTGTTGTATAAGCAGTAACTTTAATACCATAGTTGTTACACTCACAGTCAAAACGTAGATCCACCGCCTGTTTATCATATTTTTTCTGAGAAACTGCTGTAATCTTTCCGTTTGAAAAGGTAAAGAGATATTTCTTCTTTAAGATTTTCGCCATTGTGGCATCGCTAATTACTCCAACACTTGTCTGCCCCTTGTCTTTGTATCCAACAATCTCATACTCCCACCTTATCTTGCTGTTACTTGGTTTGCCGTATTTATTTCCTATCACTGGAGTAAACTTGAGCGATCCTCCTGACGCAAGCTTGTCATCCTGCCTGTCTATCGGAACCGAAAGGGATAGGTCAGACACCGGAATTACCATTTTAATCTTAGCTGTGGCCTTCTTGCCTGAACCGTCATTGGCAAAAGCTGTAACAGTAACATTACCTGCAGCAAGCGCTGTAAGTGTGGCCTTATTTCCTTTGATACTAAGGTTTGCTATTTTGTCATTTGACACCTTCCAGGATACTGTCTCATCGTTATCTGTTGAAGCTTCAAAAGATACACTGTCCTTCAAATCTCCAACTGCATGCGTTGCTATGGTCGTAGTAGATGGCGTAGAAAGAGTCACCTTCGTTGCCCTTTCTCTTACTGTTATTTCCTTCTCCGTATACACACCACTACAATCCTTGGCAGTTGCAATTATTACTACTTTTGTCTCCTTTGCAACATCTTTGGTAACTGATACTTTACCACTGGAAGGGTTTACTGATACTCCGGGGATATCCTTTTTTAGTGACCATGTCACTTTCTTATTGCTTGCTTTTTTCGGATAGGCGATTGTTTTGTAACTTGCATTTTTCCCTGCTGCAATATATGTCTGACCTGTTATTTCAAGATCTGTCACTCCCTGCTTTACAGTTATGACTACCTTCGCTGTTTTCTTGGATCCGTCTCCTGCAGTACAAATGATTGTAGCCTTACCCACACCTACTGCCTTGATGGTCGCATTCAGACCACTCGCAGAAACTGCTACTACTTTTTCATTGCTGCTCTTCCAGGTAGGTGTAACTTTTATTTCACTACCGTCTTTACTTCGTTGGATCGCATTAAGCTTCATACTTGTATAGGCAGTATTAAGGGTAACGACTCCCGACTTGATGATCTCATTTTTGCCATATTTAATGCCGTATATCTTTGATTTATCCGAGGATTTGTCGATATTGGAATGCAGCTCTATTGAATTTATCTTTTTTTCGGATCCTGCTTGTACATCCATTTCGCTCAAAGCATAGCTGTCACCGGTTACATCATTTCCCGATATATCTTCTGCAGAATCATTAGCGAATATATCTTCCTGAGTCAGATCGTTTCCTGAAATATCTTCAGTTTCCTCATAAGTCAGTTCTTCCTGCTCATCATATACTTCGTCATCTCCGATGACGTATTCCTCTGATTCCGGATCATTCCATTCTTCATCTTCACAGATCTGTTCATCATTATTTTCATAACTTGAATCCACCGCATAATTTTCCGAACCAAGTTCTTCACTATCCGGTTCATTAGTCTCATCGATGATGATTTCATCATCTTCTGCTACAGAGATATTCTCTTGGGTTCCATCAGATGCTTCTTCTGATGCATCCTCGCTGATGTCCTCAATCTCCCAATAATCCTGACTATCTGTAAGATCATAACCGGTGCATTCTCCTGCGGCCGCAGCTCCAACTGACTGTGTCAGAAAAGCTGTTGCCAAAACAAATGCTGCTATCGTATTCTTAAGTTTTCTCAGGCTCATACTTCCCCCTTAATACAGGTACAAATATACAGGTTACTATAACAAAATGCGCATCGGCGAAACACTGCCGATGCGCATCTCACACTATGATACTAACGTTTATTACTTACTAACTTTTCTTCTGCGGATCATTATTCCCGCTGCTGCGGCTGCCAGGACGCAGGTTACTCCTCCTGCTGCTGCGGCTGCCTTTTTGTAAGGAAACTCTTTCTTAACAGGCTCCTCTGCAACTACAGGTGCTACGACCTCTTCAGTAGTTTCAGGCATAACTGCTTCTTCCGGCTCTTTGGTTACTCCAAGAGTCTCAGGAATATCAATCTGCTCTGCTACCTCTTCTATTTCTTCTGTCTCCTCAAGCTCTTCTTCAACGAGCTTGTCGGCATCCTTGGCTGAAACAACCACGTTTTTGTAGACAACAGTCTGCTTGTTACCGGCTACGTCTACAGCGATAAGGGTAATGTTCTGAGCTTTCTTACTCTCTTTAAGAGTGATGGTCTCTACATTGCCATCAGCCTTAAGCTGCTCTCCGGTAAACTTCCCGATTTCCTTGCCGTTGTTGTATACAGTAAGGTCAACTACTCCCATGTTATCTGTTACATCTACGTTGAAGTCATGGGTCTTTGTTTTGTATACACCCTTATCTTCGATATCGGCGGCAACAATACTGGGAGCTGTCTTATCTACAGCGAACTCAATCTCGGCATTTCTGCTCTTGTTGTCCATCTCATTGGTAGCTCTGTCTTTGGTGTACAGAGTTACGGAGTATACACCATCTTTGTCAAAATTGGCTCTTCCTACGTTGTAGGTATATGTCTTCCAGCTGGTGTCACTGCCCTGCTTGTTTACTCTGTAGTCAGTTTCATTGTTGAGCTTCTTGATAGTTCCGTCTCTTGTAAGTGAGACATCTCTGGTAACAAGATCGTCAACGTTAATCTCAGTGATCGTTACATCCTGAGGATCATTGGTGTAATACTTCTCATTCATGGCCTTGGTGCCATTACCAAGAACGAATACCGAGCCATATCGGTTAACAGAGAATACCAGTTTCTCTGTGCTCCTTCTTCCGGCAAGATCTTCAACGGTTGCTTCAAGTACATACAGATCATCAACGTCCTTATTACGTTCAAAATCAGGACATACAGCCTTGACGAAGCCCTTTCCGTCAGAAATTGTATGGCTGATAGGCACTTCACCGCGATTAGCACCTGTGAGCTTGAGATCTACTATAGTCTTGCTCTTATCAAAGTTCTCATCGCTGCAGTTGATCACCGGTGCTACTGCTCCGTTATTGGCTGAATAATTCTCTACCCCTTCAAAAGTAACCTTGGGATTCTGTAAATCAATTACATAGGTAAAAAAATTCTCCTCAATGACATCGCTGCCTCTTTTATATCTGATAACAAATGCATATCTGCCTTCTTCCGCCATAATAGCACGAACAACGGTATTGCCCTTAGAATTCTTCTCGCATTTGATGGTCGGAAGCTTGGTAGCTCCTGCTGGAGCATAATAATCCACATCAATGTACTTCTCCTGCACATACTGATCAAACTCAACTCTCTCAGTTACTGCTGAAGTATAGTAAATTGTATTCTTGGGTGACGGGTTATTTGTTGTTAACCTGGTCATCTTGGGCACTGAAGACTTAATGACAAAAGTAATTGAACTCTCATTTACAATAAGATTTCTCTTTCCGGCATCCAGATTGTCCAGTTTGCCCTCAATTGATACTGTGTATGTTCCGGGCTCAGAAAAAGAGAGCTTGGCAGTATGTCCATCTGTGGTATATCCGGTGTAGCTTGGAGAATTGTCATTACTGTCACTGACTTCACCATCATCACCATTTTGACGAGTAACAGAAAGAACATGTTTAATACTGTCTGTAACGCCTTTTCCTCCCGGATATAATCCATCCTTAATTGTGAATAACACGTTGACGGAACTGTTTGTTTCGAATGTAGGTATCCCATTATCATCTTCTACATACGAGTCTGAATCCAGTCCATTCATCTCAAGAATAGGATCTTTCGGATCATATATGAACTTTGGACTTGTATAACTGTCACTTTCATTATTTGCCAGATCACTGGCTGTTATGCCATCAATCCAATAAATACCCGGTTCGGAAACAGAAATAGGATGTGTCAAAGTAGTGTCTTTATTTGTCTTGCAATCTACTATCGGCAGATTGGAAGCGGAATAATCACCTGCGTTGGTTTCACCCTTGATAGAGTACGATGTAATATCATGCAGGTTATCATCTGTCGCGCGCAAAAGAACACTATTATCATTAATGGAGTGATTTTCATCAATAGGTTCTTCATTTCCACAAAAACCTATATCCTCAATAGCAGCTACTTCAGGAGACTGTCCGTCAACATATATATCTCTATCATCAATATCGGTTGATTCTTCAGCTCCCGGCGCAGTATTTTCAAGTTTGATTCTGCACTTAAGTTCAGTCTCATTAGGAGTTGACAGCATTGTTGCCACATTGGGGTCTTCCTGCGGCTTAGGAAAAACACTGAATACATATTTACGGGGCTGGAATGGCAACAAACCCTCCACTTCATCTCTGTTAACTAATTCTGTATCCAGATAAGTTTCTCCATCGGTAGCACACTTAAGGGCAAATGTACCATTTAGATTAGTCACACCTGTTACAACATATTTAAGATCATCATACTTTTTGATATCCTTGGGATTAACAAAATATACTCCCTGGCTATTGGAGGAATATCCATCAATCTCTGTTTTAAGAGGATGCAAGTCACCGGTATTCACTCCACTTTTTGCATAGACAATATAGTCCTTGCCATGTTCACGATCATAATCAATTACAGGGGCCTGATTCTCTGCAACACGTTTATATGGCTGTGCATGGAACTGAATATTGGTTACCTTAGAATTCCAATATTTAGAATAATTGAAATGATAGTAACCATATTCTTCAAGTTGAGGCTTATTAAGCCATATTTCTTCAGATCTGTAGCTACCAATATTAACTTTGATTTCGGTAAGCACCCAACCTACATCTGCAATGACATCTGTATAATAAATATCTGTAGACGTAAGATCATTATCTTTATTATAGTTATAGATAAAATAGACCTCTGCCTCATTAAAGACAACAGTATCATCCATAAACTCCGCAGTCTCGGCATCATTACCGCTTACATCTTTTGCCTCCCCGGATGCATCCTCACTGGATGCACTGCTTGCAGCATCCGCAGCATCTGCTGAAGATGCACCTGAAGAAGCATCTGCTGCAGCATCTGTAGAAGCGCCAGATGATGCACTTGAAGAAGCATCAGACGAATTACCTGAAGTAGCATCAGATGAACTTGCAGTGCCTGCGTTGTCGGAGCTTGCACCGGTTGATGCACTTCCGGAAGCCTCACCGCCTGCATCTTCTGAAGTAGTCGCACCGGCAGAAGACGCATCCTCAGCATCTCCTGATCCGTCTGAACCGCCGTCACTATCCTCACCGGAGGATTCTCCGGAATTATCATTACCATCACCGGAGTTATCGTCGGATTCTCCACCCTGATTACCCTGGTTATCGTCCGCTGCGGGCTGATTATCATTATTGTTCTGATCTTCTTTGGAATCTTCGCCTGAATCCGCAGTAGTTTCCCCGCTTTCAACTACGGCCTCGTCAGCTAATGCCTGAACGGCAGTAAAATGACATCCCAGAATTGTAGGAACCAACAATACAGTAAGGAGCTTCCTTCCCCAAAAAGCCCTGACCTTATCAAATTTCATACATCCTCCTGTTTAGAAACAAAATAAAAATTTTATTACACAATTATAAAAAAAACATAAACACATGACCGATTATAAGTTACTGAATAACTAATTGCAACAATATTACAGAAGTTTCTGAAAATTATCCGCTGTTTCAGCTATCCGAATTATCTCACCAAGCGAGTATTCTTTATCCTTTTCATCCCACACATTTAACAAAAATCGCAGAATGATTGTCACCGGCGCCCTTTCTGGTAACTTCTTTCTGGATGGAAGATATCAGTTTCTCGATTCCTTTGTTGCTGCCGGTAAAGAAGACTTTACCGGGGAGCTTTTTGATAGTTTTGGGAGTAAGCTCTTTGTATACACCGTCGCTACACAGGAAAAATTCATCTTTCTTGCCAAGCTTGCCGGTGATTCTGTTGAACTTGAGGCTGTCACTGACTCCAACGGCCTTGGTAAGTTTGCCGTTGGGGGCAGCGTCGTCCCTTGTGATCTGATACATATGGATTTTTTTCTTCTTGTACAGTCTGCTGTCTCCGGCTGAGAAAACAGCATATCTGTCCTTGAATATGACAAGACATACCACGGTACTGCCGCAGGGGCCTTTCGAATTGTATTTCTCGAAGATCACCTTGTTGGCTTCGGTGAGTATTTCTTCTATTTCGTCAAAAAGCTCTGAGGCTTTGTCATACTCTTTATCTTTGTTCTCTCTCTGCCAGAGTCTGATTCCACCGATGATCTCTCTGGAGGCCAGTTCTCCGTGCATATGGCCGCCCATACCGTCAGCGACGCAAAATATTGCCAGATCACCTTCTGTCAATGCCAGAACGCTGTCCTGGTTTATTCCGTCACGTGAGCCTCTGTCGGTGTAGTTCGCTGATAATAACTTCATAATTTATCGACCTTCCGAAATTGTTATGGTGTATGAATGCCTTCCTATAGTTACTACAGAGTTGCTGACAATAAGCTGGGGTATTGTAGGTTTGAGCAATACGCCGTTAATTGCACTTCGATTCTTAACATCCTTAAGGTCTGTATAATAAAAAGTTCCATTCTTGACCGATACTACCGAATGATGTCTGTGGACTGAGTTGTCATCGCCGATGATGATATAGTTGTCCTCCATACGGCCGATGGTAACTTCATCGATGAGCTCACATCTAAAGCTCCTGTCCTCATCTTCTGTATCTGTCATAAGGAACATATATTTCTTTCTTCCGTCCGAAACTGAGGGCGTAAGCTGCTCTGTTCCGTTGTTCTGGCTTCCTGTGCCATATCCGAATAGTTCTGTCTCACCTGCGCCTGCTGCAAGATTGATTGTAGGCATCATGACATTCTCAGGCTGTTTCTTATTCTTGAATGCCAGATTATATATAAGAAGCCACATAAGACCTGCCAGTACGATTACCGCACCAACCAGCGCAGCAATTACTTTAGGCTCTTTGAGTCTGTCCCAAATTGTTGGATCCGGCTCTATAACAGGTTCTTCCGGTCTTGGTGGTTCCGGCGGATCCACAATCACAGGTTCAAGTGAAAAAGGTGTCTGCACCATGAATTCAACAGAGCTGCCACTTGCCAGGGTAAGTCTGCTGTTCTTGCGTTCTCCATCCTTGGCTTCTTCAGGGATTGTTGCGGTCACTACAGTAATGGCACTGTCTGCGGCTACAATAGCAGGAACTTCTCCAATGCTGTCTTTGTCTATAACGAGATAGTCTCCGGCTGTTCTTCTTGACAGTGCAAACATGTTCTCTAACAGCTTGGCATTTGACTTGGTCTTAACGCCAAAGGAATAAATAGGGTAGTTTCTGGATGACATATGATCAACCAGCTCGCTCTCCGTATATCCTATCTCTGTGTTATCCACACCATCCGCAAACACCAGGATTCTGACATAGCCATCATAGCTGTTGGCTTCCAGTTCGCTGATGATGTCATAGAGAACGTTGTAGAGATTGGTATCCTGATCATTGAATTTGATAGAATCAACAGTATTGATCAATGATTTATAATCGTTTATAAAATCTCCGTTGAGATATGTTACGGTCTTCTCTACCGTACCGATTCTGAAATATTCATTTTCTCCATGGGCATCAATTATCTGCTTGATCGTATCAAGAATAGGCTGCCTCAATGACTGAGTCATGGACATGGAGTTATCCAATAATATGAGAGTCCTGACTGGACTGGAATCTTCACCTATACCGCAGGATCTGATATCTTCACAGGCTGTTTTGCCAATCTGATAAGTACTTGTTCCGTCAAGGGCTCCGTTTCTGATATACGCCCTGACTATATTTTCGCGTACAAAAGACTGCATAAGTCTAGCGGGCTCCTGAGACACTGCCCCTTCCTCGGTCTGTACCTCTTCCCCGGTCTGTACATCGCCTTCAGCCCTTGCCTTGATCACTGCAGGTCCACCTGCGAGAGATAAAACAATACATGCAGCAAGTGCAAGATTAATCCATTTCTTAAAGCATTTCATATAATAAAAACTCCCATCATTTCCTAAATACACCAAAAACAGTGCCGTTAAAAGCACTGTTTTCGGGTAGAATATCTATTTTGATATCAATTAAAGCATTGTGATGTCTGCAGGTAAAGACTGAGCTAATGCGATGTTGTCGTTCTCACCGTTCTCGTACTCTGTAGCGATCTGCTGAAGATCTGTGCTGTATGTCTGGCAGATGTTGTAAAGTCTGTCGATATCGTCTCTAAGACCCTCGAACTTATTTACAAAGCTCTCACGAGCCTCGCCCTTCCAAATGTTTGCTGTGCCAAGAACAAGCTCGATCATCTCGGTTGCTACATTCTTTACCTGATCAGCATGATCCTGGAAAATCTGTGACTCTGCTCTTAAGTCCTGTATGTCTGATACTCTTAAATTATTTAATGCCATGATTAATATTCCTCCTAAATTATATTAAGTATGTCTCATTAGTGAGCTGCGATGTTGACGTTGGTCTCTTCTGCTCTCTCATATCTCTCAAGGATATTGTTAAGAACCTTCAGATAATCCATGATTCCCTGATAGAAGTCCTCGAAGCAGTGCTGCTCCTTGTTGAAAGTCTCCTGGAATCTCTCGCTTGCTTCACCTTCCCACTTCTGTGTGAGCTTCTTAGCTTCCTGAACGATGTCCTGAGAAGTCTCCTGATATCTGCCGTTAAGCTGCTGTAATGAATCGATAACCTCTCTAATTGCCTGTGAACTAGCTACATAAATTTCTCCCATTTTGTTTTCCTCCTTTAATGACTAGCTATTCTGATAGCTGCCAGTTCTGCTTGCATAATTCTGGCTGCTATTGCTTCAATTACGTCTGCCACTTTCTTGACATTAGCGGCTGTTGTGTTGATCTTTACTTTCTCGTTGCCGGCCTTACCGGTATAGTTGTCCGAATTCTCGCCGGTCCAGTCTGCGCCAATCTTGGTAACTGCACCCTGAACCTCGTCGTCTGCTACGTTGTCTAAATTTGAAGCAATCTGGCGAAGTCGGCTTGACTGTTCCTTGGCCTTCTGGAAATCCATGTAAATTTGTGCTTCCGTTTTCATTCCGGTTCTCCTCGCTAAATAATAATCACTTCATTACAATGTCGGTTGCCAATGTATTTGCCATCTCAACTGACCCTTCTTCAGCCTCTTCATAGATACCGGCCATCTTGAGAATTCTTGTTGGGTATGTACGAAGTCGCTCAATCAACTTGTTAATTTCACTTACCTGATCTTCGAAGTTCTTCCTCTGGGTATTACCGGCATCTCCCTCCCAATAAGAAGAGGTTCCTGTAACTTCCTCATACAGGAGATTAACCTGTTTAACCATATCATCAATATCTGTATTGATGTCTGAGGATTTGGTCTTCAGCGATTCAGGAGTAACTCCAAGTGCTAATGTAAATGCCATGTTTTAGTCCTCCAATTATAAATCGTTTATTATTCCCGATACCTTCTGCTCACATGATGTATATTCGGAATGAGCAAATTTCAATTCGTTATATACTCTGAGCACGTCATCGAGCATTGTCTGCGTCTTCTGCTGATCATTGCTGAAGGTGTTCTTCAGTTCCTCATGAGCTTCGCCTTCCCACATGGTATTAAGTTCATTCATGTGAATAACCATCTGGTCGAAAGCCTGTGATAACTGTGTATATCCGGAATTGTAATCCTGAATATCACCATCAAACTGTGGCAGGTTGTTAGCTATTACGTCCATTCGTCTACCCTTTCCGATTAGTAAAACAAGCCTGATAATTCTTCAAGTGTTTCATAATCTATTTTATTTGAAGCTGCTGGTGACCATCCGTCTCCGGAAAAGTCCTGAAGCGAAGATCCGCCTCCGAAGGCCCAGCTCTGACCCTCCTGATTGTTCAAAATGTTCTCTTCGGCCTTCCTGTACTCGTTAACAATCTGAATACCTGCTTCATAGAACCGGCCAAGCTGATTCGACTCTTCAAGTATCTGATTGCTCAATTGCTCAAGTGCCGATAGAACCTCATTCATTTCGCTAAGATCCGAAAGATTACTTCTTACATCATCAAGTTCATTTCTTAGCCTTTTTAAAGTTTGCTCACCGGAAGAAAATGAAGCCACCGCCGAGCGAACGTTCTCGGTATTTATGTAGAACATTTTTTATCTCCCTCTGTCTGAAATACACTTTACCACGTTTGAAAAAAAAATGTTGATTTTCTGACGAATGACACTTGAAATCGGACGAATGACACTTTTTTTATGTTTTTTATATCAAAATGAGGTATTTTCCACTCCGAATACTACATTCTGAGAGTGAATTTTTGACCGGTAATTTTTGATAAGTTTCTTTGTTATAGAGTCTTAATTTACTCTGGTCTCCAACAAAAACCATCTTCTCTTTCTGCTCGATCATGTCGGTTATCTCGGTTATGACCGCATCTATTTTGACATTCTCGTTAAGGCTGAAGTTATAGACCTTATCAAGAGCAGGTACAAAGACGTCAACTACTATCATTGTTATTCCTCCATCAAAAAGTTGGTGAAAAGGTCCGGGGCATAGACATAATCTTCTGCCTGTTCCTTAATTACGGTAAGAGCGAAGGGATCTCCTTCCCTTACCACAACTCTGATCTCACTCGTTGGTGCGCCTCGAAGGTATCTGTCAACCACAGTTACCACATCGGGGATTTCCAACACATCTTCTATAGGTAATTCTCTGGATATCGATCCCGTGGTAGATACGGATCCCAGCTGTTCCTCATCAGGCATTGCGTCATAGTAAGTAACATCATTAAGAAGTTCTCTTACATCCGCAAGCTCGAGTCTTGCTCTCTTGGGATTGGCGACGTCAAGATTCATCAGAACGCCTCTGCCCTTAAGCGCATACAGAAACTGCTGAGGCATCCCGATATTTCCTATATGAAATATCTTCTCCGCTCCCGCGATAATATCTGCGATCTCCCTGACCTCATCAGAAAGGGTCAACGCTCCGTTTTTGTCCGGAACAATAAAACCTTCTCCGATCATTTTGGCCATGGCCTCCTTAAGCTGTCTGTCATCCGCATCTATATCAGACATAGCATCGGGAACCAGAAGCCCCTCTACTTTTCTTTGATAAAAAATGATAAGGAGCTGCTCAAGGGACATATATATGGCTTTGCTTCCTATATTACTCATTTCTTGAATTTCCCCCTGACTGCGGCGTTGTAGCTTCTGGACACGGGAATGAAGATATCGTCCTTGAGATACAGCGTCTTTTCTGTTGTTGCATAGCGTTCAACGTAATCCATGTTAACGATGATTCCTCTGTGGCATCTGACAAAGTTATCGGGAAGCGTTGCCTCCAGGTGCTCTAAGGTGTCATAGTAGCCGTATTCCTCGTTCTTGAGACGAAGGAACACTTTCTTGGCCTTGGACTCAAAATACACAACCTTGGAGATCGGAACCTTAAGGTCTCCGAACTTGGTCTCAACCATGAGCATCTGCTCATCATCAGCCACCGTAGGTTTAAGGGAAGCGGACAGAAAATCAGAAATATTCCTCTCCATGTCATCGTCTGATGAAGGCCGCAGAATCAGAGCCGACGGCATTATGCCCGGTCTGATATACTTGGCGGGAGAAACAGTGATGTCCACCACCAGAAGGAGCGGAATGTTACCAAACTTCTTTCTGATTATGTCCACGCAGCTGCCGTCCTCACCAAACTCAGCGACAACAACATCGCAAAGATCCAGCGTTTCCATACCCCCCTTAAGCTTCTCCACGCTTGAGAAGGCCGCAATTCTAAGCTCGTCCTCCGCAAGCATGGAAACTGCATCAGAAACGAAATCTTCTATCTTATTCAATTCTTCTTCATTGCTGTCAAATAAAATGGCAGATATCATTTCAAGTTACCTTTTACCATAGGAAGTACTACTTCCAGTGTTGTATCACCATTGTCAGATGCAAGCATACCTCTTCCGGCAGGCTTAGCAGTGTCAACAGTCTTTCTATCCTGATTCTCATAGCTCATGCCGGCAACTGCCGTTGAGTGAGCATTTCCACCAAAGTGGATACCCTTCTTGTCAGCCGCAAACAGCTTGAACAGCTTGTAAGAAGGTGCAACTCCGAGATTCTCCTTATCAGCAGTTGAGAACCAGTACAGGTTGTGGAGATAACCCTTGGACATTATCATCTCCATGTTGATGTTAAGGTTATTAGGCACACCTTGTTCCGTAGGCTTGATTACTCTTGTAACGAATTCCGGCAGGTTGTTTATGAGTACGAAAATCTGGCCGAACTGCTGCATCTTCTCGAATATCTCTTTTTCTTCCAGGTTCTGGCCCACAAGTTCTGACTTGAACTTGTTTCTCACAGAAATATCCTGAACCAGAAGCTTGGACAAGAAGCCTGCGAAATCCATCTCTGTATGGATTGCCTCTACGCCGAGATCCTGCGCAAACTTGGCAAGTGTTCTGTCGAAGTCGACAATAACAACTCTGGCGCCTTTGGTTGCGGCTGCACAAGCGATAACCTTGAGGGTGTTGGTCTTTCCTTTTTTCTTGGAACCTGTAATAAGGTAGGAATAAACCTCTGAGTAATCGATACCGTATATTGCTGCGGTCTTAGCGTCATAACCGATAGGAAGAAGTTTGTTGGAAGCAAACATATGCTTAACATCATGCAGCTTTCTGAACTCCTCCCAAACAGGCTCCTCCGGAATCTCCGGAATTGGCCTTGGATAGTATCTGTCCTCTCCGCCGTCCTCCCAGGCCTGCTTCATCTTGCCTGAAAGTGCGTTAAATACCTTACTGCATTCCGCATCATTCCTGCTCTTAAGGGGAAGAGCTGTCTGGTACTCAAGAACTCTTTCGCCAATCTTGGCAATGCCACGTCCGGGAATACCGGCTTCGGGTCTCATTCTCAAATGAGCGGTTCTCATATAGGTCGTATAATCGAATACGTTATTAAGCTCAAGACAAACAGTAGTCTTGAAGTTCTGAGCCATATTGTTGGGAATCTCACCACTACCACAGCCTGCTGCGGAAACAATGATGAAGATACCAAGTGTAGCACCCTCTTTGACCAGCTGCTGAAGTATTCCGTTATATCTGTCGGCAGCTCTGTTTACAAGAGATGCGAAGTTATCGATGATGATGAACATAGCAGGCATGCTGTCTGCTTCTGTCTCAGCCACATAGTGCTCGTAACCGGTTTCGCCCAGGCGCTGCTTTCTCTCTGCAAGGATCTGTCCCATCATGATGAAGAACTTCTCAAGCTTCTCATTGGAGTCATTCTCAGTAACGATACCTCCGATGTGAGGAGCAGCTGCAAAAGGTGTAAACTTACGCACTGAAAACTCAAGTGCATAGATAGTAACCTCTGCCGGTGAATAACGTGTAATGAGCTCGTATACAAAGGTCTGAAGGAAGGAACTCTTACCTGTAGCAGGAGCACCGATAACCATAAGGCTTCCTGCCTTGGGGAAGCTAAGGGTGTAGAGATCCTGACGCTGGTTCTCGGGATCGTCGTACAAGCCAAGGCCCACGGTGATATCTCTTTTGCCTTCGTGATCAGGCCATGCAGTTCCGCCAAAGATAGTCTCCGAATTTCTTGGCAATGTATCCTGAGGAAGCTCGTCCAATCCCATAAGTGTGGGCAAAAGAGGAAGGAACAGGCTGAAGTCGTGGTTGTAATTGTTGAGCTTGGCCAGCATCTTGAGGTAGCCGACAACTGCTTCCAGCTGTGTTCTCTCGGGCTTCTGAGGAAGCTTTTTCTTGGCGTTGGTGAGCTGAGCCTCAATATCAAGGATCTTCTCAGTGTCAAAGCCCTGCATTCCTATATATTCAAAGAGTGTGATAAGGTTCTCTCTGTTATGCTCTGTATCCGGATAGTCATATTTAAGAGAAAGGAGCTTCTCAAGGACAAGTCCTGCTATATGCTCTTTTTCCTCTCTTCCGGCATTTTTGAGCTTCTCGGAATCATCTCCGTATACTTCCTTGGTTACTTCAAGGAGCTTGCCGATCCATTCCATCTTCTTTTCCTTCTGACGAATGGTTCTGGCATGATTACCCTCGATGAAAGAAGTACCGTTGACATCCAGCATGGTAGCGATATCTGTGCTGACATCCTCTTCATCGTCATAATAAACCGCTCCTGAGAAACCTGACTGGAACAGTTCGTAGAGCTCGTCGTTACCAACCTGCAGGTAACATCTACCTGACTGGGTAAGGTAAGCAGCATCGGGCTTGTGGAGCATGTCCATTGAGTCCTGTCTACTCTGAACTCGCAGACAGAGCTTGAATCTGGAGTTGGCCCAGATGTCATCGCTGACGCTTCCGGCAGGCTTCTGGGTAGCCATGATAAGGTGGATACCAAGGGAACGTCCTACACGGGATACGGAGACGATTTCCTGAATAAACTCAGGCTCTTCCTTCTTCATCTCCGCGAACTCGTCGATAACGATAATGAGGTGGGGAAGCGGAACAGTTGCTTCATTATTCTTGTACAGCTTGGTGTAGTCTCTGATATCTTTAACACCGTAGGTTGCAAAAAGTGCCTCTCGTCTGTCCTTCTCACTCTGGATTGACAGAAGGGCTCTCTGGATCTGGTTACCTGAAAGGTTGGAGATCTGACCAATCATGTGGGGCAGCTCTTCAAAAAGGTTCGCCATACCACCGCCCTTATAGTCGATGATGAAGAAGCTGACATCGTCCGGGCTGTAGTTGATCGCCAGGGACAGGATGTAGGTCTGAAGTGTCTCAGACTTACCGGAACCTGTAGTACCGGCTACCAGTCCGTGGGGACCGTGGTATTTCTCATGAATATCGAGGTAACAGGGAGCGCCGCCGGCCTTCTGGCCTACGAGAGCCTTCATGGACTCATAGGTACGGTTCTTCTTCCATCTTGTTATAACATCAAGGTCATCAAGCTTTTTGATGCCGTACATTTCAAAGAAGGTTATGGAGTTGGGCACATCACCGCCGGTCTCCATTTCCTGCACTTCAACGCAGGCGATTCTCTCCGCAAAGTCATGAGCCTCCTGAGGTGAGAGCTGGTCAAAGTTGATGACGGTTCCCATCTCGAGATCCTCTGAAGTGCGGTACACACCTGTAAATACGCTGTCGTTCTCAATAATATATTCACAGCTGTTGGGAAGCTGCTCGTAGTTCTCAACCATATAAATGGTGGAGAAGCCGTATTCCGGCTTGGGTGACAGCAGATACTGGGTAAGAAGTTCTCCTTCAAGGAACTCAGGTGCTGCCACGATCACTACATAATAGGGCTTGGGAATATCTCCCTCATCCTGTCCGGGAGTACCCTGGTTCTCAATTCTCTGACGGATTACTTTGTTAAGTTCAAAGAATACTTCACTTACTGTTTCTTTATTGGATGCAATGAATCTGAATTTCTTGGATTCGTTCCATACATGGGGAAGCCATTTTACGAAGTCCCACTCCTTGCTGAGGGAAGTCTTCTTCTCGTTATAAACAAGGGCTATCTTGACATCTGTGTAGGAGTCGTTGGCTGCAATCTGGGTTATCAGGTTACGTACAACCTGAACACCTCCCGCCATGGTTCTGCCTCCGATAACACCGATGAGTTTCTCCTCAAGAAGGTCAACGCAGATGGGAACATCCTTCAAAGTGGTATAGGTCTGCTTGAGGTTCGTGGGAATCAGAGTCAGGTTGTTCTCACTCATGGTGAATTTCTCATCGGGTACGTCTATCTGTACCTGGAAAGGCATATCACCGATACCGAGTCTGTGGGACAAAAAGTCGGGCTGACTCATGTTTCTGCTCCACAGAAGCGGATTGTTGGCGCCGAACATGGCGGCTGTCTGGGCGGGAACGTATCTGTCTCTTAATATTTCTGTATTTCTGACATACTTAGACTTTATAAGTTCTTCTTTATCTTTAAGATATTCGCCGTATTTCTCGTTACGTTTTTTCTCGTATTCCTCGTATTCCTTACGGGCTCTCTTCATACCGCTGATACCACGGATCGCACCGATGGTCGCTGAGGTAGTGGCGGTTACCATTCCCATGTACATGAAGATACCCCTGTTAACACCTGAGAGCTTGGAAGCCACCACCATGAAGGTACATCCAACCATCATAGGAAGCGCCATTACAAGGGCGTTACCGAGGGCTCCGAGGATTCCGGTCTTACGCACCTCATCCTTGGGCTGGGGCGGTTCATCGATCTTGACGGGTTCACTGTCTATCTGGCTAAGTCTTCTGGGAGCTCTGTTAAAAACTGTAAAGAGTCTCTTCTTATTAACTCTGAGAAGCGGAATATCATCATCCTTGGCAGGAACCAGAATTCTCTCGTCAACCTTGACTCCGCTCTCAAATACGTTGATCGCGAATTTGTTTCCCAGGAAAACGATTCGAAGGCCGAAAATATCTATGCAGTCGCCAAAGGCAAGTCTGTCACTGCCGATCAGTCGCCTGTTATTAAGGAAGGTACCGTTGGCACTTTCGTTATCAGACAGAATGACATCGCCGTTATTAACGAAAATAGCGGCGTGAATTGCAGAAACCTGACAGGTATTCATGTAGTCATAGCTTAAAGTAGTGTTCTCATTACGACCAATTGTTATGGTCTGTCCCTCGCAGGGAACATAATAATGATTGTAGGACGCAAAATAGTCCTCTACGTTGTTGGCGATCACAGTGATAATGTGCGCACCTTCAACGAGAAGCTTGAACTCATTCTTCTTGCTGTTTGTATCATTCTGAAGTGGATTACGGTAGCAATCGACAGTAGGATCAAGACATTCAAGATCGTATTTCTCAGATCGTCTGAAATACCACTTGTTATCCCTGATCTCCATCTTAAGCTCGATGTCTGTGCTGATACTGAAAAGATTTTCAGATATAAGTACCGTATGATCTGCATCATTAATTGCAGGTAAAAGAAAACGCTTGAAAGCGTTCTGACTGTATATTGTTAAAACTGTCCCCATTTTACTTTTCTCTTCCCAACAAAAAAATTGTCCCGCGTTAGTTTATAAAAATTTTATAAAAAAACACGGAACAATAATACCATTAAAATAGCAAAATATACTACTTTAAAATTTCGAATTTTTTGTTAACACTTCTTCGAATACCGAAGGGTCTAGATTTCTTATATGATTCCCGGGTTTAATAGACACATACGAATTCATTATTAATGTAGAGATATATGTTTCCCTCAAGATCAAGGAAGCCTAACTTGCCATTTATCTTGAAAAGAGTATCCACATCATCGGCAACTTTTTCTGTGGAACCTTCTGTGTCGTAGACGCTGTACAATGTATTGTATTCTGTAAAATAGAGCTTGTTGTCCTCAATGTTCCATGCAAAATACAGGCCTGTGTTCTCATCGTCATATACGTAATCGGGTATTACATTTTCAAGCTCCCCATCCTTAAGATAATAGATATCGTCCCGGATCTTGAGCCACACATTCTTAAGGTCATAGCTGGCAAAAAAGGTCTCAACATCATCTTCCTCGTAGAAGGCCTCATCCTCAATGCCGTCATCACTGACCTTGGATTTATACAACACTCCGTCGCAGCAGTACATGAGCTCACGATTCACGTCGTCAAATACTATGTTGTCGACGTCATTGTAGTTATGATCCAAAAAGGCTGCGCTTCGCCCATCGCTACTTATGATAAATACAACTCCCTCCTTGGAGATAAAATACAGATCCTTAAGTGAAGCCACATCGAGAATACTTGCCCTGAACTGGCCGTAGCTCTGGTGAAGTGCGCTGGTGTGCATGTTTGTCACAAGGCCTCCCTCATATACCTGCGCTGCCTCTTCCATCTCACCATCGCAGAAGTATGCACCTTCGCTGCAAGAGATGAGAATCTCATCGGCGGATCCGTTTATGAAGTAATTGTTGAATTCCTCCGATGACAGAACCTTTACAGACTTACCATCCTTATATCTGTAGATCTCATTTTGCTCTTCATTGGTGTAAAAAAGGTTGCCGGAATTATCTACGCTGCAGGCACGAAGATTACCTTTTTGTATCTGCTTCTCTTCCATATCAGAGCCGGCAATACACAGCACACTGTTCTTGGAATCAACAATTCTGGTATAAGCAACAATGTTGCCATCCGGAGAAATGACAGGAGAATTAACCTGTACATTTTCGGCAACGCTATCACTGAATCCTGTGGCGGTATCGAAGAGAAACAGGGTTCCGACTTCAAGCTCCTCTGACTCACCCTCCTTTTTCTCAGGGATGACATAGAACATTGTGCCTCCGTCAAAGGCAAGCTCTGCGCAGGTCGTACCCTGAGCAAATTCGATGACATCCGTGTTGGCGTTGACATAGTAGAACTGCCCGTCTTCGGTAAGGACCATGGTCTCCTTCAGATCCCTGCTGCTATTGCCGCTGTGGTCTATTCCAAGGAGCTTGTCGTTACTGTCTCCCTCCTGATTGACAAACAGGCCCTGCACATCAACTATCCACTTCTCATCATTGAAATAATCGTACCTGCCGGTATATTCGGGTGCATCCACATGGACATATTCTATTTCCGGCGTATCGATATCTTCTTCCGGGAGATCCTCTTCGACTTCGTATTCTTCTTCCATATCCTCCCAGTCATCAAGCTGATGCTGATATTGCTCAAAAGCCTTATCCACAGTCTCCTTGGTAAGAGTAACTGCCTTGTGTATATAGTACGCGTAATATCCAAGGATTATACAAACAGCTAGTATAATGAACGCGATATTCATGAGCTTCTTTTTGCGGGACATGGGGGCCGGCCCTTGGCTTGCAGCTCTCCCGGCTTCGGTTTTGGTTATGATCACAACGGGTGCTCCGCAGTTACCGCAGAATTTATCACCCGGATTTAATTCGGTTCCACACTTGTTACAGAACATTCTGCCAAATCCTCTCTGATATATAATAATCAATATTAACACGACATCAGGGCCATAAAAAGTATAAAAAACCACCGGAAGCAATTTCTGCAACCGGTGGTAGGTAGTATTATTGATGATCCTGCCCATGATCGGAGGAGCCGATCCTGACAAGAGCTCTGTAGAGCTTGGCCTCTGCCCTTACGCGGGCCTCCTTGTCCAGCATCTGATCCTTCAGTCTCTCTTCGGCTCTCGCCTTAGCCGCTTTGGCACGGGCAATGTCGATATCCTCAGACCACTCCCAGGTGGTGGGGAATACCTTGACTTCACCCTTCATAACTGAAAGCATTCCGCCGATACAGGCTGCTTTTCTCTCTGTGCCGTCTGCCATGGTAACTCTGGCTGTGCCCATTCCGATGGCGGTACAGTAGTCTGTATGACGGGCAAGAATCTCCACATCACCATCTATTGTACGCAGAAGTATTTTCTCAACTTCTCCATCAAAATCCAAGCCGTCCATGGAGACTACCTGTAAATGAAAATTCGGCATATTATTCCTCCGGCTTACTTTTTAGCCTTCTCAAATACTTCGTCAATGGTTCCAACAAGAAGGAATGCTGACTCAGGGAGATCATCGCACTCGCCGTCAAGGATCATCTTGAAGCCGCGGATTGTCTCCTTAAGAGGCACATACTTTCCGGGAAGACCTGTGAACTGCTCAGCAACTGAGAAGCTCTGTGACAGGAAGTTCTGAACCTTACGAGCTCTGTAAACGGTGAGCTTATCCTCTTCAGACAGTTCGTCCATACCCATGATGGCGATGATATCCTGAAGTTCACGATATCTCTGAAGAACCTGCTGCACGCCCTTAGCTACTTCGTAATGCTCTTTTCCTACGATATCGGGAGAAAGGATACGGCTGGTTGAATCAAGAGGATCAACCGCAGGATAAATACCCTTTGATGCGATATCTCTGGAAAGAACGGTGGTAGCATCCAGGTGAGTGAAGGTTGTAGCAGGAGCAGGGTCTGTAAGGTCATCGGCAGGTACGTATACGGCCTGAACCGATGTGATAGAGCCCTTCTTGGTTGATGTGATACGCTCCTGAAGAGCACCCATTTCAGTAGCCAGTGTAGGCTGATAACCTACGGCTGAAGGCATACGTCCAAGAAGCGCTGAAACCTCTGAACCTGCCTGTGTGAAACGGAAAATGTTATCGATGAAAAGAAGCACGTCCTGATTCTTAACATCACGGAAATACTCAGCCATTGTAAGTCCGGAAAGACCTACTCTCATTCTGGCCCCGGGGGGCTCGTTCATCTGACCGTAAACAAGGGCTGTCTTATCAATAACTCCACTCTCTTTCATTTCTCCGTAAAGGTCGTTTCCTTCACGGGTACGCTCACCTACACCGGTAAATACTGAAATACCGCCGTGAGCCTTAGCTACGTTGTTGATAAGCTCCATGATAAGTACGGTCTTACCTACGCCGGCACCGCCGAACAGACCGATCTTACCACCCTTAGCATAAGGACAGATAAGGTCAACAACCTTGATACCTGTCTCAAAGATCTCTGTAGCAGGAACCTGATCCTCATAAGAAGGTGCGGGACGATGGATAGGCCATCTCTCCTTGGCTCCCGGGTCAGGTCCGTTATCAACAGGATCACCCAAAAGATTGAAAATTCTTCCCAAGCACTCGTCACCAACCGGTACAGTGATAGGACTTCCGGTATCCACAGCGTCTGCGCCACGCACAAGTCCATCAGTTGAGCTCATGGCAACGCATCTTACTACGTCATCGCCGACCTGCTGTGCAACCTCTGCGATCAGCTTGCGGTCATCGATCTTGATCTCTATGGCATTGTGAAGATCCGGAAGTTCACCCTCTTTGTATCGGATGTCAAGTACAGGGCCTGTAACCTGTATTACCTTTCCAATATGATTTTCACTCATTGTTAAACTCCTTAATATTGTTATGTTATCAAGCATTTTACAAGGAAGTTCTGCTCTCACTACGTTCGACAGAACAATCTTCGTACCTGGGCTCAATAATACTTCGCCCGGTTCTTAGTTTTCTGCTCCGGCGACAATCTCCGTAATCTCTTGCGTAATGCTTGCCTGACGAGCTCTGTTATAGTACAGACTCAAGGTCTCGATCATCTCTTCTGCGTTGTCGGTAGCGGCTTCCATAGCTGTTCTACGAGCAGCCAGCTCACTTGCATAAGAAATATTGATACTGGTATAAAGTATTCCCGCCAGATATTCCGGAACAATAGCATTGAACACTGTTTCACTGTCTGGTTCATACAAGATAAGGTCTCTCGGCTTGCCATCGCTGACTCTCTCTCCTGTGGACAGGTCTGAGAGCGGTAAAAGCGATGTAGCTGTAGGAACCTGTGACAACATGGACACGAAGTTTGTATAACACAAGAATACATGTCCAAATCCGCCACCACCGTATGATCCGCAGATCAGCTTAGATACCTGAAAGCAGTCTGAAATAGTCATCTTGGCAACTTCGGCATATTCCTCTGTAAGGATCGGCACATTTCTGTGTTTGAAGAATTCTACAGATTTTTTACCGATAGGAAGTACCGTAACATTAGTCTTATCCTTGATTTCCTGCTCTACAAACTTAAACAGGTTGGAGTTATAACCGCCTGCAAGCCCTCTGTCTCCGGCAATTACAACGTACAGCCATCTGTCGTTATCTTCACTGACCTGAGTGAAGATCGACTGAAACTCTGTGTTTTCGGTGGCTATATCTGTAAGTGTTGCAAGCATTGACTCAAGATAAGGCTTGGAGTTATCAGCTTTTTCCTTTGCCTTACGAAGCTTGGAAGCAGCAACCAGCTGCATGGCCTTCGTAATCTGCATAGTGCTCTGAACGCTCTTGATTCGGAGTTTAACAGCTTTCATTGATCCAGCCATTATTCACCCTCCTTATCTGCTCTTTAAGAACTTATCAGTGTATGCATTCAAAGCTTCTTTTAACTTGTTCTCAGTCTCTGCCTCAAGCTTTCCGGTCTCACGAATATCGCGCATTGCTGAAATTCCGGAAGGATCCTTATCAAGGAAGTCATAAAGACCTGCCTCATACTCCGCAACATCCGCTGTTTCAACCTTCATCAGAATGTTATTAACAACAGCATAAAGAATGGCAACCTGCTTTTCTACAGGAACAGGCTGATTCTTGTTCTGCTTGAGAACTTCCACAATACGTTCGCCCTGTGCAAGACGGTTCTTGGTGTCTTCGTCAAGGTCTGAACCGAACTGAGCAAAGCTTGCCAGCTCACGGTACTGTGAATATACAAGCTTAAGGGTTCCGGCAACCTTCTTCATAGCCTTGATCTGAGCGTTACCACCAACTCGGGATACGGAGATACCGGGGTTAACCGCCGGCATGATTCCTGAGTGGAAGAGCTCCGTCTCAAGGAATATCTGTCCGTCTGTAATGGAAATAACGTTAGTCGGGATGTAGGCTGATACGTCACCGGCCTGTGTCTCGATGATAGGAAGGGCTGTAAGTGAACCTCCTCCGTTCTCATCTGAAAGCTTAGCTGCTCTCTCCAAAAGTCTTGAATGCAGGTAGAAAACGTCACCGGGGTACGCTTCACGTCCCGGGGGTCTTCTGATAAGAAGTGAGAGTGCACGGTAAGCTACAGCGTGCTTAGAAAGGTCATCATAGATGCAAAGCACGTGTTTACCTTTATTCATGAAGTACTCACCCATAGCACAACCTGTGTATGGTGAAATGTACTGCAAAGGCGATGGTTCTGAAGCGGTAGCAGCAACTACGATGGTGTAGTCCATAGCTCCGCCCTTCTTAAGATCCTCAACCAGTGATGTAACTGTTGAACGTTTCTGTCCGATAGCTACATAGATGCAGATAACATCTTTACCCTTCTGGTTAAGAATTGTGTCAACCGCAATGGTTGTCTTACCTGTCTGTCTGTCACCGATGATCAGCTCACGCTGTCCTCTTCCGATAGGGATCATGGAGTCGATAGCCTTGATACCTGTCTGCAGAGGTTCCTTAACGGGCTGTCTTGCGATGATACCGGGAGCAGGTGACTCAACCGGTCTGTATTCTGATGATTCGATGGGGCCCTGTCCATCGATAGGCTGTCCAATAGCGTTAACAACGCGGCCGATCATCTTCTCACCTACAGGAACAGATACGACTCTTCCTGTACGCTTAACGGTCTGTCCTTCGCTGATACCTACATCCTCGCCGAACAAAACCGCAGATACTACTGTTTCCTCGAGGTTCTGAGCCATTCCGAATGTACCGTTCTCGAACTCCAAAAGCTCACCGGACATACAGTTCAAAAGGCCGCTTACTCTGGCGATACCATCACCAACGGTAAGAACTGTACCGGTCTCATTCTGGATAATTGCATTCTGATAATTCTTTATCTGGCTTCGAATGACCTCGGATATTTTTTCTGGTTTTAGTTCCATATTTTCCTCCGACGCAAAATTTTTTAGATCACAACATCGTCGACTTTTCTGCGAAGTTCGGATAACCTTCCTTTGACAGTTCCGTCAAAGAGCTGTCCCTCAAGATCCACTCTGACACCGCCCAGGATATCAGGATCTGTCTTCTGCTTCAGCAGAATTTTCTTGCCGCTGATCTTTTCAAGCTTCTCTTTAAGCTGCGATAGCTGCGCATCACTTAGTGAAACCGCCGATGTTACCAGGGCTTCCGCTATCCCGTGGGCCTCATTATAAGATTTTCTGAATCTCTTATAACACGCTGAGTACTCACGAAGCAGTCCTTTTTCTATGAGGATCTTGATAAAGTTCAGATGATAAGCGGAAAGACTCCCGTTAAAGGCCTGATCCACAAGGGAAAGTCTCTCATTCTTCGGGACTGAAGGCTCCGACAGGAGCGCGATGTAATCGGGGTTCTCTCTGAAAATTCCCCTTACCTGCTCCATTTCGCCCAGTATTTTCTCCGATAGGTTTTCTTCCGCTGCCAGATCATACAGGCTCTGCCCATAAAGATCTCCAGCTTTACTCATAATTAACCTCTTTCTAAAATTTATGCTCCGACCTTATTCAAAAAGTCGTCAATAAGCTTTTTATGATCGGCTTCGTTGATCTCTTTTTCAACTACCTTGCCTGCAATATCCATTGCGAGGGAACCGATCTCATCCTTGGCCTCATTGATAGCCTTCTTCTTCTCCTGCTCAATATCAGCTGCTGCCCTTGCCTTAATGCCTGCAACCTCTTCCTGTGCTTCCCTTACCATTGTGTCAGCCTTGTTCTGGGCTTCTCTCTGGGCATCGGAAACGATCTGAGCTGCTTCGGCATGAGCATTTGTAAGGCTGCTCTCATACTGTTCCTTCAGGGAATCGGCTTTTGTCTGGGCATCTCTTGCCTCACGGATCGCTCTATCGGCCAGTTCCTGTCTCTTTGCCAATATGTCATTGATTGGCTTGAAGAGGAACTTTTTGATCAGATATACCTGAATGAACAGGTTACAGATCTGAATGATAAAGGTCCAGGGTACCAGCGTTACCAGATCCTGATCGTCTGAAACGGATTTGGTATAACCTGTGTAAAACAGGACTGCTACAAACAAGGCAAGAAGCGCTATAAATAGCCATACCGATTTTCCGGCGTTTTTCTTCTCGTTCATAGAAGTAGCACCTCCAAAATAATCAAATTACCATTGTGTTCTCTTTAGCAAAAAAGATTACTGCAAATAGTTCATGAACATTCCGGGTGCAACGAAGATAAGAAGAAGTCCGGTAACGAAACCGTAAATACCGGTTGTCTCTGCAACCGCACAACCAAGAAGCATGGTACCTGTTACATCGCCCTTACACTCGGGCTGACGTCCGATAGCTTCAAGAGCCTTGGAAACGGCAGTTCCTTCACCAATACCGGGGCCGATACCTGCGATAAGTGCACATCCTGCACCTATGCCACAACCTGCAAGTGCAATACCTCTAGCCAGTAACTGAAAATCACCCATAATTTTGCCTCCTAAATGACTTTTTATGTTTTTTGTTTTTTATTTAATTTTTTGTTATTAGACTTCCTTGTTTAACCCTCCTCTGCTGCGTTGGCGATATACATTACCGTCAGCATACAGAAGATGAAAGCCTGCATACATCCTGAGAACCAGTCAAAATAGACACCGGTTACAGCAGGAAGTCCCAATCCAAGGATCGGTATGTTTGAAAGGAATGCGCCCACAGCTCCGGGGATAAGCTTAAGGAGTGCTGCAGATGCAAGTCCCAGTGCCCAGTAGATAAGTCCGTCAATAACTACACCGGAAAGGATATTTCCGAAATGACGGCAAGCCATACTAACGGGCGTTGCCAACTCTGACAGAATGTTGAATGGAGTCATAACCGCGATAGGCGTTGTGAATCCCTTCAGATATCCGCCAAATCCGTTGGTCTTGATCTTGGTGGCAGTGATCATTACGAATACCACTACCGCCCAGGCTGCTTCTGTTGACAGATCTGCTGTCGGACTTCGCAGTCCTATAAGGCTTATAAGATTTGATACAACGCTCGTCGCAAAGAGAGCAGATACGAAAGGTATCAGATTATCAAACTTATTACCTCCTGTGTTGTTGCGGACAAAATTGTTGCCCGTCTCAACCAGCATTTCCGCAAAAGCCTGCCTTTTCGAAATGTTTTCGACCTTCAGGTTCCGGGTTAGGAAGATACATAACCCCGTGATGATTATCATCACGATCCAACTGACTATCAGTGTCTGGGTGATCTTAATGTCTCCCAGAATAGGGATGCCAGTCTTGATGGTCTGGTAGATCTTGGCGTAATCAACTTCGAAACCATTGTTCATGCTTTCGCCTTCAACCTCCTTTCCCCGCAGAAAAAATCCCGCGTAGTTTGATGTACCAACTAGGAATAATTAGTGGAACAATGCCCGCTGCGGCATTGAATACAGGCAATACAAATGCCAGTATTCCCCACAGGATATGCATAAGTATGCGATTCCTGTAGCTTGCGCCCATAACCTGTCTTGCGAGCTTCTCATCCTCCATGGATGTGACTTTTTGCACAGTTATAGCCATCCACAGGAAGTTGACCACAGCTACGATAAAGCCGCCGATACCTCCAAGAATGACTTTATAATCAAATGGTACGCTGTATCCGAAGGGCAGATCCTTCGGAAGCACCATGTGCAAAACAAAAAATATAACAAACATTATGAGTACGCCGATGCCTGTGCCCAGCGCAATATTCCCCGTTTCTTTCTTTACAGCCGGCTGTAATTCCATACTTATTTATTTTCTCCCCGAATTTATTATTTGATGACGACTACCTAAGCCTTATCCTTCGTAAGATCAAATGTGTTTGTTGAAATACACTTCATCTTTGCCGCGCCTTTGCTTATTCTTCTCTTCCCGCTTGGTCACGGAAAGATAAACCTTGTAAGCAGTCATCCAGGATGATCCCAGGCCCATGATAAAGCCCGGTATATAAACCCACCCTCCGACATTTAGCCTGGTGGTAATGAGATAACAGATAAAAAGACATATAAGAAGAGGCATTATCAGTGATAAGCCAAGCTGGCCTACCATTACGAACTGACCTGCTAGTTTAGACATCCTTTTCATATCCATGGTTAGTCCTGTCTGCCTCCTTTCCGCCGATGTTCGGCCTTATTTATCAAAATACCGTGAAACAAAGCCATAATATGCGCATACTAATGATAGTATAACAAATTAATAATACACTTTTTGCGGTGATTTAACAAGAAAAGTTAGACAATTTGTGGCTTTTACGGTATTGTACACAAAAAAAACCGAAATCCGCGCACACTCTGTGAGTTTGGAGATTTCAGCCCTTGTTTTTATAAAAGTTTTATCAAAATTTCGGTTATATTGCCTTATTTATGCTTCCTCAAATAACGTACCATGAAAATCGAGAACGCTATTGCACAGATGAATACTATAGCCCAGATAAAAACAAATCCAAATCCAAAAACCAGGACCATTTCAAACATCGTACAAAAACCATCCCATCCATAATAGGTAGGTCCATCGTGGAAACTAGGTTTAGCCCCTTCAAAATATGCCTTTATACATAGCTGAAGCAGCTTTATTATAGTACCTCTGCGAGAAAACCCCTTCCGTCAGGTTGGGGATGAATCGCTTAGCTTTTTTGCTTTTTGTATTTCCCAGACTTCATGTATTTTCTCTTGTGTTCTTCAGTCCGCTGCTCTTCAATGTACTTTTTGACAGTTTCCATGGAAACTGAGCCTGTGGTTGCACAGAAATAGCTGGCGCTCCAGAAAGGCGAATCGCCCCACAGATATTTCTCTAACTGAATGCGATCCTTTGTTGTATCCGTCCATAATAAAACTCCTAAAAGCGCCCCTTAAAAGAACATTTGTTTTGATATATGCCTGGAT
>NZ_ATVS01000027.1 GCF_000420845.1 Butyrivibrio sp. AE3009 | reverse complement strand
CGGGAGATATTGCGGTATCCCTGATCGTGGCAAAAAGTGAAAACCTAGTAGATATGACTAAATGGGAAAAGAAAAATGGACAAAAAAAATCCTAAACCAAAGTGGCTTAGGAAATCGGGTTGGGCTGTTATAAAACATTCAATACCTCGTAGCGGAATCGAACCGCTGATTCTGCCGTGAGAGGGCAGCGTCTTAACCGCTTGACCAACGAGGCACGGTATATTGTCCACTGAAGTGGACTTGTTTATATTATCTCATGAGTGAAGAAATTGCAAGTACTTTTTAAAACAGTTCTTCTCTCTTGAGAATACCTCGTAGCGGAATCGAACCGCTGATTCTGCCGTGAGAGGGCAGCGTCTTAACCGCTTGACCAACGAGGCTTATCAAGTGCTGCATGTCAGCAGCAACTCGATTATAATATTACATATCCGGAATTATTGCAAGTACTTTTTTGAAAAAAATTCAATTTTTTTATTTTTTCTTACTGAGCCCGCATAAGATCAAACAAACTGATCTGGTTGGAGTCCGGAATATCTCCCAGAAGTCCCATCTCCGCCATCTTGTCGATTACGCCCTGAGGACATTTGGTTCTCTGACGGAAGTCATCCTTGGACAGGAATGGTCCGTCCTTGGCTGCCTCCACGATCTGATCCGCAGCCTTCTCTCCCATGCCTCCGATACTGTTAAGGGCAGGCATGATCTTGTCGCCTATTACCTGGAACTCTCTGGACTTAACCTTGAAGATATCTATGGGCAGGAATTCTATTCCTCTCTCATACATCTCCTCAACCAGTCTCATATCACCGTACTCTGCCTGCTCGGTGTTGGACAGTTCGTCCTTTCTGTTCTGATAGTCCCTCATAATGGCATGAAGATGGTTCTCTCCCTGGCACATATGCTCATAGTTGAAGGCCTTGGCTCTTATGCTGAACCAGGCTGCATAGAAGGCCTGAGGTATATAAGCCTTGAAATATGCGATTCTCCAAGCCATCATAACGTAGGCCGCAGCATGGGCCTTGGGGAACATGTACTTGATCTTCTCGCAGGACCAGATATACCAGTCGGGAACGCCGTGGTCTATCATGTCTTTTTTCCAATCGGGCCAGTTCTTCTCCTTACCACCGGCAACCTTACCCTTACGCACTGCCTCCATGATCTTGAAGGACTCGGATTTATCCAGTCCCTTCTGGATCAGATAGATCATAATATCGTCACGACAACAGATACAGGTATCGATGGTGGCCTTACCTTCCTGGATAAGGGTCTGAGCATTGCCAAGCCATACGTCCGTACCGTGGGAAAGACCTGAAATCCTGATAAGGTGGGACAAGGATGAGGGCTTGGCATCAATAACCATCTGCATAGCGAAGTCAGTACCAAACTCGGGAAGTCCCAGACATCCAAGCTTTGTTCCACCAATCTGCTCAGGTGAAATATTAAGAGCCGTTGTGTTCATGAAAAGGCTCATAACATTCTTGTCATCAAGAGGCACCAGCTTGGGATCAAGACCGGTACAATCCTGAAGGAATCTTATCATTGTCGGATCATCGTGTCCGAGAATATCGAGCTTCAAAAGGTTATGATCGATGGAGTGATAGTCATAATGAGTTGTAATTGTAGCGGTAGTCATATCGTTGGCAGGATGCTGCACAGGGCAGAAGGAATTGATGTCCTCTCCCACCGGAAGAACTATGATACCACCGGGGTGCTGGCCGGTTCCGCGGCGGATTCCGGTGCAGCCCTGAACTATTCTGTTGATCTCACTCTTTCTCTTACTGCTTCCTATGGAGTCAAAATATTTTTTTACAAAGCCGTAGGCAGTCTTATCAGCCAGAGATGCTATGGTTCCGGCTCTGAAGGTCTGACCGTAGCCGAAAATAACCTCAGTATACTTGTGGGCCTTGGACTGATACTCACCGGAGAAGTTAAGGTCGATATCAGGCTCCTTGTCTCCCTTGAATCCAAGGAAGGTCTCGAAAGGAATATCAAATCCGTCCTTGTTCATCATATGTCCGCACTTGGGGCATCTCTTATCCGGCATATCACATCCGGAATTACCTCCGAAGGCCAATACTTCTTCCGATTCAAAATCGGAATACTTACACTTGGGGCAAACATAGTGAGGCGCCAGAGAGTTAACTTCCGTAATACCGGAAGTGAAAGCAACAAAAGAAGATCCTACAGAACCACGGGAGCCTACCAGATACCCGTCCTCGTTGGACTTCCAAACCAGCTTCTGGGCAATGATGTACATAACTGCGAAACCGTTCTTGATAATTGAATTAAGCTCTCTTTCAAGACGCTCCTTAACTATCTCGGGAAGCTCTTCACCATAGATCTCATGAGCCTTGTCGTAGCAGATCTTGGTGAGGATCTCGTCACTGTTCTCAATGACGGGAGCGCACTTGTCAGGACGAACCGGAGAAATGGAATCACACATATCCAGAATCTTCCTGGTGTTATCAATTACTATCTCCTTGGCCTTGTCACCGCCCAGGTAGTCAAACTCCTGCATCATTTCCTCTGTGGTCCTAAGGTACAAAGGTGCAGGTTCCTCCTCGTCCATACCTTTTCCCGCCATGATAATGGTTCTGTATATTTCATCCTCAGGGTTAAGGAAATGGGCGTCGCAGGTAGCAACAACAGGCTTGTTAAACTGTTCTCCAAGCCTTACTATCTCTTTATTTATCGCTCTGATGTCATCATCGGAGTTAATGTCTTCATATTTCTCGTTATCCACCATAAAGTGGTTGTTGGCGACGGGTTGAATCTCCAGATAATCATAGAAATCCACAAGCCTTGCGATCTCTTCGGGAGCTCGTCCCTCAACAACAGCGCCGTACAATTCTCCTGCGCAGCAGGCACTTCCGATAATAAGTCCCTCTCTGTGTTTGATAAGTTCGCTCTTTGGAATAAGAGGGAATCTTCTGAAGTAGTCTACGTGAGACTTACTTACTAGGGTATAGAGATTAACCCTTCCCAATGTATTCTTGGCCAGAATAATACAGTGATTGGGGCGAAGATGTCTTATCATCTCGGGTGTGGGCTTACCGAGGATATTCACATCGGTAAGATTAACTGCCTTCTGCTCCTTGAGCATTGGCACAAACTTATTGAATATCAGCGCCGTACATTCCGCATCATCCACCGCTCTGTGGTGGTGATCAAGAACTACATTAAGGGTCTTGGCTACCGCATCCAGAGTATGCTTGGCCTGAAGAGGGAAAAAGTATCTTGCAAGCCACATGGTATCAACGGTGGTATAGTCTACATCAATTCCCAAATCCTTACAGTTCTGGTTGATGAAGCTGATATCAAAGTTGACGTTATGACCTACCAGTACCGCATCCTTACAGAACTCCACAAACTGAGGGATAATAACCTCCCTTGTGGGTGCATCCATAACCATATCGTCGTTGATGCTGGTCAGCTTCTCAATCCTATAGGGAATCGGCACCTGAGGATTAATAAACTCCGAGAACCTGTCAATGATCTCACCGTTTCTTATCTTAACGGCGCCAATCTCGATAATTCTGTTCTTAATAGGCGAAAAACCTGTGGTCTCAATATCAAATACAACAAAGGTAGTATCATCCAGTGGCTGCCCCTTGTCATTTACAACAATTTCCTTGAGGTCATCTACCAGATAGGCCTCAACACCCAGGATCAGCTTAAAGAAATCCTGTCTGTCAATCGGAGGCTCGCCGGCTTCTTTCCTTCTCTTCTTCTCAGCTCCGTAGAGATCCTCCCATACATGGTTGGCATCGGTAAGCGCCTGAACAACGCCGTGGTCTGTGATGGCAATTCCCGGCATTCCCCATTTATAGGCCTGCTTGACGATGTTCTTAACCTCGGAAACCCCGTCCATATCACTCATCTTGGTGTGACAGTGAAGCTCAACACGCTTAACTTCAGCCCTGTCCACACGCTTTGTTGTAAAGTCGGGAATCTTCTTAACTCCTGCCACAGACTGAATCGACAGCTCATGGTCAAATTTGTCCACAGCAGCAATACCCTTAACCTTGATAAAGGCTCCGGGCTTGATATCCTTACAGATCTCAGGAACATCCTCAGTCTTAACAAACATCTTGACCGTGATGGAATCTGTAAAATCCGTTATGTCAAAAATGAGAATGCTCTTCTCATTCCTGATATCTCTCTTGTCAAAGGCTGTGATCTGTCCGTGAACAACAACTTCACCAAGTTCGCCCACGAGATCCACCAGCTTCATTGCCTCTTCTTCAAAATCTCTTCCGAAAATAACGTCAGGGTTATCGGATCTCTTATAGCTACCACCAAAGTCACCCTTCTTGCCGGCCCACTTGCCCTTGAAGGAAGGCTTGGCTTCTCCACCCTCTGCATTATCGGCATTAGGCGCCTTGCTTTCGGAAGGACCTGCAGCAGCGCCTGCACTGCCTGAAGCCTTCTGAGCAGCCTTTTCCTCTTTGAGTCTCTTCTTCTCCTCAGCAGCTGCTTCCACTGCTTCGAGTCTCCTGGCCATCTTGGCGGATTCACCGGAATAATCGGGCTCGGAATTCTCCTTCTCTACCTTGACAAATTCCGGAGAAATAGCCACTTCAAGGCCGCATCTTTCGTTGATTATCTTGGATAAAACCCTGATAAGGTCAGGAGCTTTCTTCTGTCCAACAACACTGTCTTCCAGCTGGATTATGAGATTATCCTGATCCGGGTACAAAAAATTGGCAGAACGAAAAAGACTATATTCCATATGGTCATAGTCTTTTAATTCTGCCTCAATGCTCTCTCTATAGATATCAAGCAGGTTCTCGGGAGTATACTGAGCCGACAGTGAAAACTTCTCGTAGATCTTGATCACCACGTCCTGTCCGGCAAAAAGCTGTTTCTTGATGCCGTTTTCCGTCTTAATAATGTCGGCCTTATCGATAAGCCTGGTACTTGAAATATATATCCTAATAATATCCTGCTTCCTGGTGGTGGACACCTTCTCCACCACAGTCTGCTCCATGATCTCCCTTGTGTGGGCATCAAGAGTCAGCGCAGGGAATACCTCAAAAAAATCTTTTGACATACCTTACTCCAAATCTTAACGGTAATTGTCCAGCTCTTCCTTAAGTACGCTAAGAAGCTGATCCTCGGGAATCTTCCTTATGATCTCACCATGTTTGATAAGAAGTCCCTCTCCGTCTCCGCCTGCAATTCCTATATCCGCTTCCTTGGCTTCACCCGGGCCGTTTACTGCGCAGCCCATAACCGCAACCTTGATGTTAAGGTCGTAGTTCTGAACAAGAGTCTCAACCTTATTGGCAAGTCCGATCAGATCAATACGGGTTCTGCCACAGGTAGGACAAGCGATAACCTCGATTCCGCCCTTACGGATATCAAGGGTTCTGAGAATCATCTTGGCTGTCTTGATCTCCTCAACAGGATCTCCCGACAGGGATACTCTGATGGTATCACCGATACCTTCATTCAGAATAATTCCAAGTCCTACTGAAGACTTAATGTTTCCTCCATAGACAGTGCCTGCCTCAGTGATTCCAACATGAAGCGGATAGCTGCACTGCTTGGCAAGAAGCTCGTGGGCCTTGACGCAGAGCATAACATTAGAGGACTTGATACTTACCACCATGTTGTCATAGCCAAGATCCTCTATGATTCCGATCTTATCAATAGCACTCTCCACCAGTCCCTCAGCGGTTACTCCGTGATATTTCTCTACAAGGTCCTTTTCCAGAGATCCGCTGTTAACCCCGACTCTGATGGGGATATTTCTTTCTTTTGCACAGGATACAACGGCAGCTATGCGCTCTTTTGAACCGATGTTTCCGGGGTTGATCCTGATCTTGTCGGCGCCGTTCTCCATTGCCGCAATAGCCATCTTGTAGTCAAAATGAATATCTGCAACAAGGGGAATGCTTATCTGCTTCCTGATCTCTCCGATAGCCCGGGCAGCCTCTTCTGTGGGGCAGGTGCATCTGATAATATCGCAGCCTGCGGCCTCAAGGCGGTGGATCTGCTCCACAGTTGCCTTCACATCCTCTGTTCTTGTATTGGTCATGGACTGGATAAGGATCGGATTACCTCCGCCTATTACCCTGTCTCCTATATGTACAACCTTAGTGTTATCTCTGTATGCCATATCGGCCTCCTTTTCACAACACAAGGTAGAACGGGATTTCTTCGCTGTTTCGCAGCTCTCGCAATCCCTACCTAGTGAACTTTGTAATATCATTGAATAATATGAACACCATTAATCCAAAGAGTGCCACCATTCCGATCATGTGTACAAAACCCTCTTTCTCAGGAGGAACGGGCTTGCCGAAGATCACTTCGATAAACTGGAATACAAGTCGTCCGCCGTCCAGCGCCGGTATAGGTAACAGATTCATCACTCCCAGATTCACAGACAAAAGAACTGTAAGTGACAGCATAGTAAGAATTACAGCTGACAGGCCATAGGGCTTGACCTCTTCATAGGTATCATCCACCATTTTGACCATTCCCACAGGACCTGATACATCGTCCTTGGAGAGCTTGCCCTTTACCAAAAGAGCAAGGCTTCTGTAGGTTGTCTTGAAATAATAGCGAACCTGATACCAGGCATATTTAAGAGCAGCAGGGCCCTTGACCCTCTCGTATTCGCCAAGATAGATTCCCATATAATATCTCTTGTCCTGATCGCTGTACTTGGGAAGAAGCGTTGTTGTATGCCTCTCTCCGTCTCTCTCATAGACAATCTCCATGGGGCTTCCCTCTGCGAACTGGGAAATAAGAGTAACCTCTCCGGCCATATAGACCTTCTCTCCATCCACAGATATGAACTTATCTCCAACCTGCATTCCGGCCTCAGCTGCCGCAGAATCTTCGGTCATCTTGTTGATGACAGGAAAATCCCAGGTAGAAAAACTCACAAGAAATACTGCCAGTATATATGCAATCAAAAAGTTGGCAAAGGGTCCTGCAAAAAGTGTGGCTATTCTTCTCCACACAGGTGCATTCCTGAAGGCATGCTCATCCAGTCCCTCTTTTTCCTCCTCCACAGGGTCCATACCGTCAAAGACGCAGGCGCCACCGATGGGAAGGAGCTTCAAGCTGTATAATGTATCGCCCTTTTGTTTCTTGAAAATTGTGGGGCCCATTCCGATAAAAAACTCTTTTACTCTTATGCCTCCGGACTTGGCCACAATGAAATGGCCGAATTCATGGGAAGCCACCAGTACTCCGAATATGATCAAAAATATAATTACACTGACTATCATTTAAGCCTGTATCTCCTTATCTGTCCAAATACTCGTAAGTCTCTGCCTCTGCAGCAAGAATCTGCTCAACCGTAGGATTATCCACAAGGCTGTGATGCTCCATGGCTCTCTCAATCATGTCATAGATCTCAAGATATCTGATGTCGCCCTTAAGGAAGCTCTTGACCGCCATCTCATTGGCAGCATTGAATACAGTGGGCATACTGCCGCCCTGCATTGCAGCATCGAAGGCAAGCTTAAGTCCTCTGAAGGTATCGGTATCGGGCTTTTCAAAGGTAAGCTGGTGAAGCTCAAACAGATCAAGCCTCTTCTCGTTCATGGGTCTTCTGTCCGGGTAAAAAAGCGCATACTGAATAGGCAGCTTCATATCCGGAACGCCCAGCTGAGCTATAACAGCCCCGTCCACGAATTGAACCGCACTGTGCACTATACTCTGGGGATGAACCACAACCTGAATATTATCAAGGCTTACATCAAAGAGCCATCTGGCCTCCATAACCTCAAGTCCCTTATTGACAAGGGATGAAGAATCTATGGTAACCTTGGGTCCCATATCCCAGTTGGGGTGCTTCAGGGCATCAGCTGCAGTCATATTCTCAAGATCTGCAATCTTCTTACCTCTGAAGGGACCACCGCTGGCTGTGAGAAGAATCTTCTCAACCTTATCACGAGGTTCTCCGTTAAGGGACTGGAAGATGGCACTGTGCTCACTGTCAACGGGAAGTATGGAAACTCCCTTCTCTCTTGCAAGCGACATTATAATATGTCCCGCGCATACAAGAGTCTCCTTGTTGGCAAGTGCAATGTCCTTACCTGCCTCGATAGCTCTGATCGTAGGTCTGATACCTATCATTCCAACCACCGCTGTAAGGACTGTATCAGCTTCAGGAAGACTTACAAGTTCAAGAAGTCCCTCCATTCCGCTGTATATCTTAACATCAAGATCCTTAACCCTCTCCTTGAGATCGAGGGCAGCCTTTTCGTCGAACATGCAGGCATGGGAAACATGAAATTCCCTTATCTGCTCTTCAACCATTTTCGCATTTGTATTAGCCGCAAGACCCACTACCGTAAGCTCCGAAGGGTTGTTTCTAACCACATCCAGAGTCTGGGTTCCTATGGAGCCTGTGGAACCAAGTAGAACTATTTTTCTCATTTATTTCTCCCGAATAATTATATGGTCATAATAAATCCATCATAAATTTACACTAGACATAATACCATAATCCACATGAAAAATAAAAAGGAGAATCCTATCAGAATTCTCCTTGAAATATCAGATATTTAGTCCTTATACCGCCATGGGCACCAGTACTGCCGCAAGGAAGTATATACAGGGTATAACAAAAATCACGCTGTCAAATCTGTCCATAATACCGCCGTGGCCCGGAATCAGTTTGCCGTAATCCTTGATATTGTGGTCCCTCTTGATACCTGAAGCCAACAGGTCTCCCAGCTGGGAAATTATGCTGCCCACAAAGGTAATTATGAGAAGAACATAAAATACATTAGGATTGTGTATCTCCCTGTAAAGAAGATATCCAAATATCAGTCCCACTGCCATGCTGCCCAGCACTCCGCCAATGGCACCCTCCACCGTCTTCTTGGGTGAAAGTACCGGCACCAGCTTGTGCCTGCCAAAAGCCTTGCCTGCGAAGAATGCACAGGTATCGCACACCCAGGCAATAAAAGGAATCCATGCCAGATAGGCCCCATAGGGACGTATTCTCAAAAGATATACGAAGGACATGTTAACCGGCGCATATAAAAAGCAGAAAAACGTGGACATGGCCTGAACCGATGTGTATCTGGGAAAACTTATCACGTAACACACCATGATCAGGAAAAATGCAAACATCACGGAAAAGATATAGTATCTGTAATCCTTCACCAGCATCATCTGAATGTAGTGAACAAGGATAGAAATGTATCCGCACACTTCAATGGAATTGCATTTCTTGCCTTGCTGATGCACTCCTGTCGCCCTTGTCAGCTCGAAGAAACTGATACAGGACACCGCCAGAAGAGTTGCCGATAATATATACCCTCCGGGAATCAGCACTGCAGCCAGCACGATTGCTATTATAACACCACTGATAACTCTAGTTTTCAATTTGTTATACCAGCCTTATTTTAGGTTTTAAGTCCGCCAAACTTCCTGTTTCTGCCGGAATAGGACTCAATAGCCTTAACCAGCTCAGCCTTGTTGAAATCAGGCCATGCCACAGGAGTGTAGTAAAACTCAGTATAAGCGCACTGCCATAAAAGATAATTGGAAATTCGCTGTTCATTGCAGGTTCTGATAAGAAGATCCGGATCCGGCATAAAGCTGGTATCCAGGTTCTGTGCGATCATCTCCTCAGTAATTGCATCAGCGGATATCTCACCGCCCTGAACCTTGGCAGCCACCTTCCTTACTGCTCTTGTAATCTCATCCCTGCCTCCATAGTTGATGGCAATGGTGAAGGTAAGTCCGGTGTTACCTGCGGTAGCTTCCTCAAGCTCTGCAATAGCTGCCTGAATATCCTCGGAAAGAGCCGATCTCTCGCCGATGACACGACAGCGAACATTATTCTTCATGGACTTCTTGATACTGGTCTTTAAGTAATTGCGAAGTATCGTCATAAGAGCTGAAACCTCAGCCTCAGGTCTGGACCAGTTCTCAGTTGAAAAAGCATAGACCGTGAGATACTTGATACCAAGATCCCTGGCATCTACCAGGATGTCCTCAACGGCTTTAGCTCCCTGCATGTGACCATAGTTACGAGGCATGCCCTTTTCCTTGGCCCACCTTCCGTTACCGTCCAATATGATTGCCACATGCTGGGGGATATTTAAATTTTCTTCCATACTAAAGTCCTTAAAAATCTCAAGATCAGACTGTCATGATCTCTTTATTCTTCTCCTCAACGGTTGCATCAATATCCTTGATGAACTTGTCAGTGATCTTCTGAAGTTCATCGTTAAGATCGTTGATCTCGTCCTCAGAAACATCGGAGCCTTTGAGCTTCTTGAAAGCATCATTGCCGTCACGTCTTACGTTTCTGACTGCAACCTTGGCATCCTCACCCTTCTTGCGGATGTCCTTGGTGAGCTGTTTTCTGCGCTCCTCAGTGAGCTCAGGGAAAACAAGTCTGATAACAGTGCCGTCGTTGCTGGGGGTGATACCAAGATCGGAAGCCATGATAGCCTTCTCAATGTCCTTGATAAGAGTCTTATCCCAAGGTGCGATCTGAATAATACGTGCCTCAGGGATGGAAACGTTACCTACCTGCTGAATTGGTGTAGGTGTTCCGTAATAATCAACCTTTATCTTATCAAGTACGTGAGGATTAGCTCTTCCTGCGCGGATAGATGCAAGCTCCTCCTTGAGGAAATCAAATGACTTCTGCATTTTGTCATTATAAGCTTTTACTCTCTCGTTCATACATTTATCCTCCTAATTATCAGTCACAGGTTACGGTGGTTCCGTCGAAATCACCTGCTGCTGCCTTTACAATGCTGCCTTCCTCCTGGAGTGCGAATACTCTCATGGGAACCTTATTATCTCTTGCCAGTATTGAAGCTGTCATATCAACAACCTGAAGGTTATTGGCTATAACCTCGTCAATTGATATCTTGTCATATCTCTTGGCATCAGGATTCTTGGCCGGATCTGAATCATAGACTCCGTCAATTGCCTTTGCAAGAAGAATGTAATCAGCCTCTACCTCAATGGCCCTAAGGACAACTCCGGTATCTGTTGAGAAGTAAGGATGTCCTGTGCCGCCTGCAAAGAATACAACCATGTTGTGAGCAAAATACTTGTTTGCTCTGTCCTTGGAAAAAAGTTTGGTAAATGAGCCACATTCGAATGGAGTAAGTATGTTGGTCATCATACCTTCACTTCTGAAGATCTCTGAAACATAGATGCAGTTCATTACAGTTGCAAGCATTCCGATCTGATCAGCCTTAGTTCTGTCGATGTTCTCGCTGGTGCGACCGCGCCAGAAGTTGCCACCGCCGATAACGATGCCTACCTCAGTGCCGCCATCCACAAGCTGTTTAACCTGAAGTGCAACCTTTCTGACAGTTTCCTCGTCGAAGCCTGTCTTTTTGGGGCCTGCCAGGGCCTCACCGCTAAGCTTTAATAAAATTCTCATCATTCACTCCAATATTGATATTGTTATTATCTGTTCTTAAGAGTCTCAAAGAACTCAGAAGGATTAACATCGGCATAAGCCTGAGAGCACATACCCTCGATAACGGCACCGTTGTTGATCTGAACTGACTGAGACTTGATATTACCCATAACGATGGCTGTTGTATCAAGAACTACAGGTCCGTGAACGTCGATATCGCCCTTAACAGCGCCTGCAATAACAGCTGATGAGCCATAAATATTACCAACGATAACAGTGCTCTGTCCAACCTTGACACTGCCTCTTGATCTTACTTCACCTGTGATTCTTGCTGACTCTGCATAGATCTCTGCTGCATCTGAATCGCCGATGATCTCACCTGTTACATTGAGCTTGCCAAGGCACTTAAGATTGCCTGACACCTTTCCAACAAGATCAAGTGATCCTGTTGTCTGTAAATCTCCTGTGATTACCATTCCTTCGGTAATGACAGCTGTCTCATCTGTAGGTGTCTGCTGTTCAAATTCCATAGCTACATTTCCCCCATAATTATATGTATTTTCCACAACAGGAGCTGCTGCCTGGCTTGCGTAGGTATCAACATTCCCACTGCTGATAGCTTCCAGGGCGCTCATAGGAGTTGTCTCCTTAGGCTGTGCTGCGGTCTGTTCTTCAACTACAGGCTCAAAGGTATTGGCCTTGGGCTCGTCAAATACAGGATCGTTGAATACTGTCTCCTGCTCAGGTTCCTTAACCTCAGAAATTGCTGGTTCAGGTGCTGCAACAGATTCCTCCCCTTTGATGTCCTCCAGCTTGATGTCATCAAGTCTGTTAAGCATTGTGTCAAGATCAACCTTCTCGGATTTCTCTTCCTTTTTCTCCTCGCTCTTAGCTTCTTCGGGAGCGGCTGTTTCTTCGGAAGTGTCCTCAGGCATAAGTGTGTTTACAGCCTGTGAAAGATCACTCTTGAGTTCTGAAAAAAATCCCATTTTCATATCCTCCATTCATTACTGATTTCTTAAAATTTGATATGTTGAACCGGTAACGTATCGTCCGTTATCGGAACTATCACTGTGTCATCCATGGCCTGTATGGCCTCTATGATCCCGGGCAGAGCCTCAACGGTACTCTTCTTGTCCGCAGAATCGTGCATCAGCACGATGCAGTGCTTGAACCTCGGGATATTATTAACTATATTGCTGTAGATTGTATCCTTGTTGGCACCGGATCTGTCATCTCCGGCAGAGACGTTCCAGTCATAAAAAGTGACTTCCTGCCCCTTGAGATATTCAGCCAGTTCGGACATATCTGCCTTGCTGACGGAATTAGAACTTCCTCCCGGGAATCTGTAATATTTGGACCAGACTCCTGTTGTCTCATAGAGAAAAACTCTGAGTTTCTCCAGATCGGCTCTGAAGGCCTCCGGAGAATCATATATAACGCTGTACTTGTGGCTATAGGAATGCATTCCAAGAGTGTGTCCCTCATCCACAATGCGCTTGTAGGCATCGGTATATCTGGCATCGGGCTTGCCGCAGACAAAGAAAGTAGCCTTGACGTCATATTCCGCAAGAATATCAAGAATCTCATCGGTGGAGGAACTTGGTCCGTCATCAAAGGTAAGATACACATATCTTGTTCCCTCAATATCCTCGGGATTCTGAGCTCCGCTCATCTCAACCACCGCATAATCCGTATCATATTCTTCCGTGTCCGGTGCAGGTCCCTCAGTCACATCCTGCGGGTCACCCTCCGGCTCCTTGGCCAGTGCCACACCATTAAAGGATCCCTCATCAGAAGCGCCGGATTCCGAAAGTATATCCATCTCGCTTCCGTAGCGTTCTCTGTACCAATCAAGATCGGCCTTGGTCTGTTCATAGTCAGTTCTCAGTCTGTCAAATCGAACTGCCAGCACCAGACATATACTGGTCGGTATAAGACAGGACAGCACCACTGCGGCCACAATCAGCCTGCGCAGTTTCTTGACCCTGCCGCTGTATTCTTTCTTTTTCTTACCCCCGCTGCTTAGAGCCATCTGGAAAACAAACTCTCCCCCAATAATTATATGTAACCAAATGATAGTATAGCATAGATTCGTCAACACCAAAAGGGATTTTAAAAAGAAACCTCGGAGGGTTTGCACCTTCCGAGGTTAATATCAGAAATTGCCTGCCAGAAGATTTCCGGCCGAGGTATAGGTCATTATATATTCGTCATATTCTCCGGCATTAACTCCCATTGCCTGGGAATTGGTGCTACCTCCGTGGAAGGTATAGCCGGTATCGGCGATGTTTACAACGTCAAAGGCAACAGGCTTGCCATTTTTCAAAAATACCGTTCTTACTCCTACTCCCTGAATATCCTTCTCGGAGTAATTTGTTGCAGATACTTCAAGACAATTGCCGTTCTTGGAAGCATCCAGATTAACCGAGGAATAAGTGCAGTTACCGGTCTCTTTGACACTAAACTCGTATTTGCAGCTCTTAAGTCCCGGGTTCTTGCTGTTCACAAACTGCCCGTACAGTATGAACCTCTGCCCCTTTTTGACCGCTTCGGAATAGTCATTAACCTTGTTCAAAGCCTTACCGGCCTTGTCGTAGGAGGTAAAATCGGCGCTTACAGATATATCCTTACCGGTGTTGTTGGTGGCAATAAGCACATAGTAGGTGCACCACCCCATGTCATCCGGAATCATGTATTCACTTTCAATGGTGATATTCTTAACGGAAGGATCCGCTGCCCTGGCAACAGATGCATTGAGAGTAAAAAAAAGAGCTATCCCCATAGCCGCCAAAATCGAAAAAATCCTTTTCTTCATACGCACCTCCGACATAATTTTTTATATATCTATTATGTCGGATTTCAGAAGAGAAAAATAGCTCTCAAGCCCAGATTTTATGCACATTTTAGCATTATAACCAACTTATAAATTTTATAAAATTTTATTAAATTTTTCACTCCGAAAGGGGTCTGTAGACAACCGAGTATCCACCCATATTTTCGGTCACATAACCCTCGCCTTTCTCAAAAAGACTGAGCTCTGAACTTGCCACCACGAAAACAGTGCTTGAATACTGATCATCAAGGACATCCTCGGGAAGGTCCGCAAAGGTAAAATTGCCAAAGGAGCTGGCTGTGCGGAATTCAGCGTATGGATCCTTGTAAACCACGGTTTCTGCGAACTTTCTCGGGTCATATTCGTTGTAATACAGCGCTATCATGTAAGGTGAAGACAGTCCCTCATAGGTAGACCAGACAGGGCGCTCATCTCCCGCAACCTCATAGGCTCTCCCAATGGCATCACCGTAGGTTGGCATGAACACACTGATGGTATTGCTGTTGTACAGGCTAAAATAGTCCCTTGTGAAGGCCGCAGTGGCCAAAAACACAAGCACTATAAGCACAGCCACCAGCTTTTTGGACTGTTCTGCCGCAAAAGCAGCGCCTTTGACAAAATAAAATATAAGCGGCAGGAAGATCATGACCATTCTGCTGATATCAGCGGTTATGAGAAGCGATAGAACAATGCAGGCTGTCAGCGTTGAATTCCAGATAACATTGATAGTCTTGTTCTCATCCTCACTGGTCTGTCCAAGGTTCATGGTTCTTTCGTAGCTGTTATTTTTTCTCGGAACAAGAGCAAAGCCCTCAATTGCCTCCTTGTATGACACAGCAATGCCAAGGAAAGTGATGGGGAATGTAAATTCCAGCAGTGTCGAATATCCCGGAATAAAATGACAGAGCATATCAGAATCATCCCCGAAGGTTACAATCCTTATAAGCGTCACCAGATTATTCCAGAGCTGCGCAGGAAGAGTCTTGTCCAGCTTAAGAAAAACTTCTTCGCTTCTTGATGAAGTAAATCTGTTGATGGTAAAAAGGCCGGTGTGGATCTCCGGAAGCCCCAGATAATTAACCCCATAGAAAACAAGGAGCGGCAGGAAGATCAAAAGAAAAACTACTCCCGAAGCCACTAGCTGCCCTATGGTAATAGCTCTTTTTCTCACGCAGTAGATAAGGGCCAAAAGAAGAGTGATCGGAACAACTATCGTTGCTGATCCATAGGTATACATACAAATGGCATATACCGCTGCACTAAGGACGTACAGCAGGCTGCTGCGCTTTCTTACAGCCAACATGAACAGATATGTGGCAAGCGCAAGAACAAAGGGCATGATATTGCTGTCAAGACTCCATCTTGAGAGGATAACATGCCAGGGACAAACCGCAAGGAAAAAAGCCCCGAACAGGGCGATGCCGTTCCTGTTGCCCTCATATTTACCGTAGCCAAAAGCTTCCCTGAGAATAAAAAAGAACAAAAGAACCGTAAGAATACCGCAGATTGCAGGAATAAGCCTAAGCTTCAGCACTCCCGTTCCAAACAATCTGACCGAAAACATATTAAGATAGATAAGAAGCGGACTTCCACCGCCGCAGCCCCAGGTTATGGGATAAACCGGGTACGAATAGCCGTTTCTGTCTATTCCGTAGCGGGCAAGCGCATAGGCTTCATAACCAATGGAAGCCTCATCCTGCTGAAGTCCCGCAGGTATAGCGGTAAGCTTGTAGAGTCTTAAAAAAGCTGCTATAAGGATTATTCCGGCAAGAAGCAGGTATGTAAGACCATTTTCCCAAGTAAATCTCTCTTTTTTCTTACCCCTTGCGTTGTATCCCCGTGCATAAATAACAACGGCCGCCGCACATATCAATATGCACGCAGCCGTCGCTATATAATTGTAATAATCGATAATCCTCATCCCAACATCCCCGCTATCTGGCGTTCATGGCTGCTGCCCAGTCTCCTATCCCCATGTAGGCTGCCGCCCGCTGTATATATTCTCCGGCGTTAGCGCCGTTCATCTGCTGATAATATTCAAAGGCCAGCTTCCTTGAACCGTCCTGTCTTGTAAGCCCCACGGGAAGTCCCTGGGAAACCTCAGTTTCAATGTCAGTTTGACGATTAAATACTATCATATTTATATATCTATTGGTAGCGGCTCTTTGATAAGCATAAACAATTGCCGCCGCCTGAGCTTCCTCACCCTGATTGGAGGAATACCCAACCTCCGTAAGAAGTATCGGGCGCACTGCTCCCTTGGTGTTAAGCATGGCAGGCTGACACATGTAATCTGTCAGCTGTTCAATATTTTCCATGGAAATATAAGGCGAATTGATATTGTGCTGTATCATTGACGCTGCCTTGGCATCCTTTGGTGTCCAAAAGCTGGTCCAGGTCATCGGATAATTGTAGGGATGCTGAGCAAGAGCCCAGTCAATATTGCCCTCAGCACAGATACAGGCATTCATTGCCTCCAAAAAGCTCCTCGCTGAAAAATATGAAGCATTATGTGTGTGTGTCCAGTTCTGATCCACGCTGCAGCATACATAAGCATTGGCGTTCCTGCTCTTAATAGCCGTATAGCATACCCTTAGCTCATTTGCATAGAGCCGGGCATAGGTCATAAGATCGGATACATCGGTGTGATTCCAGGCATTCTTGGCATTGACCTCATTGGCAATAACCCAGTTGTCCACCTGGCCAAAGCCGTTCTGACCATTATATCTGTAAGCCAGGTAAGATACCACTGCCTCCAGATTCTCAAGCCCCTGATCCTCAGAGGTATTCATCATGTAGTACTCTGCTTTTCCAAGACCAGCCCTGGAATAAGGAGAGATCATGAACTCCTCCCCCTGTCTCCAGGGATTGAGAAGCACCATTGTAACCCCCATGCCCTGCTGAGTACAGGTCCTTGCGCAGTGGTCGTACTGACTAAGGTAAGAAGAGTCATAATAGTAAGTCTTACCGTTGTATTCATAGACAACCTGGCCGTTGCCGCCTATTACATCCTCAAGATTGATATTGTAGGCTGCCTGCTGAACTCCGAGAGTCGGAGCCTCGTTATTGCCGTTGCCGATCTTGGCCCCGTCCAGGATCAGTCCTTTTTTACCGTCATTCTTCCTTGGGATGGACCAGCCGCAGACAGCCTCCGGATTGGTGATATAACGGCTGCCGGTGACGGGAACAAACGCACCGCCCTGAAGAACCGCTACCTGAAACTTGTCATAGAGATGACAGGATACCGTTTTCCTCTCCAGAGGAAAATTAAATGATACATTTGGGGCTATCGGCGCCTGCGCTACAGGTGCTCCCGCCGGACCTGTCTGATAAACCTTCTCGGCAAAAAGATAGTATTTACCATCATCGCTGGCAGGATTGTCAGAAGTAACTGCTGTGACGATCACGTTTTCGCCGGAAATAGTTGCAGAGCCTATGGAGACTGCGCCGTTTCCTTCCGCCTGCACCTCTATGCCGCCCCAGCAGACTCCTGCTGCAATTGCCAAAGCAGCTGCCATCGCTGCCAGTAATCCAGATATAGCCTTATTTGTCATATACACCCCTCATTGTTTATGAAAATATCCGATATCAATAATCAACCTTCATCATGCACAGTCCCTCAGGTCTTGCAGTAGGGCCCGATCTCTGCCTGTCACAGGCTTCCAGAATGTCCTTCATATCATCAGCCTTGATATTGCCGTAGCCCACTTCCAGGAGCGTTCCTGTCAGTATTCTTACCATATTCTGCAGGAATCCGTTTCCATGGAAGTAGAATCTGATATAATTGCCGCTCTCTTCGATCTTGATATTGTCAACGCATCTGACCGTGGACTTCTTCATCTTGGTATTGCCGCAAAAGCTCTTGAAATCATGGGTTCCGATCAGATACTCAGAAGCCTTTTGCATCTCATCCACATCAGGCTTCTTCTCAAGAACGGTCACATATTTTCTGTCAAAAACAGGCTTGGATGCCCCGTACCAGCAGGTATACCTATAGGTCTTGCCGATGGCGTTGTACCTGGCATGAAATCTGTCTGCGCAGATTCTGACCTCATTTACGCTGATATCGTCCGGGAGATACCTGTTCATATATTCCTGTATCTCACTTTCAGTCATATTCGTATCAAGTGCGCAGTTGGCAGTCATTGCCCTTGCATGAACCCCAGCGTCAGTCCTTCCGGCTCCAATCAGATTAATGTCCGTGGTGCCTGTCATTTTCTTAAGCACTTCCTCGAGCTTGCCCTGAATGGTCATATCCTTGCCGGGCTGCCTCTCCCATCCGTAAAACCTTGTTCCGTCGTAGCTTATAATAAACTTATAGTTTCGCATACCGTCGCATCTTCCCTGTTCTTCTGTAATTTCCGTAAAAAAATGATATAGATACCGCGAATGTGTATCTATATCATTATAACTTATTTCAGCTCTTAAATCATGCAATTATCCTACAAGTCTGTAATGTATCTTGTCTGCAAAGGCCATAAGACCTGCTATTTTGAGCACATCCTTATCCTCAATCGCAGCTCCAAACTTGCTTTCAAGAACCGGTACAAGCATTTTCTCATCAAAAGTAAGAAGCAGCTCCATAGCCATATCATAATAGGGCTCCTTGATATCGTTCAGACAATCAAAAAGAAAATCTATTCCCACGATATTCCTTGGCTGTCCCATCATCTTAAGAAGTCTTATGCAGTTGCATACGTAGAAGGGATCCGTATATGCCTCAATATCAAAAATGCATCGTATATCCCTGATCTCCAGCTTGTTGATCCCGAAAATGATGGTTCCAAGAGTTGCATCATCCAGCACCATGCTGTTAAGGGCAGTAAGGATATTGTCTCCGTTTTGAAGATTCTTGATCTCGTTCCGCAGCTGTTTTCTGGGATCGTAGCCTCTAAACTCCGTCTTAAGCATCGCAGACTCCCAGTCATAACGAAGCTGCCTCCAGTCTGCGCTCAGAAGCTTTTTCATATCTTTTTTGTACTTATTGTAAACTTTCTGCCATTCACAATAGGCATTAGTACTCTGCATGTAATCATATTCAAGATTAAAGAGTATGTCCTTGTATTTCTCGGAAAAGGGCGATTCGAAGCCCAGAGTTTCAAAGGCCTCAACGCATTCGTGGTCATACTGCCAGACGGAGGGTTCCCCCGTCCTGTAATTCTTGTCCACATAGAAAAAGGTGTGCTTGCCCTCTCTGTAGGCATGGGGACCATATAGCTCCTTCAAACACCTGCGCCCCAATAAGCCTGCTTCTCCATAGTGAACCTTGATTCTTCTGCCATCTATATACACCACCGCATCAGCCGGTTCCGAAAAATATGCTATCAGATCCAGCGGATAATAGCGGTCTGCTATACACAACCATTTCCCGCTGTCGCTTATCAGTATCTCGTTGCTGCGCTCCCCTTTTTCTGTCACATATACACTGAATTCTTCATCCTCAAGAAGTCTTGATATCTCGGAAGCGCTGAAATAATCTCCCAGGTAGGGAATCTGCTTTTTAAAAAGATTAAATATTGACCATGTTTTTTTCATGCTAGTATTATACAAAGAGGATATGAAAAATCAATATGACTTTTTAGCCAAATAAGGGGAGAAAAAATGCAAAACACAAAAGTTCTGTTTATGACTCAGGCTGCAGTAATAGCGGCTCTTTACATCACTCTGACACTGATTGCCAACGCCCTTGGGATTGCAAATTATGCCATTCAGTTAAGATTCTCGGAAGCTCTGACTATCCTTCCCTATTACACCGCAGCTGCGGTTCCGGGACTGTATGTGGGATGTCTTCTTGCGAATATCCTTACAGGCTGCGCTCCCTGGGATATAGTCTTTGGTTCCCTGGCAACACTCATCGGCGCTGTGGGCACATATCTCATAGGCCGCACCAAAAAGCGTTTTCCCGCGGCAAGATGGCTCTGCCCAATTCCTCCGATCGTTGCAAATATGATAATCGTCCCCCAGGTACTCATGAGAGTATATGGATTCGAAGGAACCCTTGGTTATTTCACAGCAACCGTAGGTGCCGGAGAGGTCCTCTCCTGCTACGTTCTTGGCATAATCCTTCTTCATGCCCTGGAAAAAAGAAAAGGCATCCTTCCGGATGCCGATTCCATGCAGTGATCACTGCGCATTTGATATTGAATAGATGTAATCATCCATATTCTCAAAGCTGTAGATATATGCGCTGTCGGTGCCATACACCAGGTGGTCCGACAGTTTGAATATATCTGCTGAATAAGGATTTCCAAGATCGTAATCTCTTGCACTTACAAGCACGAAGAACCTGCCCTCGGGAAGGGATCTTGTGTGCTCTGCATTCTGAAGCCACTGATATTCATTATCAAGGCTGTCGAGATGATCAATTTCTTTTACCGTATGCATGTCTATGCGTCCATCAGTCAGCGCCATTACCACGTTGCTGGACCAGAACATCGCAAAACCGTCGGTATAATCTGTTTCCTTCAGCCATTCAATGGCATCTGTAATAGCATAGTCCTGATAGATATCATCGGGATTGGGGTCAGCATACACCGAAATACTTGCGGTGCATATGCATACTCCCACGAACAGACCAATCACCGGCGCATAGTGTCTGAAATATCCCGCCTCCTCATATTTGAACTCAATTCCCATAACAAGAAGGAAATAAGGAATAACCGGAAGCCAGTAATATGAGTAATACTTGTTGCTGCAGGATAAAACCACAGTAGTTATAAGTGTAAGGGTTCCCACAAAGAGAAGGAACAGCTGTGTCATCTCATTGTATCTGAAGAGCCTCTTGTAGGTCCTCACAATACTTCCCACCAAAAGAAGGATCAGCAGGAAATTCAGGCAGTTGATGATTCCCTGCCAGCTCACAAAGTGAACGTTTGCATGCCATCCAAACAGTGTCAGAGCATCAGTCAGGCAATTACCGATAGAGTCAAAGGAAAAATTTGTCCAGGTCTCTCTGAACTGATCCTGGAAGTTATATTTCTCACAAAGTATCTTTCTGTTTATGAATAGACCTATGCAGGAAAAAACAAAGGGAACCAGCGCAGAGATAAATACTCTGTTGGCCGCTGCTGCTATCTTACCGGACTTGGTCTTATTCTTGAACATGTAATAATGAGCATACAGAAGTCCAAGAAGGCTCGTTGCAAATAATGGCGCATAGCAGATCATAAGAAGTCTTACGCCGCCAAGTCCCGCTACCAGAGAAACCGCTGCAAGAACTGCCAGAAGGATTGCCAGCACCGCTCTGTTTTCTTTCCTGTCCTCATCATCCGAAATCTTCCTGACCACAGGGCTCACCGCTCTGAAGAACAGTCCCATGGAAAAGAATGCGATGATAAAATAGGTCACATAGGACTGGCCGAAGGTTACGATCCTGACATACCACTGTCCGAAGGGCCAGGTAAGTATGCTGGCTGCAAACAGGCCCTCCCTGTAGAGTCCGGCTCCCTTAGCCATGTAGATAAAGGAAGCGACTATAAGGACCAGAAATACCACAGCAGCTGCAAGTCTTACCATGAGCCAGTTGTCAGGCCAGATATAGAACAGAAGCTTGTACAGAAGCTGCGTATGAACAACGTGCAGCTCCGTGGAATAGAACCAGTTGCTACTAAGGATGCCGCCCTCGGCGCTAAGGAGCTTGCCAAGGATCATGTCGGAGGCGATATCGCTGTTTTCCATATAGAAATCTTTTTTGTAGATCAGGAATAATGTAAACAGGCCGCCTATTGCCATGAAGATCCACAGTAACGTATCCTGAACTTTTTCATTTTTCAATTTCTTAAGCATTGTTCTCTCCCGCCTTTTTACCTTTTTCAGCTCTCATAAGACCTATCAGAAGCGCCAGGCCCAGTATACTAAGTATGAAACCTGCAAGAAGTCCCGGTGTGTGATATTTGAGAGTTATTTCATGACTTCCCGCAGGAAGCTTTAATGCCATAAACATTGTATTGGCCTTGGTAAGCTCAGTCTTTTTGCCGTCCACGTAGGCTGTCCAGCCCTTGGAGTAAGGAATCGTAAGGCACATGATACCATTGTCCTGCATGTTGATGGTTCCGGTAACCTTGTTTGTGGCATAGGAAATCGGATTCTTGTACAGCTCTACATTTTCCAGCATATCCTGGCTTAAGATTCTGATCTGATTCTCATAATTGACCAGAGGCTGACAGATGATCTTGAGATCATCAAAGGTGTAGGTTCCATCCTCAGTGAAGGTGATGACCATCTCATCCTTGGGTTGCTCGGCGTAGCACATGTTCAGAAGATAATCGTGCCAGTCACTGTAGAACTGGTTCTTCTCAGTTTTGTAATAAATCTGCTTGGTGGTAACTACATTTTCACCGGAAACAGCCTGAATGTTCATAAGCGGATAGTCGCTTGGAGAATCCACATACAGCTCATCAAGCCATAAATAGGTCTCGCAGTTCTGAAGGCCCTTGAAGGTGATGTGAATGGATGAGCCCGCCTTGGCGGTCCACTTACCATCCTCAATGGTAACATTCCCTTCTGCGCTGATCTCAAAAGGCACTGACTGAGAACTGTAGGAGATCTCAGCCTCCGGATAGGTCTTGTCATCTTCATCAAGAACAATGCCGTACAAAAGAGCTTCCTGCCTCTCTGCGGCTGTCATGGCTTCATAATCGCTCTTTGGTATCACGTTGTAATAAGCGTAGCCAAGAGACAGCGGGTTCATGTTCTCAAAAATAGCAAAGTTGTATCTGTCATGAAGATGTATGAATCTGTAAGGTACAAAACGGATCTCTTCATCCGTATTGAAACGAAGTGAGTAATAACGAACGCCCGCCAGGGTATTGAGTATTGCTCTGTCATCAAGGGCATAGTAAGCAAAATTCTGCTGATCGTTGTTGCCCATTTCCTTGAAATAATCGGATACGACGCCGTTTGCAAGACTCCAGTAGAACTGAGTTGAGGATACGCCCTCAATCAGCGAGGAGTTCCATACAAGGTCACGTCCTGAATATCTGTAGAAGCCGTTGGGATCACGGCCGTTTACCTCTACTGCCTCTTTTACCGCCTGAACCTCGGTGCTCTCCAAAAGGATATGCATGCTGTCCGGTGTAACCTCGTTAAAATACTCCTGGATCATATTGCCCTGCTCCGGAGAATAGCCGTAATAGCCGTTAATTACAATTCCCGTAAGCGAAAGTGCCAGGATAAGAACCTGCGCTGTCCCCCTTGATATCTTGAGCATAAGATGTTCTCTGTCTCTTACAAGGCAGTTGATAAGCCCCATGACAAGAACTACGGCAAGTCCAACATACATAAGTCGCAGCTCCGCCATGGCATTCTCATAGCCTCTGTTGTGAGTAAATCTCACCAGCAGGTAAAAGGCCAGGGCAAGAACCGCCATAGATGCCATCTGCAGCCACTTGATATTAAAGAGGTCGTCCCAGACATCAACTATCATAAATGCTGCGCACAGCGCAAAGGCAAAGGTCCATCTGTTGATAACATAGGCAAAAGCCGTAAGTGCATAGCCCGCTGCCGGGAGACACACAAACAGGATAAGAAGCAAAAAGCATACAAAGAGCTGAAGCGGTGCGTTTCCTTCAGTATTCTCCTTGCCGGATGCTTTTTTGACCAAAAGAGTTATAACCCTGATAACAAGCATGAACACCGCCAGAAGAATGATGCCATGGAAACCTATCTGCGTATCATAGAAGCCGTGATATACAAAGGAATACAGGTTTCTTACCAGCTGCTCATAATATTCCTTGTTGTAAAAAAGCGAAAAAGTAATTCCGCTGTTACTTCTTGGATTGGCCGGAAAAGCACATATTACCGGAAGAAGTATCACCATTGCCATAAGGCTTCCGATGATACCTGCTCCGAAGAACTTAAGGATCAGCTCTCCCCACTTCTTAAGCTGTCCTCCATATGTAAAGGCAACTCTTACGATGACATACACCACTGTAAGGAGCACGATCATATAGAAGAAGAAAAAGTTATTGCTGCCTGCGAGGAAGATCGCAAAGGCGAAGAATCCGGACTTATTTTCCCTGATTATCTTCTCTGCTCCAAGAATTACAAGGGGCAGATAAATAAGCGGATTGGCAAAATAGGGATGCCAGATACCAAGGAACAGGAAAAAGGTGCAGAAGCTGTAGGTGAACATTCCTGTCATCACACCGATCTTGGAAGCTCTCGGTCTTAAGTAGAAGCAAAGAGCCGAGAAGGTAATGCCCGCGATGAAGGGTCTCAGCATCATAACAACCTGAAAATATACATATATATATTCATTGGGAACAAAGACTGCCGGAAGATTCAGGATATCTCCGATAGCGTAATACTGAAGCGTCGGGTAGATATCTGTTCCGTAGCCCATTCCGAAGGAGAAGGTCTGTATCGACAGACTGTGTTCCTTCACCAGATGATACAGGACGCCTCGCATCCACTTGGCATAATAGGCCAGGGCCTTGATATGCTGCCTGAAGGCATCGGCGGAATTGATAAAACTAACATTGTTTGCAAAAAAGTAATAGAACACCCCGTAGATCATTCCCGCAAACAATATCGAATACACACCATAAAAAACAGCCGCTTTGTACGGCCTGTCAAAAACCTTTTTCTTCTCCACTAAATAAATCTCCCAAAGTTATTATTCTTAAAAAAGCGCATAAAATCGCACATTGATAGTATAGCACAAACTGTAAAAAAAATTTTTTGAAAAAAATTTTAATTCCTTGCAACATTTTCTTTTTCCCGTCTGTATACAAGATAGAACGGCAAAAAACAAAAAACACATAAGCCGTATTTTGGAGGGAAAAATATTATGAAAAGGTATATTAAAGGATTATCACTTCTGACAACAATCACCATCATGGCAGCATCACTTACAGGCTGCGGCGGAGCAAATCGTGCAGCGCAGGAAGCAAGCCCCATGCCCACATCAGACACTCAGGCAACAGAGGCTCCCGCAGCAGAAGCTCCCATAGCCAAAAGCGAACAGGCATCTCCTTCGCCTTCACATGAAGCTGCAACCGAGGAGTGCGAATCATACGAAGCCGCTCCTATGGCCCCTGCTGCCGGCTATGAATCAGCAAACAAAGCAGTTACAGAGAGCTACGGAGACTACGATGAGCGTTACAACAATATAAATCCCGGAGAATCCTATGAAAAGCCTGAGGAGGCAGGTTTCTTCCTGGCTCAGACACAGCCTCTTTCAACCTTCGCAGCAGATGTTGATACAGCATCCTACGCAAATGTCCGCAGAATGATCGAGGACGGATATGGCCTGTATGACATAAACGGCGACGCAGTCCGCGAAGAGGAGTTCCTTAATTATTTCGATTACAATCTGGTTAGCCCCAAAGCCGGCAACAAATTCGGTGTAACAGCTGAGATCTCAACCTGCCCCTGGAACTCAGAGCATGAGCTGTTATTCGTAGGTGTTAAGGCTGAGGAAAGTTTTTCCGAAGAGATGCCTGACAGTAACCTTGTTTTCCTGATTGACGTATCCGGTTCCATGAGCTCATCTGACAAGTTAGAGCTCCTTAAGACTTCAATGCTGGACCTCGTTGACAATCTTCCCGGGAACAGCACCATCTCAATTGTAACCTATGCAAGCAGAGAGGAACTTCTTCTTGACGGTGTTGGAATTAAGGATAAAAAGAAAATAGAGAAAGTCATCCGCTCTCTTTCAGCAGGCGGCGCAACAGCAGGCCAGCGCGGAATGGAGATGGCCTATGAAGTAGCAAAAGAGAACTTCATCGAAGGCGGAAACAACAGAATCATCATGGCAACAGACGGCGACCTGAATGTAGGTATCTCAGATCCCGACGAGCTTGAGAGATTTATCGAAGAGAAAAAGAATGATGGAATCTTCTTGTCAGTTCTTGGCTTTGGCACAGGAAATCTTAAGGATGCCAGCCTTGAAAGACTTGCTGACTGCGGTAACGGCAACTACTCCTACATCGATTCCAAGCTTGAGGGCCACAAGGTTCTTGTGGATGAAATGAGTTCAACTCTTGTAACCGTTGCCAAGGATGTTAAGTTCCAGATGGAGTTTAATCCCGCCAAGGTCAACGCTTACAGACTTATCGGTTACCAGAACAGAACAATGGATGCAATGGATTTTGCAGATGACACCAAGGACGGTGGCGAACTTGGATCCGGCCACACAGTTGTTGCACTGTATGAGATCGTTCCCACTGGTTCCAAATCAGCCATCAACCTCAAATATCAGAATAATGACACCGATGCAAACGTTTCTACCGACTATGGAACACTGGCATTAAGATACAAAGAGCCCGACGGAAACAAGTCCAAGCTCGAAGAATACATCATCGGCAGCAAGCTCTACACAGATACCCCCAGCGACAGCTTCAAGTTCGCAGGCTGTGCAGTTGAATTTGCCATGATCCTTGAAAACAGCGAACACGTTGGAGATGCAACCCTGGACGATATCCTTGACACCCTTAAGACCATCGATGAAACCGATGAATATAAGGATGAATTCAGATATCTCGTAAGAAGAATGGCCAAGGATGCCTGAAGCAGAACCGTCCCCACTGGTATAAAAACCGTCCCTGCTGTCATCCTTATATAAAAAGATTTACTCTCCGGAATTCTCCGATGAAGAACTGTCATCATTGGAGGATGGCTCAGGTTTAACTGCATCCAGAACTTCCTGATTGTTATCCTGGGAAGCGGGTTCCTGGGGTGCAGGTTCGGGCTCGGGTTCGGAAATTATCATGCTTGGCGGTGTGTAGTCTTCTGCCGGAGCAGATTCCGGTTCAGGAGCTACTTCCGGCGCAGGTGCTGCCTCAGGTGCCGGCTGAGGTTCAGCGGCTGGCTGCTCTGCAGGTTCCTCAGGGGCAGGGGCTGTTTCTGGAGCAGGTTCCGGCTCGGGCTCTTCTATAGATTCATTCTCAGGTTGTTCTTGCTCAACAGGGAACTCGGCAGTTTCTTCGGAATCATCCTCGATAGCTTCTTCAGCTGATGAGCTGTCGCTTTCTGCATCTTCTGAGTCATCCGAAGCTTTCTCTAAAGGCTTTGATGATTTCTTGTTATCATCTGCAGAAGATGAATCCCTGTTATCTGAGCTATCGGAAGTATTATCTATGGCGTTTCCTTCAGAGGCATTATCCTGATTCTCCGGAGTACTGTCAGTAGGAACACTTACTTTATCCAAGGCTTTTTTCTCCTCTGACTGTTCTGAAGAATCCGTATCGGTATTTTCTGAAGAGTTTTCGTCTGATGTATCAACAATCGTTCCTGTGTCTTTTTTTCCACCGGATTTTTGTGCTTCTTCAGAATTCACATTTGACTTACTCTCCTGAGCATTATCAAGTACATAGACCTCTGTCTTAACTTTACTTATGCCTTTAAGCTGATATGTATCCAAATCATCAAAATCCAAAAGTACGGATCCGTTAACGTTTTTGCCATTCGCTGTATTATCGCTGTTTGAAGCAAAATAGCTTAACAGGGTGGCGCAAAAATCCGCTGATTTGCCTCCGTCACTATCCTCTCCGCTTGATGCTATGAACTTACTTGCAAACTCATCGGTATTACTGTAGCAATTGCCGCCTGCGCCATCAGAAGGTGATATTTCACCAATTATATTATCCAGAGTTTTTCCGTTATGGAGTTCTTCCAAAATATGATTCATTCCGCTACGGATGACCTTGGAATCAATAGTAATCTCACCTTTTTTCTCCGAAATGGCATCCTTTTTATCGTATGCTATAGCTGCCAAGTAGGCCAGATATACATTGGCAAGATATCCGCTTGCATAAGCGCTCTTTGTTACATCAGATGGATTACTGCCATCTGCGTAACCAAGCTGCATGGTGTTATCGGAACTGTATCTTTCCTTAAGGAGCTCTGCATCATAGGTTTTTGACTCCTTATCAAATCCATATCCGACAGAGTTATCCTTCACACCTGTAAAATACTCGTTCAAGTACTGATATGGATTATCAACAGACATTCCCATACCTTCGATGAACCATGTCGGGAACTTGTTTTCTGCCGAATTCACATATTTACCGCTTGCTTCATCATACTTCTTTCCGGTCATTCCGGTTCTGGTATAGTCAAGCATATGGGCATGCATGATTTCATGTAGCAAGGTATTATCGAGAAGATCATATGCTTCATCGTTGAACACAGTCTTACCCGACTCTTTATCCACTGTGTAGAAATAGGAAACATTTATTCCAAGGGAATATGTCAGTTCACCCTGTTCGCTATAATCCCATTTAAGTTCAGCAATAGTGCCATTTCCAACTTCACCGCCTGTATTGTCAGTTTCATCAGTCTCATCGCCCACTTCGGAATTTCCGGAATTCTGAGACCCTTCAGCAGCCTTGTAATATACATATAATCCCAGTTTCTCTCCAAGCTCTGCCTCATCTTTCTTCTTTTCAGCCGCATCACCATAGGCAGGGAACTTCTGCTCAAGCAGCTGCACTGCCTCCGGTTCAACAACATTTTTTACAAAAGATATAAACCAAGCGAGGTCATTTTTATCAAGATTTTTAAGCTCCTCAATAGCATCCTTGGAACTATCGTCACTTTGAACATGTAGATCGATTATCGCCTTCTCTTCATCTTCACTTAGCTTTGGATCATACTTCTTATATCCGCTTCTGTCTCCGGATCTTCCACCGCCGCTACCGCCGTTGCCATTCCCACTATCGGAAGTATCTGCCTGGGGCACATAAGGCTTTTCTTCAACGCCTGAAGACGCACTTTCAGTTTCTTCCTCATCATAAAGAGAATACTGAGTTGTTCTATTGGCTTCCACTTTGTTTTTTCCGGGAAGAAGAGGTGTGATATAGGTTACTCCGTTTGAGGGATTAGAGAGGGTTGCGACACCGGACTTAGCCATAAGATCTGTCACGAAATCAGGCATACTGATGTCATAAGTCACATTTTTACCTGTTGCCATTGCATAACCTTCAGGCAGGTAAAATGCCAGAATCGGATAGCAGGCCACTACTCCGTCTATATCCAGAGCAATCTTTAGCATATTTCCGTTCTGATCAACCCAGATAACCGGAACTTCCCAGGAAAGACCACTGTCTGCTGTTACGGTTGCAGATGTATCAAGAAGCTGACCATGGGAAGGAGGAGTTAAATTAGTTACTTTGAAGCCTTTGACATAGATAATCCTTCCATTGGCAAGAGTCTTGAAATAATCCTTTCCCTGTTTCCTGGCCTGCTGCTCTGCCGTGCTGGTGATCGCGCTGGCGATCTTGGCTGCATTGGCCCCGTCAAGATTAGCCGCCCTTGCGGAAATAGCGTGCATATTTGCGGAAAGCAACAGCACGCTCATTATAAGACTCATTATCTTCAGCCATCTCTTCATATGGAAACCCCTCTTTTCAATTTGAATGTCAGAAATAAAATTTTACTTTTTCCATAAAAAACGATTCTACGCCGTTTGGTATATCGTCATTTTTTGCAGAAAAATTAACCCTTTTACGGAAATAAAATGAAATAAAAAAACGGAACGTTTCTAAAAAAACATTAGAAACGTTCCGCATAGTATTCATGCAAATATTTAATTTATCTTATTATCCTGGAGCCCTTCTTCATGATGTACATCTGCTCATCGGCGATGGCTATGACATCCTCAAGATTAAGCTCATCCGAAAGCACGGTGGAATAGGTTCCGTAGCTGGCGGTTATGGGATACCCAAGGCGCTTGCTGTCCGTTGCCAGATGCTCCTTGACTCTGTAGATGATAGAATCCACGTTGTTCTCACCGGGAACAAGGGCGATCATCTCATCTCCTCCGAATCGAACAAGAAGAGTCTCTGACGGGCACTCAGCTCTCAGGGCATTGGCCACAGTAGCAATGGCTCTGTCACCGGCTGCATGTCCCATGGTATCGTTAATGATCTTAAGACCGTTAAGGTCAGCCATGATAATGTTGAGCTGTTTACCCTTATTCTGGGGCTTACTCCTGAACTCCTCATATTTGGCCAGGAACGCAACTCTGTTGTAGAGTCCTGTCAGGGCATCGTTCTGATACATCTGCTGGATCTTGTCCTTGAGGTATCTCTGATAACGGATCATTATAAATCCGCCAAGGCCCATACTAAGGCAGTTGGTCACGCTGGGAGTCTTGGAATAATCTATAAGGTCATATCTGTCAAAAGAATAGCAGACAAAACCTATAGCTCTGCCCATGTATTCAAGAGCATTGAATATGAGCGGATATCCCGCATCCATAGCCTCCATGAGACTTGGAATAACACACTCGGGATCAAAGGGAGTAATCTGATTACATTTGCAATAACTGTTATAAATAATACTCTTGGTAGTATTAGTAACATGGTCAAGGAAATAGTTCCTCTCAAGATCAAAGCAGGCATCCTCAACAACGACGCACATATTGTCGGAAAGATTCTCCCTGATATGACCGGTGCAATCACCTATGCTCTCACTTGCCATGATGGTGGAGGCCAATACATGCATGATGTGGATATCATCCTGATGATGGTAAAACCTGTTATTAAGTCCATGTACAACGGAATTGACTTCGAAAAGACTGCGGGGACATCCGCAGGATTCATTGGGAACAAAGGTAGGTGTGATCCACCTCTCGATGTCTCTGGTACCGCCAAGAACTGCCTGTGTCACCTCACTGATGGTATCTGCCAGGACCTTACTCTCACATATAGCGGTAGTCATTCCGGGCTTGGCAAGAAAGGCCTCATCTATTCCGTCAAAGCCTGAGACCACAACATCTCCCGGGACCTTGATTCCGGCTGCCGTAAATATGTCGCAGACATTGATAGCCATGATATCATTGGCGCAGATAATAGCGTCGGGAAGTACTTCTCTTTTAAGAAGCTCATGGGCAACTTTCCTGGCCGGAATGGACCAGAAGTCGCCATAGCTTAACATACTGTCATCAAAAGTATAACCGTTCTCAGCGATTACTTTTTTGAACACTTCTATTCTCTCGTTGGAGAATTCACTGTCCATCTTGCCGGCCATGAAGTGGGGGCACTTGGGCTTGTGCTGTTCGATAATGTGTCTGACTACTGCTTCAAAGCCCTTACCGTAGTCAAATTTCACCTTGGCAACATTGTCATAATCGCCGTCCACAACAATGCAAGGTACATTGTACCCCGTTGCGGAATCGATAATATGCTGAACAACCTCTCTCTTCTTGATCTTCTCTGCCATAATAATGACAGCGTCAGTCTTATCAAAAGGTATCAGATCATAAACAGAAGCTTCAGCCTCATAATCTCCGCTGTTACCGATCTCGGAGTTCATGGTGTAAATAAACAACCTGCAATCCTGAGCCTTCAGAAGCTCATTGAGCTCTGTCACGCAGTCAAAAAATTGCGGATCATATATCCTGTATGCACATAGTGCTACAATCTTTTTCCCATCAATCATCGTAAATCTCCCCAAATGTTACGACATCAACAAAATCATTCCAAAATATTGTAACACACAAAGGCCTCTTTTTCTTCTCAGTAATTGCCTTTTTATTATGCTTTATAGTCTTGCCTTTATGCTCTCATATGCCTTCTGCATCTTCTTGAAGGTCTCCTCATCTCCGCTGGCTCCGTCGGGATGGAAGGTCTTGCACAGATTCTTATATCTTGCGTTCAAGGTAGCAAGATCATTGCAGCCATGGAAGAACATGGACTCAAATTCAGATATTGATGCATTAGGCGCGCTGTCTCCATAGCCGCTTGCCTGACCATCTGCCTGTGGATTGCCGTTCTTGACGAAAAGAAATGCGTTTCGCAGGTCCTCTTCGGTATTGATGGCAGACCATTCAACAGTGGCCGATTCATCCGTAAGATAAGGATCTCCGTTCTCTCCAAGATTAACCACGTTGTAGGCAGAGCTCCATCTGCCGGTATAGGCATATATTACCTGGCTGTGCACATGATTGGTTCTGTACAGGATAGGAACCGAACCGTTGATCATACCAAAGAAATAGGAATACGGTCGCTGTCCCTTATCATCCTTATTACTTTCCCTCTCTGCAATCTTCCTGTCTCTCTCCTCCATGGGTTCATTGAGAACGGGTTCCATGGCCTTGAGGATCATCTGAGCATATTTGTCATCATAATCCGGAAAACCATCATCATAACCGGGAGCCATCATTTTCTGCAAAAAGACTCCAAAATCATCAGTGAAGGTCTTCTCAATTGAAACGTTGTTGGTAACTCTCCAGCAGCCAAGCTTAAGCTCATCAAGAGGATCGATCGGAATATTCCAGTTGACTGTTCCGTTACCTGCAAGGCTCACAAAATTGAAAAAGAAAGGTTCAAAATCCAGTTTGTCACGAAGATAGTGCTGAAGGGCAGCTACATGTTCATTGTTCTGCAACAGCGGATTATAGACCTTAGCCTTTTCTCCGTCATAGGATTCAAAATCCCAGTAATCCTCGGCAAGGCCGTTCATACTGTACATGCCGCTTCTGTTCTTGGCTTCTATCACGTATATCATGGATCCGAATACGACAATTGCATCTATTTCCTGAAAAGATCCGTTTTCCTCAGGTATCAGAACGTTAAAAAAGATATAGGTTCTGTAGCTCTTAAAGCTTGCTCTGGCCTTCTGATATCCAACTTCTACGAGATATTTTCCGGTCTTTTCCTTATCAACCGCAACTTCCTCAAAGGGATAGCCGGTCTGCTGATAATAAAGGGATCCATAGTAATTGTAAATAAGCTTCTCAGGGGTAAGTGGGGTGTTATGATTTCCCACAGAAGAGAACTTCTTGGCAAGGTTCCCAAGCAGGTTCTGGGGACGAAGATATTCACGAATAACGGTTGTTCCACAGGCTGAACAAACTCCTCTGCCCTCCTGCTGTGCAAGATTGCTGTCTATATAACATCCGCAATTAAAGCAAAAGTAACCGGGTTCCTCCGCAATTTTCTCGGCAGACTGCCTGGTAAGCATTTGAATATGATTAACTGCCTTTTGTTTGGAAAAATAGATCTCTCGGCCTGATGTACTTGGTGAGGTGGGTTTGCCGCATTTCAAGCAGAAATTAGATGTGTCGCTTATTTGGGCACCACAGTGAATACAATACATTTCTCTCACTCCTCCACATTACTTTCCCCTCAAATTCTCTCTCAAAAAATCTTCTGTTATATTACAATATTCGCCCTATGTACGCAAGTTAAGATTCTGTGTCTTTAGATATGACGGCGAGATTGAGGTAGAGGATGGCGTTCTGGTGGGTGTTGTCTATGGCGAGGACTTGGCGGAAGAGTTCTGCGGCGGTGGCGGGGTTATGAAGGCCAAGGTTGGCAAGACCCATGAGGTAGTAGCAATGGGCGCGGTTCTTCAAGGTCATGTCGGCATCGAAGACGGACATGTCGGGCATTGAGACTGCGAAGTAGTCCATCTTGAAGGTGTCGCGAAGGTGCTGCTCGCCGTAGTCGAGAAGGCGATAATAGCGGGCATTGGCTTCGCTCCTTCTGCCGAGTTTTTCAAGGGCAAGGGCCTGATAGAGGATCATGTCGGCGGGCTGGTCGTAGTAGTACATGACGCCGGCTACTTCCTGAGCTCCCAGGGTTGCCTTCAGGTAGGCTTCCCTGGCCTTCTCAGGTTGCCCCATTAGTTCGAAGGTAGTTCCAAGGTAATAATATAGATTGTTGTCTTTGGTGCCTTCAAGGCGTCCTTCCCCCAGGTTTTCAGGATATGAGAGAGCTTCCTGGAGAAGCCTTTTTATCTGTATGCACATCTCAGCATCCAGCTCTTCCTTCGTCTCAGCTTCCTTCTGAACATTATCAAGAAGCTTCTTGGCCTGCTGCAGGAGGCTTACCTTGAACTGGGTTGTAATCTTGCCCTCTGCTCCTTCCCAGGTTCCGAAGCTGTGGGAGGATATAAGGTCATGAGCTTCTTCGTACCTGACCATGTCATTCAAAAGAGTTACATATTCGGTGTAGAGATCATCTCTTTTCTGAATAAGTTCTATATGTTTATGGAAATTTGCAAGCCTATCCTCTAAGGATATCCCGAGCTTTTGATATAGCTGGTCTAACTCCATAAACACTCTTGCATCTGAGGTATCCAGCTCAAATGCCCGCTCCAGGCACTTCTTTGCCTTATCTTTGTCACCGCGCTTGTTGTAATAGGCGATGGAGAGATTGCGAAGAAGAGTTGGGAACGTGTCATCCTTGGCTGCAGCCTTCTCCCAGAGTTCGATTGCGAGATCATATTGGAGCTTGTCATAGTAGAGGCATCCAAGATAATACATGGCCCTCGGTGCATCAATGTCCAGCACTGCGATGTCCTCAAATTTATTTGGGAAACAGCAATAAGGATCTGCCTTCTCTGCAAGATCACGCTCCGCCTGTGCCTCATTATCACAACCAAGCTTACTGAGATAATATGCCCTATAGTAATGAATCATCGGATGATCGGAGCCACTGTAATCCAGCACCTTCAGTGCATCGTCGTAGAGCCCGGCTTCCGCCAGATCCCTGGCCATCTGCAGATATGTTTCATGGAAATCCCTTGAGAGCTTATGAAGATAAGCTTCATCACACATCCCCGCAAGCACACCTGCATAGATTGATACATAATCAAAGGCGTCGATCTTGAGATTCTCTTTTATCCAATTATTAGCTTCTTCCATCCTTCCGAGCCTCACAAGCAGCATGGCTTTCAGCGCCCTTGCCTTAATGCTGTGGGTGTTTCTCACAAGTGCTTTTTCAATGAAATCAAGCGCCTCCTCGTACTCTCCTCTTCTGCAGGCTATTGCAGACAGATAGTAGAATCCTTCCTCCTGGAGCTCCTTTACCCAGATTGCCTTATAGAAGGTATCGAAGGCCTCATCATATTTTCCCCGGTAAAAAAGGCTAAGCCCCAGGTTATAGTATGCTTCGCTGTGGAATGGGCTGGGATGCATAAGTGTCAGTCTATCGATAGCCGCCCGGAAATACTTCTCGGAAAGGGCAAAACGCCCTCTTCTCAGCAAAAGAAGTCCGTAGGCATTGTTTATCCTGGTATCACCGGAGTCACGCTTAAGTCCCTCCAGATAATAATCGTCTGCAGACCAGGTAGCGTGGCGGTACTGCTCGATGTGCTGCCCTGTAAGGTACAGCTCTTCATTGGTGAGTATCTCTGACGGTTCCTTTGCTGCCTTTGCAGGCTCTGCGAGCTTGGGAATTCCCTGATCTTTGGGCTGATAGGATATCAGTTCCTTTCCCTCTGCCATTATGCTGACTTTGAGACGGTACTCATCCTCAATGTTAACCGGAAGCTCTTTTTCATATATGTCATTGGGCGAAAGCTTAGTTTTCTCCCTGAATATAACTTCTCCCTTGTAGGTTGCGTTAATCTCTGCTTCTTCATAGAGCTGAGTTGCATATGCGCAGATATAGAGGGAAGTTCCGCCGTCACGTAGTTCCATATTGAGAGCACCGTGAATGCCGGCGTTCTTGACCTGTCCCACTGCCTTGTAGGGCATGAAGTACTGCTTGAACACCTTCTCTTCATAGGGCTTAAGCCATGCAAAATCAGGCTGATTGTCGCAGAACATTCCTGTCATCAGCTCAATGTAGGGGCCGTCCTCATCGGTAAGATTCCTGTCCCAGGCTTTGCCAAAGTCGCCGCAGCCCCAGGTCCACTGCTTTTTGCCGGGCGAAATGTGGTGATCAGCAACATGCAAAAGACCGGCCTTTTTGCTGTAATCATAGCCGCCGACAAAATCATACTCTGACTTCTCAGCCATGTAGGAGGTGGGAACGGGAATATTCTTATATCTCGATATGTCCACACCCTCGCTGTAATCATGCTTGTAATAGGTTCCTGTGGCTATTGGGAATCTGGAGACATCTCTTTTGCCATGGTCGTAGACACTGTGAACGTCAGGCGGAAAGATGGACTGGGTATAGTCATTTACGGAAACCGCAGGATTTGCCCACCACAGGAAGGTCTGAGGCAGCGGCGTTCTGTTGTAGAGCTGTCCAGTTACCTCGATATAGGCCTTGCCGGGATAAAGAGTGAAACCTGTAACACACTTGGTGCCGTACATCTGATCCACATCTCCGATCAGCAAGGTCTTACTGCCATCTGCATTCCCAGTGAGCTTGTAATCCACAGGACTGAAGGTTGTGGGTCTATGGTGCTGCGGCCAGTTAAACTCTATTCCGCCGGAGATCCATGGGCCTGTAAGTCCCACCAGGGCAGGCTTAATAACCCTGTTGTAATAAACAAAGTCATAGTCATTGGTCTTGTCGTAGGCTCTCTGAATCCTTCCGCCAAGCTCGGGGAGGATCATCACCTTAATGTATTCATTTTCGAGAAAAACAGCCTTCCACTGCTTATCTTTCTTGGTTCTGCTGATCTCATTTGTTGCGGGATAGGGGTAGATCTTGCCGCTGCTCCCCTGATATACCCTCTTTTCTAAGAACATAGGATTCCTGTCGGCGGGACCCACTTCGTAGGTAGGGATTGTGACTAACTCCTCGTATATCTTAACTTTGCTCATGTAAGCCTCCTTGCGGCTATTTAGTATTCAACGAGGACGATTGTGAGTCAATGGGGACGGTTCTTTGTGACTCACGAAGCGAGTCACAAAGAACCGTCCCCATTGACTCGCAATCGTCCCATCGACTCCTCCACCACCTCGTATCTTGCAAAAAATTGCCATCATCATTACAATTATGATACCCGGTCATCTCCGAGATTTCATTAGATGTATTTGCTCACAGATATAAAAAAATTGCTGAGGTATCCCCATGTACTCAAAAGAAAAACTTGTATCCCCCGTTTCCGATTACTACATCCACACTCCCGCCGCAAATACCCGTGATCTGTTCCTCTATCCCACGATCACAGGATATTTCAAATATGAAGCAGGCTATCACCTCTACAGGGAGTCCTTCGACAGCTTTCTGTGCATGTATATCAAAAAGGGAAAATGTATTATAGAAATCAATGACAAGTCCTATACCGCCGCTCAGGGGCAGATAGTACTCATAGACTGCTACGGCCCCCACTCCTACGGCAGCAAGACCGGCTGGGAAGCGGTGTGGTTTCACTTTGACGGCAGCCTTGCCCGCAGATACTATGGGGAAATCACCAAAGAAAAAGGCAGCGTCATAACCCTCAGCTCTAACTACCGTTTCGAGAAGTACATAGATAAACTCTACACTTCCTTCAAAAACGGCTCATCGGTCAATGACGCTGTCCTCAATAATTGGATTGTAAATATTCTTACGCAGCTTCTAACCTCCGGTGTAAAACCGGAGAACATAAACGGCTCAGGCGATGCCATAGAGGATATCGTATCCTACATAAACGACAACCTGACCGGGGAGCTGTCTCTGGAAGATCTGGCCAAAAGAGCTAACATCAGCCCCTATCACTTCCTTCGAGTCTTCAAGAAAGAGACCGGATATACGCCCCACGACTACATCGTAACCACCAAGATAAACCACGCCAAGTACCTGCTGTCCACCACAACCATGTCCAGCAAGGATATCTGCTATCATCTTGGTTTCGGCAGCGAAAGCGCCTTTTGCTCCACCTTCCGTAAAAAGGTAAATATGACTCCTCAGGAATACAGAGAGTCGGTCCTTTAATCAAATTTCAGAATAGTTGCCAGTATTCTTCTGGCGCACTGCTCGAAATCCGCGCGGTTTACTGCACCCATTTCCTGAGCCTTCTTAACACGCTCAGGGAAACCGCAGGCCATCTTAAGATCATTTCCTGCCTTGATCTCCTTGTAGTGCTCTCCCCTTGTCCACCAGTCTGTGGTAACAAATCCGGTAAAGCCCCACTCTTCCTTAAGGATTCCTGTAATGAGGTCATGACTCTCTGAAGCACGCTCTCCGTTGATAACGTTATAGGATGACATTATTGTATAAGGTGCAGACTCGTGAACTATCATCTCAAAAGCCTTGAGATAAATCTCTCTAAGAGCACGCTCAGACACTCTTGAGTCGCAGTGCTTTCTGTTGGTTTCTTTATTGTTGCAGGCAAAATGCTTGACGGAGGCACCAACATTGTTTCTCTGAATACCTCTTACCATGGCACCTGCAAGGCGTCCTGTAAGATAAGGATCCTCTGAATAATACTCAAAATTACGTCCGCACATAGGACTTCTGTGAATGTTGATGGCAGGAGTGAGCCATACGCAGAGGTTGTTCTCCTTGAGCTCCTCGCCGCCGGCAAATCCAACTTCCTCCACCAGGTCTTTGTTCCAGGTGCAGGCCAGGGATGTGGCACAAGGGAAAGCTGTTGTCTTAACGCCTGTCTCAGGTTGGATACGAACACCCGCAGGGCCGTCAGCAGTTACCGCATTGGGCACTCCGTACTCAGGAAGATTGCCAAAGCCAAATACGTTGCCAACGCCGGTGTTGGGCTGACCGCCGCAAAGGTGGATCAGATCCTCATCGGAGAGCTGAGCCATGAACTCATCAAGAGTTACTTTTCCTTCTGCAACTTCGGCAAAAGTCTTTGCCCCCTCCTTATAAGGATAAGTAAGGAAATAGCTGTCTCTTCCGCGAACTGCCGGTACAAGAGCCTCCTCAGTTCCGGGCTCCATCTTCTCAAAAATACATGTATTTATGTCCTTGTGCTCACCTACAGGGAGCTCCTCGAAGCTGCCATCTGCAAGCATTCTCTTCTTGAGTTCCACAGATGCAAGCTTGTGAGAAAGTTTCTGAATGACCTTGTCTTCCTCATTATTGAATTCAAAATCAGTCTTCGTAAGATTCCTTACATTTTCGCCGATATAGAAGCTGTAAACGCCCTTCTCAAGCACATAGGATGCATCTGAAACCTTGCCCAGATCGTCATAGGAACTAAGCTCATACTTACTTACAGAAAGAGTAAGGAGCTGAGCTTCTCCGGGTGCAAGAACCCTGGTCTTGGCAAAATCGCCAAGCTCCCTGGCGGGCTTTTTAAGAAGTCCCTGAGGAGCGCTGTAATAGAGCTGAACGACTTCTTTGCCGGCTACTTTTCCGGTGTTTGTAACCTTAACAGTGAAGCAGAATCCGTCATTTCCCTCGGTAAAATCTGCTGCGTTCACAGTCTTCTTAAGTCCCGAAACCTCTTTTACCGCTGCAGCATCTACAACCTCCATGTCAAAAGAGGTATAGGACAGTCCGTAGCCAAAGGGGTAAACCACCTTCTCTGCCGCTCCGGGAACAGTCTCAAAATATCTGTAACCAACGTATACATCTTCGCTGTAATCAACGTATTCATAGGACTCATGGAAGCCTTCTGTTGAAGGGTAATCCTCAAGAGTTCCTGCAAAGGTATCGGACAATCTTCCGGAAGGACATACCTTGCCAAGAAGCACGTCAGCTGTGGCAAGTCCGCCCTCCATACCGAGCTGTCCCATGTAGAGAGCTGCTCCGATCTTAGCATCCTCTTTTACCCATCTAAGATCAAGAGTTCCGCCAATATTAAGAACGGCAATTACTCTGTCAAAAGATGCTGTGACCTTGGATACCATCTCCTTCTCCTTGGCGGTAAGGACGAAGTCTCCATCAGGGAAAACCTCACCGGAAAGAGTAGGCATGCTGGTTGCTGCAGGCCAGGGGCTGAACTCACTTGGAGACTCAACCTTGCTGCGATCCCAGCCTTCTCCTGAGAATCTGTTGATGACAATGATGGCGGTGTCGGCAAAATTCCTGGCGCCCTTAACCATATCCTCTGAAAGGTCAGGCTCTGCGGTCATTCCGGGAGCCCTTCCCGCCTCATACTGCTTCTCTATCTCCTGTCTGTAATACTCGATCACAGGCTCATATACTCTGACGCCTCTCTCCTTAAGTCCATCGTAAAGGGATCGGATATATTTGCAAAAAACATCTCCGGATCCGCCGCCTCCCTTAATGTACTCATAGGATGCCTTGCCGAACATGGCAACTGGTGCATCACCTGAGAGAGGAAGAAGATCGTTCTCATTTTTAAGTAAAACCACTGCCTCATCAGCAGCTCTTTTGGATATATCTATATGTTCCTTACTTCCGGTAACTCTGGTATCGCCGTAGAGCGGCACACCGGGTTGATAAAGAAGTCTTGCCCATTTCTGCATAAAAAATACACCTCCGTGCTATATTACCAATAATTTCCTATACCATTGTAAATGGCGATTCTAAGAAATAAAAGTAAAATATTTCGAAAGTGTATTCTCAATTTTTGTCCTATAGTCAGTTTACAAAGCTGCCACAAGTATAAGCCTTACGATAAATGCCACTACCCAGGCCAGTGCACACTGCCATATAACGGTGAATACAGCCCATTTTGCTCCCATCTCTCTCTTGATGGTGGAAATGGCTGCAACGCAGGGAGTGTACAAAAGACTAAATACCAATAATGTCCCCGCTGAAACTGCGGTGAGAGCACCGGTTACACCGCCCTCTGAAGCAAAGAGAACTTCCAGAGTTGAAACCACGCTCTCTTTTGCCATGAAGCCTGAAATAAGGGCTGTCACTACTCTGTAATCTCCAAGTCCAAGAGGTGCAAATACGGGAGCCAGCCCTCCTGAAACAAGGGCCAGTATACTATTCTCCGGATCACTCACCAGGTCAAAGTGAATGTCAAAGCTCTGCAAAAACCATACTACAATGGTTGCTACAAAAATGACGGAAAAGGCCCTCTGAAGGAAATCTTTGGCCTTCTCCCACAGAAGAAGTCCCACGTTCCTTGCTCCGGGAAGCCTGTAATTGGGAAGTTCCATAACAAAGGGAACGGCTTCGCCCTTGAAATGAGTCTTTTTCATAAGAAAGGCCACCAGAACTCCCACAAGGATTCCAAGGAAATAGAGGCCTGTTATGATTAGTCCGCCTCTTCCCGGGAAAAAGGCATTAACGAAGAATGCATAGATCGGAAGCTTGGCCGTACAACTCATGAAAGGAGTAAGAAGAATCGTCATCTTCCTGTCCCTTTCGCTGGGAAGTGTCCTTGTGGCCATAACCGCAGGAACTGTGCATCCAAAGCCTATCAGCATGGGCACGATGCTTCTTCCTGACAGACCAATTCTCCTTAGCACCTTGTCCATGAAGAAGGCAACTCTTGCAATATATCCACTGTCCTCCATCAGCGACAGGAAGAAGAACAATGTGACGATGATGGGCAAAAAGCTAAGGACGCTGCCCACACCTGCAAATATTCCGTCGATAATAAGTCCGTAAATAACCTCGTTAACTCCATGAGCCAAGAGAAGGTCACTGACAACACCTGTCAGCTGATCAATTCCCGTCTCTAACAATCCCTGAAAAAAAGCTCCTATCACGTTGAAGGTGAGGTAGAAAACCAGTGCCATGATAATGATGAAGGAAGGTATTGCAGTATATTTACCCGTGAGGTACTTATCTATTTTTTCGCTTCTTGCGTGTTCCTTGCTCTCATGAGGCTTAACTACGGTCTTGCTGCAGACCTTTTCAATGAAGTCAAAGCGCATCTCGGCGATGGCTGCGCTTCTGTCAAGGCCGCGCTCTTTTTCCATCTGAGCGATGATGTTCTCAAGCATTACCTCTTCGCTCTCTTCCAGCTTAAGCTTATCCATAATGAGCTTGTCGCCCTCAACCACCTTGGTGGCCGCAAACCTCAGGGGAATCTCGGCCCTTTTGGCATGGTCTTCAATCAGGTGCTCAACAGCGTGGATACATCTGTGAACTGCGCCTCCGTAGGCATTCTCATCACAGAAATCGTAGATAAGCGGTTTCTCCTGATAGTGGGCAATATGGATTGCGTGGCTTACCAGCTCCTCGATGCCCTTGTCCTTGGCTGCGGAAATGGGAACCACGGGAACTCCAAGCATTTCCTCCATAAGGTTGATCTTGATGGTACCTCCGTTGCCGCTGACTTCATCCATCATATTCAGCGCAACTACCATGGGAATTCCCATCTCAAGAAGCTGCATGGTAAGGTACATGTTTCTCTCAATATTGGTGGCATCAACGATGTTGATGATGGCCCTTGGTCTGTCCTCCAATACAAAGTTTCTGGATACGATCTCCTCGCTGCTGTAGGGGGACATGGAATAAATTCCCGGAAGGTCCGTTATCAGCGTATTGGGATAGCCCTTGATCTCGCCGTCCTTCCTGTCAACTGTAACTCCCGGGAAATTGCCAACGTGCTGATTGGAGCCTGTGAGGCGGTTAAAAAGAGTGGTCTTACCGCTGTTCTGATTACCCACAAGGGCGTAGGTAAGGACCGTATCCTGGGGAAGCGGATTCTCATGCTTCTTGTCATGATACTTGCCGCCTTCACCAAAGCCGGGATGGGAGTATGTATTGCCCTCCACAGCCTTACGGACACTTTCATCTTCGCTCTCTTTGGCCTTCATAACCTGGATCTTCTCGGCATCGGCAAGGCGAAGTGTCAGCTCATAGCCGTGGATACGAAGCTCCATGGGATCTCCAAGGGGGGCATATTTCACGACCTTGACCTTGGCGCCTGGGATCACTCCCATATCAAGAAAATGTTGGCGAAGAGCTCCCTCCCCGCCAACTTCGGTTACTATTGCACTTTCATTTATCTTTACATCTCTTAAAGTCATGACATATCTCCAATTTATTGATAACTTTTATCATTAACATTATAGTCCCAACATTGAAAATATGCCACCCTTAATATTAGCCTATGTTAACAAGCCAATCACAGTCCTTGCATATATTTGTCCATGTCCTCTGCAATCCTTTTTGAGACGTCGACGGCGGCAACTACGGTTTTGGCGCCGGTTACTACGTCGCCGGAGGCGAAGACGCCGGGAAGGGAGGTCTCACCGGATTCGTTGGTGTAAAGGTTTCCTTTCTCGTTGAGCTTAAGGTCCTTCTCGTGGGTTACGATGCGGTCCTGAGGAACCTGAGAGATAGCGATCATGATGCTGTCTGCCGGAACAAGCTCCTCGGCTCCCGTTTCTGCATTGAGAAATACCGGGCCTTCATCCAGGATGCGGACAATCTGCTTTTTGTATTCAAACTTAACGCCGTCAACCTTGGCGTACTCAAATTCGGACTTGGAGGCACTGACTTCTTCGCCTCTTACATAGACTACAACTTCCTTCGATCCGTGTCTGATGGCGGTTCTGGCCACGTCCATGGCAGCGTTGCCTGCTCCTATTATAGCTACCTTGTCACCAAGATCATAGACATCAGGGTTGTTGAGGTAGTTGATGGCATAGAATACATTTCCGAAGGTCTCTCCCGGAACGCCTAGCTTTCTTGGACGCCAGGCTCCTGTTCCTATGAACACGCTCTTATAGCCATCGTTTAAGAGGTCCTGAATTCCGGTGGAACCTCCGATTGAGAAATTGGGTCTGAACTTAATTCCGAGCTCTCTCATTTTTTTGTAATATCTATCCAGAATGGACTTAGGAAGTCTGAACTCAGGAATACCGTAGCGAAGGATTCCTCCGATCTTGTCATGGGTCTCGAAGACAGTTATTGAATATCCCTTAAGAGCAAGGATGATGGCGATGGTGATTCCTGCAGGTCCCGCACCTATAACCGCTGCCTTCATACCGTTTGAAGGAGCAGGCTTAAGCTCCAGCCTCTCGAAGCAGGAATCCGATATATAGTTCTCGATTGAAGAAATGTGCACAGGTTCGCCCTTTATACCTCTTACGCAGTTTCCCTCGCACTGATTCTCATGGTTGCAGACAAGAGAACATACCATGGACAGCGGATTGTTGGCAAAGAGCATCTCCGCAGCTTCCATCATCTTGTTTTCCTTGAAAAGCTGTATCATTTTCGGAATGTTTGTGTGAATTGGACACCCGTTTTCCCGACATCTGGGATTTGTGCACTGAAGGCAGCGATTTGCCTCATCGATTACATGTACTGACATAGAATAACCCCCTTTATTCTTTCTTTTCTTGCGTTTGGATTATTCTATATGTTAAAGAAGTCAAGAAAAACCCGTTTTGATGGAGCTTTTCTTGACTTTCTTGAACTTGTCTATATGTCTATAGGGATGGTTTTTATACCAATGGGGACGGTTCTCTATGGTAAAGTTTTTTCTTTGCAAAAACTTTACCATAGAGAACCGTCCCCATTGGTATAAAAACCGTCCCCATTGACTCACAATCGTCCTCGTTAACTCATGTCATAGAATGCTAAGAAGCTTGTCGGCTATGAGGTTAGCCACAACCAGCTTGTATTCTGCTCTTGTTCCCTTGGACATCAGCTTATCTTTGGTAACAAAAACGTCACTTCCATAAGCTATAGCATAATAGATCTCACCCGGAGTGCTGTCGTTATTGGCAGGATCGATGTTTCCCATGGTCCCGGTAACACCGATTGCTATATCGGCGCCGTAGGCCGTTTTTGCTGCCTTGGCCATCTCCGTCGCGGTTTCGCAGGAATATACGCCATACTCTGCTATTACTGTTTCCGGTACTCCCTGCATGATCTTGGCTTCATTACTGTAGGTCACGAAGGCTCCCTTCATTATGGCTGAGGAGCCTTCGGTATCTGTGATAAGAGAAGCGATGAGCCCGGAGGTACAGCTCTCCATGGTGGTAATATATTTCTTTTTTTCTATCAGCGTTTTAGTTATCTTTTGATACTTGCCTCTGACAAAATCCTCGAAATCATCCACTTTTTTACATCTCCTTAAGCATCTTATCAACTGCTACAAGTCTTACACATACAGTGAAGATGTCCATTGCAAGCTTAAGGTCGTTAAGTGAAGGGAAGGTAGGTGCGATACGGATATTGGAGTCATGAGGATCCTTGTGGTAAGGATAGGTTGCTCCGGCTCCAGTCATGGTAACACCGGCCTTCTTGGCTCTGTCAACAATTGCCTTGGCACAACCCTCGGGAGCATCGAAGCTGATGAAATAACCTCCCTTAGGTCTTGTCCACTCACCTACTCCGACAGGAGCAAGATCTCTGTCAAGGGCATCAAGTACTGCCTCGAACTTGGGACGGATGATGGCTGCATGCTTTCTCATATGAGCCTTCATGCCTTCGAAATCTCCGAAGTAGCGAACATGACGAAGCTGGTTAACCTTGTCATGACCGATTGTCTGATAGTTGAGCTGAGCCTTGATCTCCTCAAGGTTATTGAGGGATGTGGCGATAGCTGCAATTCCGCTTCCGGGGAAAGTGATCTTGGAAGTGGAGGAGAATTTATAAACCAGATCAGGGCTTCCTGCCTTCTTGCACTCCTCAAGGATCTCAATGAGGTAGTCCTGATCATCGTCATAGAGGTGGTGAATTCCGTATGCGTTATCCCAGAAGATCCTGAAATCTCTTGCTGCGGGACGAAGACGTGCAAAACGTCTTACGGTCTCGTCTGAATAGGAGTATCCCTGAGGATTGGAATACTTGGGCACGCACCAGATACCCTTGATGGATTCGTCGTTGGCAACGAGTCTCTCAACTTCGTCCATATCAGGGCCTGTAGGGGTCATCTGTACAGGGATCATCTCGATTCCGAAGTACTCGGTGATGGCGAAGTGCCTGTCATAACCGGGAACGGGACACAAGAATTTGACCTTATCAAGCTTGCACCAGGGTGTGTTGCCCATAACACCGTGGGTAAAAGCTCTTGAAACAGTATCATACATAACGTTAAGAGAAGAATTGCCATAGATAATGATATTATCGGGCTTGTTCTCCATCATGGCACCGATAAGCTCCTTGGCCTCCTCGATACCTGTAAGAACGCCGTAGTTACGGCAGTCAGTTCCGTCAGCACAGGACAGATCAGCCTCTGAATTGAGGGCATCCATCATTCCCATGGAAAGGTCGAGCTGCTCTCTGCAGGGCTTACCTCTTGCCATGTTAAGGCTAAGCTCCATCTCCTGGTACTTCTTGTATTCAGCCTTGAGTTTGACAAGCTCCTGCTCGAGCTCTGCCTTGCTCATATCGACGTATTTCTTCTGCTTTTCAACGCTTTTTTCACTATTTTTCTGGGCCATTTTCACCTACTCCTCATTAATTGTTTACGTGTATACAATTTTCGTTTATTCTATCATAATCTTTATTACATTACTACCTTAAATTTTGGGTTACCCGATTGAGTTCACATCTGTTTTCCCACACGCGAAGTAAGTTCAGGGGCAGAGGTACATCCTGGGCAGGGCTGGCAGAGGCAGCAGAAGGGCAGAAATATTCGCCCCTCCTTCGCTTAGATTACATGGCATTTCATAAAGGTCCCAACGGGTCTGCAACTCCTAAACTCCGTCCGGATTATTATGCTATAGTTTCCCGGATGTTTTCTGCCGGACGTCAAACAACGGAGCTGCGAACAGACCCGTTGGGACCTTTCTGAAATGCTCATGAATCTATACGCTCCGTCAGAGGCGAATATTTCTGCCCTTCTGCTGCCTCTTCCAGCCCTGCCCTCCGGATGTCCCCCCTCTGCCCCTGACGCTTACTTCGCTGTGCGTCGATACCTAAAATTCAATCCGGTAAACTAAGGGGGCTTCAATCATAAAAGAAAGCACTGCCTTCTCTGTTAGAAGGTCAGTGCTTGTGTTATCACGATGACAAAAGAACCGTCCCCGTGTCACCTTTCATTACCACAGAAAAATGCACTGTACCTCCAGTTATGAAGTACAGCGCATCTTTAAATAAATCAAATTCTATTTTCTTATTTATTCTCCTGTCCCTGTACTGGTTTTCTTTTTGGGAACAAGATACCATCTCATGCTGCTCTCATAAGTATCCCAGGTCTTAGTTCCATAGAAGTCTCCGGGTACACAGGTAGCCTTGCTCCTGTCAAATCTAAGACTATAGTCCTTAACCTCTGATATATAAGTTCCAGAGTATTCCATAGTCGCTTTTCCGGTCATATTGAACTGGAGGTAATCTGACTTGGAAGGCGATATCTTAAATGAACCTGAATAAGTCAGATTTTCTTCATATGACAGCGGATTACGGAAACAATTCCATCCGTCAGGGAATTCATCCCCATTTCTAAGGAATCCATCGACTTCATCCAATGAATAGCCATAGTTCTTAGCATACTCGGAAGTAAAAGTAAATGTACCGCTGCCGATGTAAGTGGATGTATTAAGGTAACCGCTTATGGAAACTCCATCCGCGTTATAGCTAAAGGTTCCATCCTCTTTTAGTTTCATATTTTCTATTCCTGAAATCTTCTTATTTAGAGTTTCTCCATCAGAGATATCAAGCCTTACATCCTGATTAAACGGAACCTTTTCTGCTTCAATATCTTCGTTTCCATCTTCATCCCAGATATGATCATCGAAGTATCCTATCATCCACAATATCGTTGTGCCTTCGTGCTCAGTCCAAAAGCTTTTAGCCAGAACGCCCTTATTAAGCCCTGAATACTTAGTGTTAATACCGGGTTTCAGAACGTTGGCCATCTCAACATATTCAAGGAATTCATCAAGGGCCTGCTGCCTATTCTCCGGATGGTTCCAAATCTGATTCCTTGCACAGCAGTCTACCCAGTGATTCATCATATCTCCATAATTGTATCCGCCCTCATCCCTTGCATATCTCTCAAGCGCCTCTTCATCAATATACATTGAAATATGAGAACGAATCTTTACCAGACGTTCCAATCTTGCGGTAAGATTATAGTCCTTTTCGGTTTCCTCTCTGAAGAACCGTCTTGTATTTTCGTCTGTAAGCTTTAAAGCTCCTAAATTATCATTCAGCATAGTCTGAATTATTACCTGTTCCTTGGCTTTGATCTGTGCAGCCACACCCTCCTGCTGCCTGCGCAGTTCAAAATAGTCAATCAGCTCCTTTTCAAGATATGCTTCAACCCTGCTTTTTTCTTCCACAGGAAGAGAATCGTAAGAACCATATTCTGCCCATTTGGAATCACGCTCCTTTAATTCTGCCCACATTTCCTCTCTTTTATCCATCTGATAGAAGCGGTTGATTCCTTTAGCCTTGGTAAAACCGCTGGAACAATTAAGGTAAGTAAGGAATGATTCCTCGTTAGCAGGTAGTACGAAATTTCCGAAGAAGTCTCTATCAAAACCGTTTTTGTATATATGATAAAGTTCTTCAACTTCATTGGCCTTCCAATAGGTAAACTCTACATTTAAACAGGTAGCAACAAATCTCGTTCCTTTGGTTCCGAGTTCAACAGCAGGATGAACGCCCATCATAACATTCCCCAGCTCCTTCATTGCATCTTCTGTTTCATTTTCATTAAGGTGCTTAAATACTTTATATAAGCCATAGGTGCCGCCTATCGCCTGGCTTGAGAAGCCTTCTGCTATTTCGGGATCAAAAACAGCTCCTGCCCGCTTTGAATATCCCAGCTCATCCCATGCCTTCTGTAATGCATCAACTGCCATAGCCTCAAATCCGTCCGAGGCAGCCAGCTCATCACCATCAGTCAGACTTCTTGCTATACCGGTCATAGCTTTAGTGACAGAGCTTGCCGCTGCACCTGTTTTACTGTAGCCGCCGTCAGCAAGTGCTTTACCGCCTTCACTTGCAATGATATTAATTGTAGCCTGAACCAGATCTTTGAAAGCCTCATCCCTGAGGTTAAGGGCTTTTGCCTTTGCCTTGATATAGGGCTCAAGTTCTGAAGCAGCCTGAGAGAATTTTCCCTCTTCAACAGCGCGCTTTGCACAGTAGCTGTTAAGGAATGCTTCTATCTCTTCTTCCTTGGTAAGCTTGGCACCAAACCAGGATGAGAAATGAGGCAGATTGATGGTCATTTCATTCTTTTCAAGGTCATAGCTGTCAGGATACAGATATCTTATGGACTTGGTATTCTCATCGTAATACGCAAATACATAAGCCTCCGGATCAGTGATGGTCTCACCGGGCTTACCCATAGGAACTGTCAGAGCAACGTTAGTTCCGAAGTAGTCTCCCTCTGTATATCCTTCGCAGGAAATAGTTACAGGCGAAATGATCTCTTCAAACACACCTTCCCTATAGGCACCCATGGAAGTAAGTTTTTTGGTGCTGATGGGCGATGCAGATATATTGGCATCCTTCTCAAAGGTACCGGCTTCCACAGTAAGCTGGCATCCGTTACTTACGCTTCCAAGCACTGTATCTTCCGAAGCATCGGCAGGTACTGTGGACTTCGCTATACCCTCTGTGCTATCTACCGGAAGGTTCTTATTGTTCTTTTTTGATTTATTTACTGTAACCAAAACAGCGCATTCTATACCATCTTTTTCTGCAAAAATAGTAGCAGAGCCTCTGCCCACAGCCTTGATCTTACCCTTGTTGCTGACTGTAGCAACTGTTGGTGCAGAACTGCTCCAGTTAAAGGCGGAAGCTTTATACTTGGTATTTTTAAGGGTGACTGTAGCGGTCTTTTTGGGGTCAAGTGTAAAGGATTCCTTTTTGACTGTTACACCGGGAACCTCTATTTTACACTCATACTGATGATCGTCTATCTCGGCGTATACATATTGGGTACCGGGATAAAGCGCTGTAACGGTACAGGTAAGGTCCTTGGAATTAATATCTATACAGTCGTCACCATCTTTTGTACCCCAATAAACATAGGTACCCTTAGGAACATTTGTAACTTTAAGCTTAAGCTTTGCTCCTGATAATACTTTTGCTTCGGTCTTGGAAAGAGCTGGAACATTGACCTTCACAGTTCCGGTAAGTATATATTTACTGATATTGTAGGTACCGCCGCCCCATATTACGGAAATCTTGGCGGAACCTTTTGCGACAGCAGTAATAACACCGGTCTCCGGATCAATGGTGCAGACATCCGGATTAGCGGATTCAAAGGATACCGGAGGACAGTCATAATCATTTTGAACATTGTAGTTATAGTCATAGGTCTGTCCCACATAGGTCAGGGTCTTTGTCTTATCAAACAGTGCAGCTTTATGGACTTTGGTGTCTATAAGCATGGCCTGCCTTGTCAGTTTGCCATGACTATTAAGCGTGGACCAGAAAATGCGGCACACACCCTTTTTATTTGCCTTTACCACACCTTTTGCACTCAGGGATATAACAGATCCATCTTCAAGGGTGAATTTAGCTCCTTTTTGATTAAGATCATATCCCAGTTCTGTAACCTTATTCTTCAGGTACTCACCAAGATCAACCTTCTGTCCGATAACAAGATGAACTATGTCATCATCATAAGCCTTCAGATTGCCGAGATCATCCCCTGTAACAACCATTTCTGCATCATTGTCGGAGATTGCATCGGTAACTTCTGCCTCCTCTTCCTCAACTATTACATCCGGAGCTTCTTCCACTTCACCGGATGTATCAGCATCCTCAGATTCAGATGCATCCTCCTCTGCCATATCCGCTTCCTGTTCAATCAGGAAATCATCGATGCCAACGGAAATCACGTCGTCGGAAATCACGTCGTCGGAAATCACGTCGTCGGAAATCACGTCGTCGGAAACATCTGTGTCATAGTCATACCCCCAGATGTCCGGATCTGTACTGCCTTCAGAATCTCCAAAATAATCATAGGAGGAGACTCCCCCGGCTTCCTCAGCCTCCCACTGAGCTTCGTCATAGGCCAGGGAACACAGCGGCGTGTCAAATGCGATCAGAGTCGCCAGAGTTATTGCTGATATTTTTTTCAAAAGTCCTCTCATCTTCCATCCTCCTT
>NZ_ATVS01000026.1 GCF_000420845.1 Butyrivibrio sp. AE3009 | reverse complement strand
TGCTTATTCCTCATATTTGTTCGGGTCATAAAGTCAAAATGCTTAACATGCAAGCATGTACGCATTTTTGACTTTTGACACCCATATCATTATATTAAAAACCAGTGACTACCGGAGGAAATCTTACTTACTCCGGCATCAACAAACCTGCATCAGTTTATACACAGGGAAAAATGACGGAAATCAACAATGTACACTTGGCATAAAAAATCCGGGTCTTCGGAAGTGTTGGAAAAATGTGCAGTTCTTTGGGCGACGAGATGATTGTCGAAACGAGAGAAAGAAGAAATGGCGACTGTCCACGAATAGGCATGAGTAGGAGACATTTCTTCTTTATCGAGTTTCAGAGAATCACGAGGCGAACGAAAACCAGCATTTTTACAGCGCTTTCGAAGACCCGGATTTTTTATGCTGTGAATACACTTCGCTTCCGGCATTTTGACCGTTACATAATCAAGAGGTTGCTCTTGCGGTAAGATTGTCCCCGGATACGTCGAATTCTATGGTTTGGTGCGGATGAACCGCATCTTCCAGTATCAGCTTCGCCGACAGCGTCTCCACATATTTCTGTATATAACGCTTAAGCGGTCTTGCTCCGTAGATTGGATCATAAGCATTGTCAATAACATAGTCCTTTGCCGCAGGAGTCAGACGGATATTGATCTCCCTGTCAGACAGACGTCTGTTAAGATCATCGATAACAAGATCCACGATTCCGCCGATATTGCCCTTGGTCAGGGGCTTGAACATAATAATCTCATCCAGTCTGTTAAGGAACTCCGGTCTGAAGTGGTCCCTTAAGTCCTCCATGGTATCATTCTCAGCTTCCTCACTAATGGTTCCGTCATCTCTTATTCCGTCCAGCAGATACTGCGCTCCTATATTGGAAGTCATGATCAGTATCGTATTCTTGAAATCAACGGTTCTACCCTGTGAATCAGTAATTCTTCCGTCATCAAGAACCTGCAGAAGAATATTGAAAACATCGGGATGAGCCTTCTCTATTTCATCAAAAAGAACCACAGCATAGGGCTTTCTTCTCACAGCCTCTGTAAGCTGCCCGCCCTCCTCATAGCCTACATATCCGGGAGGTGCACCGATGAGCCTTGACACGCTGTATTTTTCCATATACTCACTCATGTCAATTCTGACCATGTTGTTCTCATCGTCAAAAAGCGCCTGAGCAAGACTTTTTGCAAGCTCTGTCTTACCTACACCGGTGGGGCCAAGGAACAGGAATGAGCCAATGGGCTTACTGGGATCCTTGATTCCTGCCTTGGATCTCATGATAGCCTCAGAAACCTTGGTAACCGCATCATCCTGTCCAATGACACGAAGATGCAGCTCATCTGCCAGATGAAGTGTCTTGTTTCTTTCACTCTCAGTCAGCTTATTTACAGGAATTCCGGTCCACCTGCTGATGATTCCCGCAATCTCATCCTCAGAAACTCTCTCATGTACAAGGGTTGTGTCGTTCTCTTTTTCCCTTGCAGCTTCCTCAGCCTCCTCCAGCTGCTTCTTGAGGGCAGGAAGTTTGCCGTACTGAAGCTCTCCGGCCTTCTCATAATCACCGTTTCTCTGGGCGATGGCGATCTCTGAGTTGATGGTATCTATCTGCTCACGCATGGCTGCCAGCTTGTCCACAGCCTCTTTTTCATTGGTCCACTGAGCCTTCTGGGAATCGAATTCCTCCTTGAGCTCAGCCAGTTCCTTCTGCAGATTCTTAAGCCTCTCAATGCTAAGGGAGTCGTCCTCCTTCTTAAGGGCAGCTTCCTCGATCTGCATCTGCATTATCTTGCGGTTCAGCTCATCCAGCTCCGCAGGCATGGAATCCATCTCGGTCTTGATAAGGGCGCAGGCCTCATCCACCAGGTCAATGGCCTTGTCAGGAAGGAACCTGTCGGAAATATATCTGTTAGAAAGAACTGCAGCGCTCACCAGGGCTGAATCCATGATCTTGACGCCGTGGAAAACCTCATATCTCTCCTTAAGTCCTCGAAGAATACTGATGGTGTCCTCAACAGTGGGCTCCTCAACCATTACCGGCTGGAAACGTCTCTCAAGAGCCGCATCCTTTTCGATGTACTGTCTGTACTCATTCAGCGTTGTGGCTCCGATACAATGGAGCTCGCCTCTGGCCAGCATGGGTTTTAACATATTACCGGCGTCCATGGCACCGTCTGTCTTGCCGGCTCCAACAATCAGATGAAGCTCATCGATAAAAAGAATGATCTCTCCGTCTGACTGCTTAACATCCTCAAGAACCGCCTTGAGTCTCTCCTCAAACTCGCCTCTGTATTTAGCTCCGGCCACCAGAGCGCCCATATCAAGGGAAAAGATCTTCTTGTCCTTAAGGGCAGTGGGAACATCGCCCCCTGCTATTCTCTGGGCAAGTGCCTCAACAACAGCTGTTTTACCAACGCCGGGCTCACCGATCAGAACCGGATTATTCTTGGTCTTTCTGGAAAGGATCCTGATGACATTTCTGATCTCGGTATCTCTGCCGATAACCGGATCAAGCTTCTGCTTTCTTGCCTTCTCAACCAGCTCTGTTCCGTACTTGTTCAGGGTGTCATAGGTCGCCTCCGGATTGTCCGTTGTAACGTTCCTGTTGCCTCTAACCTCTGACAAAGCCTGTAGGAATCTGTTCCTGTCGATGCCAAAGCTCTGGATGATGTCCTTGACCTCTCTGTTGGGCTTCTTAAGTACAGCCATAAACAGATGCTCTACAGATACATACTCATCACCGAGAGCCTTAGCCTCATCCTCTGCAGAAAGAAGCGCCTTGTTAAGGTCAGAACCCACAAAGGGGTGACCGCCCTGAACCTTGGGTCTCTTCTTGATGCCCTGCTCTATCCTGTCCAAAAATGCCCTTGTATCAACGCCCATTTTCTCCACAAGCTTGGCAATAAGGCTATCCTCAATGGTCATAAGAGCATATAGCAGATGCTCCTGCTCAATCTCCTGATTGCCATACTCTATGGCAACCTTCTCGCAGCCATTTACCGCCTCTATAGACTTCTGGGTAAACTTCTGTATATTCATAAGCTCCTCCTCTCTATCCGAAAGCGCATTTCTCCACTTGTTATTCTTGTTCTATTACAACTATAACACATCTTTTTTCGCTGTCAAGCCTTATTCATATTTTCGTCCTGCGCCCCGCAATACTGCTCCTCCCTGACAGAATGATAGAAATGTTCGCCCCTCCCTCGCTTAGATTACATGGCCCGCTCAGAAGGCCACATCTAATCTACGGCTCTAAACTCCGCCCGGAGTATGTGCAGTGGTCCCCCAAAGAATTTGGCCTTGTGGGGTGCTTGGCGAAGTTCATCTGCCTTCTTGGCCTGGGCGTGGCTGTTCCTCCCCGGCAGAAGGATAGAAATGTGAGCCTCTATTGGAGCGTATAGATTCATGAGTTCGGTCAAAAGGCCCCGAAGAATTTGTTCACGGCTCAAAACTCCGCCCGGAATATATCTCTATGGTCTCCCTGTTTAAATTGGCCGGATGCTTCTTCCCTGTGCACCTGCTCCCTGGGACTTGGCGGGGCTGGCCATTTCCGGCAGAAGGATAGAAATGTGAGCCTGGGAGGGAGCATATAGATTCATGAGTCCGGTCAGAAGCCCCAAAGGATCTATGGCTCAAAACTCCGCTCTGATCACACTGCTATGGTGTTCCCCTAATTGACCGGTTGGGTGTTGTTTGTTGGGCTGCATCTGCTTCCCTTGCCTTGGTGGGGCTGTCCCTCCCCGGCAGAATAATAGAAATGTGAGCCTGGGATGGAGCGTATAGATTCATGAGTTCTCTCAAAAGGTCCCGAAGAATCTGTTCACGGCTCATTGTCTGACGCCCGGCCGTTGTTATCAGGAAGACCATAACAGTATATTCCGGGCGGAGTTTTGAGTCGTAGATTATTCGGGGCCTTTTGGGAGAACCATGCAATCTAAGCGAAGGAGGGGTGAACATTTCTATTATTCTGCCGGGGAGGGACAGCCCCATCAAAGCAAGGGAAGCAGATGCTCTCCAACAAGCACCCCAGCCGGCCACCATAATCCGGGAAACCATAGCAGTACAATCCGGGCGGAGTTTTGAGCCGTAGATTAGACGTGACCTTCTGAGCGGGCCATGTAATCTAAGCGAAGGAGGGGCGAACATTTCTATCCTTCTGCCGGGAACGGCCAGCACCGCCAAGTCTCAGGGAGCAGGGGCACTCTCAACAAAAGGCTGGTCCGTTAAGACCAGCCTTTTGGCTTATTTCAATCAGTATTCAATGCCTCGTCTGGCCTGAATCCCCTGATCATAAGGGTGCTTCTCCTTGTGCATTTCCGTAATGTAGTCTGCCTTCTTGGCAAAAAGATCGGGAGCATTTCTTCCGGTAAGAACAAGCTCAAGGTAAGGTGGCTTGGAGTTTATTAGCTTAGCAATACGATCAGTATCGATAATGCCATAGTTAACGGGATAGGTCACCTCATCCATAACAAGAAGATCACAGTCGCCGCCGTAAACATAACCTTCAATCTCATCCAAAAGGCCGTTGTGAAGCTCAGTAAAAGCAGCAACGGAATCCGGATCATCTTTTTTAAACCAGCCAAGATTCTTACTGCTACGAACCACCCTGATATTCGGAATACTCTTAAGGATGCCAAGCTCTGAGGTATCTCTACCCTTCATAAACTGGGCGAACACAACCTTTTTGCCTGCTCCGGCAGCTCTTACGGACAATCCGATAGCTGCTGTAGTCTTGCCCTTGCCCTCTCCTGTGTACAAATGGATAAGACCGGGGTGTCTCTCCACTACAGAAGTCATATTCTGAGAATCTCCTAAACCTGAATCACTCCCGGCATCATCACCGGACTTATCTTCTTTATAGGAGCTGCTGCCACCGATATACTCCGCTTTCCTTAGCTGGCAATTTGCCGCGCTGCAATATGCGCATTTATCATGCTTTTCTATCTTCTCATCAAACAAAGGCGCAATAAAAAGGACGCTCTTTTTGGGCATCAGAACAAAGGCCTCATTATAGGTCACAACCTTCTGCCCTAACAGTGCCATAAGCCTAGGGGTCTCCGACAAAGGCAGCTCTTCCACTCCTGTGAAAATATATCCTCCGGCATATTTGCCTGTAAGTTCCTGCAATTTCTCATCTATCCTGTCGTAGGCCTGAGACATAATCTCAAGTCCAAGACAGTCCACCATATAGGCTCTGTTGATATCACCTTTTTGGATGTAACTGTCCTGCAGCTCGTCAAAGGCATTACCCAAAGTCATGACAACTACAGCGTTCCCGCCCTCCAATACATAGTGAAACTCCGCATGCACTCTGGGTGAAAGCTGTCTGTAGAGCCTTATTATTTCTTTTTTATCCGTGTCATTAAAATGATATCGCCTGACAAATTCCCTTAGGCAGGCTTCATCAAGCGATACTTTCAAAGGTATAAAATTCATTATTCCTCACTGTCTGAATCAGAACTGTCAACTACTTCAATATCTGTGGACTCCACTGTTTCCTCAACCACCTCGGCGTCCGTCACCAGAGCTTCCTCATCCTTCTCCTTGTTCTTCTGGGCTATCATGACCATAATATAGGTCAAAAGATTGGTCACACCGTCGATAATAAGAAATGCTCCGATAAGTGTTATCGCAATTTCCTTGGCTGAAGTTGGATTAAAGAGAAGGAAAGCTCCAAGTCCCACCGTAAGAACAGCTATCAGGAGCGATGTCCACCACTTGCTGAATTTGGCCTTGATAAGGGAAAAAGTCTGTCCCAGATTGCCAAGTCCGCTGACAATGATAAACACTCCGAACAGCTTGGGGATAAGATCCGTGAACTGGCCCGGATTAACAAATATCCAGGCGCCTATAACAGCCACAAGTATTCCCACAACAAATTCGCCGGAGGAGACAAAACTCTTCTCCTTTCGCACAAAATATGCGATAACAAAAACCACTCCGATAAGAAGCAGCAAAACTGCCAATGCCTTAGTTACAAAATTTACACTGGCTCCCGGCCATACCGCCAGTACAAGTCCTATGGCAATCGTAATAAGAGCCTGAACTATATTGTGAAGTTTGTACTTTTTTGCCTTTTCCATGATTGCTTATGCCCCCGGTATATTATTTATTCAGCGTCTCCTGCCGCCTCTGCAAGAAGCTCATCCATGAAATCATATATCTCCTGTCTGCCTTCCTTGCTAAGGGCCGAATAGGGGAAGATTCTCACATCATCGGGAAGTCCCAGACCGCTTCTTAGCATATTGAGGTGCTTTTCGTGCTGGGATTTCTTGATCTTATCTGCCTTGGTGGCAATTATCACAGGCTGGAAGCCCTGATGAACAACCCACTGATACATCTGAACGTCATTGGCGGAGGGCTCGTGCCTTATATCGATCAAAAGAAATACTCTCATGAGCTGCTTGGAGGTATGAAGATAATTCTCTATCATCCTGCCCCACTGCTCCTTGGTCTTCTGGGAAACCCTCGCAAAACCGTAGCCCGGAAGATCCACAAGGTAGAACTCATTGTTGATATTGTAATAGTTGATGGTCTGGGTCTTCCCCGGTTCCTGGGAGGTTCTTGCATAGTTCTTGCGGTTCATAAGACCGTTTATAAGAGAACTCTTTCCCACATTACTCTTGCCGGCAAAAGCAAACTCAGGGTGCTCATTCTCGGGAAGAGTGCTGGTGATACCGCATACGGTCTCCAGATTTACATTCTTTATAACCATAAATAACTCCTTATTGCCCTGTCGTGATCTCGTGGTGTTTAAAAAACGCTGCCACAAAGGGCTTTTGTGGCAGCGTCCATATACAATTTACTTCGCGGGCTTAAGCCTCTTGGAATCCTTGTGCACGATGAGCGGCTGACTGGTTCCGTCTACGGATGCATCTGTAATGACGCACTCTGTGATGGTATCATCCGAAGGAATCTCGTACATAACATCCATCATGGACTTCTCCATGATAGAACGAAGTCCTCTGGCACCGGTCTCTCTCTCGTAAGCCATCTCGGCAATTCTCTTAACTGCCTCATCCTCAAAGGTAAGCTTAACATCGTCGAAATCAAATAGCTTCTGATACTGCTTAACCAGCGCATTTCTGGGTTCTGTAAGAATCCTTACAAGAGCCTCCTTGGACAGTCCTTCCAGGGTTACAGTGATAGGCACACGGCCTACAAACTCGGGGATAAGTCCGAACTTAACGAGGTCCTGAGGTGTAACCTCCTTGAGAACCTCACCGATCTCACGCTCTGTCTTGTCTGCTATCTCAGCATTGAATCCGATGGAATTGCGGTCAAGTCTTGCCTCAACAATCTTGTCCAGTCCGTCAAAAGCTCCTCCGCAGATAAAGAGGATGTTGCTGGTATCGATCTGTATAAGTTCCTGATGAGGATGCTTTCTGCCGCCCTGAGGTGGAACAGAAGCAACGGTACCTTCCACGATCTTAAGAAGTGCCTGCTGAACACCTTCACCGGATACGTCTCTTGTTATTGAAACGTTCTCACTCTTCTTGGTGATCTTGTCTATCTCGTCGATGTATACGATTCCGTACTGAGCTCTCTCAATATCGTAATCTGCATTCTGAATGAGCTTGAGCAGAATATTCTCAACGTCCTCACCTACATAACCTGCCTCGGTAAGTGTGGTGGCATCTGCAATTGCAAAAGGAACATTGATGATCTTGGCCAGGGTCTGGGCAAGATAGGTCTTACCTGAACCTGTAGGTCCGATCATGATAATATTGCTCTTCTGAAGCTCAACCTCGTTCTTGTCATCAGTCTTGGGAGCAAGAACACGCTTGTAATGATTGTAAACGGATACGGCGAGGACCTTCTTGGCCTCCTCCTGTCCGATTACATATTCGTCAAGGAAATTCCTGATCTCAACGGGCTTGAGCAGATTGATCTGCTGGGCCTTGCCGGATACAGGCTCATCCTCAAATTCTTCCTCAATGATATCGGCACAGATATCAACGCACTCATCGCAGATATAAACACCTGCGGGTCCTGCTATAAGTTTTTTTACCTGATCCTGTGTCTTATTACAAAAAGAGCACCTGATCTCTCCTGAATTCTTTCCTGCCATCATATCTCCTTTGGCTTAATTATTTATTGTCCTTCTCGCTGGGACGATTCTCGATGATGGAATCAATAAGACCATAATCAAGAGCTTCCTGGGCGCTCATCCAGTTATCACGCTCGGTGTCTGCTGCGATCTGCTCATAGGGCTTGCCTGTGTTCTCTGCCAGCATTCTGTTGAGCTTCTCCTTGGTGCGGAGGATGTGCTTGGCAGCAATCTCAATCTCTGTAGCCTGGCCCTGAGTTCCGCCAAGAGGCTGGTGGATCATAACCTCTGCATTGGGAAGAGCCATACGCTTACCCTTAGCACCGCCTGCAAGAAGGAATGCTCCCATGCTGGCTGCCATGCCGATACAGATTGTGCTGACATCGCACTTGATGTAATGCATTGTGTCATATATTGCCATTCCGGATGTGATCTCTCCTCCGGGGCTGTTGATGTACATATGAATATCCTTGTTGGGATCTTCTGCTTCAAGGAAAAGCAACTGAGCAACCACGATACTTGCGGAAGTTGCGTTAACCTCCTCACCCAAAAATACAATTCTCTCTTTTAAAAGTCTGGAGTAGATGTCATAGGATCTCTCTCCACGGCTGGTCTGTTCAATGACGTATGGAATTAAGCTCATTTTTTACTCCTCTCGAAAAAAATAGTGCGGTGGTATATAGTCTTTACTCTCGAAAAACTATATACAACCACACTATATTATACGGCTAGTTTGACTTTTTGCCAACTGCCAATAGTGATTGATCGTCCAAAAAAGCCTCAATCTCGTCAGAAGTCCCAAGACTTCTGCAGGGCTTTCTTCCATCTCGAAAATACGAAATCTGCATTTTGAAGTCTTCCTTCTGAAGTCTTCCCTATCGAAAACACTTTCGATTATTTCGTTTCGGTTCATGGATCCGTTGTGCTCCAATCCTTATAGTCCGCCATATTTTCTTATCCGGATGATAAAAAATACTTTTGGAGATCTGTTTTACTCTTACAATCCTGTATGACCTGGGACGTGGATCATCAGATCGTTTTTTCAAGCAGCTCCGGTTGCGAAGCTTTAGGGCGCATCCTCCGTGACTTCCCTTAAAGGTTGGGGCTTTCGGACGACAATTTTTGTGTGCCGGTTATCGGGGTGCTGGCCATCCCAAGGATCCGGCTGTTTATCCTTGCATCAGGGCGGCTGTAATTGCCGGTCGCCTGTTGGTGCCTCCGGGCGGCTTTCATTCCAGTGAATGCTATCCGCCTCTCTCATCATCAGAAATTAAGTAAAACTGATGCTGCGGTTAACGTAAAACCGACTTTCTTGTTCGGTTATTAAAAAGATTCGGGGGTCAAAAATAAAAAATTGGGGTTTAGAATTTTGTTTTATAAAATGTTTATTTTTATTTATTTTTATTTCTTCGTACCCCACTTTTAGATAAGTTATAATCGAATTAATATAACATGACACAGGAGACTTTTAATGAAAGAAGATGTGTTTGGTACGGAAGCTCTCGCAGTTCGAGAAGATTCCCAGAGGCTGAATGCTTTCATTAAAAACAACAGTAAATTTATCAAGCAATGTGCTTATAAATCTGTTCATAAATATGTGTCTGACAGCGATGATGAATATGCTGTCGCTCTGAGTGCATTCCATGAAGCGGTCCGCTCCTTTGATGAAACGAAGGGGGCTTTCTCAACTTTTGCTCAAATTGTCATCAAAAGACGACTTCTTGATCATATGGAGAAAGAGTACCGCCACAAAGCAGAGATAAGTGTCGAACCCTACATGATGGAAGGCGAATTAAATGAGGACGAGAACAATCCCATTGCCTTCGAGCTAAAGGAGAGAACAGCGACCCTGTCCGCAGAGAAAAGCACCTCTGTAAGTGCAGACGTTACCATCAAGGACGAGATTGAAGCCCTGTCCCAGGCATTAGAGCCCTATGGCTTTGGCTTCTCCGATCTTGTTGAGTGTTCTCCCACAGCACAGAAAACCAAGACAGCCTGTGCGATTGCCATCAAGACCCTTATCGGCTCCGATGAACTTATGAGCAGTTTTAGAAAAACCAGAACACTGCCAATGAAAGACCTGTCAAGTATGGCCAATATATCAAGGAAGATTCTTGACCGCCACAGGAGATACATTATAGCAGCAGTCGAGATCATTTCCGGAGATTATCCGCTTCTCTCGGAATACATGAAATTTGTTAAGGAAGTATGAGGACTACAACATGAAAGCAGTTGTAATGGAAGGAAAAAAGAAAATATGCGTAGTCCTGTGTGAAGACGGAACCTTCCGTAAGATCAGGGGAGTCCACAAAGTGGGCGACACCATTGAGGTTAAGAGCTCGGACTTTATAACAGCAGAGTCCTGTTCCACAACCTTAAGGAAATCACTCCCCATTCTGTCGGGTATCGCAGCAGCGGCAGTCCTTACCATGGGCGTTGGTTATTACGAGACCTCAGTTGCCTGTTCCTACGTAACACTGGATGCAACACCCTCCATTGAATATACTTTGAACCGTTTGGACAAGGTAATCAAAATCGAGGCTCTGAATGAGGAAGCACAACCGATCATCGAGACACTTACTCATCAGGGTGTAAAATATAACTCCATTAGTGATGCGATCGATATGACGGTGGAGGTTCTAAGAGCCAATGATTATCTGACGGATGACACAAATGAAATTATTATAGACGTGGTTTCTGAGAGCGACTCCCGCTCCGAGAAACTGTCCAAACAGGTAGAAAAGAGTGCAGCAGGCTCCGATTCATCCTTAAGCCTGTCTCTCCTTAAGTCCGACAAGGAAGACCGTGCCTCCGCCAAGGGCTCCGGCATAAGTACCGGCCAGTTCAAGGTTATCAAGGACGGCAGATCCACTTCCGCAGCTACAACAGCTACCACAAACACCGGCACAGCTTCCAGTCTTGGAACTGTTGCATCCTCTGCAGCAAATACTGCCAGAAAGCAGATCGCTATGTCTCAGACGCCGTATTCCTATCAGGATACAACCAGCGATGCAGCCAACACACCGGCCTACACACCGCCGTCACAGACCAGCGAACCTTCTGCTCCGGCAGTTAATCCTACCAAGAAGAAAAAGAAGAAAGCTCCAGAAGCATCATCTACTCCTGCTGACACAGCGGTTGCTTCAGCCAGCATCATAGAAGAAGGCAACGAAGTTGCATCAGCAGCCGCAACCAGCGCCGAGGCAAGCAAAGAGAATTCAGGAGAGGCATCCACTACTCCCACAGAGAATACGGACGCACCTTCCGATGGAGCATCGAATACAGAACCGGCCGCTCCCACAGAGCCCACAACTCCCGCAGAGAATCCAACACCCGAAGAACCGGGTAACGGTGACAACGGCGAAACACCTGCACCTGCACCGGATCCCGCACCTGCACCTACTCCTGCTCCCGATCCCGCACCTGCAGATCCCGAGCCTGCACCTGAAGAGCCTGCTCCATCCGATGAACCGACTCTTCCTGAGCTTCCCGATCCGGGACCTGACTCCGGCGAAGCAGATACAACGCCTGTTCCCGACCAGCCGGGATTTTCCGACAGTTCTTCTCAGGATATAAGTACATGACATATAACCAAAGAGGCTGAGCACATTAAGCGCTCAGCCTCTTATTATTTATCATATGATATTCAAAGCCTATAGGATATTAAGGATCAAGCCTCTTCCTCAGTCTTTTTCTTTCTTGTTGCTCTCTTGGGCTTTTCCTCTGTCTCGTCCTTGTCAGCAGCCTTCTTGGTTGTTGTCTTCTTAGCTGCAGTCTTCTTAGCAGGCTTCTCCTCTGTCTCGTCCTTGTCAGCAGCCTTCTTGGTTGTTGTCTTCTTAGCTGCCTTCTTAGCGCCTTCCTTAACGTTCTCTACAAGGAAATCAGCGGCCTTCTGTACTGCAAGGTCCTCTCTCATTGTCTTGAACTCTGACTCAGGCATAAGCTCCTTGAGCTTAGCAACTTCCATCTTGTACTGGTCAGCCATCTTCTGAAGTTCAGCCTCGAACTCCTCATCACTGATTGTGATGTTCTCCTTCTTAGCAACCTCTTCAAGTACAAGTCTTGCCTTGATTCTTTCGATAGCCTGAGGCTTAACCTGCTCAAGCATCTTGTCTACGCTGCTGCCTGTGTACTGAAGATACTGGTCCATGTTCATGCCCTGCATCTGAAGTCTCTGAGCAAAATCGTTAACGATCTGTCTCTGCTGAGTCTCAACCATAGCCTCAGGAAGCTCGATCTCTGAATCATCGATAACAGCCTTAACTACAACATCCTCTCTCTTAGCCTTCTCTTCGTTCTCTTTCTTCTCAGCAAGCTTCTTCTTTACATCCTCTTTGTACTCGTCAAGGGTGTCGAACTCAGAAACGTCGCTGGCGAACTCATCATTAAGCTCAGGAAGCTCCTTAGCCTTGATAGCCTTAACTGTGCACTTGAAGGTAGCATCCTTACCTGCAAGCTCCTCTGCCTGATACTCCTCAGGGAATGTTACGTTAACTTCGCCTTCCTTGCCGATCTCGAAGCCTACAAGCTGCTCCTCGAAGCCGGGAATGAATGCACCTGAGCCGATTGTAAGAGGATAATCTGTTCCCTTACCGCCCTGGAATGCAACACCGTCAACAAATCCCTCGAAATCAAGAGTTACGATATCGTTCATAGCAACTGCTCTGTCTGTAACTTCAACAGTTCTTGCGTTGGTATTTCTCTGCTTGTCTATCTCAGCATCAACCTCTTCGTCTGTAACGTCAAGGTCCATCTTCTCTACTTCGATTCCCTTATATTTACCAAGCTTAACCGGAGGCTTAAGTGCTACTTCAGCTGTGAAGATGAAGTCCTTGCCTGCCTCAAGCTGCTCAACATCGATCTTGGGAGAAGAAACAATGTCCTCACCACACTCTTCTACTGCCTTGGGATACTCTTCCTCGATAAGTTCGTTGGCTGCATCCTCATAGAAGATCTCCTTGCCATAAATCTTCTCGATCATCTTACGAGGAGCCTTACCCTTGCGGAATCCATTAAGCTGGATCTTGTTCTTATTCTTCTCATAAGCCTTCTGAAGGGCCTTCTCAAGCTGCTCTGCAGATACTTCGATCTTAAGCTTAGCCATGCTGTTCTCAAGCTTCTCTACTGTTACGCTCATTTTATTTGTATTTCCTCCTAGATAAATATTTATATAAAGAGCTGTCATATTGTGGTTTACAGCCCTTTTGCCCGCATTTAGGCACAATCGCTTTCAGATTATATCACAATACAATTTGAATATCCACATTTTTTTATAATAAAACCTTTTTGAAAACCTTTTTACCTGTGAAAAGGTTTTATTCATAATATGCACAAAAAGTTTGCCAATTGATAATTTTTATCAATAACCTTTATCTATTAATAAATAATTCCAAGAATTAAAAAAGTATTAAAAATCCCCAAATGATGCCACATTCCGCCGTATTAGTTGTATAATTTGTGTACGTTATATCGTATCTTTATGTTTATACAAACAAATTCCACGGAGGCTCATTATGGCAGATTCAGTGAAGAAAAAAAATGAAATCAGTGCAACAAACAGCATAAAAACAAGGCTAATTGCCATTATTTTGCTGTTAGTGTCTATTCCGCTCATTGTATCACTTATTATCAGCTACGTATCTTCAACCAATAAAGCTCTCGAAGATGCTAAAACTGCCCTTGGATGGCAGGCAAAATATATTGCCGCCGATTATGCCGATATCATTAACAAGAATCTTATGATCCTTGAGAGTATTGCCAGTAACCCTACAACACTCGTTTACATGCAGGGAACAGCAGGAATCGAAGATCAGGTAATGATTGATATGTTGACTTCAGGCGATAATATCTTAAACGACGGCAACTCCATGGCCATCGCAGATACCACCGGTATGCAGATCATAAGATCCACCGGCAAATGCGTTGATGTTCACGAAAGGGAGTACTTCCAGGAAGCCATGAAGGGCAATATCTTCATATCAAATGTCATCGTTAGTGCCTCCTCAGGACTTCGTCAGATAACAATGGCAGTTCCCATTAAAGATCCTTCAGGAACTGTACTTGGTGAAGTTCAGAGAAACTACAATCTTGAGGCTCTGCATCTTTTCCTTGAGCAGGAAACAGAGGATGCCTTTGTGATAGCCAGAGATAATATAATGGCAGCCCACGCAAAGATGTCCCTTGGCGTAGACGATGTATATGATCTTACAGGAGCTCCCTACACTTTGTCTGACCAGGGAACCATAATTGATAAGGTATCCTATGAAACACCACTGATCATGTCCTGGTGCACAGATGAGGTTACCGGCTACAAGGTTGTAGTATCTACTGACTATAACAAGGCTATGAATGCTGCTCAGAAATCTGCTATATTCACCATCATCGTTGGTGTCGTAATGTTGCTAATAGCTTCCGTTATTTCCTTTATGATGGCCAAGAGCTTCACCGATCCCGTCAAGGCTGTTAACGACTCCCTTGCCAAACTTGCCGACGGACATTTTGCCAAAATTAATAAATTCACTTCTCAGAAAGACGAATTCGGCACCATGGTAAACAGTACCAATTCCGTTATCGATAAGCTTGAGGACATTGTTCAGAGCATAAAAGAATCTGCCTTCAGCGTTGCTTCCTCCTCCGAAGAACTGTCAGATATGGCTAACCAGATCTCCCAAACCGCAGAGGACGTATCCAATGCCGTACAGGAAATCGCATCAGGAGCCACTCAGCAAGCTGATGAGATCCAGCAGGCCTCCGAAAATGTCGGACGTATCGGTGATGCTGTGGGAGATGTACAGAATTCCACAGACAATCTGTCAAATCTGGCAAACAAGATGAAGGAAGCCTCCGAGATATCCAGCAATTCACTGGCATCCCTTCAGAATTCTTCCACAGAGATGACAACCAAGATCGACGATATTTCAAGAACCATCGCAGCTACCCAGGAAGCCGTTTCCAATATCAATGACAAGGTTGAGGGTATCTCCTCCATCGCAACCCAGACCAACCTCCTGTCCCTCAATGCCTCCATCGAGGCTGCAAGAGCCGGTGAGGCAGGTAAAGGATTTGCGGTTGTTGCCGAAGAGATTGGTAAGCTTGCCGATGATTCCAAGGCAATGGCTGACGATATCAGAAAAGAGATGGATATCCTTCTCGAACAGTCCAAGGCTGCCGTTACTGCTGCTGAAGACGTAAAACAGGGAAATATGGACCAGCAGCTTGCTCTTGGCGAGACACTGGATGCAGTAAACGGAATGCTTGGAGATATCGGAAGCACCGTAGGCGGCGTACAGCTCATCTCCCAGGGTGCAGATACCTGCGAGAGCTCCAAGAATGCTGTTGTTGATACCATGAGTGCCCTGTCCGCAATCTCCGAAGAGAACGCAGCTTCATCAGAGGAGACAGGCGCCTCCATGGAAGAACTCTCCGCTACGGTTACAACCCTTGCAAGCAGTGCCAACGGCCTCAAGGAAGTTGCCGAGAAGCTCAATCAGGAGATGGAATTCTTCAAATAATCTATATTGCACATAATAACGGCGGACATGCAACATACGCATGTCCGCCGATTTTTTGTAATGTTTGCTTTAGATCATATAGTATCTCAACCAAGTTTTAGAGAACTCATGTAGGAATTTCTGTACTTGGGATCTGATGTCACATCCTTATCAAACCAGGGCGCAGGCTTGTATGCAGCTGCTGCCTCCTCCGAAGGAAACTCTACCTCTGCCACAATTGTCCCGTCGAAGGGCGCCTTGAACACGTCCAGCTCAATGACCATCTTCCCATCCTTAATTAGCTTATCAAGCTCGGGAGTATCACTAAGATACGCCTCCGAATATGCATCTTCGTTAAGCGGGATCAAATATCTTGTTTTCCTGATGACATTGCCGTCTGCCTTCTGCGCCAGATGCTCATAGGACTGTTCATCAAGAGGCATATTGTACTCTGTCTGTCCGATGTTATCTGTATTCTCGGAGATTGCAGATGATTTGTAGGTCATGTAATATATGTCGTCCTGCCTGCGCACTCTGATAGCGGGATGGACGTTGAGATACCCCTGCTCTATCTCATGGTAAGGATATTTCGTAAGATCCTCCGGAAGACTTTTCACAGTGAATTTCTTTTCTATTTCAATTCCCATTTTGAATATTTATACCTTTCTTTTCCCTTGGCAAAATTCTTTGTTATAATGATTTTACTATAGTTTAGAAGAAAGGGAGAATGATATATGGCAAAAGCAGTTATTTTTCTTGCGGACGGTTTTGAAGAAATCGAAGCTCTTACCGTTGTGGACCTCTTAAGAAGAGCGGGAATAGACATAACAACAGCTTCCATCATGGGAAGAAAAAATGTCACCGGCTCCCACAACATCACAGTAGAATCCGATGCTCTTTTTGATGAGATAGATTTTGACAGCACAGATATGCTGATTCTTCCCGGCGGAATGCCCGGAACCACCAACCTTGACAACTGCGTTCCGTTAAAAGAGCAGATCACCAGATTCAATGAAGCCGGCAAGATGCTGGCAGCAATCTGCGCCGCTCCCACAGTTTATGGCAAGATGGGACTTCTAAATGGCAAAAAAGCCACCTGCTTCCCGGGAAGAGAACCTGACCTTCTTGGTGCTGATGTACAGACCACAGAAACAGTCAAGGACGGCAATTTCATCACCAGCCGCGGCATGGGAACTGCGATTCCTTTCGGACTTGCGATAATTGAGCATTTCCAGGGTGCGGAGGCTGCAAGTGAGATGGCTAAGAAGATTGTGTACCTGCACTAATGGCACGGGGACGGTTTTTATACCAATGGGGACGGTTCTTAATGGTAAAGTTTTTTCTTTGCAAAAACTTTACCATTAAGAACCGTCCCCATTGGTATAAAAACCGTCCCCGTGTCATCCCGTGTCATTCTCATCTCAGCTTCAATATCTCATCCAGCAATCTGTCCGCTGCCTCAGCTTTAGACATCAGCGGCAACTCTTCCTGGCCATCCTTAGTGATCAGCGTAAGAACATTGGTATTAACGCCAAATCCCGCTCCTTCAGTGGTGAGGCTGTTGGCAGCGATAATATCAAGATTCTTTTTCTCAAGTTTCTTTCTTGAATTCTCAAGCAGATCTTTGGTTTCCATTGAGAAGCCGCAGAGAATCTGTCCGTCTTTTTTGTGTACTCCAAGATATGCAAGTATGTCATCTGTGCGCTCGAGCTGTAAGGTGAGGTCGTCATCATTTCCCGACTTCTTAATCTTATCGGAGGCTACATCAGCAGGTCGGTAGTCTGCCACCGCTGCTGCCTTGATAATGATATCCTGCTCTCCTGCTCGTGAAGTTACTTCCTCGAACATATCCCTTGCACTCATTACATTAACAACATCCATATAAGGCGGAGGTGTGAGCTCAACCGGCCCTGACACCAATGTCACCTTGGCCCCCCTCGCGGTTGCTGCCTTGGCAACCTCATATCCCATTTTGCCGGTGGAATGATTGGTAAGAAAACGCACCGGATCAATGGCCTCTCTGGTGGGTCCGGCAGTAACCAGGACCTTCATTCCCTCCATGTCATGCTCATGGCGAAGAGCATGGAGACATACCTCCAGGAGCTGATCTGCTTCAGGCATTCTGCCCTTGCCGGAAGTTCCGCAGGCAAGATACCCATCGGCAGGCTCAACTATTTCCCATCCGTAGTGCCGGAGTTTATCTATATTATCCTGAGTGACAGGATTGTCATACATGCCGGTATTCATTGCAGGCGCGCATATCTTGGGGCATCTGCAGGCCAGAACCGTGGTTGTGAGCATATCATCAGCAAGGCCGTTGGCAAATTTGGCAATGACGTTGGCAGTGGCAGGAGCCACAATAACCAGATCTGCCAGCGTGGCCAGAGCGATGTGCTCCACCTTGTGCTCATAGTTTCTGTCAAAGGTATCAATACTTGTTTTATTCCCGGTCAGAGAATCAAATACCACAGGTGATATCAGCTTGGTGGCATTCTCTGTCATAACGACATGTACGTCAGCATGCTGCTTCACAAGACTTGATGCCAGCGATGCTGCCTTGTAGGCTGCGATTCCTCCCGATATTCCAAGAAGTATGTGTTTTCCCTTTAACATGAGCTGTTCCTCCATACAATTTCCATTCCCTTGTGTATAAGGTCCGGATCATAAACAACATTTTCGTACATAATATGTGGTAAGACAAAAGGCGCATTTCCGCCGGTGAGAACCACCTTGAGTTCTCCCCTGTCACATCCAAGTTCCCCGGATACCCTTGCTGCCATCCCGTCTATCATAGCCGCGCATCCGACAACAGCACCTATCTCCATGCAGGTCTTAACATCTGTTCCTATAACTGCCTCTATCTTAGCATCTTTTGCGTAAAAAAGCGGGAGCCTTGCGCAGCGATCATCAAGAGTATCAAGGCTTAGCTGAACTCCTGCCGATATAGCTCCGCCTCTGAAACATCCTTCCTTATCAACAACCGACAAGGTGCTGGCAGTTCCAAGATCATACACACAGACAGGGGCTCCGTAGTATTTGGCCGCTGCAGCGCAGTCTATGAGCCTGTCGATGCCAAGGCAGCTTTCGTCATAATCTTTTATCATAAGGCCGGTATCATCGGCCGGATCTACAAAGTGAGGTTCCTTCCCGGTCAGAGAAAGAACTGCATTTTTCAGCATAATATTTGCATCGGGCACAACCGATGAGATGATTGTGCCCGAAATATCATTTGGGTTTGATATATTTTTGTCCAAAACCTGCTTAAGCGACGGCAGATACCCTTCCTCCAAGCCGTGAAGCGAAGTGGCAAAGCCTTCCTTAAACAGGATATTTCCCTCATATACACCGCAGACTGCGATGGTTGTATTACCTACATCAAAAGTAAGAATCATGTAACTCTACCTTATTTGGCCATTCTGCGAACCATGTCTACCTTCAAAAGAGCTGTAACTACCAAAGGAACAATAACTGCAGCACAGATTGCCTCAGGGATTCCGTTGGCTGCTACGATTCCAAGGATAACGTCTCTTACAGCATCAACAGGAATGTCCTTGGCTGTTGCAAAAGCCTCTTTGAAAAGAACGAAGATGAGACCCATAACAAGAGCTGTGTTGGTAAGAGCACCTACTACTCCTGCGATTGTAAGGGCGATGGTCTTGACGCCAAGATTAAACTTACCTGCTGCAAGCTTCCTGATACCTGCATAAACAAGATAAGGTGTTACGCCAACCAGCATTCTTGGTACGAGTGCGATCACAACTGCCCAGGGGCTGCCGTGGCCTGTGCCGGGCACGGGAACAAGGGGTGTGAAGGCAAAAGACAGAAGGCTGGGAGCCATGCTGTTTTTGATAAGTGATACGAAACCAAAGACGAAGCCAAGAAATGCACCTTTCTTAGGTCCCAGGATAACGGCACCGATAATAACCGGTACATGAAGGATTGTTGCCTTGATAAGTGGCAGGTCGATGAGCCCCAGTGGTGTGTAGCTCATAAGTAAAATGATTGCCGTAAAGAACGCCAGAACAGTCATGTTCTGAAGCCCGGTCGCGTTTCTCTCATTGAGCTGCGCGCCAAGTTCGCCGCCGGCTGCGGCAGTTTGGGTATTAGCCATATTCTGTTTCCTCCTTTGCTATCATTCCGGTCTCTCCGGATACAATGCAAGTGTATTATCCTATGTAGCCCATATTTTTGCAAGGAAAAATTGCCGATATCCCGCCAAAGATTGTGAACAAAGGCTGAACTCTGCGCAAAACCACTATACATCAACATTTAGCGATGATAAAATGGCGCTGCGTAAAGCATATTTTACAGCGTGGAGGGTAATAGTGTAATGAAAAAAGCAGTAGTGCGAAGGGGATTAGCATTTCTACTGGCATTTTCCATGGGGATTTCTACAAACCATATTTTGTCTTATGCCGGTGATCAGGCTGATATTTCCCAATTTGTAAGTGATGAAGATGTAATTATCGAGGAGGATACATTAGATCCGACAGATGAGGTCACCACTTCCGATGAAGTCATTGACGCAGATGAGACAATCACTGCATCAGAAGAACTCACAGAGTTGGAACCAATAGAGGAAGAACTCACAGAGGAAGACTCTGAAAAAGAAGACTCCGAAGAAGTTACTCCAATCGAGGAAGCAGAACTTACCGAACAAGTTCTCACCTCCGGAGATTTTAAATACACAGTAAGCAGTGGTAAAGCCGTTATCACTAAATATACCGGTAGTAAAGATTTCGTAACTATCCCTGAGACTCTTGGTGGATATACCGTTACAGCCATTGGAGACAAGGCGTTTTTTGGCAACGATAAAGTAACGACGATTCGAATGTCTCAGACATTAGAGTCTTTTGGTGAGTATGCATTTGCATCCTGCACCTCACTGGGTGACATATGGCTTTCCCAAGGTCTTAAATCCATCGGCGATCACTGTTTCGATAATTGTCCTGAACTTAATCAGCTCACCTTGTATGAAAACATTGAAACAGTCGGGAAAAACGCTTTCCCTGACCTCAGAATTTTATATTTAAACAACCTAAAAACAATTCCCGATAACTGTTGCAAGGGATGCAGTAAATTGAGAAGCTTACAGACATCAACCTGTACGGAGCTGGAATACATAGGCGAGAATGCATTCTATGGCTGTACTTCCTTACCTGAATTGAACATACCAAATTCAGTTATCGAAATAGGAGACAATGCTTTCTATGGCTGCAGCGGTGTAACCCATATTAATGGCGGACAAAAAGTGCAGCGCATCGGAGAAAATTGTTTCTATGGCTGTGAGAAGATCTTTATGCCTTATTTACCCCAAACAGTGACCTACATTGGGAAAAACGCATTTGCCAAGTGCACAGGATACAATAACATCAAAATCCCAGCCGGCGCAGTTGTGGACACCGGTGCCTTCAGTGACTGCCCCACACTGGATTATGTCACCATACTTGACAATGTTACTCTCAAGGGAAATACCTTCAAGGGATGCGGCAGTTTCAAGGGATTACATATCGGTGAAAACTTCCGAATGACCAAGACCGACTTTGACGGGATAACTTATAAGGGTACAATTGATGGTCTTACCTGGGAAGTGGAAGCGCCATCATTCCACAATCTTATAATTACAGGAACAGGAAGCATTCCCGGCTACTCAAGCACCTCTCCCGCTCCCTGGCAGTCCGCAGCTCCTTTTATATCACAAATAACTATAAAAGGCGATGTAAACAAGATTGGAACGGGTTCTTTTTCCGGTTTTGAGAAGCTTAAAGATGTAGTAATGACAGGATCTGTTCAACATTTGGATAATAATGCGTGGAATGGCTCCTCAGTAGATTTCATCGAATTATCACCTGCTTTATCCAAATGTTCAGGTAGCCCTTTTGGATCACCCGAAGAACTGATCTTTACCGGCAAAACAGCTCCGACAATCAGTTTTACATATGCAAGATTAGATAACTGCACAGTTTACTACCCCAGATCCGGCAAGGGATATGATACATCAGAGTGGCAAAGCGCAAGCAAAAGAACCGGTAAATTCATTAAATACGATGATTCCAATGGCGGAACCGAAATCGTTCTTGTCCTGGATACATCCTCCAAAATGACTCAAAAGCGCATGAATGCCCTCAAAAAAGCCGCAACCGAATTCACCGACTACGTCTGCGGCCCCAAGTATAACACCAGGATATCTATGGTAACCTACTCTGATGATTCATATATTGCCGAGGAAGGAACTTTTTTGAAAAGCATTCCCGACAGGCGCATCAATATGCAGGTAGCAAGCGGCAAGAGCAACTTCCTATCCGCCCTTCAAAATGCCGATAAAGTGCTTTCAAAGAGCTCCTGCAAGAATAAGTACATTGTAATGTTCAGCCAGGGATCTCCTGACGATAACAAAAAGAGCATATATGAGCAGGCAGATAAACTCAGAACAAAATACGGAATATATACAGTTGGCATCGATGTTACCGGTACCACAGAAGGCAAAACAAGGAAAGAAACCCTGGAAACCATCGCCGGCAGTGAAGACAGATATTTTAACGCCTCATACCTCCTTCCGCTGATTGCTGTTTTCAGAAAGGACATTGAGGTAACTCCTGCCCCCGATGATCCGGAAACAGAACCCACCAAGGTCGAGATCCACAGAGGGACCCCCTGGTACGACGGACTTAACACCACTGCCAAATATGTGACAGGTTCCGAAGAAGTAATTGCGATCAGAGTCACCCCCTCTAAGGAACTGGGTAGTGTCGCAAAGTATGTTGTAGGGCAACATGGTTACAGATCAAACCTCTTTGAGGACACAAACAGAACCTTTTCCATAATCCCCGGCAAACTTTTCAAAGAGAACTATAACCGGGAAAAGAACACCATTAACAGCAATAAGGGCATATACATTAACCTCCTCGATTCCAAGGGGAATGTACTTGAAACCCTTGACCTCAAAATGGCAATCACCGATGCCTTCAGAGTAACCTACAAAAAAAACGACGGCACCGACACGGTAGTATATACGCAGCTCGTTAAGCCCTGGGAAGATTTCAAGTACGATGCGGTTACACCCATAAGAGGCGGATATAAGTTCGCAGGCTGGTATGATATGGAAAACCCCACTACCAAGCAGGATTTCTTCCATGAGAAAAACAAGGCAAAGAGATATTACATTGAGGATGACATCACACTCTATGCAGCCTGGGAGAAAACCGGTTTTGATTTTGATACCCATACCTGGGGATTTACCAATTCTTCCACTGCTTTTTGTTCACCCTACGAACTGGATTATATTATTGATGGAGCTAATCCCTTCGGATACCTCTATAAATATGACATCCTCAATGAAGATTTTAAGATCCTTCTTGCTAATAACAACAACGCAGATAAAGCTGCATTTAAGGAAGCCAGGGATGAAAGATGGACAGGATCCTGCTTTGGAATGTCTGCCACCGCTGTTTTGTGCAGTCAGAATGTCATTGATACAGAATCCTTTAAAAAGAACCGCCCGAATCCCCGCAGCGTATCAATCAAGGATGATATGCCTTATAAACTGACAGGCAAGTTTGAAAGTCTGATCAATTACTATCAGATTCTTAAATGGAACCGCACTCTTCGTGCCATCATCAACAACGCAAGCGCCGAGCATACAAAAGCTGCCGAAGCCTCAAATATCGAAGCAGCTCTTCAAAAAATGAAACAGAATTATGAGCCTGTAGTTCTGTGTGTACTGATTTACAAGGGAGACAGTGACGAAAACCGTGCTGCTCATGCCATCGTGGCCTACGATCTGCAGGAAGTATCCCCGGACACATATAACCTGTCCATATATGACTGCAATTATAATGAGAAACCCTACTTAGCCGTTATCTCAAAGGATTCCGACGGGTACTTTACATGCGACTTCAGCGAACTGGAGAAGGAATACGGAAGCTCCGCTGACATATTTTTCGGTTCTGTAACCACCGCAGAAGAGATACTAACCAGTTCCGCAGGCCTTACTTCTCCGGGAACCATCGATCCCTACGGAGTAAAAGAATCAGATAAGACAGCCGCCGCTACCTACAGATTAAACACGAGCTACTCTTCATTTACCATCAGCAGCGGCAAAGACTCAGCAACAATACGGTATGGCAAAAAGACCGCAGGCAAACTCAAGATAAGCTGCAAAGGCACTGTCAACCAATGGGGAGAAAATCCGGAATATGAGTTTGAACTGCCTAAGCTCGCAGAAAATAAGAGCTATACCATATCTCCTGACAGCGTCTCTCCGGATCTGTATATAACAACGCTCCACTACAGCTTCGGCGCAGCAGGGTTCCACTCCTCAGTAAAGGCACAGCTCCCCGGCAAAATAACCATCAAATGTGGCGGCAATGTGGAAACCTCCTTCGACGAGGACACCAAGCAACAACTGTTCGTCACAAGCAATGCCGTGTCAATGCCTTGGTACAGCCTGTATGTAACAGCAACAGACAAGGCCGTGTCCACTGAGAACTACAGCGACAGATTCCATGTATCCACCGCTACTCCCGGCAAAACAGCCGAAATCACCGTTGAAGGCGACATCAACAAGACTACCTTTGATGCTCTCACCATTCCCGAAGGCGGAATTGACCTTAAGGAGAATGATGGCAGCTGCGCAGTGATAAGCTCTGATAACAAACCGGTCGATTCAAAAGATTACGGATACTGCGTCATTTTCAATTCTCAGGGAGGCTCCGTAGTGGACACCCTTATGAATGTCAGATCCGGCGAAACCATCAAAGCTCCCACGTCCCCTGAAAAGGATGATCTTTACTTCGCAGGCTGGTTCAAAGATGAAGCCTGCAGCCTTCGCTGGAATTTTGCCAAGGATGTGGTTGAAGCAGATACGACACTTTATGCAGGCTGGTCTACACAGAAAAACTTAAGCAGAACCGTTTCCTTTAATACAGGAACCAAAACAGTTATCAGCCCTGTGACCACCGATGTGGGCAGCACCATAACAAAGCCCTCCGATCCCAAGAGAAGCGGCTATGTCTTCTGCGGCTGGTTCAAGGATGAACAATTCTCTGATGAATGGGATTTTGAAAAAGACGCTGTTGTAAAAGATATCACTCTTTTTGCAAAATGGGCCCAAACCCATGTGGACAAAAACGGAGCTGATACCGGCATAAGCATCGAGATCCTAAGGCCCGAAAGCTATTACTATACAGGCAAAGCTGTTACTCCTTCGATAATTGTAAGAGACGGAAGTAAAGTCCTTAACGCAGGCACAGATTACAAGCTGACCTGCAAGAATAACGTTAAGCCCTGCGAACTGTCAGAGGTCGCAGCAAATGCCCCCCGTGTTCCCAAGGTCATTGTCAAGGGCATGGGTGATTACAAGAACAGCACACCGCTGATAGCTACCTTTAGTATCCACAAGGCTGACATGGCTGCCATGGACATAACCGTTCCCGAATATGTGCGCGTCAAGGGCAAAAACAAGCTCCAATATGCCGCTGTCACAGTTAAAAACGGTCCCTCTACAGTTAAAAAGAACCTCTATACCGTCAGCTACTATGTGGACGAAGACTTAACAGAAAAAGTCCCCGGAATCACCTTAGAAGGAACCTATTACCTGCAGCTTGAGGCCAACAGCCAAAACGGCCTGTACACCGGTGATTATCAGGGCAAATCCGGAATTTACACCATTACCTGCATCGGCAAAAATGCTACGGTTAAGGGTAAAGCATCACTGTCCTCATCAATGTTTGACTGCACAGGAGCATCCACATACACAGGCAGACGCGCTCTTCCCACCATCACCACAAGGCTGATCCCTGATCAGGATTATACCGTTTCTTATATGCGTGGTAAGGAAGCCATAACTGCAGATCAGGTCGTAGATGCCGGCAAGTACAGCATAGTCATTACAGGAATTAACAGATACAAAGGCAAAGTGACACTTCCCTACACAATCACCAAGGCAGACCTTGCAAGCGCTTTTGCCGCAAACAAGCTGAAGGTATCCGTCGATAACAGCGCAGCATATTCTCCTATAGGCGGCATACCAAAAGTAAGTGTATTATACGATTCCAAGCCTCTTACAGAGGGAAAAGACTACAAAGTCACATACTGTAACAACAAAAAGGTTACAAGCGGCAAATACGCCTATATAAAGATTACAGGCCGGGGTAATTTTGCCGGCACAGTATCAGGTAACGACAAAACAGGAGACTTAAATTATTCCGTCACTCAAAAGAATATTGGTGACAAAGGAATCTACGTCAATCTGGCCAAATGTTCCATGAAAGCCGGAAAGCCAAGCTCTGTCTCCGTAAAACTTACGCAGGACGAAAAAGTCATCCCCGCGTCGGAATATAGTTATGCTCTGAGCGAGGCTGAAAGTAATCAGTACAGCCTCACCATTACCGCCAAAGGTAAGAACTATACAGGCACCCGCATCGTCCTGCTCCCCGGCGATCTGACCGCTATCACGGACACAGAAAAAGTCAGCATAAAACTTGCTGACAGTAACAAAATCTATTTTACCGGTGAACAGATCACTCCAAAAATAGTCATTACAGATTCTGAGGGCAAGGATATCTCCGACAGCGTGTTCATAACTTACGACAACAATACTTCTGTCGGAACCGGCAAAGTAACCATAACCGGCGATCCCGAAAAAGGCTACTACGGCTCAAAGACTCTTGAATTCAGGATTCTTCCCAAATGGATGAAGTGGATATGGTAAAAAATAGGAGGGCGAGTATTTTACTCGCCCTCATTGTATCCACTGTCCATTCTCTTGTAGAAGGTAACTTCCGAACCCTCCACCTTCTTGCTGTCATAGGTTCCGGAATCTGCCCGGTTATACAGCTCCTCAAATCCAAAGGTATCTGTAGGATAAAAGAAAGCAGCTCCGATACTGATACTTATCTTGTGTTCCCCAAGCTCCGGAATATCCATTTCATCTATGTGCCCTATCAATCTTTCAATGATCTGATTACCGCCATTCTCGGTATATACCCCGGGAACATAGGCTGCAAACTCATCGCCGCCAAGGCGCATTATAATATCCTTTTCTCTGAAGGTCTTGTGCATGGCTTCACCAACTGCCACCAGAACCTTGTCGCCGACTTCATGTCCGAAATGATCATTTACATACTTGAATTTGTCCACGTCGAACATAATGAACATTCCGCCAACATTTTTCTTAAGAAGATCCCTTATCTTATTCTCTCCGATTCCTCTTCTGTTAATTCCTGTCAGCTGATCGGTCTCAGCGAGGTATTGGAGCTTGTCACGGGTTCTCTTTTCATCATCAATTATCTCAGATGCAAAGATAACGTCCTCCACATTCCCGTCTTTATCCCTTTCCACAACGATGAATCTGGCTCTCTGCCATAGATGCTCAAAGCTTAGGAACTCCTGGGCTATAGTATCTCTTCCCTTCATCCTGTCACTTAAAGTGGACAGATCCGTAAAGGTAAGAAGATCCGCCTTGGAACGGTCATCCGCCACAACTGCCGCAGCCTCTTTCATCATAACAGAGGCCTTGTAACCTGCTCCTTCAAAGAACTTCAAGGTCCTGTACTCCGCAACTGCGATTTTCTCATAGGTGTCCTGCTTCATGTCGATCCTGAGTACAGTGGAATAAATATTTGCAATGGCATTAAGATTCTCTGCACGCTGCCTTGCCTTAAGATCACGGAAAAGAGCGATAATATTTAAGACAAGAATAATTACAATACCAAGGAAAAGCATGCCTCCAAACAAGATTGCCGACTTTTTGAGATCATCCAGCTCCGCATCCTCATTGGTGATGGTAACAACATAGAGATTATACAGGACATGCCGTCTCGAGATGATGTATCTGTCTTTTGTGTCGTTTCCTGTCCGAAGTGTAAAAGTGCTCTTTCCTCCGTTTGTCATAATGGCATTGTAAATTGCCTTCTTAAAAGGATCCTGAGATACGGAATAGTCCACTCCCATCTCATCATCATTGGAATTGGCCAGAACAATACCCGCTCCGTTCATGGCAAGAACCATATGGCTTTCATCTGCCGTAACTCCGCTGGTTGTCATCTTCTTGAAGGTTTCGTAATCTATTGCAAAAGCAATAACACTCTCTCCATCCTTAAGCATCTTGACCGCTGTAATAACATACTCATCGGTTCTTTTGTTAAAATACGGTCCTACAAGGACATACTGCCCATTGGCCTTAATAGCTTCCTGATACCATACTCGCTCTGTGGGATCGTAGTTCTCAGGGTTCCAGCCAAGGCCGTGAAGGAACTTGCCGTCAAATACGCCGAATATTCCGCGCGCTCCTGTGGAAGATACAATTCCCAGTCTCTCAGACTCATAGGTAATAAATTGCAGCATAGTCTCCTCAGAAGCATCTGTGTCCAGCATATATTCAAGCGTCGCCGCGGATCCCTTAAGCACATTGTCAATCTGGGTCAGATACAAGTCAAAGGTCCCCTCCACCTGATATGACGCATTTTCGCACTTGCATATGAGGTTATTCTCATACAGATTCACAAACCTGAAATACATAATAAAAAAGGCCGCAAAAAATAAAAGCGGCCATACAATGAACGGTAGAATGTTTAGAAACCTTATCTTCTTTAAGTTTGTCGGTAATCCCAATAATCGTTTCATAATATTCTTTCTCAAATACCCACGATTATATTATAACTTTTGTAGAGATTCCGTAATCATAAAAAAGATTAAATATTAACTAAATTAAGTATAAATATTATTTTCAGATCTTTCTTGTGGACTCTCCCTCGATGAGTTCTCCCGGAAATACTATATGCTTATGTCTGCTCTCTCCGTCAATAATGTCAAACAAAAGCTTCATGGTCTCCTTGGAGATATCTCCCATGGGTTGGCGGATGGTCGTAAGTCTGGGAACACAGTAGGCTGCCAGTTCCTGTCCGTCAAAGCCTGCAAGAGACACATCTTCGGGAACTCTTAATCCTGCATCGGCAAAGGCCCTCAGCGCACCAATTGCAAGAACGTCGGATACACAGTACAAAGCAGTGAATTCCTCTCCGGAATCAATAAGTGCCTTGGCGGTATCATAACCATTCTGCATGGTGTAGATTCTTTTATCAACGTATCTGATAAGGTTATTGTTAACTTCGATATTGTTATCTTTAAGCGCCTCCAGATAGCCTTCCAGACGTAGCCTGACAATTGAAGGAGTATCGCTTCCCTCAGCCATGATCGCAATCTTTTTGTGACCAAGGCTGATGAGATACTCGGTGATCTTCTTACTCTCAAAGGCATCGTCAACGGATACTGTAGAATAGGCATTTCTGTTAAGATCATCCGAGATATCGGAACCTATGGTAGCAAATACCACAGGGACATTTAACTGCTTGACCTTGTCTGACGCATGCTTGGTACTGCCTCCCATGAAGATGATGCCCCTGAGTCTCTTCTCCTTCTCAAGCTCCAGAGCGACATCCACCTCATCCTCATAGGCCTCAACATGCCTAAGAACCAGTGCGTAGCCCCTCTTCTCGGTCTCATGCTCCACCACCTCGATCATGGGTGAGAAAAAGGGATTGGTGATACCCTTAACCAGCACGGCGATGCACTTGGCATCGGTTCTCTTAAGGTTCCTTGCGCTGTTATTGGGTATGTAGCCGGTCTCCTTGATCACAGCCATTATCTTTTTCTTGGTCTCAGGATTGATATCCGAGTGATTATTGATAGCTCTGGATACGGTGCTGACGCCAACGCCGCATCTTTTTGCTATTTCTACGATCGTTATTTCTGCCATATCTGTACTCTCACATATTTGGTATAGGAAGCTTCAAAATCACTTCAGCCTGCGGTATATTCTAGCATAATCGTGCATCTTCTGACAAAGCTCTTTTGTAAGGGCGTCCTTCTTCATTCTCCACACCCAGTTGCCGCCAAGAGTAGAAGGTGTATTGATGCGGGCGTAGGCAGGAAGTTCCAGATAGTCCTGCATCGGAATGATGACAGTGTCGGAGACGCTGGCAAATGCCGCTCTTATACACTCCCATACCGCATCCTTGGCATAGTGGATCCCCAGATATTCCTTGCAGAATTTCTTGTCCGCCCTTGGAAGCTGATCAAACCAGCCCCTGGTGGTCTCATTGTCATGGGTTCCTGTATAAACTATGCAGTTCCTGGTGTAATTGTGAGGAAGGTAATCACTCTCCTCCCTTGAATCAAAGGCAAACTGAAGTATCTTCATTCCGGGGAAGCCTGTCTTTTGAACAAGCTTTATAACAGATGGTGTAAGGAAACCAAGATCCTCTGCGATAACTCTCCTCTCACCAAGTTCCTTCTTCATGGTGTCAAACAGATCGTAGCCCGGTCCCTTTCTCCATTCTCCGATCTCCGCAGTGGAATTGCCAAAGGGGATTGCATAGTACTCATCAAAGCCCCTGAAATGGTCGATCCTGACCACATCGTAGAGCTTGTAGCACTGGGCGATTCTCTTCATCCACCACTTATAGCCGGTCTTCTTGTGATAGTCCCAGCGGTACAAAGGATTGCCCCAGAGCTGACCTGTTGCGCTGAAAGCATCCGGAGGACATCCTGCAACATCAATCGGTGTATTGTTCTTATCCAGCAAGAACAGCTCCGGATTGGCCCAGGTATCTGCGCTGTCAAAGGCAACATAGATCGGAATATCACCGATAATATCTATTCCCTTCTCATTGGCATAGCTCTTAAGCTGTGACCACTGCTTGGCAAACAGATACTGAAGGAAACTGTAGAAATCGATCTCCTTGGCATATTTGGCTGTTGCTTCCTTGATCGCCGCTTTCTTTCTGAGTCTTACACCCTCATCCCAGGTATTCCATGCCCTTCCGTCGTAGGCATTCTTAAGAGCCATGAAAAGAGCATAATCAAAGAGCCAGTCATTGTCTTTATCCTTCTTGAAGGCTTCAAATTCTTTTTTGATGGTTGCTGCGTCCTTGGCATTATCTCTGTTCTCATAGGCCTTCATAAGTAGCTTGAAACGGGCTCTGTACATCTTCTCGTAGTCGATGTATTCCTCAGAGCCGCCAAAATCACACTTATCAGCCTCAGCTTTGGTCAAAAGCCCCTCTTCGATAAGTGTGTTTATGTCAATAAAATAAGGGTTTCCCGCAAAAGTCGAAAATGACTGATACGGTGAATCACCATAGCTGGTCTGTCCCAGCGGCAGAAGCTGCCAGTAACTTTGTCCGGCCTCCTTAAGAAAGTCCACAAACTTATAAGCCTCCTTTGAGAAAGTGCCGATTCCGTATTCCGACGACAGCGAGAATATGGGAAGAAGCACTCCGCAGGCCCTACTACCCTTCTTTTTAGCCATAATAACCCCTTTCTGTGAAAAAAATTTCCGGAAATAATGCACGTTCCCGGTAACGTTTCCATAAATCTATGGTATCAGTTTTTGGCAATGATTTCAAGAGACGCTAAAAAACATATTAAAATTGTTAAAAAAGCGGTAATTCATTTGAAGAAAGCGGCAACCCGTGCTATATTTAAACTAGACCAACATGGTCAACAGGCTTGAAGACAGGACCGAAATTATGAATGAAAAATTCTTTGAATTAAAAAAAGAAAAACAGGATCGCATGATCAATGCTGCTCTCTACGTCTTTGCCCAATATGGCTACTATCACGCCAGCACCGACGAGATTGTTAAGCATGCGGGCATCAGCAAGGGACTTCTTTTCCATTATTTTGTAAGTAAGATCGGGCTCTACGCCTTCTTGTACGACTATGCCACAAGATTCGTGACCTTAGAGCTTACTCAGAATGTGGAAAAAAATGAGGATCGTTATTTTGAACTCTATAATCAGATAACCTCCGCCAAGGCTGCTGCCATGTCCCAGTATCCTTATATCTTCATCTTCCTTGACAGAGCCGATGAGGAGACCCACCCTGAAGCTGTTGCGGAGATAACCGAGAGAAGGGACAAATACAGAAGGATCATGGTGGCTCTTAAGGAGAGAGCTGATATCACCGGCTTTGCCCCCGGCGTTGACTACGCTAAGATCGGAGAGATTCTGGATTATACCATTGAAGGAATTCTTCTTAAGAATGTAAAGAGCGAAAACTTCAGATCTGACCTGTTTCTTGAGGAAGCAGAGGAATATATAGATATGATTAAGCAAATGTCCTATGAAAAGGAACAAGGCTAAAACAGGACATCTGCAAAACAAGGAGGCTGACATGAGTAAGTTCTTAGTTGCAGGCGTTACACAGATTGAGACCATCGTCAGGGTGGACAAGATTCCCGTTAGCTATGCACCGCTTACCAGCGTGAATGATTCCATTTTTACAGCTGTGGGCGGAGATGCTTACAATGAGTCCCTGGCACTTAAGTGGCTTGGAGATGATGTTACCTTTATGTCCATCGTTGGCAGAAATCAGGACCTTAGCATCATCAATCCTCCGGACAGAAAGATAACCCTGTCCACCGATTATATCATTCCTCAGATGAAAGAGACCCCCACTGAGGTGGTTCTCTATGACAGAGACAGGAAGCAGCAGATTTTTGAGGATATCAAGGATCTTCGTGACAACGTATATGACATGTCAATGGTGACCCCCATAGCTGAGAGCTGCGATATGATGATCCTTGCCAATGCCAACTTCTGCCGTCCCTTTGCCAAGGCAGCCGTTGAGCATAATAAACCCATCGCCGTAAATATCAGAAACTACAACCCTGAAAAGGAAAAATACAACACTGACTTCCTTGAGCCCGCCAAGGTTCTCTACTTCAGTGACGACACACTCCATGAAGATCCTTACGAATTCATAGACAGAATGGCCGCCACCTACGGAACAGAGATCATTATTCTGGGACAGGGCCGTGAAGGTCTTATCCTCTTTGACAAGACCAAGGACGTGAGAGTTCATTACAAAACAGTTAAGACCAACGAGGTTGTTAATACAATAGGTGCCGGAAACGCCCTGTTTGCCTGCTTCCTTCACTATTACATGGAGACCGGCGACAGCGTTAATGCCATCAAGAATGCACTTTTGTTTGCCTCCTACAAGATAGGCTACATGGGCACTTCCAATGGTTTCATGACCACGGAGCAGCTTGAACAGTGGCGTAATCTGATCTGGGGCATCAAGAAAAATGAGTGGACTAATGATTAACTTCTCAAAACCTCTTTCATTTGCCCGATTTTTGTATTAAAATGACTTTAGTGTTTTCAAAAGAGGAGGATATCATTATGTCTAAAAATAACGGGTTTGGCAAATTCCTTTTGTTCTGTGCTGCTGTGGGGGCCGCTTTCGCAGGAATTTACTATTATCTGACCAAGAGAGATGAGCGTATTGCCGAGGGCTTCGATGATGACGACTTCGATGATTTCGATGACTTTGAGGATGACGACTTCGACACCACCTCAGATTTCAAGTTCGGCTCCAGAAAATATGTAGATATCACATCCGGTGATGAAGCAGAAGAATCAGACAAGACAGAACCGGCTAAACAGGCTTCTTCAGATGATAAGAAAGACAGTGATGAGCCCGATGAGTCAGAAGAGTTCTTCGACGACGAGAAGTAATTTCTGAATTTCTTACAATACAAATACAGCGGTATGATCCGATGGACCATACCGCTTTTTTATTGTCTTAATATCTGATCTTACTCGTCGTCCTTCTCTGCCAGCATCTCCTTGAGGTAACGGGCCTTGTCCTTGATACGGGAATTGGCCACACGGGAGATAAGGATCTCTCCTATCATCTTGCTGGCGATATCCCTCTGATCTGTCTCCACCGCAAGGGCAGCCACCAGATAATCAAGGGTAGAGGAATCCATTCCGGCAATGGGGAATTCCTCCGATTGTCTTGCCATAACGAAGCCGTCCAGAGCGTTCTTAAGAAGCTCCTTCTCCTGTGCATCGTTCTCTTCCTTCTTCTTCTCATAGCCCTCTTCAGAAGGATCAAGGCGCTGGGTCTCGCCTCTTATAACCCAGGCAGTCTTAAGGCAGATATAGGCCTTCTCACTGTTCTTGGCCTTCTTGACCATTGCATTGGCAAGGGCCAGCTGATACAGGCTCCTGGCATAATCATAGGAATAGGTCGGGCCTTCATTTTCCATCCTCTTATAGTTCATACTGATCTGTTTTCTGATATCATCGATCTGGTATTTGTTCAAGGTAGTAAAATACCTGCCAAGGGCTGCATAGCCGCAGTCAGGGCATGCGATAACATCATACTTGTTCTGATCAAGCTCATCGTAGTCCGGGCGAAGGTCGATATCAACATTTTTCATTCTGACCTTACCGGTTCTTACAGTCTTGACCTCGAAATCAGTTTCGCAGACAGGACATTTGTATTTTTTGTCGAATAGATAATCCTCTTCATTTACAAGAGACAACTTCTTAACAGGAGCTTCTTCCTTCTTAACCGTTGTCTGTTTCTTCTTAGGATCCTCAAAAAGTTCCCCTTTGCCGATGCCACCAAGTCCAAGTTTCTCAAGTCCGGAAAAAATACCCATAACCTATACCTCTTTTCTTAAGCTGATCAGTTTTTAGGTAATACAAAAGAACTCTTAAGTGATACTATCCTGTTAAATACAGGAGCTCCAGGTTTGGAATCCTTGCTGTCTACGCAGAAGAATCCGTTTCTTACAAACTGGAATTTATCGTAAGCTACTGCCTTACCAAGTTCAGGCTCCAGCTTAGCTTCTTTGATAACGGTGATGGAATTGGGATTGAGATTAAGTGATCCATCCTCGTTATATACGCCCTTCTCCTCATCAATTATATTCTCATACAGACGAACTTCTGCTGTAACTGCCTCTTTTGCGGCAACCCAGTGAATGGTTCCCTTGACCTTCCTTCCGTCTGGGCTGTCGCCGCCCTTGGTTGCAGGGTCGTAGGTGCAGTGAATCTCTGTCACAACGCCGTTCTCATCCTTCTCAAAGCCTGTGCAGGTCACAAAGTAAGCATTCATAAGTCTTACTTCGTTGCCGGGGAACAGACGGAAGTACTTCTTTGGAGGCTCCTCCATAAAGTCTTCTCTCTCGATCCACAGCTCTTTGCCGAAAGGAATCTGACGCTTGCCCATCTCGGGAACTTCCTTGTTGTTCTCGATGTCAAGGTACTCAGTCTCGCCCTCAGGATAGTTGTCGATAATGAGTTTAACAGGATCAAGAATAGCGCACATTCTCTTAGCCTTGAGCTTAAGATCCTCTCTGATGCAGTACTCAAGCATTGCATACTCAGCTGTTGAGTTGGCCTTACTGATACCGCACATATCAACGAACATCTTGATGGACTCGGGAGTAAATCCGCGTCTTCTAAGGGATGCGATGGTTACAAGTCTGGGATCATCCCATCCGTCAACGATACCGTCCTCTACAAGGCGCTTGATATATCTCTTACCTGTAACAACGTTGTTGAGGTAGAGCTTGGCGAACTCGATCTGACGAGGAGGGTTCTTGTACTCACACTCATTTTTTACCCAGTCATAGAGAGGTCTGTGATCCTCAAACTCCAGGGTACAGAGTGAATGAGTGATTCCCTCGATGGCGTCCTCAATAGGATGAGCAAAGTCATACATAGGATAGATGCACCACTTGTCGCCTGTTCTTGCATGTGTCATATGAGCAACACGATAGATGATAGGATCTCTCATGTTGATGTTAGGTGAAGCCATATCGATCTTGGCCCGAAGAGTTACTGTGCCGTCCTCGAACTTGCCGTTCTTCATATCTTCGAAGAGTCTTAAGTTCTCCTCTACGCTTCTGTCTCTGTTGGGATCATCCTTACCGGGCTCTGTGAGGGTTCCTCTGTACTCTCTCATCTCCTCGGCGGTCAGCTCGGAAACATAAGCCTTGCCCTTTTTGATGAGCTTAACGGCGTCCTCATACATCTCGTCAAAATAATCGGAAGCGTGGAAGAGTCTGTCCTCATAATCTGCTCCCAGCCACTTAACATCCTCGATGATGGAATCCATGAATTCCTGCTTCTCCTTGGTAGGATTGGTATCATCGAATCTCATGTTGAATTTGCCGCCGTACTCCTTGGCCATGCCATAGTTAAGAAGGATACTCTTAGCATGTCCAATATGTAAAAAACCGTTGGGCTCGGGAGGGAAACGTGTGTGAACGTGATCGTAAACTCCCTCTGCCAGGTCCTTGTCAATTGCCTGTTCAATGAAATGTCTTGAAGGTGTATTATCACCCTCGGCATTCTCGCCTAAATTCTTGATTACTTCTTCTGCCATTGCTGATAAAACCAACTTTCTACTTATTTTGGGTTTACTGATAAGTAAACAGACTTATCGGTATAAACCATATCACCATATTATAACATAGAACGATTGTCAAATTCTATTCACAGGGTCACCAAAAATCTTTAGTCATATACATACTTCTCTTCAAAAGCAGCCCTTCTTATAGGTTTGTCAAAATAGAAGCCCTGAATATATTTAACTCCCATTCCCTTGATAGCTTCCAGCTGCTCTGCCGTCTCAATTCCTTCAACGCAGATCTCAGCTCCGATGGTCTGCCCCAGCTCAGCCATCATCTTGATGAAGGCCCTTGAGTATTCACTGGTGGCTACATCCTTAACAAAATCCTTGTCAATCTTGATGATATCAAAGGGAAGTGCCCTGATACTGCTAATAGCCGTATATCCCGTTCCGAAGTCATCAAGGGCAAGCCTTACTCCCAGATCCTTGATATCCAGAAGAGTCTGCTTGGTTCTTGCCAGATCGTTGATGGCAAGGCGCTCCGTCAGCTCCAGGATAAGGTTATTGGGATTGATATGATTATCTTCTATACACTGTCTGATAACATCGACTATATCGTTCTGCATTATCTGAACAACAGAAAGATTTACGCTGACAGCGTAGTCCCCGTTGCCGGCTTCATTCCACTGTCTGCAGCATTCACAGGCCTTTTTGAGCACATGATTACCGATAGGGGTAATAAGCCCCAGATATTCCGCAAGAGGCACGAATTCATCGGGATTAAGGAAGCCCAGCCTTGTGCTGTTCCAGCGAACAAGGGCCTCTGCTGCAATATGCTTCTCCTCATCCTTCTCACCGTTTCCGATTGCCGCTCCGCTGATGATGGGCTGGAAGTATACCTCAAACTCGTTGCAGCTCTTACCGATGGCATCATACATATTTTTCTCAAGGTCCAGTCTGTGTATTGATGAGGAATCGATGTTATCTGAATATTCCGCAATCCTGTTCTTACCGGACTTCTTGGCTTCATACATGGCTACGTCAGATTTTCTGATAAGCTCAGAGACATTATCGCCATGCTCCGGGAACTTCACAACGCCCATACTCATGGTGCAGTAATAATCGCTGTCCTTGAGATACCAGGGCGTAGCAAACGCATTCTTGATTTCCTCCATGATCTTATCCATTCTGTAATAGCTCTCAGGAGGAACTATGATTACGAACTCATCGCCGCCCATACGGTAGCAGGAGTTACTGATACCCTCAATGCGTCCCACAGCCTTGGAGATATCCTGAAGAAGGATGTCACCGTACTGGTGCCCCAGGCTGTCATTGATATGCTTGAAGTCATCCAGATCCAGATACATCAGTGCACCTGTGGTTCCGTTCTGTCTTGCCTCATCCACATATCTGGCCAGATCCTTTTCGCAGCACATCCTGTTATAGAGGCCTGTCAGGAAGTCTGTGTAGGCCTGCTGCTCTATTCTTCTCTGATAGAGTTTTTTCTCTGTAATATCGTAAATAGCGCACAAAGACACGGGACGACCGTCCACCCATTTAATTCTGGTGTAATATACGTCGTACCATTTCTCTCTCTGCTTGTGATGCACCTCGTAGTTGCCGGAATGGCTTCTGGAGGGAATATTTGATTCAAACAGCTCAATTAGTCTGTTCTCCGCAAGTTCCTTACTAAAGTTCTTTTTGAAGCTCCTGTTGGCAAAAAGAAGTACTCCCGTGCCGATATCTCTTACATAAATGGAGCTTCCTACATTATCAAGTACCGCTTCCAGTGAGGCAAAAGAGCTGGCCAGGGAATTGGTCTGTATTCTCTTGGTTATGATACTCTGCAGGATCCTTATGGTGTCATTGATGAACTTGATATCATCGATGGACCAGATGCGGTTTTCCTTGGTCTCAGATAAGCAGGCGTAGAACCTTGGAGCACCATTGATGATAATGGGCATTGAAACAAGCGCCCTAATTCCGAACTGATCCAGCTGCTCTCTTTCTCCTGCATTCATCTGGGTATCGGAGGATATGACAACAGCCTTCTCATTGCCAAGAAACCAGCATACTTCCTGGTCCGTGGTATCAGTGAACATCTTTTTTACACCCGGAGCTGTCCACTGAACTATTATGTCCATAAGGCCTCGGGTTCCTATTTTGCAGGTAAAACCGTTACTGATCTGCAGATAGGAACAGAGCTTGGACAGTATTGTGGCCATAATGTTCTCTATGGTCTCATCGCTGTCAAGGAGGGATACGATCTCGGTCATGGTCTCAGCTCTGTGGAAAGAGGTGGTCATCTCCAGCTCCTGCTGCCTTGACTCCTTGCTCTTGGCAACAGCAATAGACCTGGAGGTCTCAACGCCAATAAGGGCATTAAGGGTCTCCCGGAGCAGATCCAAAACCTTATAAAATTTCATCTCGGAAATCTGATACCCAAAAGATTCTATGGGCGGTAAGTGAAAGAACTCTTTTTCATAGTCTGCTTCAGGAAAAACTCCGCAGACAATCCAGACAGCGGCGGCAATACCGTTATGTCGCACGGCCACAGCCGCAAGCCGAAGATTAGGCACTTCGGTGATCTCCACCGCCTGATCCTCCAGCTCGCTCTCTGACACGCGTTTATAGATATTGTGGATGCGTACATCCGTTACATATTTTCTTATTACTTCCACATCCGAAGGGTTACCGGAAAAGTGGCTGATGGGAGCTCCATCCTCATCAAGGCACAGAGCATATACTCCGGCCAGCTCGCAGAAGTGGTCCTGCCAGGACTGTATCTCTTTGGCATTTTTGAGCGCAAAACTCCCAAGGACTCCCATTGTAGTCTCTTCGGAGCCCATTTTTGCGGTCTTCTCAAGTTCCTCTAAAGATACCGTATCCTGCACTTTTCCCCCTCAAGAAATATGCTAGTATGCTTATCTTAAATTGTTAGTCAATCACAGTGCGCTGTAGTTAGGCGCCTCCTTGGTGATCTGGATATCGTGAGGATGTGACTCTCTAAGGGCTGCTGCAGACATCTTGATAAATCTGCCATTCTCCTTGAGCTCGTCAATTGTTGCACATCCGCAGTAACCCATACCTGAACGAAGACCGCCCATAAGCTGGAATACTGTGTCCTCAACTGTTCCCTTGTATGCTACGCGCCCCTCAACGCCCTCGGGAACAAGCTTCTTGGCATCTTCCTGGAAATAGCGATCCTTTGAACCGTTCTCCATGGCTGCGATTGAACCCATGCCACGATATACCTTGTATTTTCTGCCCTGATATAACTCGAACTCACCGGGAGCCTCATCACATCCGGCAAACATTGAACCCATCATTACGATATTACCGCCTGCGGCGATAGCCTTGGTAATATCTCCGGAATACTTGATACCACCATCAGCGATGATCGGTACACCATATTCCCTTGCAACTGCGTAGCAGTCCATGATAGCAGTGATCTGAGGAACGCCGATACCTGCAACCACACGGGTTGTACAGATGGAACCGGGTCCGATACCAACCTTGACAGCATCTGCACCTGCCTCAATAAGAGCCTTGGTAGCTGCGCCTGTTGCCACGTTACCTGCAATTACCTGAAGATCCGGGAATTTCTCCTTGATCATTCTAAGGCACTTAAGAACGTTCTCTGAATGTCCGTGAGCGGAATCAAGAACGATAGCATCAACCTTGGCATCAACAAGGGCTGCTACACGGTCAAGGCAGTTAGCTGAAATACCAACACCTGCGCCGCAGAGAAGTCTTCCCTGATCATCCTTGGCTGAAAGAGGATATTTAATAGTTTTCTCAATATCCTTGATAGTGATAAGACCTACAAGATTGTAGTTGTCATCTACGATAGGAAGCTTCTCCTTCTTGGACTTGGCCAGAATGCTCTTGGCCTCCTCAAGGGTGATACCTTCCTTGGCTGTAACGAGGTTCTCGGAAGTCATAACCTCTTTTATCTTCTGTGAGAAATCCTTCTCAAACTTAAGATCACGGTTAGTTATGATACCTACCAGCTTCTTACCCTCTGTGATAGGTACACCTGAAATACGGAACTTGGCCATAAGTGAATCTGCGTCAGCCAGTGTGTGCTCCGGTGAAAGTGAAAATGGATCTGTAATAACTCCATTCTCTGATCTCTTAACCTTGTCTACCTCATCGGCCTGTGCCTCTATAGACATGTTCTTGTGAATGATGCCGATACCGCCCTGTCTTGCCATGGCGATGGCCATTCTGTGCTCGGTAACTGTGTCCATTCCCGCACTCATCATCGGAATGTTAAGCTTGATCTTCTTGGTCAGGTAAGTACTAACATCCACCTGATTAGGTATAACCTGCGAATAAGCAGGCACCAAAAGTACGTCATCAAAGGTAATTCCTTCACCGATAATCTGTCCCATCTTGTCTCTCTCCGTTCTTCCCAAAAACTATAATCTTGTCAGCAGTTACTGTAACCTTACCCCTAAATACTTATTAACAATTAATCTGTAAATACTTTTCTTGGTGCTACGCTCTTAACGGCGGCAACGAATTCGCCGCTCGGTTCAAGGATAAGTTTTTCCTTGCCATCATAGATGATAGTATATGTTGGATCCGGTTGAGGGTTCTTCTCCCTTGCGGAGTAATCCAGCACCTTGTAAGTCTTGTTTCTGTACTCATCAAGGTGATAGGAACGTGAAGGAGCCATTATCTCGATACGTTCAACTTCATATTTACCTACATTTTTTCTTCTGGACTTGTTAAGCACCTTGTCAACTGTGATCTCTCTGTCGCAGTACTGATACTCAAACTCGATGCTGGCGTTGAGGGATATAAAATAATATCCTACAGCTGCGGCTATACCTAATATAAGAGCAATTATTCCCAAAGGTGTGATGATAAATGCAATAAAAAATAGAACTGCCAGAAAAAGAGTAAGATACTTAAGTACCACCATAAGGGGTGATGCCTTACTCTCCACTAGGCATTCAACATAACTGTTGTCGTTAACCATGCCTGAAATTACCTCCTGATAATGAAAGATACGGACCATAGAATAAAGTCCATGTTAAGTATTCGAAGAACTCTGTGAAAAATATCAACATTTAACGAATATCCTATATTATCTGTGATAATCTTTCAAGATGTTTTTTAACCAAAATCCTATTTTATTTTCAATTTTCAATTGACACCTTTGTCTTAGGAATTATAATCATGACTAAGTGCATAAACGCCCTATTACAATTATATATGTTTTAACATCAAAATAAAATTACTTTTGTGTTAATTCAAAGTTAAAGATATAGAAAAAGCATAGGAAACAACGCATTAAACAATAGAGTAAATAATTATAGAAAGAAGGATAAATATGGCAAACGGACAGTCAGTACACGACGAAATAAGAGCGGAAAGAAAAAAGCTGAAAGGCAAAGGACTTAAGGCTAACCTTGAGTACTTTTGGGACTATTATAAGATTCATACGATCGTGGCGATATTTGCCATCATACTTCTGGCAATCCTAATAAGAGATATCAGAAATAACAAGCCCTACGGTTTCTACGCCATGATGCTCAACTGCGGAGCCTCAGAGGCACAGACCGCAATGGAAGATGAATTTGCACCAATTGCAGGCATCGATACAACCACCTACGATTGCCTGATAGATACCACTTCCAGCTTCCACACACAGACCTTTGACGAGCTCACAGTAGCCACCAGTCAGAAGATCATGGCAGTCATGTCAGCCAAGGAGCTGGATGTGATAGCTGCAGATATTCCCACAATGCTCTTCTATGCTAACCAGGAGACCTTCCTTGATCTTAGGACCGTTTATTCCGAAGAGGAGCTTCAGTCCTTGAGTGACAGACTCATCTATGTTGATCAGGCATATCTTGATTATCTTGCCTCTGAGGAATATCAGACCTATATATCAACCGGCGAGTTCGATGAGAACAACAAGTTTGCTGTAATGGCAGATAACTACAACAAGACGCTTAGCTATGATGAGCAGTCTCCGGACACAATGGAGCAGCCGGTTCCGATTGCCATCAAGCTGACAGGATCACAGGTTGTTGACAAGTACGGTCTGTACTATGGTCAGGAGTGTGCTGTGGCGGTTGTTATTAATTCGCAGCATACGGATGTGGATATGAAGTATATAGATTATCTTTTAAAATGAGAAATTGTGACATCGGTAGAAACATGTGATGACAAAGGGATAAAATAAAAGAAGCATATCATGCGAGCATGATATGCTTCTTTTATTTTATCCCTTTGTCATCACATCTGTGTTGTAACGAAGATGTCGTAAATGGCTCTGATGGCTTTTTCGAAGTCGCGGTTCTCTACACCGATGATTATGTTAAGCTCTGAGGAGCCCTGGTCGATCATTCTGACGTTGACGCTGGCGTGAGCAAGTGCTGAGAATATTCTTCCCGCTGTTCCTCTTGTGGACTTCATACCTCTTCCCACTACAGCGATAAGTGCAAGATCTGTTTCGATATCAAGCTTGTCGGGATGAGCCAGTCTGTGAATCTCGGAAACTACAGCCTGCTCCTTGTCAATGAACTCATCCTGAGTAACGAAGACTGTCATGGTGTCGATTCCGGAAGGAACATGCTCGATTGAGATGTCCTGATCCTCAAAGGCCTGCAGAACTCTTCTTACGAATCCAACCTCTGAGTTCATCTGATCCTTGAGAACGTTCACGCAGCAGAAGCCCTTCTTACCTGCTATACCGGTGATAACATATTTGGACTTTCTTGCTGTTGACTCAACGATCCAGGTTCCGGGATCCTCAGGCTTGTTGGTATTTCTGATATTGATCGGAATTCCTTCTTTTCTTACAGGGAAAATAGCATCCTCATGGAGAACGCCCGCGCCCATGTAAGCAAGCTCTCGAAGCTCTGTATAGGTGATGGTCTCAATGTGAGGCGGTCTGTCGATGATCCTGGGATCTGCCACAAGGAATCCTGAAACATCTGTCCAGTTCTCATATACATCAGCCTTCACGGCTCTTGATACGATGGAGCCTGTTATATCAGAACCACCTCTTGAAAAGGTCTTGATGCTTCCGTCGGGATATGCTCCGTAGAATCCCGGGATAACAGCCTTGGGAGTCTTCTCAAGCTTCTTGGCCATAAGCTTGTTGGTCTTCTCCGCATCAAATTCGCCGTTCTTGTCAAAAGCAACCACAGTAGCTGAGTCGATGAACTCATATCCAAGATAAGCAGCCATGATAATACCGTTAAGGTACTCTCCGCGGCTTGCTGCGTAATCGTTTCCTGCCTTGGCCTTGAAGTTCTTCTCAATGGTCTTGAATTCATCTGACAGATTCAGCTTAAGAGACAGTCCCTTGATGATCTCATCATATCTTGCCTTGATATCAGATAACTGCTTGGAGAAATCCTTGCCTGCCTCTGCAAGTGCATAGGTCTTGTACAACATGTCTGTAACCTTGGTATCCTTGGAATTTCTCTTTCCGGGAGCTGAAGGTACTACATAGTTGCGGTCCGGATCGGATCTTATGATATCGCCAACCTTCATGAACTGCTCTGCGCTTGCCAGTGAACTGCCACCAAATTTAACTACCTTTTTCATCGCCTATTTTTCCTTTTTCTTTTTTTTATTAGCTAAACCTCTATAACTAAATCTCTGTAACTAAGCCTCTATAATCGAGCCTCAATGTAATCTGTCTGTCAAAAAAGCCTTAAGTATCCCTTGACCTCATCAAGTTTCTTAAGCTTCTCTTCGAAGTCTTTCTCGGAAATAAGGTCCGTAATAACCGCAACCTCACCCTGAACCTCGGGAGCCTTCACGATATCGATCTCAGGTCCGAAGATGTCAAAGAGCTTGTCCTTCTCATTCTCGGGAACTCTTACGAAGAACTGACGAACTGCGCTGTCCTTGGGAGCAAGATCTGCCTTCTCTGCATTCATGTTAACTGCGATATGTCTTCCTCTGTGTTTGAGAATATCAATCACGTCAGCTACTACTGCACTTGCTGTGGCATTCTTGCCTGCTCCCTTGCCGTAGAACATTACATCGCCCAGCATATTGCCATGAACATTGATTGCGTTGAATACGCCGTTTACATTGGCAAGAGAATTCTCCATCGGAATAAGGAAAGGTGCAACCATTGTGTAGAAACCGGTCGAATTCTTCTTGCACATTCCAAGGAGCTTGATAGCCATATTAAGGCTTCTGGCATAAGCAAAATCTGCTGTGTTTATCTTGGAAATACCCTCGGTATAAATATCCTCGTACTGAACGTGCTTGCCACTCATAAGGCTGGCCAGGATCGCGATCTTCCTGCAGGCATCATAGCCTTCAACATCAGCCTCGGGATTTCTCTCTGCATATCCCTTATCCTGAGCGTCCTTAAGGACTGTATCAAAGTCGGCGCCCTCTTTGTCCATCTTGGTTAAGATATAGTTGGTGGTTCCGTTAAGGATACCTGTGATTGCATCGATCTTCTCATGCTTAAGAGAATCGTTGATGCTGCGAAGAACCGGTATTCCGCCGCCTACGCTGGCTTCAAACAGGTAGCTGACACCATGCTGTCTTGCAAGCTCCACCAGCTCAGGGCCGTGGGCTGCCACCAGCTCCTTGTTGGAGGTACATACGCTCTTACCCTTCTCAAGGGCTCTCTTCTCAAAAGTGAAGGCAGGCTCAAGACCACCCATAGTCTCACAGATAACCTCTACCTCAGGGTCATTTAAGATAATCTCGATATCATGTACAACCTGTGCCTCATGCTTGTCCCCGGGGAAATCCCTAAGGTCCAGAATGTATTTAACTTCAACTGCTTCACCTGCGCTGAGCTTCACATCCTCTGCGTTGGTATCAAGCACGTTAACCACTCCGCTTCCAACTGTTCCGTATCCCAAAACCGCTATCTTTGCCATCATGACCTCCAACTTTTATAATATAATTAAAACATAATTCATAACTTATTGTCCGCATTACGAAATCGATGCGCTTCGTCCCGTAATGTGAACCTTGTGTACACCTTCCTTGGCCTCCATGAGAGTTATCATGTCCATGATATCCCTGGTGGTGGGAAGTACCTGTATCGTAATGGATATTGATGCCACCCCGTTCAGTGGAATTGACTGATGAATCGTAAGAATATTAGCACCGAACTCTGCTATAAGATTAAGTACAAATGAAAGAAGTCCCACCTCATCATTCATCTGGAATGTAAGAGTAAGGGTCGTCCCCTGAAGACTGTCGTGGAACTCATAGATATCATCTCTGTATTTATAAAAAGAACTGCGGCTGATTCCAAGGAATGCCACGGCATCATTCACCGTCTTGACCTTCCCGGACTCCAGAAGCTTCTTAGCCTCAACGACCTTGAGAAGTACCTCCGGCACCGCCTGTTTTCTGATTACATAGTAACCTGAGTCCTGTTGCATTTAATGTTTTTCCTCCACGGACATTTGTGTTCACCTGAAAGAGTTTAACACACTAAAGTCATGAAGGCAAGCGGTAATTTCTATAAATATTGAAGTCCTTTTCCAAATCCCTTTGGTAACATTGCCAAGAATACTTTTTTCTGCAACGAAAAAAACTGTATGGCGGATGCGGCATACAGCTTTTTTACATTATAAAATATGGAACACCACATATACTGGCTATCAAAAGAAACCGTAGACAGAGAGAGAATAAGGAGAGTTTTTGTATTGTTTGCGTTTCTTTTGATAATAATATTGTAAGTTTTGTCTTTATATGTTTAAATAAGTACGTTGGCGAATAAAGCGTATTTATTTTTCCATTAGAGGGGATTTATCAGTATTATTTCGTTATACAAGTATTTATGTGTTTTAGGAGGTGTATCATGGGGAAAAGATCAATCAGAGAAGATAAGAATATCTTTTTTGAGAGCAGGGAACAGGCAGGACTTACAAGAGCCCAGGCCAGCGAACTCCTCGGAGGAATAAGCGACAGTTCTCTTGAAAAAATGGAAACAGGTAAGACCAGCATCTATCCGGAGGATGTTGTTTCAATGGCTAAGGCCTACAAGAAGCCGGAGCTTTGTAACTACTATTGTACTCACGAGTGCGCTATCGGACGTACTTCAGTTCCTGAGGCCAGGCTCTCATCTCTTTCAGAGATCGTTCTTGGTATGCTCTCATCACTGAATTCTCTCGAGAATCAGAAGAACCGTCTTATTGACATCACAGCAGACGGAATAGTATCCGATGACGAACTTTCAGACTTTGCCGATATCCAGAAGAATCTCGATCAGATCGATTCAACCGTTGAATCTCTGAAGATCTGGGTAGCCAATACCATCGCTCAGGGCAAGCTTGATAAGGATAAGCTCGACCAGCTTATGAAGAAATAATTCTTTTGGTAAATAAAATTATTAAGGCCGTTGCAGTTATCATATCTGCAACGGCCTTTTTTATGTCCTTATAGGCTATTATTTAATTGTTAACGCCCCAATCGGGAGTTGAGGTAACTGAAGGAGCACTCTGTGCAAAATCAGTAGCCTGAGCCTGCATACCGGGCATCTGCTGCATAGGCTGAGCACCCTGAGGTGTCCACGCAGCTCCTGTGGACTGATTCTGATTCATACCATTCATCTGGTTCATGCCATTCATTGGATTCTGCTGGTTCATACCGCCCATAGAAGTCTGCTGATTCATTCTGGGACTCCACTGACTATTCTGCATTCCTGCATTATTACCCATTCCGGCATTCATTCCCATAGGTGATGAAGCATTCATTCCACCCATCTGTCCATTCATTCCCGGCATACCATTATTCATTGTATTATTAATTCCGTTCATACCAGCGGGTCCGCCAAAGCCTGTTTGCTTCTGTCCCATTCCAGGCATCTGAGGGCCATTGGAAAACTGCTGGGGCTGAATGCCCATTTTATTCATATTAAGAGGATTCACAATTCCTCCGTTGTAATCTTCATACATCTCGGCAATCTTCTCTCTCTTTCTATAAGTGAAGTAGAGATAAAAGCCTGTTCCCGCTACTGCTGCAGCGCCCAAAATCTGAAGAATTAAACCTAAACTGATAATAGTACCACCTCCCTGGTTACCCTGTGAACCGGATGATCCTGTGCCGCCCTGGCCGCCGCCTTGGCCACCGCCCTGGCTACCACCCTGACCACCGCCCTGTCCTTGGGGTGCCGCAGATGAAGATCCGTCTGTTCTATATCTTACATGTAATGACTGATCGGAACCAAGATCAAGAATATTCCACTGAAGAACTGTTCCACCGTCAGATGTCATTGGTGCATCATGTTCTATCGGTTCAGAAGGGAAATACATTGTAACCCTCGCTGTTCCGCCGGCACCTTCGATGCTCTGTCGCATTACTTCAATTTTCTCTGTACTGGTGGAATCAGTATTATAGAAATACCAGTCGATGGTACACTCATTGCCGCTACGATTGAACTGGAAATTGCCCGGATTAAATCCTACCAGTTCCATTCCCGAGCCTTCAACACACATATTGTTAAACGCCTGATTGAGGTCAACATTGGCTGCACTTACAACAAAACCTTCACAGCCGTCCTCATTATAATCTTCTACTGTAAAACCTCTGTCCTCAAGCTCTTCTGTAATTGAATCCATATTGTACTTACTGGGATCCATACCATTTTCCCGCATCTTGTCAGGGTTAATAGCATACAGGACTGCAATTGATCCTGTTCCATCTTCGTTAACCTGCATGGCGGCTTCGTATTTTCCACATCCCACAAGACAGATGATCGCCATAATCATCACTAGAATACATTTGATTCGTCTCATACTTCCTCCTAAAAACTCCGGGATCTTGGTGATCCTTTTTCCCAACCTCCAAAACAATAACACAAATTACAGTGATTTACTATACCCAAAAAAGTGAAAAAACGGTGTCTAAACAGCGAAAAACCATGGCGTCGGGGAACGTCATGGTTCTTCTAAAAGCGCTTATAAAAGGAAAGAGTAAAATAGGAGGTTTATAGAATAATCAACCCTTAACTGCTCCGGCTGATACTCCACCTACTATATACTTGGAAAGAATAAGATATACAACGATAACAGGGAAAATAGATGCTGCTATCATGATATAAATCTGTCCCATATCAAATCTAAGCCAGTCAGCACCACGCAGCTGAGCGATCATAACAGGAAGTGTCTTCTTAGCATCTGTATGAAGGATCAGAGCAGGTGTGAAGTAGTTATTCCAGCTTCCTACAAAACTGAAGATCATCTGTACGCTGATAGCGGGCTTAATAAGCGGCAAAATAATTGTGTTAAAAGTACGGAACTCGCCTGATCCGTCGATTCTGGCAGCCTCAACAAGAGAAAGAGGCAGGTTACTCTCCATGTACTGCTTCAGATAGAAGTAAGTAACGGGAGAAGCAATTGCAGGTATGATCAGAGGAATGATGGAATCATCAAGTCCGATCTTGTTGATCAACTGCAGGAAACCAAGTGCTGTAACCTGTCCGGGAATCATCATGATTGCCAGGATGAAGGTCGCGATTGCCTGTCTGCCCTTGAATCTGTAAGTAAAGATCGCATAGGCTGTCATAGCTGAGAAATATGTACACAAAACTGCTGTACAAACTGAAACAGTAATACTGTTCAGGAAGCCTTTTGCGATAGGAATCGTTCCGGTAATAAGGCTGTGCCAGTTATCCAACAGATGGGTACTTGGTAAAACTGTAAATCCAAGTGTCATCTCTGAATGTGATCTTGTTGAGTTAATAAGCAAAATATAAAACCAAATAAGGCAAAGGAATGAGAAGAAAACCAGAACCACATATGCAATGATTCTTCTGACTCCAATTGGCACGCCATGAGATTTCATTTTAGTATCATTATTCATCCCACTGTCCTCCTCAATTCTTTTCTTTGGAACTGTTCATTCTGAATACGAGAAGACTCAGAATACCAGTTACTACAAACATGAATACTGACAATGCACCACCACGGCCAACGTCCTTACTTGTAAGGTAACGGTTCAGCAACATGATAACTGTGGTCAGGGAATCTGTCGGATTACCACGACCGTTTGTCAGGATCTGAGGAACATCGAACATCTGCAGACCACCGATAAGTGATGTGATCAGCACATATACGAAGATGGGACGAAGAATAGGCATTGTAATTTTGAAGAATACCTGTGAAGAAGTTGCGCCGTCCACCTGCGCTGCCTCATAAAGTGATGAGTCAATACCAAGCATACCTGCCATAAGAAGGATGGTGGTATTACCAAACCACATAAGGAAGTTCATAAGCATAACAAGAATTCTTGAAGCTACAACGTACTGGAAGAACTTGAAGGGTTCCTTAAGTACATGGATGCTAAGAAGAATCTGGTTAACCGGGCCACTGTCTGAGAACAGTGCAAAGAATAACATTGAAAAAGCTGATGCCATGATAAGGTTAGGCATGTAGATAACTGTCTTGAAGAATCTCTGACCCTTAAGTCTAAGAGAAGGATCTGAGAACCAGTAAGCAAGCAAAAGCGCTATCACGATCTGGGGGATAAAACCACCAACCCACATGATAAGCGTATTTCCTAAGTATTTCCAAATTTCCGGTGATGAAAGCAGATTAACATAGTTCTGAATTCCAACAGGATTAGGTCCGATCTGCTTAAGTCCGGAACGATAATTTTCGAAGAAACTGTTATAGATTGTTGAACATAACGGAATCAAGCTGAAAATGATATATGTAACAAAGAATGGTATAAGAAAGATGTATCCCCATCTGTTAAACTTAACCACGTTAGAAGTGGACTTTTTCTTGTCCATACTCTCTACCTCCGCGAATATTTACTCTTCACTCTTTACTCTTTTATTTTTAAGAATTTCAAGCGTTTTTTAAAGAATTGCCTGCCGGCAGTATTACCGGCAGGCAATTTGTTCACTGAGTAGTGATACTATACAAAATTATCTTGTAAGCTCAGGATATCTCTGAAGTGCGAGTGTGTAGAACTGCTCCATAGCCTCATCAATTGTTGCATAGTTGCCATTGATGTAGTCGCCCATAGCTGTCTGGAAGTCACCAAGAAGACCCTGGTCATAAGCTGTAAGGTTAGCCATATCAATGTTGTCAGCGCCTGCGCAGAACATCTTAAGAGCGTTCTGTCCACCAAGAACTGCACTTGAGTATGATGTATCGTTTGCAAGCTCTTCCATAACAGGTCTGTTGTTTACGAAATCATTGTCCTTAAGAACGATGTCCTTCATAACTGCAGGATCGCATGTCATCTTTCTGATGATGTCAGCTACAAGAGTCGGGTTGTCTGTGCCTGCTGCTGCGCAAACCCATGTACCGCCCCAATAGAAGCCCTGAGGTCCCTCTGTAGCAGCCCAGCCGCCATCGTGAGCAACAGAACCTTCTACATCAGCTGCCATACAGAAGTCGATAAGCCAAGCAGGTCCAAAGTAAGCGAATACCTTTCCTTCAGGATAGAATCCCTTGTTCCAGTCCTCACCCCACTGGCCCCATGTGTTGCAGTAGCCGGCATCAGCAAGCTTCTTGGAATCCTCAACCCACTTAATGAGGTTGTCATCAACCTGGATCTTGTTTCCGTCTACCCAAGGAAGCTTAGCATTGTTCTGGTATACACGGAATGTATCAGCTGTTGAAGAGATAACATCGTAACCAGCCTTGTCAAGCTCACCGGCTGACTCAAAGAACTTATCCCAATCAGAGAACTTAGCCTGAATCTCAGTAGGCTCGTCAGTTCCGAATACTTCCTTAGCGATTGCTCTGTTGTAGATCATAACACCAGGGCAGCCCTGCCATGAAGATCCCTTAAGAACTCCGTTAGAATCTGTTACAACTGCCTGAGTATATGCATACTGATCCTTGAGGTCATCAGCTGTGATGCCAAGATCTGCAAGAGGCATTGTGTAATCTGTATCTGTGTACTTAACAGCGTAGTCAGCCTCTACAAGGAAAAGGTCAACCTTCTCATCAGCTGCTGCTGATTCCTGTGCAAGAAGGAGCTCATCAAGTCTGTTCTGATAAGCGTTCTCCTCGTTAGGAGTAATAAGCCAATTAACTGTAACGTCACCGATCTTACCGGTTGTTCCATCAACTACCTCGTATCCGGGATAGTGATCTGTCAGACGTGACTTGAACTCTTCGTTCCAAGCTGAAATGTTGAGAACCTTACCCTCATCAGCTGCAGGAGCTGCTGCTTCCTCAGTTGCAGGTGTCTCTGCTGCAGGTGTCTCTGCTGCAGGTGTCTCTGCTGCAGGTGTCTCTGCTGCGGGTGTCTCTGCTGCAGGTGTCTCTGCTGCAGGTGTTGCTGCTGTCTCGCCGCAAGCGGTAAGCATTCCTGCTACCATTGTTGCGGAAAGGATCATACCAAGTAACTTTTTCTTCATAACCAAATTACCTCCATCTCCCTTTTTATATGGTATTAGTAAGTTATTTATTTAAAACAGCTCATGCCGTCTTAAATCAAGTTTAAAAAAGTTTCTTCTATATTAAGTTGTCAATATT